>NZ_LMRY01000008.1:0-134143 GCF_001427935.1 Paenibacillus sp. Soil724D2
GTAATAATATGTTATGTAATAATATGTTATTTTTTGTGGATAACCTTTGATCGCAATTAAACTATTCTACGATGTTAGGTTTGATGCATGCTTAGTGTGTTTTACATCGTTACAGATGTCTCAGCCGAGGCTGTCTCGCGCTGAAACGAAGATTTACATCGTTGCAGATGAAAACAGTGCTGGCTCCCGCGCCGCGTGCAACTTGTAACGATGTTTTACATCGTTGCAGATGTCTCAGCCGTGGCTGTCTCGCGCTGCAACGATGATTTTCAGCGTTGAGATGAAAACAGTGCTGGCTCCCGCGCTGCATGGTACTTGTAACGATGTTTTACATCGTTGCAGATGTCTCAGCCGTGGCTGTCTCGCGCTGTAACGTTGATATTCAGAGTTGCAGATGAAAACAGTGCTGGTTCCCACGCTGCGTGCAACTTGTAACGATGTTTTACATCGTTACAAGTTGCACGCAGTAGTTGGGAGGGGCTGTTAAACGAAGGACCTGGCTAATGTCCAGGGTTATCTTGACATTGATTTACGTAGAAGTTGGTGTGTGTGTGTGTGTGTGTTGGCACAAGGCTAGAAGCCATAGAAAAAGAAGCCTTCAACTCCACGTTAAAGTGGATTGAAAGGCTTCTTATTTGTATATTTTTAGGCTAGCTCATTCCACTTTTTGAGATACGGAACCATTTGCTTCATAACCAGCTTCAAGCAAATCGAGTCGACCTGACTCGGGATCCATGATGAGGCCGTGAACCGGTAAATTTTTTGGAAGCAAGGGATGATTTCGAATGATGTTAACGCTTTTCTCAATGCCTTCGCGCACATGATTAAAGCCTGTTAACCAGCGAGACAAGTCGATGCCTGAATGTCCCAGTGTCTCAATGACATCATCGGAGATGCCTCTGTTTTTCGCTTTCTCAATCACACTCTCTGAGTTTAATCCCGTCATACCGCAATCGTAATGTCCAATAACGAATATTTCATCCGCTTCCAACTGGTAGACAGCGACGATAATACTCCGCATAACACTCCCGAAGGGATGTGAGACAATCGCTCCGGCATTCTTAATGATTTTGGCGTCACCATTTTGAAGATTCATGGCTTTGGGCAGCAGTTCGACCAGCCGCGTATCCATACAGGTAAGAACGACCATCCGTTTGTCTGGGAATTTCGTAGTCAGAAACTCTTGATACTGCTTCGTTTCTACAAATTCCTTATTATAGTTCAAGATTTCGTTAATCAAAGACATGGTTTCCCTCCAGGTAAGTTGATGTGCTGCTTGTCTATATTCTTCGCAGCTTTATCTTTTGTCGACTAAGCTCATACCCGCATTATAAATTTGATTATTACTCTTAAGTATATAGGATTTATTTCCTTCATGGTAGTCGATTTTCATGTTTTCTTCAAAAAAGATTTCATCCTTAGCTTTATAAATGAGCTTGAAAGTCTCGGTTTCAGCGGTAAGATCATCATCATTTGCTTGGGAAACCAGCCAAAGGGTAGGCACTCCGTTTACGGAACAGCCGCAGTCTTCTGTATCAAAAACTAGCTTTAAGATAGCTTCATTCTGGTCAGAAGTAAATGGTGTCAATCTATGAATAGCTGTATCGGTAAACGTGATTTTCATAAGAGTCATCTCCTTCAAGTGTTTGCACAGTTAGGTTTCTTACCTAAGCTTGTCATTATTCTATCATACCCCAGCATAAATTTGATTCTGAGTAGGGGACGAAGTATGATAAAATAAGAAACTTTTGGGAGGAGATTAGAGCATGAGTGTGCAAGCAGCCCCAGCAAAGCTGGAATCTTTCAAGGCCTATGTCCGCAAAATGAAGCAGTACGAGGAGGCCATCGCCTTAATTTATTGGGATATGCGTACCGGCGCTCCAAAAAAAGGAATAGAAACTCGTTCTGAAGTCGTCGGAGAGCTGTCCACCGAAGTTTTCCGTATGTCTACATCCGATGAGATGGGAAGTTATTTGGACTTTTTCATGCAGCCTTCTGAATTAGAGAAGCTAGATGCCATTTCCAAAAAAATGGTCGTAGAATGTAAAAAAGAATATGATCGCAGTAAAAAAATACCGGCCGAGAAATATCAAGCCTATGTCGTCCTTACCTCGCAAGCAGAATCCGCTTGGGAAGATGCGAAGCATAACTCCGATTGGGCTTCGTTCCAGCCATATCTGGAGAAAATCGTTGCTACTACTCAAGAATTTATTGAGCTGTGGGGCTACGAAGGCAATAAATACAACACCTTACTGGATATGTATGAACCGGGAATGACAGTTGAGAAATTAGACGAAGTTTTCGGTGCGCTGCGTGAAAAAGCGGTTCCCTTACTTCAGCGTATTCAAGCTTCAGCCAATCAGCCTAGTCGATCCTTTTTGGATCAACAATTTGAAATTAGCAAGCAGAAGAAGTTCTCACTTTCCATTTTGAAGCAAATGCAGTATGACTTTGAAGCGGGCCGATTAGATGAAACGGTGCATCCATTCGCAACAGCACTGAACCCAGGCGATGTTCGGATCACAACACGCTATTTGCCGAATGATATCACATCCGCTTTGTTTGGAACAATTCATGAGGGTGGACATGCGCTGTATGAGCAAAACATTTCCAAAGATTTAGTTGGTACGAATCTGTGCACGGGGACATCGATGGGTATTCACGAGTCACAGTCCCGCTTCTGGGAAAATGTGATCGGACGCAGTAAAGCATTCTGGGATCGCTACTATGGCGAGCTGCAAACGACGTTCAGCGGACAAATTGATGATGTAGATGTGGATTCCTTCTATCGTGCTATAAACCATATCGAGCCGTCATTAATTCGTATAGAAGCTGATGAATTGACTTACAACTTACATATTATGATTCGCTATGAGCTGGAAAAAGGGTTATTCAACGGTACGATTGCCGTAGCTGATTTGCCTAAAGCTTGGAATACCAAATACGAAGAGTATTTGGGCGTGGTTCCAGCGAATGACGGCGAGGGTGTACTGCAGGATGTCCACTGGTCTGGTGGCGCATTTGGTTATTTTCCGTCCTATGCACTCGGTAATATGTACGCGGCGCAATTTACGCATACCCTTCGCAAAGAGCTCCCGAATTTCGACAGCTTGATTGCCGAAGGCAATCTGGTACCGATCAAGGAATGGCTAACAGATAAAGTTTACCAGCATGGCAAGCTTTTGACGCCGAATGAAATCATTCGCCAAGTGACTGGTGAAGATTTGAATCCCGACTATCTTGTCCAATACTTGGAAGAGAAGTACCAAACGGTTTACGGTATTTAAAGTGATTAAAGCAGCATCTTGAGGCAGGAATATTGCCTTGGGCTGCTGTTTTTTTTGCCAATAATTAGATAAATATGGATTTTCTCTTATCCGGATAGGTTTTATAATGAAATTGAGAGAAGTGTAACAAGTGAAAAGTAATATCCTGAAGAACGAAGTAGTTTCTTATCTGGGGTGGGTTTGAGGGGGCAGCTTCAAATTAGGAAGTGTACATGATCATTTAGTTCCAGTTTATACCGGGAAGTTATATAACATACAACAATTCGCACCGGTTTCTTCTCACGAAGCAGGAATTGTTGCATTTTCTGCAACAATTCAAGCCGTATTCTTTCCAAGTGGATCCTTTTGAAAGAAATTGTTGTATTTTTTACATCATTCGTAGGAATTAAGCTGTTTTGCTTGGCTAAAGTTGCACATTAGAGTCAATTTCATAATTCAAACCTCTTGCTACATAAGGACTTATAGCGCATTCAAAAACAGTCACCTACCCAAGGCATCCATTAGGTKCCAAGATATCATGTTATTCTCCGTTTAACTAAAACGGATAAATCCCTTTCTGAATTCTGTAACTACCGAAACTACACTTCACTTAAACGTTAAGAGTCTCTAGGGACTCCTATTTTTACAAAATACGGTGAAAATGAAGAAATAGCAGTCTCTAAAGGCTCTTATCCGATTGCTTTTCTACCGAATCTACACTTCACTTGAAGGTTAAGAGTCTCTAGGGACTCCTATTTTTACAAAATACGCTGGAAATGAAGTCTTATCCGATAGGCTCTTATCCGATTGCTTTTCTACCGAATCTACACTTCACTTGAAGGTTAAGAGTCTCTAGGGACTCCTATTTTTACAAAATACGCTGGAAATGAAGTAATAGCAGTCTCTAAAGGCTCTTATCCAACTGCATTTCTTCCGAAACCATACTTAGAAAAATCGGACTTTTATTATGAAATTGACTCCATTATACAACATTGCTTGAGTGATCAAATATGGCAGGATACGGCACTTGATCTTCTACCCTCCATATTTTCAGAAAACAATATTAACCGACTTCTGGGCTCCTGCATAGGATACATTACTACTTTTATCGGAGGGACGTCCATGAACAATCGGAAAAGATGGGGATTCACATTATCCGCCGTCCTACTGCTCAGTTTAATCGTTTCGGCGTGCGGAACGAAAAGCGAAGAAACAACAAAGGTGCGTATTGGTGAAGTCACGCGATCCATCTTTTATGCACCGCAGTATGTGGCTTTATCGCAAGGGTTTTTCAAGGATGAAGGGCTTGATGTTGAATTGACCACCACACCAGGCGGCGACAAAACGATGACAGCCTTACTGTCAAACGCTATTGATGTAGCTTTAGTTGGATCGGAAACTTCGATCTACGTATCACAACAAGGCTCGGATGATCCGGTTATTAATTTTGCGCAGCTAACCCAAACAGACGGGACCTTCCTGGTTGCTAGGAAGAAAGTGGATAAGTTCGACTGGAACTCGCTCAAAGGCTCTGTTTTCCTCGGTCAACGTAAAGGCGGCATGCCTCAGATGGCTGGCGAATTCACATTGAAGAAGCACAACATTAATCCTCAAAAGGATCTCCAGCTCATTCAAAATATTGAATTTGCTAATATCGCGTCCGCGTATGCATCGGGAACAGGGGAATATGTACAGCTCTTCGAACCGCAAGCTTCCATTATTGAAAAAGAAGGCAAGGGCTACGTTATGGCTTCCTTCGGTGTGGAGAGCGGACACCTGCCTTACACGGTATTTATGACCAAACAAAGCTTCTTGAAATCAAATGCAGGAACGGTTCAGAAGTTCACCAATGCGGTACAACGCGCTCAGCTTTGGGTTGCCGCGAAAAGTGTGGATGAAATCACGAATGCGGTTCTGCCTTATTTTAAAGATATCGATGTAGAAATTGTAAAAAGTGTTGTTAAACGCTATAAGGATCAAGGATCATTCGCGACGGACGGCATTGTTGATGAACAAGAATGGAACAATTTGCTAGATGTGATGACTTCCGCAGGTGAGTTGAAAGAAAAGGTAGCTTGGAAAAAGCTAGTGAACAATAGCTTTGCAGAGAAAGCGAAATCGAACGTAAAACCGTAGTATTCAGCATTAGGCATGTCGATGAATCGAACAAGAGGGGGGTACGAACATGGATACAGCTGTGACTGTAAAGGACGTAACACAAGTTTATGTGACCGAGGAACGAGCTACACTTGCTGTAGAGCAGATCAATTTTGCTATCCAGCGGGGTGAATTCGTTAGTCTGATCGGTCCAAGTGGCTGTGGGAAGACAACTCTCTTGTCGATCATTGCCGGGCTCATTCGTCCGACAGTGGGTACGGTGACTGTTGCGGGAGGGAACGTAGACGGTCCATCGACAAGGGTGGGGTATATGCTTCAGCAGGATTATTTATTCCCATGGCGGTCGATCGAAGACAATGCTTGTATGGGTTTAGAAATTACAGGAACGTTAACCAAAGAAAAGAAACAGGAAGTGCTTCATTTATTGGATGAGATGGGGCTGCTCGGCTTCAAAGATTATTATCCCGCTCAGCTATCCGGGGGCATGCGTCAGAGAGTCGCGTTAGTACGAACATTAGCCACTGAGCCTGAACTGCTTCTGCTGGATGAACCGTTCTCCGCGCTCGATTATCAAACCAAGCTTCAGTTGGAGGATTTGGTTGTAGAGACTCTTCGTGCGAAGAAGAAGACAGCACTCCTTGTGACACATGATATCTCTGAGGCAATAGCGATGAGTGATCGTATTATTGTGCTGGATCCTAATCCGGGACGAATTCGCAAAGAATTTATAATTCCGCAGGAAATTCGGTCCTCCGTGCCTTTCGCAGCGCGGGAATTGCCCGATTTCCATGTGCTTTTTCGATTGATATGGCAGGAGTTTGGGGGCGTGCATCATGAGTGATGGTCAGCAGCAGGCGCGTCTCAACGAAAATGCGGACGATACGCTTACACAGCAAGTTCATCAGCAATTTTTGGCTGAAAGGAAAAAGAAAACGAAGTATGTAAGACTTGTTCAACTAGCCATCCTGCTCTTATTTTTTATCTTCTGGGAAATGGCGGCCCGTCTGAAGTGGATCGATGTGCTGCTTTTTAGTTATCCAACGAAAGTTTTTAAGCTGCTCTGGGATAAACTCCTTGATGGCAGCCTCCTTCCGCATGTGGGCGTAACGGTCGTCGAAACCATTATCGGCTTTGTGTTAGGCACTTTGTTCGGTACGGCATTAGCGGTTGTGATTTGGTGGTCGCCGTTTCTCTCCCGTGTGCTTGATCCCTATATTGTCGTGCTGAATAGTATGCCTAAAGTAGCCCTTGGACCGTTATTTATCGTTGGTTTGGGACCAGGCTTGCTCTCGATTATTGCGACTACACTTTCGATAACTGTTATTATCACAACCCTAGTCGTCTATGGGAGCTTCAAAGAGGTGGATAACAACTATGTGAAGGTCGTCACTTTATTTGGGGGTAATCAGCGAAAAGTGTTCTTAAAAGCTATTCTACCCGCTTCATTCCCAGCCATCGTCTCGACTTTGAAAGTAAATGTAGGTCTGGCATGGATCGGTGTGATCGTAGGCGAATTTCTCGTATCGCAAATGGGTCTTGGTTATTTGATTATATACGGTTTTCAAGTGTTTAATTTTACACTGGTTATCTCTACATTGTTCGTCATTGCGATTGTGGCTACAGTTATGTATCAAATTGTGTCCAATTTGGAAAAAAGAATGACAAAACATAGATAAGTCTTGCCACAGTTTGCCCAAAATGAAATAATGAGCCCATAGTTAAAACCAATAACGAGGTGAAAAAGCTATGGGCTTTCGTGTGCTCAAAACAGCGCTAGCGGTCGTAATAGCGATGTATCTAGCGCACGTATTCGGGATAAAAACGCCTGCGGCAGCGGGACTTCTTGCTATTCTAGGTATAGAAGTGACGAAGAAAAAAGGGATTCAAAGCGCATTTCATCGGATATTAGCTTCCATGCTCGCGCTTCTCGCAGGCTCTCTTCTTTTTATGGTATTGGGGTTCCATGTGTGGGTTGTCAGTATATTCATCCTCGTCGTGTTTCCCGTCCTGCATAGGCTGCGGATTACGGAGGGGGCGGTGACCGGGGCAGTTGTTATGCTGCATCTTTTCGCCTATGAAACTGCTGGATGGATGGCGGTTCTGAATGAAATGTATCTTCTGCTCATAGGATTGGGTACAGCGACACTCATCAATATCGCCTATATGCCTAAGACGGATAAAGCGATCGAGGGACATAAGCAAAGAATCGAGGCGCTATTTTCGGATATTTTCGTAAACATGGCTAAGCATTTGAGAGATAATACAGTTGTGTGGGATGGCAAGGAGCTTTTGGAAGTTAGTGAAGAGATTGATCAAGGGGCAGGGCTAGCTAAACGTACGATGGAGAATACACTCATTTTCGGAGGAGACCCCTACTTGCAGGTATATTTCTTTATGAGGGAGGAGCAGTTGGAGTCGATCCACCGAATGATCGATCTGGTTGCCCAAGTGTATCAAACTTTGCCGCAGGGGGAGTGGGTGGCAGCGATTCTTGAAGATATTAGTCAAACCGTTAAGGAAGACTACTATACTGGTGAAGCGGAGAAAGAATTGCAAGTTCTGGATGCTCGTTATAAACAGCTGCCTTTGCCGGAAAGCCGGGAAGAATTCGAGGTGCGATCTGCCATTTTACAGCTTAACAGGGAGCTTATGCAATATTTATCTATAGCCAAAAAGCAAAAAAAACAGCGCCCAGAGGCGGGTTGACTCTTAAAGATATGAGTATTTTTATATCGTAAAAATAATATAAAATAATTGTCACTCTAGACTGCTGTCCTGCATACACTTGTAATGAATGATTGTATGGAGGAGGTTGAAAGGATGTCATTAGATAAAGATTTGCAAAGCAGAGAGATCATTACAAAAGCTGTCTGCGGTAAAGGTCGCAAATTTTCGCATGTAAGTCATACCGTGACTCCGCCCTTTTCTCCGACCAGTATATTGGGCGCTTGGATTATTAATAACCAATTCGAGTCGATCCAATCTGGAGAGGGCGTAGAGGTAGTTGGTACTTATGATATCAACATCTGGTATTCTTACGATCGTAACACCAAAACAGATGTAGCAAAAGAAACCGTTTCTTATGTAGAAATTGTTGGGCTAAGTTATCTGGACAAAAAACATAGGCCAACAACTGCTGAAGTATCTGCTGTCGCAACGCAAGAGCCGAACTGTGTGGAAGCAAGTATCTCTTCTAGCGGCGACAGCGTAGTCATTCGGGTGGAACGGGAGTTCCAAGTTGAGTTGGTCGCTGAAACGAAAGTCTTCGTCATTGTTAGCCCCTACGGCCCCAGTGACTTCGACGACAAGCATGTAGATTTCGATGACAACGGCGATGGAGATTTCGAGGATCTGGACGCCGATCTGCTTGAGGATGATTTGGATTAAGGAATCTTATACACCAGTGTATGCGGGTGAAAGAGGTTCGGCAGAGGGCATTTGCCCTCTTTTTTGTTTTATTTCAATAAATGGGCATTTCAACCAGATGCACGGACTGTGAGGATGGAATGAGAACGGAGAAGGGGCAAAATGGATGGAAACATTCTTACTGCACGCACAGGAAAAAGAAGCGCTGGAGCTAGCGGATCTCATTCGCATACCCAGTGGTTCAAGGCTGCCGGCCGATTGGCGAGGTCAGGTCATCATCCATTGGGGAACTGCTCATGATGAGTGGCCGCTGAAGCCGGCGCTGCAGCCAATCAGGGCGATTCTTAGAGCTCAGATACGTTCGAAACGGGAAGAACTGCTTCATTTGCACGGCATTAAGACGGTAGCTTGGCAGAATGGCCGAAGTGCCAAGGATGAGCGATTAGCATTCACACATAAATATAAGGTAGCTGTATTTCATTTACAGACATTGGCTGTTTATGAGAAGAAGGAGACACTTCTGTTGTCGGAGAAAGCTCTCTATGATCAAAGACAATTAAATGCCAGTTCGGTTTACATAGAAGTTACACCAGATCGTGCCAATTTTCATGTCCGAAGGGCTAGCCGTGAGTCTCTAAAAGCTGTCTATGCGCTCGGCCTAGACTATGGCCTTGTCACCATAGGTGTATTGCCTAGCGGGCACACCTTGGTATTGGATGTGGATCCCGTTCCTAAGCTGAACGGGAAGCTGGCCCAGTTGTTCGCGCAGGCGATTGATCGCTATGAGATCGCTATCGCGAAGGAGCTGCGGCGCAAGGAACGGGCGATGCTCGGCAGCGACCCTGAGTTCCTGCTGCTCAGCCCGCAGGGCAAGGTCGTCTTCGCCGACCGCTTCCTGACGCGGGACGGCGAAGTCGGCTGCGATGCCGTCGTGCTCAGCGGACATCGCCTGATCTTGCCGCTGGCGGAGCTGCGCCCGCAGCCAAGCATAGACCCGCGCGAGCTGGCGAGGAACCTGCGATCTACGATGCAGCTCGCCGCGCGGAAGATCGACGACGAGAGCCTCTCGTGGCTCTCGGGCGGCATGCCGGTGGGGGGCTACCCCCTCGGCGGACATATCCACTTCAGCCGCTGCTGGCTGAATGGGCATTTATTGCGCGCGCTCGATAACTACCTCGCGCTGCCTTTGATCTTGATCGAGGGCGACACGACGCGAGAGCGCCGCCCTCGGTACGGCTTCCTTGGCGACTTCCGCAAGAAGTCGCATGGTGGCTTCGAGTACCGTACTCTGCCAAGCTGGCTGCATTCGCCCGATATCACGCGCGGTGTGTTCGCGCTAGCCTCGCTTATTGTTGATAACTACTGGCTGCTGCCTCGGCAGCCCTTGCAGGATCCGGAGATTCAAGCGGCCTACTATCGTGGGGATAAGCAGCGGCTTCAAGCCACAGTTGCGAAGCTTTGGCAGGATCTTGAACAGCTGAAGGGCTATGACGTATTCGCTGCCGTTCTGGAACGTCTCCGAGCAAGAATTATGTCAATGGAGCCATGGAACGAAAGAGCTGATTTTCGCAAAGCTTGGAAAATTGCACCCTACCATCGTAAAGAAGCTTTTGAAGAACAAATCATGTTATAATAGTGTATCTATAAGAGATTTGAAATGGTTTTAATCTGTGCATGGGGATTCATATTTGGATGGTGCATTTACAGTTGGATAAGAGCCTTCATAAGCTGCTATTTTACATAAAAGCGTTGCTGGTTGATGGATAGCAGACTTTAGAGGCTCTTATTTCGAGAAATCATTGGAAAATGAAGCGTATCTGATAAGATAAGAGTCTTTAGAAGCTTCTATTTTCGCTAAAAGCAATAAAAGTGGATGGATAGCAGTCTTTAGGGGCTCTTATTCCAGGGGTTCATTGGGAAAAGTTATTGAATAACAGTCTGTAGAGGCTCGTCCTCTGACATTCTTTTTTGCACACATATGAAAATAAAGTTTGGTAGTTTCATAGATTTTGACAATGAATATAGTGATTGGTTGGAGGAACGCAAGGTGGCCCAATATACGCCGATGATTCAGCAATACTTGGCCGTGAAGGCGCAAGTCCCGGATGCTTTTTTGTTTTTTCGTCTGGGTGATTTCTATGAAATGTTTTTTGATGATGCGATCAATGCTTCACGAGAGTTGGAAATTACGTTAACAGGTAGAGAAGGCGGCGGCGACGAGAAAATTCCAATGTGTGGTGTCCCTCATCACGCTGCGGACAATTATATGTCTCGGTTAATCGAGAAAGGGTATAAAGTCGCCATATGCGAGCAAGTTGAAGACCCTGCAGAAGCGAAAGGTGTCGTGCGGCGTGAGATTGTTCGTATCGTTACGCCGGGGACCGTTATGGATAGCAAGCTGCTAGGCGAATCGAGCAACAATTACATCGTTTCCCTAGTGAGTCAGGAACACGGTTATGCTTTTACGGCATGCGATATTTCAACGGGGGAGTTATATACAACACGGCTTTCTAATTCATGGGAACTCGTCGTTGATGAACTCAATGTGTACAACCCTTCGGAGATTATTACGGATAATGGTTTATTAACGACAATTCGGGAAACAGGCCTCACTTGGGGACGCAGTACGGTGCTAACGGAATGGACGCAAGTGGATGAAAAGCTGCTGGATGAGCATTTTGCTGAGGATGCCGCACTGCCTACTTTATCCGCTTTGAACCGTCAAGGCGTTGCTTTGCTGCTTGCTTATTTAAAAGAAACGCAAAAACGAGCATTGACCCATGTGAAGCATATCCGGGTATATGAGCCCGATCAATTCATGACGATGGATCCTTTTACGCGTAGAAATCTTGAACTCGTTGAAACGGTACGTGAACGCGCGAAAAAAGGTTCTTTGCTTTGGCTGCTCGACAAAACAGTAACAGCGATGGGCGCTCGGATGCTGCGCCGTTGGATCGAAAAGCCGCTCATGAGTGTATCACGCATCGAAGAGCGGCTGGAAGCTGTCAATCTGCTCTACAATCAGCTCATTATCAGAGAAGATGTGAAGCAAGCGTTGAAGGAAGTCTACGATTTGGAGCGTTTAGTTGCTCGTATTTCCTACGGGAATGCGAATGCTCGCGATATGATCGCTCTCAAGCACTCTTTGCAGCAGGTTCCGCTGCTTCAAGAAGTATGTGCAGCTTCCGGTTCGGAAACGCTTCGCAAACTCGTCGAAAATATGGATGCCTGTGAAGATGTGATGTCGTGGATTGCTAGCGCCATTGAGGACGAGCCTCCTGTATCCATTCGGGATGGCGGAATGATCCGTGAAGGCTACCAGCCATACTTAGATCAACTACGGGAAGCAAGTAAGAACGGAAAACAGTGGATCGCGGAGCTCGAGCGTCAGGAGCGGGAGGCAACGGGCATCAAGTCGCTCAAAATCGGCTACAACAAGGTGTTCGGTTACTTTATTGAAGTCACCAAAGCGAACATGTCCGCACTGCAGGAAGGCCGCTACGAACGCAAGCAGACGCTTGCGAATGCCGAGCGCTACGTAACGCCGGAGCTCAAAGAGAAAGAAGCGCTTATTCTGGAAGCGCAGGATAAAATGGTTGATCTTGAGTATGAGCTGTTTACGGAGCTTCGCGACCGGATCTCCGAGCATATCTCCAGATTACAGAAGTTGGCGGAAGTGATCGCTACCGCCGACGTGTATCAGTCGCTGGCCACGGTCAGCGCGGCGCATCACTACCGCAAGCCGGAGATCGGCGAAGGCTTCGATCTCGAGATTGAAGAAGGCCGCCATCCTGTGGTGGAGGCGGTCATTCAAGACGGCTCGTTCATCGCGAACGAAACGAGCCTGCTGCTGGATGAGGGCCGCATTCTGCTTATTACCGGACCGAACATGGCCGGTAAGAGTACCTATATGCGGCAGGTCGCCGTGATCTGCCTGATGGCGCAGATCGGCTGTTTCGTACCTGCCAGATCTGCGCGCATTCCGGTCACCGACCGAATCTTCACGCGGATCGGCGCTGCCGATGATCTGATCGGCGGTCAGAGTACGTTCATGGTCGAGATGATGGACATCCAAGTGATGACCGAGAAGGCGACGAGCAAGAGCCTCGTCATCATCGATGAGCTTGGCCGAGGCACCTCGACCGGGGAAGGGATGGCGATCGCGCAAGCGGTCATCGAGTTCCTGCATGACCGGATCGGCTGCAAGACGCTCGTTTCGACGCATTTCCACGAGCTTGCGCATCTGGAAGAAAGCCTTGGGCATCTGCGTAATCACTGCATGGCTGTGAAAGAGAGCGGCAGGCAGGTGACCTTCCTGCGCAAGCTCATTCCCGGGGCAGCGAGTACGAGTTACGGCATCTACTGTGCCGAAATCGCGGGGCTGCCCGAAGACATCATTCAGCGCTCCTATGAGCTGCTGAATGGGTTTGAAGAGCGGGCGGCGGGCGCTGCGCAGATCGCCGCAACGACGGCTGCCGTCCCGCAGGCGGCAGCTCCCATCCAGCAGCTGTCCCTCTTCGAGGAAGACAGCACGGCAAACACGGCTGTCAAGAAGAAGCAGCCGGACAGCAAATCTCAGCTGGTGCTCGACCAGCTGAAAGGGATCGATTTAATCAATATGACGCCGCTGCAGGCGCTCAATTTAGTATACGAATGGAAACAAAAGCTGCAATAAGCTTGTTGATGTAAGTTTTTATGGTTTCGCAGTTCATTTTTACAACATTTCAGCCTAATCATATATTCGAGGAGAGACGCGCATGAAACAACCAAGCATGAAAACAATGAAGGTTACACTAGCACTGGCGTCGGCTCTTATGACGGTTCTGCCCTTAAATGCGTTGGCACAAGAAGATTTACAAACACAGCAAGTCAGAGAAATCATTGGGAAGCTCCATGTAAGTGGTGTAACAGAAGAAGCGCTAGCTAATCAAAGCATCAAGCAAATGGTAGAAGGTCTGAAAGATCCATATACGGTATTTTTCAGCCAAGAAGAATATGGTCAGTTCTCCAGCTCCTTAGAAAATAATTACGTCGGCATGGGTGCTCGAATCGGGATTGATGACAAAGGTGTGTATTTATCCGAGGTTTTTGCAGGTTCATCAGCTGAATCAGCCGGCTTGCAGCGTGATGACTATGTCCGCGCGGTGGATGGCGTCCCAGCTTCTATAACGTCTATCGATGAAGTCAGAAACAAAATCGTTGGTGTAGCAGGGACGAAAGTTAAAGTTACCGTACAACGCGCTGACAAAGAATTAACCGTTGAGATTACTCGTAAAGGGATTAATGTACCTGAAGTGTATAGCAAGAGCTTCACGAATGGTGTTGGTTACATTCAAATTACGGATTTTTCCAGCGATGCGGACGAGGATTTTGGTAAACAGCTTACGGATCTGCAGGCAAAAGGTTTGAAATCTTTGATTCTAGATGTTCGTAATAATCCAGGAGGTCTTGTGGATACGGCTCAGAACATTGCCAAGCATTTTGTTAAAGAAGGCGTTCTGATTCATACTAGAGACCGCAATGGCGTGGATGATCCGGTGTTGATCACGGGCGGAACGGAATTGTCCATTCCTGTTTACATTTTAGCCAATGAGTATAGCGCAAGCGCTTCGGAAGTGCTGTCAGGCGCTCTGCAAGACTACAATGTTGCTAAAGTGATCGGCATGCAAACGTATGGCAAAGGTAGTGTACAACAGCTTTATCAATTGGATAACAATAGTGCGCTGAAAGTGACCGTTGAAGAGTACTTAACGCCGAATAAGCGTAAAGTGAACAAAGTCGGAATCACTCCGGACATCAAAGTGGACGGAGCTTCTGCTCAATTAATTACAGCTTTACAGACAGTGGGGATTACAGATATTAACGTTGAGATTTCCAAGCACAGTGTGACTTATAACGGCGTGGAAATAGGAAGCGGATTCGGTAATTTCCGTGAAAATGGCAAATTATATGCATCAACACGCGGCCTGGCGGCACTTATTGGAGCTACAATTACATGGAACGAGACGACGCGTACAGTCGATATTTCCGATAATAAAGGAACGCATGCCATTCCTGCCCAGGCAGACAAGCTAATCATTGAAAACGGGACTAGCTACGTCAATGTTGATCTTTTCGATGATTATTTTCCGCAGCTGCAAGTGAAGGATCAAGGGGAGAATGTTTCCTTCCGCGCTGTAAAGGGGAACTAAGAATTATGGGTAAAATCCAACTCTTAAGCGAACATATTGCGAACCAAATCGCCGCAGGGGAAGTAGTTGAACGACCTTCTTCTGTGGTGAAAGAACTCGTCGAGAACTCGGTGGACGCCGGCAGTACTCGGATTGATGTGACGATTGAAGAGGGCGGTCTTCAGCTGATTCGGGTGTCCGATAACGGCTCCGGTATGGCTTTGGAAGATTGTGAATTAGCCTTTCAGCGTCATGCGACGAGTAAAATCGCGACAAGCAAAGACTTATTCTCGATACGAACATTAGGCTTCCGCGGAGAGGCTTTGCCGAGTATAGCGTCCGTGTCTAGGCTTGAGTGTGTGACTAGCTCTACGAATGATGGACTGGGGCGGAAAATTTCCATTGAGGGCGGCACGATTCGCAGTGTCGAAGAAACAGCTGCTTCACGCGGGACTGAAGTGTCGGTGAGGGAATTATTTTACAACACACCGGCACGGTTGAAATATATGAAAACGATCCAAACCGAGCTTGGCCATATCTCAGATTATTTGTATAGATTAGCGCTGGCTCAC
The DNA here is from genome assembly GCF_001427935.1 of Paenibacillus sp. Soil724D2. Lineage (NCBI taxonomy): Bacteria > Bacillati > Bacillota > Bacilli > Caryophanales > Paenibacillaceae > Paenibacillus > Paenibacillus sp. Soil724D2. The sequence goes on from NZ_LMRY01000008.1 coordinate 15,493, forward strand.
CCTGGTATCGCCTTTTCGTTGAAACATAACAGCAATCTCCTGCTGCAAACGTTGGGCAATGGAGACTTGCTTCAGGTCATCGCAGGCATCTACGGCACAGCAATCGGCAAGCAAATGCTTCCTCTCCAAGTGGAAAGCTTGGATTATACCATCACGGGCTTCGTGGCGAAGCCCGAAATGACCCGCGCGAATCGTGGCGGCATCTCGACCATTGTGAATGGTCGTTACGTGCGCAACTTCGCGCTGAATCAAGCGCTGCTGCAGGGATATCATACCCTGCTGCCGATCAACCGTTATCCGGTGGCTGTGCTTCACATCGGGATGGATCCTGCCTTAGTGGATGTGAATGTACATCCATCTAAGCTCGAGGTCCGCTTTAGTAAAGAAGCGGAACTAACCGCTTTAATCGAAGCCGAAGTGAAACGGCTATTTGGAAGGCAGGTGCTGATTCCGCAAGGGATGAAGCCAGCCGCACCTAAGGGCGCATACGTACAGGAACAGCTGGATCTTACTAGGACGGTTGAGCCGACAACTGGATCAAGCTCTTCCACGCCGGCAGCTTCTTCTGAGATACCTACACCGCTTCTTGATTCTACGATACAACGTGTATCCGTGGATTCGGACAGCATGGTTTTGCCGCAAGTGAAGGAGGCCGGTACAGCGTACCGACCAGAATCGGTGTCAACTTCCCGGCCACCAATCGTAGAGCCACTGAGAAGCTCCACAGCTTCCACAGCTTCTGTAACTTCCGGAGCTTCATATTCGAGCCGTCCGACATCACCATCAAACAACAGCTACTCGTCTGCTGCTGGGAGTAATCCCAGAAGTACGTCCATTCAGCAGCAGCGCCGGACGAACGAAGCGTTCATGGACCTACTGCCTTCCAAACAGGAAGGCGAGGCTCCAGCGCTTCCCGCTTTTCCAAGATTGGACCCGATCGGTCAAATGCACGGCACTTATTTGGTCGCCCAAAACGAAGAAGGCTTGTTCCTGATTGATCAGCATGCTGCGCATGAACGAATTAATTATGAATATTATTACGAGCGTTTTGGCAATCCTGCTGAGGCAAGCCAAGAATTACTCGTTCCTATTACTTTAGAGTTTACACCGTCTGAAGCAGGTATTATTGCCGAGAAGCTGTCGCTTTTTGAGCAAGCAGGGGTGTATATGGAGGCTTTCGGAGGGAATACGTTTCTGGTCCGTGCGCATCCTCACTGGTTTCCATCAGGAGAAGAGAAGGGGATCGTCGAGGAAATGTGTGAGTGGGTTCTCAGCGAGAAAAAAGCTGTAGACATCGCCAAACTCAGAGAAAAGGCGGCTATTATGTGTTCTTGCAAAGCATCGATCAAAGCCAATCAAGGACTAAGTGTTCTTGAGATGGAAACGCTGATCGATCGGCTAGCAGGCTGCCGTAATCCTTACACTTGCCCGCATGGACGACCGATTGTCGTCAGCTTTACGACTTATGAACTGGAAAAAATGTTTAAGAGAGTGATGTAAACCTGTGCTAGTGACAACTTCGTATAATCCGTCCAGTGATTTATTGGACAAAGCCGTGCGATTGGCTGCTGCGTATGATGGCCGAGTCGTATCCCGAAGGAAGTATTCTTTGGAACATCTTAGGAATAATTATAAGGATGATTCCCTTCTGCTTGTGACCAGAGATGAGATCAGGTACTATGGAGAAGACCAACCTGCATACTTTTTTCATCCCAGTATGGCCCTCGTTCGAGTCAAACGTATGCAGCGAGGCGAAGTCGATTTATTAATTGAGGCTTCTGGTGCAGCTTTTGGCGATGATATCTTGGATTGTACAGCAGGTTTAGCGTCGGATTCTATCGTGTTCTCCTTTGCTGTTGGCCCCCAAGGAAGCGTCACAGCACTCGAAAGCGAAAAGATTCCAGCTATGCTGATACAAGAAGGTTTAGCCGTTTATGAATCGGAAATTCCCGAGCTAAACGAGGCTATGAGGCGCATCACGGTTAGAAAGACACATCACCTCGCGTATTTGCAGCAATTGGCACCGCAAAGCGTAGATGTTGTCTATTTTGATCCGATGTTTCGCAGTCCGATTGAGGAATCTCAAGCGATTTCTCATCTTAGACGCAATGCGAACGATGAAGCTATCAGTATGGCATCTATCGAAGAAGCTAAAAGAGTTGCACGCAAGAGCATTGTGCTCAAAGAAAACAGAGACAGTAAAGAATTTGCCCGGCTCGGATTCGAGCATGTATTGCGATCGACGACCAAAACAACGTATGGAGTGATTCGACTGTGTTAGCCCCATCAGCCAAGCCGAAATTACTCGTGCTACTAGGTCCCACGGCAGTTGGTAAGACCAAGCTAAGCTTAGAAATCGCTCAGAAGTTTGGCTGCGAAATTATTTCCGGAGATTCCATGCAGGTGTATCGAGGTATGGATATTGGAACTGCCAAAGCGAGTGAAGCTGAGCAGAAGCTTGTCCCGCATCATTTGATTGATATTCATGATCCTTCCTATCCCTTTTCGGCGGCTGAGTTTCAAGAACGTGTTAAGGCTTTGATTCTGGACATTCATTCGCGTGGAAAGCTTCCATTTATTGTAGGAGGTACAGGCCTTTATATCGAGTCTGTATGTTACGATTATCAATTCACCGAAGTCAGTATGGATGAAGCGTTCCGCCAAGAACAGGAAGCGTATGCCACTGAGCATGGGGATGAGGCGCTGCATCAGAAACTGCGTGATATTGACCCTGAGAGCGCTAATCGACTTCATGCCAATGATCGTAGACGTGTAATACGAGCTCTTGAGATTTACTATATCTCAGGTGAAACGATGACAACCCATTTGGCGTCCCAGAAAAAAGAGTCTCCTTACGAACTATGTATCATTGGACTGACGATGGATCGTGCACTGCTGTACAAGCGTATTGAGGAACGTATCGACGCGATGATGCAGGAGGGGCTTATCGAGGAAGTTCAATCGATCCTTGCCGCAGGCTGTCCCAAGCAAGCGATTTCCATGCAGGCTCTCGGATACAAAGAAATCGTCAGCTACCTGGAGGGTGAGTTGAGTTTAGAGGAAGCGGTAACGCTGCTCAAGCGTGATACGCGCCGATTTGCGAAGCGCCAATTGTCATGGTTTCGGCATATGAAAGACATTCATTGGGTGGATGTGACGGAATCAGCAAATTTTTCTGCCCATTTCCAAATTATTAATGATATACTAGCAGGAAAGTTTGTACATAAAATTGAATATAATTAACAAATACACCAATAGAAAATAGCGCCTTCTGGCGATAGTTTCATTCCATTAAGGGGGACCACTGATGAACAGATCCATTAATATCCAGGACAATTTTCTTAATCAACTGCGTAAAGAAAGCATTCCCGTTACCGTATATTTAACCAATGGGTTTCAAATCAGAGGACTAATTCGCGCATTTGACAACTTCACGATCATCATTGACAGTGAAGGACGTCAACAAATGGTTTACAAACATGCCATCTCCACCTTCACGCCGCAACGAGCTGTTTCTTTAATGGCTGCCGCTGAAGCTTCGGAATAATCCGTACTCGTACGTTTAGTTTTGCAACTTTTCTATGGACTGAATCGTCTAACCGAATAGAAACTTGTGGGAGCAACCTTGTTTAAGGTTGTTCTTTTGTTGGTTACTACTAGAGAAATGAACAGCGAGGGAGTCGATGGATTTGGAGAAACCTACGAGCAAGAAAACAACTGCGAATGCAAAGACGAAACCACAAGGAAGCAACAAAGGCTCTAAGAAAAAGGGGTTTAATGTTCGACAATTTATTATGGGTTCGATTATTGCTGCCATTTTGGCTATTATTTGTGCAATGGGTATTTATATCGTCGTTATTATGAACGGCTTTAAGATTCTCGATAACAACATTGATAAGATTGATACAGCGAGTGAATCTACACTCATTTATGCGCAAGAAGAAGGAAAAGACAAGGAAATTGGAAAAATATATAAAGGTGAAAATCGAGAGAGTGTGAACATCAAAGATGTTCCCGATCGATTAAGGAATGCATTCATTGCCACGGAAGATCGTCGGTTTAACGAGCATTCGGGTGTTGATTTAAGATCCATTGGCAGAGCGCTTGTCAAAGATATAATTCATATGAGCGCTGTAGAGGGTGGAAGTACAATTACCCAGCAGCTCGCTAAAAATGTGTTTCTAAGTTCCGAGAAAACAGCTTTTCGTAAAGGGACGGAAATGTCTATCGCTTTTGCTTTGGATGAACGGTTTAGTAAAGATGAAATACTCGAAAAATATTTAAATCGTATTTACTTTGGCAGTAATGCTTATGGCATTAAAGCGGCAGCGAAGGTGTATTTCGGTAAATCCAACCTGAATGAATTAGAGGTATGGGAAATTGCGACGCTAGCTGCTCTGCCAAAAGCTCCGTCGAGATATTCGCCACTAACTCATCCGGACTTATCGAAGGAACGTCGTGCTGTCGTTCTTAAGCTGATGACCGACCAAGGCTATATTACAGAGGCCGAGCGTGCGAAAGCAGAAACAGTGGATTATGTACCGCCTGCAGCGGCTAGTCAAGGCGCCAAAGATTACGCGAGTTTCTTGGATTATGTTGTAGATGAAGCGGAAAGTATGTATGGCATCGAAGAAGATGAGTTGCTCACCAAAGGCTACCGCATCTATACGACAATGTACCCAAAAGCGCAAAAAGTGATGGAGCAGACTTATGCGAATGCAAGCTTTTTCCAGAAGGACGCTTCTGATGGTCAAAAGATTCAAAGTTCCATGGTTATCGTGGATAACAAAACAGGCGGGTTGATGGCGTTGATAGGCGGCCGGGATTACAAACAAAAAGGCTTCAGTCGCGTGTATTCCAAAAGACAACCAGGCTCTTCGTTCAAGCCGATAGCGGCATACGGTCCTGCACTTGAGAGCGGGAATTATACGCCGTATTCCATTCTCGATGATACGCAGACGAGTTTCGGTAACGGGACTTACTCCCCGCGTAACTATGACCGTGTGACGCATGGGCAAGTCACGATGTTTGAGGCAGTTAAAAAATCTTACAATTTGGCTCCTGTTTGGTTATTAGATCAAATTAAAGTGCCTAAAGCGATTGAATTTGCGAATAAGATCGGGACTCCGCTCAATAAAGAAAAGGATCAAAACTTATCCATTGCGCTTGGCGGACTTACAGATGGCGTTTCTCCTTTACAAATGGCGACGGCTTACACAGCTTTTGCTAACCAAGGGATGCAAAATAAAACACATGCGATTCTACGCATTACAGATGCGCACGATAAAGAAATAGCCGTTTATAAACCAGAGAAGAAGCAGGTAATTCAACCTAAAACTGCTTATTACATGACGCTGCTGCTTCAGGGTGTTGTAGAAACAGGCGGTACGGGGACCAAAGCGAAGTTCAATCGTCCTGTAGCCGGCAAAACGGGTACAACTGGACTGGACATCAAGGGCATTGAACAATATGATCGTGATGTTTGGTTTGTCGGCTATACGCCGGAGTGGACAGCTGCTGTCTGGGAAGGCTTCGATAAAGTGGATGCGAAGCACTATGTCACAATCGGCAGCGGAAGTCCATCAGCTATCTTTAAAGAAGTGATGTCGAAGTCGCTGGAAGGCCGACCTGTGACGAACTTCGTGAAGCCTGATAGCGTGCCTAATCTTACGGAACCGCCAAAAGGGATTACGGATTTAGCTGCGGTGTATGTACCAGAAACGAAGTTGGTTAAATTAACTTGGTCATCACTGGGTGAGAAGATCGCTTATCAATTGTATCGCAAAGGTGCTAGTGAAGCAGAGCCAAAGATGCTGACTCAATCAGTTGTACCTGGGGTGAATGATACTACAATTAGCAGTGAAGAGACGTATCAATATTACGTTGTACCGATTAATTTGGACTCAAATACAGAGGGCGCCAAATCCAATGTAGCTTCTGTCGAAATACCGAAGGATGGCACACTTCCTGACGGTACCAAGCCGTCACCTTCACCATCGGTCTCGCCATCTACATCACCAGGCAAGAATCCGCTAGAGCCAACGCTGTCACCGGGTACGAAGCCTACGCCATCGCCCGGAAGCACCAATAAGCCTGGCACAAGTCCAACGCCAAGCATCAACCCAAGCCCTACCCCATCACCGGCTGATAAGCCGGTTGATGGTTCCGAGGGAAAGCCGAAGGATGGCAAGCAAGACGGGGGACAGATTATTGTGCCGAAGATATAGTGACTTGTTGCTTGACCGGAGGTCTTTTGGACCGAAATGATACGAACACGGTTTGATCTTAAGTAGAGATGAACATGCTAGTTAGGGATGAATTTCATTCTTAAAGTCCATAGGACTAGCCTAAAATCCTATTTTAACGATGAAAAGCAGCTTTATGAGGGAACAGCAGACCCGCATTTCGCGGGTCCCACACTAAACCTACATACTATTGACGGAGGAATTTTCAATGAACTTGCATTTCAACATGCTTAAATCAACTAAGCTATTACCGGTAACGTTGATCGCGTTAACTTTAATCGCGTCGGCTTGCGGCAACAAACCTACCGAATCTGCCGGCGGCACAGCAACGCCTAAGAGCGGCGCAACAGCACCTGCTCCTACTTCAGCAGCATCTCCGGCGGCATCGCCAACTGCAGCTCCTAAGCAATGGAGCAAAGCGCCGGATATGACGATTGATCCTAACAAAACCTATCAAGCTGAAGTAACAACGTCCAAAGGAACGTTTACCATAGATCTTTTCGCTAAGGAAGCTCCGAAGACCGTTAACAATTTTGTATTCTTGTCCAAAGAAGGCTTTTATAACAATGTGACGTTTCATCGCATTATCAAAACGTTCATGATTCAAACAGGAGATCCGCTTGGAACAGGCAGAGGCGGTCCAGGCTACAAGTTCGCGGATGAGCTGAAAACATCGCATACATATGAACCCGGCATTGTCGCAATGGCGAATTCCGGTCCCAATACGAATGGCAGTCAGTTTTTTATTTGTTCAGGAGAAGACTGTGCAAATCTCAATAAAAAGCCTGACTATTCGATTTTCGGCAAAGTAACGGCCGAAGGCATGGCAACAATATCTAAAATCGCTGAAACACCTGTTGAGATGGGTGGCGAGTCCTCGCCAAGCAAGCCAAAAGAAAAAGTCACGATTAACGCAATCGTCATTAAAGAAAAATAGAATATCATATTCTAAAAAGTGAAGGATGGATAGGAGAGAAAACCGCGTGAAACAACCATGTTTATTGTTCCATGGATTCACCGGTGGACCTTATGAGGTTGAGCCGTTAGCACGGCATTTACGTGAACGCGGGCAGCTATGTGAGGTTCCGCGACTTCCATGGAACGGAGAATCCAGTCATCAATTAAAAGAAGGACATTGGGAAGATTGGGTACGCGAAGCTGAAAAGCATGCAGAGAGAATGACGATCCAGTATGGATCATTTGATATGGTAGGCTTCTCGATGGGAGGTCTGCTGGCCGCTTATTTATCCGTACGATATCCGGTTCGTAGACTGATTCTTTTGAACACGGCAGTCATTTATGTCAGCCCTAGAAGGATGCTGGATGTCATTCGAGATGAGTGGAAATATCAAAGGAAAATCAGCTTTATTAAAGCGAAAACCACGCCGCTGCGAGCTACCTGGCAGTTTACGCGACTTGTACGCCATTTGAAACCAGAACTAAGTCAGGTAAGCATACCAACACTCATCGCACAGTCTGAAAAAGATCAAGTTATTCATCCGCAAAGTGCGCGATACATCTATAGTAAGCTAAAAGGACAGCGCGAGCTCCATTGGCATTCCAGATCTAATCATTTGATATGTCTGAGTGAGGATGCAGGCACGTTGTTTCGTCAAGTTAGTGCATTTTTGGATAAGGAGTAGCAAGGATGACTGTACAGCCAAACATGAATAAGAAACAACGAGCCTTTACTCCAACACCGAAAAAACGCCGACGAACTGGGCAAAAATCTACATTTAACCGAATGCTTGTGAGAGTGTTCCGAATCGTGGTTACCGTGTTCCTCTTGCTTGTCGCTTGGATCGTCTATATCCAGTGGAAGGTTCAAATCGCTCCTGATCAAACACTGCCTAAGCAAGTAGACGTGGGTATCGTTCTTGGTGCTTCTTTACGCCAAGATATCCCGAGCCCTGGTCTCCAGGAACGTCTAGATTTGGCTGTTGATCTTTATAAAGAGGGTCGGTTCAAACAACTGATCGTCTCCGGAGGTCTGGATCATAACGGCTCCAAGCTAACGGAGGCAGAGGGAATGCGTAATTATTTGGTTAAAAAAGGGCTTCCTGCCAAAAGCATTTTGTTAGAGCCGCGGGCGACAAGTACCTATGAGAATTTGCTATACAGCAAGCAAATTATGGACGAGCAAGGTCTTGTAAGTTCGATTATTATGACCCATCAATTTCATGGTTCTCGTTCACTCGATATTGCGGAAACGATCGGCTTGAAGCAGCCTCTCATTTCATCAACGAAGTCAGAGGTTCTTTTCATGCCTTACCATGAAGCGAGAGAAACGTTAGCTTATACCAAGTGGTATTGGACAAAGCTGTTGTTGATGGCAGGCATATGAGATAACAAAGAAGCATGACCTGTAAGCGGGATTTTCCCGCTTGCTGGCCATGCTTTTTTTGATTGTTCCTTGGTTATCCGTTTACAATGGCTCCACCGTTCACATGTAAGATTTGACCAGCCATATAGGATGAATCCTCACTTGCGAGGAAAACATAGCTGGCAGCGAGTTCACTTGGCTGACCGGCACGTTTCATTGGTGTAGTCGAGCCGAACGTGGCAACTTCCTCTGCGGTGAACGTAGAAGGAATGAGAGGCGTCCAGATTGGACCTGGAGCTACGCCATTCACTCTTATGCCTTTAGCGTTCAGTTGAAGAGATAGGGAGCGTGTGAAGGTGACAATGGCCCCTTTCGTAGCGGAATAATCGAGCAGCTGCTCATGGCCGTGATAAGCCGTAATAGAAGCCGTGTTGATAATTGCGCTCCCGGATTTTAGGTGGGGTAGTGCAGCCTTGGTTAAATAAAAGAAAGAGAAGATATTGGTTCGAAACGTCCGCTCCAACTGCTCCGAAGTGATATTCTCGATGCTAGGCTGAGGATGCTGTTCTGCTGCATTGTTAACTAAAATATCGAGTTTGCCAAACTTCCCGACAGCTTGCTCAATGATTTGCTTGCAGAAATTCTCGTCGCCAATGTCTCCCGAGACATGCAGACACTTACGCCCTGCCTTTTCTACATGACGCTGCGTCTCCTCCGCATCGGTATGTTCGTTCAAATATACCAATATAACATCAGCACCCTCTTTGGCATAGGCAATCGCGACCGCGCGGCCAATTCCGCTATCGCCACCTGTAATCAGGGCGACTTTATCCTTAAGCTTGCCGGCTGCTTTATACCCCGAATGCTCAAAGACAGGAGGAGGATTCATCTGTGACTCAATGCCTGGCTGCTGGTTCTGATGCTGGGGCGGGAATGCTGGTTTCTTTTCTGTTGCTGTTGCCATGTGTATTGCTCCTTTCATCCTAGACAAATTCTTTGTTAGGATGATACAAGGGGCTGCAAATCATACTTAATTCGGTAATGATAGCCATATCTGGCTTGGTAACCAAGCTTTTCATATAATGTTACCGCGGGAATATTAGAAGTAATAACCTGCAAATATTGTTTGGTTGCACCGTGCTCCAGACTCCATTCCGTCAGTGCGTGCATGAGGACGTACCCAAGTCCTTTGCCTCGATGGCCTTCATGGATAACGACGTTTACAAAGCCTGCCCATTCGCCCTCTACAATAGCTGTACCTAACGCGATGATTTGGTCATTTAGTTTCAGCTGGAGAAACCCTTTCTGAACTGGCATTCGCTCAAAAAGACCGCTATAGAAACCTCTGCGCTCTTCGGGAAACTGTTCAAGCATAAGGAAAGCGTCAAGCCACTCTGCATCCGCTGCATCTGCCCATTCAATTTGAATAGACGACTTCTTATGCATCATCTTATTGTTCGCGTTATCGGAAACTTGCCGACTGGTTGCAGTCATCAACAGACATGGCGTATCAATCGCATAGCCTTTTGTTTGAAGAAATCCATCTAAACCTTCAGGAGAAGCATCGCTAATATGAAAAATTGCGGGTAGACCTAATTCTTGATAGAATTGCTCAATCCTTGCAAGCCAATTAGGATCATTTGGATATTCGCCAATGGCAAGCACACTGTTTGCACGTTTAGTAACTCCACGGGAGGTCCGTAGGAGCCAATTGTCAATGGAAGTGGATGACTCGGCAGGCCACGTGTTTGATGCCACCTTATCGATGGCGATATAAAAATCTATTTTTTCGTTCATTTCTAGCGATCTCCTCTTCAAGTAAGTTTCCAATATTATAAATAAATTTATAGAGTTATGTATATAAAATAATCATTTGCCTTTTACGCTGTTAAACATCCTTTAGGATGTTCGATGCTCACTCGCCCCCCCGCAATCTGCTGCTTTAACGATGAAAAACATCGCTAACTCGCCAGGCAGCTCATATATTCCGATTGTAACGATGTAAAACATCCTTAAAGTCGCTCATTCCTCACTCGCCCCCCGTCATCTGCTGCTTTAACGATGAAAAACATCGCTAACTCGCCAGGCAGCTCATATATTCCGACTGTAACGATGTAAAACATCTTTAAAGTCGCTCGATACCGCAACTCAGCAACATCGATTTCCTCAACTTTATTCACGAAACCCAATCACCCTCGCCCGCCCGCCAACGCGCTCCGCCAAAGTGGAAAAATTTCATCCTTTGATGTAAGCTATGAAACAACAGGAGGAGGATTTTTTTCTTGGAACTTATCATTCGTACCGCACAATTAGAAGATTACGAGGCCGTAAATGCCATTATTCGAGTAGGGCAGGAAGAACATGCGGATGCATTGCCGGAGCGTTTTGCCAGGTTGGATCACGTTGTGGCTATGGGTTGGTACCGAAGCTTTTCAGACCAACAGAACAAAGTGATTTTAATCGCGGAGAAAGAGGGCTTGGTCGTTGGAGTAGCTATGCTGGAGATGAAGAAATCTCCTACCTATGAAGCGTTAGTTCCTCGTACTTATGCGTATTTAAATGAACTAGCCGTCTCAGCGGACTTTTTGCGTCAGGGCATTGGTACAAAGCTATATGAAGCTTCTATAGCCTGGGCTAGGGAGCGTTCTGCTGCTTCACTAGAATTAAACGTGTGGGAATTTAATGAGCGTGCCATTGCCTTTTATAAATCCTTAGGGATGCTTACCTTAAATCGCACCATGACGACACATATATGATCAGTAATGAAGGAGCATGATTATGCTATTTATCGATAACGAAGGAATCACAGATCCCCGGATTAATTTAGCCATTGAGGAATATGCCCTAAGACAACTCCCTAACGATGAGAGTTACTTGCTTTTTTACATCAACGAACCGTCCATTATTATTGGCAAAAATCAAAATACAATCGAAGAAATCAATCCCGAGTATGTCAAAGAGAATAACCTGCATGTGGTTCGCAGATTATCGGGTGGCGGAGCCGTGTATCATGATTTGGGCAATCTGAATTTCAGCTTCATTACACGGGATGACGGGAACTCTTTTCACAATTTTCAAAAGTTTACTGAACCCGTTGTTGAAGCACTTCGTAAGCTTGGTGTTGAAGCGGCTTTAACGGGCCGCAATGATATCCAAGTCGGTGTGCGCAAAATTTCGGGCAATGCACAGTTTGCAACTAAAGGCAGGATGTTCAGTCACGGAACACTACTCTTCGATTCAGAAATCGAAAACGTTGTATCTGCCCTTAAAGTTAATCTTGATAAAATTCAGTCCAAGGGCATTAAATCGATTCGCAGCCGGGTTGCTAACATCATAGAGTTCCTGAACGAGCCTATTACGATGGAGGAATTCCGAAATAAGCTGCTTGCTTCTATTTTCGGTGCCGAGGAATCCGAAGTTCCCATGTACAAGCTTTCTGAGGAAGACTGGGTTCGTATTCACGAGCTATCTAAGGAGCGCTATCAGAACTGGGACTGGAACTACGGAAAATCCCCCAAAAGTACCGTGCAAAACTCTAAACGCTTTGAAGGCGTTGGTACAATTGATGTGCGTTTAGATATTGAAGAAGGCCATATTCATGATTTAATAATATATGGTGACTTCTTTGGAGCTAGCGATGTAGCAGAACTGGAGGAAACGCTGCGTGGTTCGCGGTATGAGGAATCTGCAGTACGAGAACGGCTATCAGGTATGGAATTGCAGCGTTACTTTGGTGCGCTGGATTTGGAGTCTTTTGTAGCTTTAATGATGTTAAATTAGTGCAAGGAGGGGGGCTGGCGATGACAAAGCTTTATTTAATCCGACATGGGGAAACGATGTGGAATGTGGAGCGCCGAATGCAAGGTCACTTGGATTCACCACTTTCAACTTTAGGGGAGCAGCAAGCCTCCTGGTTGTCAGATGCTTTGAAAGATGTTCACATGGATGTTCTATATGCGAGCAGCAGCGGTCGTACTTTGCAAACGGCGAATATCGTGAAAGGCTCGCGTGACTTGGCGATACATACCTCGGATGAGTGGAAAGAAATGAATCTAGGTGCTTGGGAAGGACGGATATCTTCAGAAATTGCGGATTTGGATCCTGACAACTTCCATGCCTTCTGGCATGCGCCTGATCTGTATAGACCAACGCAAGGTGAGTCCTATGCAGATTTACAGGCACGCGTTTTACCTGCAATTGTGCAGCTGTTAGAGGAACATGCAGGGAAAACAATAGGCTTAATTTCACACACAGTCACATTGAAAATCATCATGGCTTTCTTCGAGCGAAGAGCTTTAGCAGACTTGTGGAACCCGCCGTATTTTCACCCTACATGCTTAAGTCTTGTCGAAATGATTGATAACGAGCCTCATATCCGGCTTCACGGTGATACGTCCCATTTTCAAGAGGAAGCATTCGGTTTCTAAAATACGATATCAATAGGAGGAATTATTCATGATCTTAGAAGTAGCCATCCTTCCTGTAATTGCAGGGAAAAATGCGGAGTTCGAAGCAGCATTCCGCCAAGCATCATCCATTATTTCATCGATGAAAGGTTATATTTCTCATGAGCTGCAAACGTGTATCGAGGATAGCAATAAATATTTGCTGCTCGTTCACTGGGAAACACTGGAGGATCACACTATAGGCTTCCGCGGCTCTGAAGAATACCAGGAATGGCGGAAGCTGCTGCACCATTTCTATGACCCATTCCCAGTGGTCGAACATTATACGCTGTCACAAAAGTATCATTAATGGCTGTTGCGGTCTAAAATGCATCAAACGAGCGTAGGATGGATTGATACGAACCATCAAACCATCCTGTAAACGAGGTGATCCTCATGAGTGGTCGAAGCTTGCCATCCAGACAGATCAACATCGTCTTACGGCAGCCAGAGCCTGGCATGCAAAGGCGAGCCGTTGATGGAGTAGGCAACCAGACTCACGCTTCGCCGCTAGCTGATGCCGAGCCGCAGCTCACAGGAAAGAAGACGCCTCTCGAGGGTCCGCTTTCGGATGTTTTCAAAGAGCTGAATCAACTGATTGGCCTTGATAATGTCAAAGAGTTGGTGCATGAAATCTATGCGCTCTTACAAATTTCGCAATTTCGCGCAGAAGCCGGCCTGCTCAGCAATGCGCACGTGTACCATATGATTTTCAAAGGAAGTCCTGGAACTGGTAAAACGACAGTGGCTAGACTGATGGGTCGTATGTTTCATGCCATGGGTGTTCTGAGCAAGGGTCATTTTATTGAGGTGGAACGTGCAGATCTGGTAGGAGAATATATTGGACATACTGCTCTTAAGACTCGTGAGTTGATGAAAAAGGCGATGGGTGGCATCCTTTTTATTGATGAAGCCTACAGTCTGGCACGTGGAGGAGATAAGGATTTTGGCAAAGAATCCATTGATGCGCTGGTCAAAGGTATGGAGGATAAGAAGAATGAATTCATCCTTATTCTAGCAGGGTACAGTGACGAAATGGAGCAATTTCTGGCTACGAATCCGGGACTCCCTTCTCGATTTCCTATCCAAATCGATTTCGAGGACTATCCGATTGAACAATTGATTCAAATTACCGAACTCATGGCTAAGGACAGAGAATATGTTCTTCTTCCGCAAACGATTGTGAAGCTGAAGCAGCATCTAACCGATGAGAAAGCCGCTACATGGCGTGCATTTAGTAATGCGAGGTATGTTCGAAACATTCTGGAGAAAGCGATGCGGCATCAAGCCGTAAGGTTACTTAGTCAATATGTAAACGCACCTTCCAAATTAGAATTGATGTCAATAAGGCCTGAAGATATGAAATTTAAATGAAATTTATAAAGCCATTTAACTACAAACAGTTAAATGGCTTTTTTTTCTTGAATAAAACAATTGACAGATTGCTTGAACGTAGTAAAATAGACAGAGTGATTAAATGATTGATAATGATTATCAATATTAACTTGGTTGAATTTGGGTTTTATTTTTCTATAGGGAGTCGTGATTCATGCGCAAAGTCATCATAGTGAGTTGGATAGTGCTGCTAATGCTGCTATCTCTTCCTTTAACAGTAGCTGCTAAGGCAGAAGATGATCTGGCCAAAGCTGATGAAGGTATCGTTCACGCCATTCAAGCTGCAGAAAGCGGAAAGTTGGAGGATGCCTCCAAGATGTTCGAAACATTTCAACTAAATTGGTTGTCCTATGAAAGTGGTATTAAAGAGCGTTCATTGGCAGCCTATCAGAAGATTGAGCAAGCGATGGGTGAAGTATCCTTCCAAACGCTCAAGCAGCCAATTGATTCGCAGAAATTGGTTGCAGGATTGAATAATCTTCACAATTTGAACAAGAGTTTTATAGATGGCAACATGGATGCTTTCGGTAAAGTGGTTCAGGGCAGTGGTGATATTACTGTGAGTTCATTAGTTGAGTTGCTGGAGAAAGCGGCGGATCAAATGAAGCAGAATGATATCCAAGGTGCTTCCGCAAGTATCCAAAAGCTTCGAAATTCCTGGTTGCAAATCGAAGGTATTGTGCTTACACAATCCTCATCCGTCTATACATCGATGGAACGAGACATGGTTACTGCTTACGCACAGCTGACCGCTGTTCCTGCTCAGTCAAGTGAGGCTTCCGCTACAATTGCGCGAATGCACGCTGAACTGCAGCCTTTAGCGGCCAAAACAAGCTACTCCATGCTGGATGCAACAACTATTTTGCTCAGAGAAGGGTTGGAAGCTTTGTTAGTGGTTATTGCTTTACTAGGTTTCCTTAATAAATCGGGTCATGGTGATAAGAAACAATGGATTTGGTATGGCGTACTCGGAGGCTTGCTCGTCAGTATGGCGCTTGGTGTTGTCGTTCAACAGTTGTTTTCTACAAGTGCATTTGGGAACAACAATTTCTTAATTGCTGGATGTACGGGGATTTTCGCCGCTGTCATGCTGCTATATATGAGCTACTGGCTGCACAGCAAATCGAGTGTCTCTAATTGGCAAAAGTACATACGGGATCAGAGTGTAAAAGCATTGGCAACCGGAAGTCTAGTTTCTCTCAGTTTGCTAGCTTTTCTAGCTGTTTTCCGTGAAGGCACAGAAACCGTCCTCTTCATGATCGGTATGGCGTCTTCGATTTCCTTAAGCTCTCTTGTAGGAGGCATTGGGATTGGTGTTGTCATCCTACTTATTGTAGCCTTCTTAATTCTAAAAATTGGCCTGCGTATTCCAATGCGTCCATTCTTTCTAGTTTCAAGCTTCTTTGTATTTTATCTTTGCTTTAAATTTGCGGGGATGGGTGTGCACGGGCTTCAATTGGCAGGTTATTTGCCTGCGACGACAGCTTCCTGGCTGCCAAGTTGGGACTTTATCGCGCTGTATCCAACGTTAGAAAGTGCTATACCGCAATTTGTTCTCCTGTTATCCGCGTTGTTCGCGGTCATTTGGGACCGTCGTAAAACGATCCAAATGCGAAATATGGCATTATCCAAATAATATTATTAGAGAAAAGCGGAGGGAACCATCCCATGAAGAAACGTCAAAACCTTATAATTCTAGCAGCTGCTACAACACTTATTCTCGCAGGGTGCGGTAAAACAGAAACAACAGAAACAACAGAAGTGACCAAAGTACCAGTCAAAGAAGGCTCAGCAGCGCTTCTTACAAGTCTTGATCAGTTGAAGGGTCAACTGGACTCAAGTAAGGTTAAAGATCCGAAGAAGCAATCCACCCTACTTGAGAATCAGTGGGCCAGCTTTGAAGATGAAGTAAAACCGAAATTTCCAGAGTTGTATTTTAAAGTAGAGAAATTTCTGACGCCATTAGAAGCAGGATTGAAACAAGACAAGCTGGATTATGCAACATTAACTGCACTCAATAATAATTTGAAAGCAGCAATTACGGAGCTCAGCACCTCACTCGCTGATAATAAAGGTGCGGTTAATAAAGATGTCATCACCGCATCCAAAGAGCTGCAAGAGGCTGCTAAAGCTTATAATAAATACGTTCAGGAACAAGGGAAACAATTAGTCGCTGGACTCGAACAGCTGGATGCTGCTGTGAAGAGCGGCGATCTGAAAAAGGCACAAGATTCCTATGGACAATCGCGGATGCCCTATGAGAGAATTGAGCCTATTATTGAGACTTTTAGCGAGCTTGATGGTGTAATGGATGCTCGTGTGGATGATTTTAAGAATGAAAAGGATCCTGAGTTTACAGGGTATCATCGTATAGAGTATTTGTTGTTTGTTAAAAAGAATGTGAAAGAAGCTGAAGCTTTCTCCTCACGTTTACTAGAAGACGGCAAGAAGATGCAGCAAGCAATCGCGGCAACTACCATAGAACCTTCTGATTTTATCGCGGGTGTCGGCGAATTGATGGAAGAAGCACAAGCCACCAAAATAACAGGTGAGGAAGAACGCTGGAGTGGAGCTACTATACCTGTTATCCGAGCTAATGTGGAAGGTGCGCAAGCCATCTATGATCTTGTCAAAGGTGAGCTGAAGAAGAAAGACGCAGCGCTAGATGAGAAAATCAGCAAAAGCTTAACTACAGTAATCGAAACGATGAACTCACTTTCACCTGTTGGTGTTACTTGGAACGATTTCAGCAAAATAGAACAGGCCAAACAAATCGATTTGAAAAATAAACTGGAAGCACTTGCAGAGCCATTAGTGAAAATGCCAGGAACGCTAAGTAAATAAGGGAATGGAAAGGAGAACAACGGTATGGGTGATAAAATGAATCGCCGTGCTTTCTTAGGAATGACAGCGGCAGGTGCTGCAGGCGTTATCGTAGGGGATCTGCTTGGGAAAGCACAGAAAGTGATACCTACTGCTTCCAACAAGCAACTAGGTACTGCAACAGCAAGCGCAGCGAATGAAACCATCTCATTTTATGGTGCTCATCAGACCGGTGTTGTGACTCCGGCCCAGAACTTTGCGAATGTGGCGGCATTTGATGTAACCACGCAGGATGTGAAGGAGCTAAAGGAGCTTCTGCAGCAATGGACCGAAATGGCAGCGTCTCTCATGGAAGGCAAGCCTCTTGCGGCTGAGCCTCAGGAAGGGAAATTTCCGCCATTGGATACAGGGGAGCAAATCGGCCTCGAGACGGGCAAATTAACGATTACCTTCGCTGTTGGTGCGTCTTTGTTCGAAAAAGATGGTGTCGACCGCTTCGGACTTCGTTCTCGTAAACCATCTGGCCTAACAGAAATGCCTATTTTTCATAAAGACTCGCTGCAGGAACAATTGACTCATGGAGACATCATTATTCAGGCTTGCGCGGATGATCCGATCATCTGTTTCCATGCGATTCGTAACTTAGCTAAAGCGGCACGCGGCGTTGCCCATTTGCGTTGGCAGCAAACCGGACAGTTAGGCGTGAAGTCTCAAGGGACAAAGAGAAACTTGTTCGGCTTCAAGGACGGTACGGCTAATCCAGACTTGCAAGATGAACAATTTATGAAAAATAATGTTTGGGTCGAGGCGGGAGACAGCGCATCTTGGTTTGCTGGAGGCACTTACATGGTTGTTCGCCGTATTCATATGCGAATTGAGACCTGGGATCAACAACCATTTTCGGATCAAGAAGAGATTATCGGGCGCCAGAAGGTTTCAGGAGCTCCAATGGATGGACAGAGTGAATTCGATAAGCCGAATTTCGCCGGGGATGTGAAGGGGGAGGTTACTGCCCTTGATTCTCATATCCGTCTTTCAAATCCGCGTACGGGAGAGAGTTCAGAACGTGAGCGTATTTTGCGCCGCGGGTATAATTTCATGGATAACCTCGATAACGTTGGACGAATCAATGCTGGTCTGTTATTCGTTTGTTTCAATCGGAACATCCAAACGCAGTTTGAATCCATTCAGAAAAGATTGACGAATCCGAAGCTTCCTGACAAAATGCTTTCCTATACGGACACAACAGGCGGCGGTTATTTCGCTGTGCTGCCAGGTGTTCCTTCTAAAGGTTCGTTTTTGGGACAAAGTTTATTTACTTAAAATAGGTGGAAAGCTACCGAGAGGCCTTTGGTCTTTCGGTATTTTTGTGTCTGATGATGGGAACACCGTTATAATCGAATTATCCGCTCCTGTAAATTGACTTTCCCAAGCATTTCCTACACAATGATGAAGGAATAAGCCCACATGGGGGCTATTTCGATTGCCTGAATGCAGCGTAAAGGAGACACTTATGAAAACAACTTCACATATGGTTGAGAAAGAAATCGATGACCGCGCGGTGCTCGTTAGTCTAGTCACTCAGAAACAGAAGAAAAATGAATTATTAGCGGAATACTCATTGCAAGAGCTGGTTAAGTTAGCGGAAACAGCAGGTGTGCTTGTTTTGGAGACAATGACACAGAACAAAGAAACAAAGGATACCAAATGGTTTATTGGTAAAGGGAAAGTTGAAGAGCTAAAGTTACGTTTAGAGGAGCTTGGCGGGAATACAGCCATCTTTGATCAAGAGTTGTCGGGTGCACAAGTCCGTAACTTAGAGGCTGCCTTAGATGTGAAAATCATCGACCGGACGCAGCTGATTCTGGATATTTTTGCGCAGCGTGCCAAAACACGTGAAGGTATTATTCAGGTTGAGTTGGCGCAGCTTAGTTATCTGCTGCCAAGGCTATCGGGACAAGGTAAGAACTTATCACGTCTGGGTGGCGGTATCGGGACGAGAGGTCCCGGGGAATCGAAGCTGGAGACCGATCGCCGGCACATTCGCGGCCGTATTGACGAGCTGAAGGCACAGTTAGAAGAGGTTGTTCGTCATCGGACGTTGCATCGTGAACGCCGTAAGAAGACTGGGGTGTTTCAAGTTGCCCTTGTTGGTTACACGAATGCAGGAAAATCAACTTTACTGAAACAATTGACTCAAGCGGACGTCTATATTGAGAATCAATTGTTTGCAACACTAGATCCGACTTCGCGGACAATGGAATTGCCAAGCGGCAAAGAGATCGTTTTAACCGATACTGTTGGCTTCATTCAGAACCTGCCGCATGATCTTGTTGCATCGTTCCGTGCAACGCTGGAAGAGGCTAATGAGGCTGATTTGATCCTTCATGTTGTAGATAGTTCAACAGATATGAGAAATGAGCAAATGCGGGTTGTCGCTGAGGTCTTAGAAGAACTAGGCGCACATCAAAAAGAACAGCTAACCATTTTCAATAAAATTGATCTTTGTTCGCAAGAAGATAGGGAGATGCTTTCGACCGAAGGTGAATTTCTGAAAATTAGTGCTTACACCCCTGATGATCTTGAACGTCTGCGGATCGCTATTCAAGAGAAGCTGATGGGTGAGAGTAAAGAGTTTCGCATTCCGGCTGACAAGGGAGACATCATTTCCCTGATGTACCGAATTGGCGACGTCCTGGAGACGGATGTGGACGGAGAAGATATGCTGTTCAAGGTCCGCGTGAATAAGGATGATTACGTCAAATTGGCTTATCAATTGGTCGCTTATGATCAACATGCACAGCAAGAGGCTCAAGATAGTGAGGGAGAGATTTACTAATTATGCAATTCGGGGATAAAGTTATTTCATTAATGGAGAGCGCAGAACGCCAGGTAGAGAGCGCTTTTTGCCAGATTGAGAAAACGATTGATCTTAATCAGTGGAAAGTGATTAGCGCTTTCCAAAAACATAAGGTAAGCGATTACCACTTTGCTTCTTCGACAGGCTATGGCTACAATGATCGCGGCAGAGAGGTGCTCGATCTTGTCTATGCGGATGCGATGGGAGCAGAAGCAGCACTCGTACGCCCGCACTTTGTCTCAGGTACACATACGATAGGTACAGCTTTGTTCGGTGTTCTGCGGCCAGGGGAACATCTACTTTACATAACGGGTAAGCCTTATGATACGTTGCATAAGGTCATTGGCAAGCCTGGCGACGGTATGGGGTCGCTGCAGGACTTTGGCATCGCGTACAGCGAGGTTGCGCTGACTGGGGAAGGCGCGCCGGACTGGTCGGCCATAGCGGCTGCCATACAGCCGAATACGAAGGTGATCGGCATACAGCGCTCGCGAGGCTACTCGTGGCGGCCTTCGTTCACGGTGGAGCAAATCGGAGAAATGGTCCGATTCGTCAAAGAAGTGAACCCGGCCCTGATCGTCTTCGTCGATAATTGCTACGGCGAGTTCACCGAGCTGCAGGAGCCGACGCAGGTTGGCGTCGATCTCATGGCCGGCTCGCTCATCAAGAACCCCGGCGGCGGTATCGCCCCATCCGGGGGCTACATTGCCGGGCGGCGCGACCTTGTGGAGCTCGCCGCCTACAGACTGACCGCCCCCGGTATTGGGGGCGAGGTCGGTGCCATGCTCGGCGCCACGCGAGCGATGTTTCAAGGGCTTTTCCTTGCCCCTCACTTGGTGGGGCAAGCTGTCAAGGGCTCGGTCTTCGCCGCCGCGGTGTTCGAAGAGCTGGGCTTCGAGAGCCATCCGCGCTGGCAGACGCCGCGCACGGACTTGATCCAAGCGATCCGCTTCACGTCGGCGGATCACTTGATCACGTTCGTGCAGGGCATCCAGAAGGCGGCTGCCGTGGATTCGCACGTTGTGCCGGAGCCGTGGGATATGCCCGGCTATGAGCATCCCGTCATTATGGCGGCCGGGACGTTCATTCAAGGCGGCAGTCTGGAGCTGTCCGCAGATGCGCCGATTCGTGAGCCCTATATCGCCTATTTGCAGGGCGGGCTTACCTACTCACACTGTAAGTTAGGGGTACTTACAGCAATCCAACATATGGAAGACAAGGGATTGTTGTGAAAAATAAGACTGTGAACAAACCTGACACTCCTTGACACATTCTTGTTACAAAGGTACAATAAGATAGAGGTATTTACTGACCAGGAGTGATTAGCATGAGTGATGAAATACGTAGAAATATGGCGTTATTCCCAATCGGGATCGTCATGAAGCTGACTGATTTAACCGCAAGACAAATTCGTTATTATGAGCAGCATGAACTTATTATTCCAGCTAGAACGGCTGGTAATCAACGACTGTATTCGTTTAATGATGTAGAACGACTTCTTGAAATTAAAGATTTAATTGAAAAAGGTGTAAACATCGCTGGGATCAAGCAGGTTCTTATCCCTGTCGATAAAGATTCAGAAGATGCCACAATACTGAATGAGCACACAGAAGTTAAGCGTAAAGAATTAACCGACTCCCAACTGCACAAAATGCTTAAGCAGCAGTTGATTGGCGGAGGTAAACGCCCTGATCAGGTTTCCCTGATTCAAGGTCAGCTTTCCCGATTTTATAAATAGCATTTCTTAATCGCTCGTAAATTGAGAGGAGACTGCACACGTGAGCTACAACAACAATTTTTCCAAAGAAGATATCTTACGCATTGCCAAAGAAGAAAATGTTCGGTTCATTCGTTTGCAATTTACGGACTTGATGGGAAGCATCAAGAACGTAGAAATTCCTTACAGCCAACTCGAAAAAGCACTCGACAACAAGATGATGTTCGATGGTTCTTCCATTGAGGGTTATGTGCGTATTGAAGAGTCTGATATGTATTTGTATCCTGATTTGGATACATGGGTTATTTTCCCATGGGTTACCGAAAGCAAAGTAGCACGTTTAATCTGCGATATTTATATGCCAGACGGCAGACCTTTCGCAGGAGATCCGCGTGCTATCTTGAAAAATGCATTGAAACAAGCTGAAGAAATGGGCTTTACGGCCATGAACGTAGGTCCTGAACCAGAATTCTTCTTGTTCAAAACGGATGAAAAAGGCAATCCAACAACGGAACTAAATGACCAAGGCGGTTATTTCGATTTGGCTCCGATGGATTTGGGCGAAAACTGCCGCCGCGATATCGTGTTGACGCTTGAAGAGATGGGTTTTGAAATTGAAGCATCCCACCACGAAGTGGCGCCAGGTCAACATGAAATCGACTTTAAATACGCAGATGCGATTAAAGCGGCTGACCAAATTCAAACCTTCAAGCTCGTCGTCAAAACCGTTGCTAGACAACATGGTTTGCATGCGACCTTTATGCCTAAACCTTTGTTCGGTATGAACGGTTCTGGTATGCACTGTCACCAATCCTTATTCAAAGGTGATGTAAATGCTTTTTATGAAGAGAACGATAAATTAGGTTTAAGTAATGTAGCTAGACATTATATGGCGGGTGTTCTTCGTCATGCACGTTCTTTTGCTGCGATTACGAACCCTACTGTTAACTCTTACAAACGTCTTGTGCCTGGTTATGAAGCGCCTGTATATGTAGCATGGTCCGCAAGTAACCGTAGTCCAATGATCCGTATTCCAGCATCCCGCGGTTTGAGCACTCGCGTTGAAGTTCGTAACCCGGATCCGGCTGCTAATCCATACTTGGCTCTCGCTGTTATGCTTGCTGCCGGTCTAGATGGCATTAAGAACAAAATGCAGCTTCCTCCTCCTACTGATCGTAACATCTATGTGATGACCGAAGAGGAAAGAGAGAGCGATGGTATTCCTACCTTGCCATTGAACTTGAAACAAGCGTTGGACGAGCTGCTTCGCAATGATGTGATTTGCGATACACTTGGCGAACATGCTCTGGCTCATTTCTATGAACTTAAAGAAATTGAGTGGGATATGTACCGCACACAAGTTCACCAATGGGAAAGAGATCAATATCTGTCCCTTTATTAATCGCCTAGCAAGTTGATATTAAGCAACAATTAGATATGAAAAGCCCGTCAGCCTTCAGGAACGATTCTGAACTGATGGGCTTTTTCACGCGAAGGAGATCATAAGTATGTTGGACAACTTTCAAATTAATTTGGAGAAGTACGCTGAGCTTGTAGTTAAGGTTGGGGTTAACCTCCATAAAGGCCAGGATCTGATGATAGAGTCGCCGATAGAATCCTTAGATTTAACTAGACTTATCGTGAAAAAAGCCTATGAGGCAGGGGCAAATTTTGTCCAAGTGCACTGGCAGGATGATGTGATAACTCGCAGCAGATTTGAATATGCCAATGATGAAGCTTTTGATTATTATCCAGAGTGGTATACGAGTATGTTAGAACGCTTTGTAGAAAATGGTGGAGCTTTACTGAATATCAAAGTACCGGATCCTGATTTGTACGCAGGTATTGATGCAAGCATGATTTCTAGAGCATCCAAATCCATGGCTACGGCTAGAGCAAAGTATCAACACTATGTGAGAACAAGTAAGTTCAGTTGGTGCTTAATCAAAGCGCCTACGGTAGCGTGGGCATCCAAAGTGTATGCCGATTTGCCTGAAGAACAGCGGATCGATGCAATGTGGGAGGCAATCTTCCGTATAAATCGCGTTTATGAAGAGGATCCGGTAGCTGCTTGGCGAGTTCATATGGATCAATTGAAGCGCGTTCGCAGCGTGTTAAATGAGAAGCAATACGAGGCGCTTCAATATCGAGCGGCAGGCACAGATTTACGAGTCGAATTGCCGGAGGGTCACATTTGGCTTGGCGGTGATACGGAGAACGCAAGTGGAATACGATTCGTGGCGAATATGCCAACCGAGGAAGTTTTCACGATGCCTAAGCGAACGGGTGTTCATGGGACGGTGTCGAGCACCAAGCCATTAAATGTGAATGGGGCGCTTGTGGATCGGTTTTCGTTTAAATTCGAGGACGGGAAAGTTGTGGATTATCAGGCAGAAGTCGGCTATGAGCATCTAGCAAGGTTGCTGGATATGGATGAGGGCGCACGCTATTTGGGAGAAGTTGCGCTCGTACCTTTTGATTCGCCGATCTCTAATCTTGACCGCATTTTCTACAATACGGGCATCGATGAGAATGCATCCTGCCATCTGGCCTTAGGCAGCTGCTACCCGATCAATTTGCAGGATGGCGTATCTTTATCAAGTGAAGAGCTGAAAGCTCGCGGTGGGAACACCAGTTTGATTCATGTGGATTTCATGATCGGGACGGCTGATCTTGAGATCGATGGTGTTCTTGGTGATGGTACAGTTGAGCCTATTTTCCGTCGTGGAAATTGGGCGCTTGCATTTTAGTTGTATTTATCTGATTTGTTAGCTTAATTCCAAAGGTGTGAGTACTCCTGAGTTTATCAAGGGGTTAGATAGCAGATAGCAGATAGCAGATAGCAGATAGCTGATGAAGACCGCAGAAGGAAAAAGGAAGCTAGAAGCTAGAAAATAGAAAATAGAAGTCTCTAGAGACCGCTAATTTGTCCAAAAGTGTGGAAATATTAAGAATAGAAGTCTTTAAAGATTCCTATTCCTTAAAGTTGAATCAAATAGGGCCAAATATTACCGAATAGAAGTCTCTAGAAGCTTCTATTTACGCAAAATTTGATCTTAATGACGTAATAGCAGTCTCTAGAGGCTCTTATCTGAATCCACAGTTCAGCCTTTTTGGCTATGACGGGATTAAAGCCCATTTCATTAACTTTGAAATATCTATATTTGGATCGATTGCCTCACTATCTTTTAAGTTCCTCAATTTGCCCCATTGCTCCATGTAATTTAAGGCTGTTTACATCCAAAAGAACCGAGGGACTATTGTCCTCTCGGTTCTTTATCATTGGCATTGTATGTAGAATAAGGGCTGTAGTGCTATTACATATCCCGGAACAAACCAATGACACGGCCAAGAATCGTAACATGTTTCAAAAGGATTGGCTGCAAAGCCGAGTTCTCCGGTTGAAGACGAATATGATCCTTCTCCTTGTAAAAGCGTTTCACCGTTGCTTCATCATCTTCCGTCATTGCTACAACAATATCCCCGTTATTAGCGGTTTGCTGTTGCTTTACGATGACATAATCGCCATTATGAATACCGGCTTCGATCATACTGTCACCCATGACGCTAAGCATGAACACATTATTATCTCCTACCATGCTGACAGGAAGAGGGAAGTAGTCTTCGATGTTCTCTGTTGCTGTAATAGGCACACCGGCTGTAACTTTACCAACGAGAGGTACACGAGCTACAGAAACTGCAAAATGCGTTTCCGCACCGTCAAGTCCTAGAATTTCAATAGCACGTGGCTTTGTAGGATCTCGACGAATCATACCTTTCTTCTCAAGACGCTCCAAATGTCCATGAACTGTAGAACTAGAAGCTAGTCCAACTGCCTCGCCGATTTCTCTAACGGAAGGTGGGTACCCCTTATCTTTCACTTCATTCTTAATGAATTCCAATATAGCTTGTTGACGCTGCGAAATCTTACTCAATAGTTATCACTCCAATACTGGGAATCATTACCCAAAGTATAACATAGAACCCGAGTTCGTACAAACATAAGTTCGAGAAAAGGGTTGACTCAAACATGTGTTCGTGTTATTCTAATACCAGAACAAATGTTTGGGAGATGATTATTCATGTATATGGCTTATTCAAACACTAACACAACAAACGCACCTCATAGATCTGCTAGCACATCCAAAGGGATGACATTTCATTCTAGTTATACAAAAGCTATTGTTCGCTTCATTTTATTAGCAGTTATTCTTGGTACTTTGTTTTCATTTGGTGCTATGGTTCAAGCCTATGCAGGGGATGGGGCTGCAACTGCGAAGACCGCAGTTTCCAAGACACCTATTAACATCACTCCGAAAGCTGTCGTACAAGATCAAGTCGTTATTCAACGTGGAGACACACTCTGGGATATTGCTTCCACACATAAAAAAAACGATGAGAACGTTCGTTCCTACATACATAAATTAAAGACAATCAATCATTTATCCACCAGCTCCTTGAAAGAAGGACAGGTTTTATTGCTTCCTTAAATTCACTCTGCTATTTTTAATAGACTCTAAATATGATGAGGCTTGGACACATGTTCCTATGCCTCTTTTTGTTGTCTCTTGACATTCCTTAGTAGGGATGGCAAAGTAGTACTCATATTGAATTTTTGACTGGGAGGATCATTATGAGTGACAACATGGAACAGAATATCGAACGTATTAATGAGCTTGCTCGTAAAGCGAAAACAGTTGGCTTAACAGATGCGGAAATCGATGAACGCAACGAACTCAGAAAGAAATATATTGAAGCATTCCGCGGCAATCTTAAAGTTCAACTTGATTCCATCAAGTTTACGGACGAAGAGTAATCGCTGCTCATATAGATACAACATTCAAAAGGGGAAATGAATGATGACGTTGAAAGCTGTGCTTTTTGATTTAGATGATACGCTTCTGTGGGATGATCGCAGTGTGCAGGAAGCATTCGAAGCGACAAGTGCTGAAGCTGCAAAGCACGTTGCGGTGAATCCCGCGGAATTGGAAGCCTCTGTTCGCAAGGAAGCGCGTTCTTTATATGAATCTTTTGAAACCTTTGCGTTTACGAAGATGATTGGGATTAATCCCTTTGAAGGCTTATGGGCTAATTTCACACAAGGTGAGAATGAGAACTTTCGTAAGCTTGAGAAACTAGCGCCAGGATATCGTACGGAGTCTTGGACAAGAGGGCTTGCGGCGTTGGGGATAGAGGATCGTGAGCTCGGGTATAAGCTTGGAGAACTATTTCCAGCAGAACGCCGACGCCGTCCTTACGTATATGAGGAAACGTTTCGAGTATTGGACGCTTTGAAAGGCAGCTATCAATTACTGTTATTAACGAATGGCTCGCCAGATCTGCAAAAGGAAAAATTAGCAGGTGTCCCCAATATCGCACCATACTTTGATCATATTGTGATCTCGGGTGAATTTGGCGTAGGTAAGCCAGCGACATCGATTTTTAACCATGCTCTGGGACTTCTTGGGATAGAAGCTGAGGAAGGAATCATGATCGGAGATAAATTGACAACCGATATCCTTGGTTCTAGCAGCGTAGGTATGCGCAATATTTGGATTAATCACCATGGGCTTCAAAGTGGAGATGAGATCGTTCCTGTATATGAGGTTTCCCGTCTTCAAGATATTTTACCGATTATTGCTAACGGATAACACAGAATAAATAAAAACCCAACGGCTGCATAGGACGTTAAGTCCAGCGCTGTTGGGTTTTTGCATCATATAATAGAATTAGGCTTTGCTAAATTCTGGATCATCAATGTTATAAGCAACCCAGCCATCTTTTTCGATGAAGAGACGAACGGCAACGATTTCACGATTATCCATAAGTGTGAAGAAATGGTTCGTGTTCTCAGGAACTGAGATCACATCGCCTGGTTCAAGTTCAACATCAAAATAGCCAACTTCGCTTTCGGATTTGATAATGAAAATTCCTCGTCCAGAAACGATTGCACGAATTTCATCTTCCGTATGTGTGTGTACTTGTTCGAATTTCTTCAGAAGCTCTTCGATGTTAGGCGTTGAATCGGAAAGCGCGATTACATCCCAAATTTCATAACCGCGTCTAGCAGCCAAATCACGAATTTCTTCTTCATAAGTACTAATAATTTCAGCTTTCTCTTCATCACTTAGAATGAATTTCTCACGTAGTGCTACCGGAAGCTTGTTAGCATCCCAGTGTTCATATACAACATTTTGACTATCCAAGAAGGCTTTGACCTGCTCTTCGCCTTCAATACGTTCATTCGTATTGCGAATTCTAATTTGTGCCAAGCTGCATCCCTCTTTCTGAGTAAATATAATATAGGGATCTTTGATTGGAGATCAAAGTCTCTCCTTATGTATTATAGTGGAAATATAGCTAGCTGTCGATGGTCGAACATAAGAATTTCCGATAAAACCTATAGGTAATTGTGATAATTCAAATTCTTTTCATAGAAGCCGGATTCTGTTACACTAAAGCATAACATAATTTGTCGTTTTTTTTATTCTCTATTGCTTTAGGATAAGTTGAAAGGGAGTCATGCAATGACCAAAACACCAATACAAGAGCAGCTTAAAAAGAAAATCATGATCCTAGATGGTGCCATGGGTACAATGATTCAGCAAGAGAACTTAACAGCTGAAGATTTCGGGAGCGATGATCTGGACGGTTGTAATGAAATTCTTTGCGTTACTCGGCCAGATGTTATTCGCAAAATTCATGAAGCTTACTTCGCCGCTGGCGCTGATATGATAGAAACAAATACATTCGGGACCACGAGCGTGGTACTAGCGGAGTATGATTTGCAAGATCGTCATCGTGAATTAAATCTTGCGGCAGCCAAACTGGCTATCGAAGCAGCGAATAAATATTCGACACCGGAGTGGCCTCGTTATGTTATCGGAGCCATGGGTCCAACAACCAAAACGTTGTCGGTAACCGGTGGAGTCACATTCGCTCAGCTAGAGGAGAGTTATTATGAGCAAGCATTAGCTCTGGTTGAAGCGGGCGTGGATGCACTACTATTGGAAACTTCTCAAGATACTCTGAATGTAAAAGCAGGCAGTATTGGAATTCGCAGAGCTTATGAAACATTGGGTGTTGAACTTCCAATAATGATCTCGGGTACGATTGAGCCGATGGGCACAACATTAGCCGGTCAAAATATTGAATCCTTCTATATTTCTTTAGAACATTTGAAGCCTATTTCAATGGGGTTGAACTGTGCTACAGGACCTGAATTTATGAGGGATCATATCCGAACATTGTCTGATATTGCTGAAACAGCAATTAGTTGTTATCCGAATGCCGGTTTGCCGGATGAGAACGGACATTACCACGAGTCTCCTGAATCTTTGGCTAAAAAGATGGCCGGATTTGCAGAGCAAGGCTGGCTCAATATTGCCGGTGGGTGCTGTGGGACAACGCCGGATCACATTCGTGCAATGGCGGAGACGCTTTCTCAGTATAAGCCAAGAACGCAATATGGTTCGCATTTACCTGCTGTCTCCGGGATTGAAACGTTATTTATCGAGCCAGAAAATCGTCCGATCATGGTTGGCGAACGGACCAATATTTCAGGTTCCCGAAAATTCAAACGCCTGATTAAAGAAGGGAAGTTTGAAGAGGGCTCTGAGATTGCGCGTAATCAAGTTAAGAACGGCGCTCACGTTATTGATATTAATCTGCAGGATACAGACATTGACGAAGCTTATGCCGTTGAAGAGTTCATGCAGCAGGTTGTGAAGAAAGTCAAAGTTCCGTTAATGATTGACTCGACATATGACCATATTATTGAGCTAGGACTTAAGTACTCCCAAGGTAAGGCGATCATTAACTCCATTAACTTGGAGGATGGCGAAACGAAGTTCGAAGGAATTTTACCTTTAATCAAACGTTATGGGGCTGCGGTTGTTTGTATTCTCATTGATGAACGAGGCCAGGCTGTTTCGCGAGAAGCGAAGATCGAAGTGGCGACGCGGTCTTACGAGCTTTTGACACAGAAGTATGGCATGAATCCGGAGGATATTATATTTGATCCCAATATGTTCCCAGTAGGCTCCGGAGATCCGCAGTACATCGGTTCCGCCGTAGAGACGATTGAGGGCATCAAGCTGATTAAAGAAAAGTTTCCTAAAGCCAAAACAATTCTAGGATTAAGTAATATCTCCTTCGGTTTACCGGATGCTGGGCGTGAAGTGCTGAATTCCGTATATCTGTACCATTGTACGAAGGCAGGCCTAGATTATGCCATTGTGAATACAGAAAAATTGGAGCGTTATGCTTCCATCCCGGATACAGAGCGTCAATTAGCTGAAGAACTTATTTACAATACGAATGATGAGACACTGGCACAATTTGTTGCTCATTTCCGTGAGAAAAAAGTGGAAAAGAAAGAGAAGATTTCGAATCTGACTCTAGAAGAAAGACTTGGCTCTTATGTCGTGGAAGGGACCAAGGAAGGGCTGATCCCTGATTTGGAAATTGCTTTACAGACTTATTCGCCGCTTGAAGTCATCAATGGGCCGCTCATGAAGGGGATGGAGGAAGTTGGACGCCTTTTTAATGGGAATGAACTGATTGTGGCTGAGGTTTTACAAAGTGCGGAAGTCATGAAGGCTTCAGTTAATTACTTGGAACCATTCATGGAGAAATCCGAAACAGCGGTTAAGGGGAAAATTATTCTTGCAACCGTTAAAGGTGATGTACATGATATCGGTAAAAATCTGGTCGAAATTATCCTATCGAACAATGGTTATAAGATCATTAATCTTGGGATTAAAGTACCGCCGGAGCAAATCATTGAAGCCTATCGAAGAGAGCTTCCAGACGCGATTGGTTTATCTGGATTGCTCGTGAAATCGGCTCAGCAAATGGTTATCACGGCCCAAGATTTACGTACAGCAGGTGTGGATGTACCGATTCTGGTTGGCGGTGCTGCTCTAACACGTAAATTTACCAAAACACGTATTCAGCCTGAATATGAAGGTGTAGTTCTTTATGCAAAGGACGCGATGGATGGGCTGGATATTGCAAACAGACTGAGTGACCCTGAACAACGATCACGTCTCATTCAGGAGCTAAGAGAGAGCTTGGAATCTGATGTGATGGATACCGGTAAGAAGGAAGAGAAACTGCCACAGCTCACACGTGTGAGTTCGTCTGCTGTATCCAAGGATCTTCCTGTGCAAGTGCCGCAGGATACAGAACGCCATATTATGAGGGATTACCCGATAAGCCATCTAATGCCTTATGTCAACATGCAGATGCTGCTTGGTCATCATCTTGGTTTGAAAGGTAAAGTAGAGCAGCTGCTTAGCGACAAAGATACGAAAGCCCTTCAATTGAAGGATACAGTGGATTCAATTCTATATGCTGCACAGCATAATGGGATTATCAAAGCCCACGGGATGTACCGTTTCTTCCCAGCACAATCCAGCGGTAACGATGTCATCGTGTATGACCCGCAGGATCACAGTAAAGTGCTTGAAACCTTCACATTCCCGCGTCAAGATAAAGAGCCTTATCTTTGCTTATCCGACTACCTGAAGTCAGTAGAAAGCGGGCAAATGGATTACGTAGGTTTCTTACTTGTTACGGCAGGGCATGATATTAATGAATTGGCTAAAGAATGGCGGGATAAAGGGGATTATTTGAAATCCCATGCCCTTCAAGCTACAGCACTGGAAATGGCTGAAGGCTTTGCCGAGCGGATTCATCACATCATGCGCGATGTATGGGGGATAGCCGATCGTGTAGATATGACCATGCAGGAGAGATTTGGGGCCAAATATGTCGGACAAAGGTTCTCTTTCGGTTACCCGGCATGTCCGAATCTCGAGGACCAAGCGAAGTTGTTCAACTTGCTGAAGCCAGAGGATATTGGCGTAGAGCTAACGGAGTCGTTCATGATGGAGCCGGAAGCATCGGTTTCTGCGATCGTATTTGCCCATAAGGAAGCTCGTTACTTCAACGTAGGATAGAAAGTTTATGTATAAAGCGAGGCAGCTTGTGCGAACTACATGGTTCGTCGGCGTCCTCGCTTTACATTTTGGCATTGTGATTTTAGATAGAATGGAGTTTAGATCGTGGACTTGTATTTTTTGGGCACGGGGGCGGGTATGCCTTCCAAACAACGAAATGTCACCTCAATCGCTTTAAACCTGCTGGATGAACGCGGAACCTACTGGCTGTTCGACTGTGGGGAAGGGACGCAACAGCAGATTCTGAACTCTCCAGTGAAATTGGGACGAACGGAGATGCTTTTCATCACGCATCTGCATGGGGATCATTTGTACGGTCTACCTGGTTTGTTAACGAGTCGTTCCTATTTAGGAGGGGATACACCTCTTACGCTATATGGACCGCGGGGTCTTAAGAGTTTTGTTGAGACGGCCCTCTCAGTTAGCGGGGCTCATTTAACGTATACGCTTCAGATTGTGGAAATCGAGGAAGAAGGTTTGATTTTCGAAGATGAAAGCTTCCAAGTCGAGACGGCACGATTAGAGCATCGTATCGAATGCTTCGGTTACAGGATCGTAGAGAAGGATCAACCTGGCAAGCTTATGCAGGAAAAACTAATGGAACTCGGCGTACCGGCAGGTCCGCTTTATGGTAAATTGAAGCAAGGCCAATCCGTCCAGTTGGAGGATGGTCGTACGCTTCATGGGACTGATTTTCTAGGTGCGCCGATACCCGGACGTATTGTCGTTATACTTGGTGACACGCGCTACTGCAGCGGAGCTCAGCACTTGGCACGAGGCGCTGATGTGCTTGTGCACGAGGCTACATTCGCCATGGATAAGCAGGAGCTTGCGTATTCGTTTGATCATGCCACTTCAATTGATGCGGCAAGAACTGCTCAGGAAGCGGGAGCGAATGCGCTGATCATGACACATATTAGCTCGCGATATCAGGGTGATGCCGTAATGGAGCTTTTGCAAGAGGCTCAGAAGATTCACAGCAATAGCTACATAGCTAAGGATTTCTGGAGCTTTGAAGTACCGCGTAAAGGGTAATAAAGAAAAGCCACCCCCGATTTTTGGAAGTGGCTTCTCGCTTTTCTTATCTGTTCGATTCGTCTTTTTTCTCTTCGATGAAGCCGCTGATGCTTTCTTTGCGGCGTTCATTCTTGGATTCGATGCTTTGTTTTTCCTCGGCAGTTATTTCATCAGCATGTTCGTCCAAGTAGTCCTCAGCTTCGTGCAGATTGGCTATCGTATGATCGATGGCGTTCTGCAAACGGGCTGGATTATCTTCGCGATTATCTGGCTTTGCCATAGTATTTCTTCCCTCCCTTTGAGGCGATAGATTGACATCCTGTTATACGATTCCACAAGGTCAATAAGATTATTCACTGTTTAAGAAGTCAATTTCCCGGATTTCCTTCATACAATAAACATAATCCCACGTTAACCGAGGTGATCATATGGAAATTTCACTTGCCGAAGTGCTGCTTTCTATTTTTATGTCCTCGATTTTTTGTGTTATGTTTAGGGAAATACGAAATTATTACAGAGACTCAGGATAGTGCTGCACGCAGCTGAAATGGAGAATATTTATGCTCGGTTTTGCTATATTACTAGGCTTTAATTTCTTAGGTTATGTGATTCAGTTGAGCCTGCACCTGCCGCTACCCGGCAACGTGATCGGGCTCATTCTTTTTACCGCGGCGTTGTTTACTAAGCTCGTAAAGCTAACTTGGGTGGAAGAAGCGGCTTCACTGTTGACGAGGCATATGATGCTCTTTTTTATTCCTTTTACGGTTGGCGTTCTAGCATTTATTCCGATCATTGGAGCTAATTGGCTTGCTATTTGCGGAGGGACTGTCGGTGCAACGGTGGCTGTTCTTGTAGTTACAGGTTGGGTATCGTCAAAGCTAGGACAGGAGAGTGCCGAACATGGCGAATAGCATACTGCAGCATCCATTGTTTGGTCTTTCTCTAAGTGTGATCAGCTATGCGTTAGCCAATTTGATGTACCAAAGATGGCGGTTTATGCATCCTCTTTTTAGTTGTACGGGTTTCATTATCATTGTACTAGTAAGTTTGCGTATTCCTTATGAGGACTTTAAACGAGGGGCTGACGTGCTAACGCTTTTATTAGGGCCTGCAACAGTTGCGTTAGGCGTACCTCTTTACAAATATAGAGAATTGATACGTAGAAATATGGCGCGTGTCTTGATAAGTGTTTTAGCGGGTTCAATTACGGGTATTGCAGCAAGTGCAGCCATTGTGGGGTTATTGGGAGGAAGTCAGTCCATTATCCTAAGTATGCTTCCCAAATCAGTAAGCTCGGCCATCTCCATTGAAATAGCCGCACATTTAGGCGCGATTCCTGAATTAACAGCGGTATTAACCACTTTAACTGGGCTGCTGGGCAGTATGTTTGGTACTCGAATCTTGAGTTGGTTTCGAATTAGAGATGATATCTCGATCGGCATTGCAATTGGAACAGCGGCACATGGCATTGGAACAGCCAGAGTATTCAAGGATTCTGAACAACAGGGTGGATTTGCTGGATTATCCATGGGGATTTGTGGGATTATGACTTCGATTTTATTTATACCCATTTACATGTGGTTAAAATAGTGCCGTGTATGTTGAAGAGCAGAGCTCGTAATAAGAGCTCTGTTCTTTTTTGCATCCCAAATATGGAAAATGCTGAAAGAAGAATGATAGTCTGCAGGGAATCATCCTACGTTAATTAGGTAATTTCACCACATACGTAAGACTATCTGCCTTGAGAATAACAGGAACGTCATGTCTTGAAATATCCAGACGCATCGGCGTATCCGAGAGATGAAGCTGTTCCCAGCCCTCGTAATTTGATTGAAGGATTGTCAGGGCATTCTCTTTCGGCATGACAACTTCGATGAGCGTTTCACGCTTTCTGCCAGTTTGATGGTTGAATTCTTCAATATTCGTATTCATCATAATAAAGTTAATGCCACCTGGCTTGGTGCCCGCGGCCATCCTTCGGAGTACTTGTTTGAAAGCTGTGTCGGATTTCACGTGCTCCAGGCTAGAGGCAGCAACGATATAATCGTAGCTATTTGGCGGGATCTCATACGTACTAATATCTGCTTGTTCAGTACTGATCAGATGCTCTACGCTAAACTCCTTGCTATAAGTATGCAGTTTCTCTAAAGCCATATCAAGCAAATCTACACCATGAACATGGCCTAAAGATGACTTGAGCCATTGCGCGAGAGGAATACTATTACGCCCTACCCCGCAGCCCAAGTCCAGTATGGAAAGCGGGTGGTCATGATCAATCAGCTTAACGAGTTCCATGATCAGCGGAATGGGTTTGTCCAGCCACGACCCCTTGGTATAAAGGCGATGCTGCTCGAAGCAATCTTCATGATATTGCTTTTCTTCTTCACGAATTCGTTGTAAACGGGCTGTGTTCATCAGGATACCTCCACTTTTGAAATAGAAAGGTTTGTATACGTTTATATACCTCAAGTTATCAATGTCTAAACAACGATGATGACGTTTTTAGTGCGAAATTCACGAAATATTACAAATTCTTAATAACACGAAAACGAACACTTAATAATCCTCTGCTAATCTTGAGTTATTAGACTCCAGTTGAAAGGCGTGAGGAAGATGAGTGGACCACTTCTGAATACGGCGCCCCAGCATGCCAAGCTGTCTGTTAGGCTTGCAAGCAGCGCACAAGAGATTGAGCAGGCTATGCGACTTAGGTATCAAGTTTTCGTCGAGGAAGAGAAGAACATGAAGATGCTGAATGAGCAAGGGCTTGAGAAGGACGTCTACGATGCTTACTGTGATTATCTCATTGTGAAAGATATCGAAACCGAGCAGGTTATTGGTACTTATCGGTTGCTGCCTGGGGATCGAGCATTGAATGGGATCGGATTTTATTCCGAAACTGAATTTGATCTTACTGCCTATTCAGATTTGAAAAGTCAAACGCTGGAGCTTGGACGGAGCTGTATTGCTCCCGAATATCGGGGTGGCAAAGCGATTCAACTCCTTTGGGAAGGAATTGCTGGTTATATTAGCGAGCGAAATTATACGCATTTAATTGGTTGTGCGAGTGTGCATGTGGGCAATTTGGAGGAGCTAAATTTGATCTACTCGATGCTGCGCCAAAAGCAGGTGATAACGGACCGATTCGGCATTGAACCGCTTGCCACGCATCGAATCCCTGGCCTTACTCAAATAGAAGTCGATAGCAATGAGAAAGAGCTATTCCGTAAACTGCCGCCTCTGATGAAAGGCTATCAATGGCTCGGAGCAGAGATTGGCGGAGACCCGGCATATGATGAGCTATTCGAGACCGTTGATTTCTTTATTATTTTACAAAAAAATCGGGTTACACGTCGTTATAAACGCCATTTTCTGACTACTTAAGTAGGTAAGGAGGACTTACCTTGTATGAATGGATTGCCAAGCTGACATTGAATGAATGTAGGCTGCATCGCATCGAGAGAGTGCTCCGCGTTTTTCCCATGTGGATGATGTCAGCTGCTTGTACTATGTTGGCGTTTGCGCTTTATCGGGTATTCCGAAAAGGGTTTCTAAAGCGAGTGGAACACAATTTAATAGACTTGCTAGGTGCAATGCCTAAGAGTTCATTAAAGGTTATCTCCAAGCATTATGTTCAAAATATCGTGTATACGCTTTATGAAATTCTCTTCCTTTCTGTTCGGTTGAAAGAGCTTCATGCAAGTCATTTTGACGTTCAAGGTGAGGAACATCTACAAGAAGCACAGCGTCAAGCGAAGGGTAAGGGATTCATTGTCTATGCACCGCATGTTGGCAATTTCTTCAATTATTATTGGTATTTGACTCAGAAATTCGATTGCTTAACGGTGGCTTCAGCGGGAAGTCCCGAACTTAAA
This sequence comes from Paenibacillus sp. Soil724D2, assembly GCF_001427935.1. Classification (NCBI taxonomy): domain Bacteria; kingdom Bacillati; phylum Bacillota; class Bacilli; order Caryophanales; family Paenibacillaceae; genus Paenibacillus; species Paenibacillus sp. Soil724D2. Next base: position 52,158 of record NZ_LMRY01000008.1, read on the forward strand.
CCTCTGTATATGAAGTTTGCCGCTATGGGCTGTAACGGCTTAGATTACGATAGTGTCCCCCCGCTTGCGCTATATCGTACATTGAAAAAGCATGTGCAGAGCGGCGGGGTCATTTTCATCCTCGGCGACTTCTGGAGACCGACATTTCCTTTATCCAGGTTATTTGGCCGACTAACTCGTACACCTGAAGGTGCTGCCATGTTAGCGCTTGAGCATCATGTGCCAGTTGTGCCGTTCTATGGGTTTCGTCTTAAAGGGTTTAAGCATCGGTTAGTTTTTGGATCTCCAATTCACATACACGAACAATTTGAGCGTTCAGGACGTTCAGAACGTGCTGAGGCAAACTTACTTTTGAATGCGTTCATGGAGCGGGTTATCCGTGAGCAGCCTTCGGCGTGGTTTTATTGGTTTAATGTTCATGAACGGTGGGAGAGGGGCCCATCAGCAACAGCCGTTACTACAAGGGACGATGTGATCGGAAGTATAGATTTAACCACGGAAGCAGCAGGATGACTCACACAACGACCAAAAGGATTGGTGATCGGCACATGGACACAGGAAGCCACTTATTGTTCGGCGTCACGTTAGCGGGATTGGCATGTTTGGAACCGGCCGTTGCACAAGAGCCTGAGCTGGCTCATGCCATACTTGCAGGAACACTCATTGGTTCGCATGCCCCTGATTTTGATACCTTTGCGCGTCTGAGAGGATATGCGAACTATGTTCGCGTTCATCGAGGGATCACTCATTCGCTGCCGGCTTTGTTCATTTGGCCCATCCTTATAAGTCTGCCCCTCGCTGCCATGTTTGGTGTATGGGAGCATCTAATTAGCTTATATCTATGGACATTTGCAGCTGTTGTGTTCCACGTATTTCTAGATTTATTCAATGTGTATGGCGTCCAGTGCTTCCGTCCATTTTCCCAGAAATGGTTCCATCTCGATACCCTCTGTCTCTATGAACCATTTTTATTTGGTCTTCATGGTCTTGGTGTCCTACTATGGTTGTTCATTTGGCAAGGAAATGGCGGCAGTCATATCGGAGAGATGTTCGCTTTGATATATGCGGCAACCTTCCTCTATATTGCTATTAGAGCCTCGCAGCGCAATCGATTCGTTAAGCTAGTAAAAAGTGAATTGAACATCGCAGATGGCATCTGTCATCTCATTCCGAGTCTAAGCTGGTTTCAATGGCAGTTTGTTCTTGAGGGTGACAAATGCTTCTATCTAGGAGAGATCCAACATGGCCGCGTTTTGATTCAAGAGGAGTACAGCAAATCGGATTACAATCAGAACGAATCGCATCCTATTGTTAAGGCTACTATGGCTACGGATGGCGTTCGCGCATTCTTGCACTTCGCGCAACGGATTCATGTGTGTTGGAAAGAGAAGAACGACGGTTATGAAGTGCAGTGGCGTGATGTGCGCTTCTGGCACAAACGCAAGCTGCCTTTCGGTGTCAATGTGCTGCTGGACCGGGACATGAACGTGGTCAGTGATACGCTCGGTTGGGATAAGAAGGCTTGGGATCCGCCGTATGTTTGAATGTGAAGCCTTGCTCCTTCAAGGAGTGAGGCTTCTTTTGGTAGATTTGAAGCAGGTTGTAACATCTGGTCTCCCATATAAAAAGAGAGAACACCTCATGACATGATTTCAATCATGTCGTGAGGTGTTCTTATATCAAAAAATTAAAGTGTCTGACCAAATTCTCCATCATATAAAAGCTCGCTTAACTCACGTCTGCCTGATGGGATTTCACGTTCTTGGAACTTCTCATCGAGAGCGCTGACCGGGCCACGGTAACCAATAGCGATCACGGCATGTATATCGTACTCTTCAGGGATTTGAAGGGCTTCACGGGCTTGATTCCGGTCGAATCCGCCCATAGCGTGAGTGACTAGACCTTGATTATTGGCTTCTAAAGCGAGGTAGCCCCAAGCAGTACCAGCATCGAACGCGTGACTTGGGTTATCGCCGCCTTTTGGCGTTTTGGTATGTGAAATGACGAGGGTGAGGACGGGAGCTTTTTCGCACCATTCTCGGTTACCCGGCATAATGAAGTTGTGAAATTTGGCTCTTTGCTCGGGTGTACGGGCAATAATGAAGCGCCATGGCTGCAGGTTGCTTCCTGATGGTGCCCACCTAGCGGCTTCAAAAAGACTAAGGAGAACATCTTCAGTCACTTCTTGATCGGTAAAGGAACGTGGCGACCAACGTGTTAGGAATTGAGGATTGATTTCGTGGTCAGGTTGACGATTGGATTCGACTTCAGCAGGTAAAGAAGTTGTCACTATGAATTCCTCCTTATTTTGTAATCTTCCTAATATTACCTGATTTCAATGTGAATTACGAGTTTCTGAAAATTCCCTTGAACTGTATGGTTTTTCATGATTATGGAAAAACTAGTTGTTATGAAATGAAGGACCAAGAAGAGGTGCGAGAAACCGTGAATTTTACTAGTCATGATGTTATTATAATTGAAAGAGCGCTAAGAACAGCGATGAAACATGATAGGGAAGAGCATCGTTCAAGAGATTATCATGAGGTTTTGCTCAAAATGCAAGAGAATGTGGAGCAGGCGCTCACTGTCAATGCTCAGCTGGCAACTATAGAACATGAAGGAATTCGGTATGATTATGATGATTCATCCGATCTCATGTAGACATACTTATATTACCTGGCGTTCGCTTCTGGGTACTGCCGCAGCTGTCGGGAAATTGAAGCAAAAAAATGAATAGTAGGTTACATAAGAAAAGGTCCCAGTAAATAAATGGGGCTTTTTTATTTTGTGTGAGACGTTTATAATAGGGGAACAGTCGTTCTATGCGGAGTGGTGAAAATATGATAAGAAAAAAATCCCTATCGGATCTAATACAAGGATTAAAAAGCAATGAAAATATAGTTAATTGGCATGAAGTTGAACCGCAAGAAGCAAAGACCCGTTCAATGCCTGAAAGTGTAGACCTAAGAATAAAGGCTGCATTAGCTCAAAGAGGAATAGAACAGTTGTACACTCACCAGCACACAGCTTATGAAACTGTACGTAAAGGTGAAAATATTGTTGCTGTCACTCCAACTGCTTCGGGTAAAACACTTTGTTATAACCTTCCTGTATTACAGGCAGTAGCCGAAGACGACGGAAGCCGTGCGCTTTACTTATTCCCAACGAAAGCCTTGGCGCAAGACCAAAAAAGCGAATTAAACGAAATCATTACTGAAATGGGCATTGATATAAAAAGCTTTACATATGACGGCGATACTGCCCCAGCCATTAGGCAGCTTGTAAGAACAGTAGGGCATATTGTAATTACTAACCCAGATATGTTACATGCCGCAATCCTTCCCCATCATACGAAATGGGTAAGTTTATTTAGTAATCTTAAATACATTGTCATTGATGAACTACATACGTACAGGGGCGTTTTCGGCAGCCATGTAGCAAATGTTATACGTAGATTACAACGAATCTGCAAATTTTACGGCAGTAATCCACTTTTCATTTGCACTTCTGCAACTATAGCGAATCCGAAGGAACTAGCTGAACAGCTTACAGGAAAGCCTATGCGGCTAATTGACGATAACGGCGCACCAAGGGGAAGGAAGCATTTTGTTTTCTATAACCCGCCAATTGTAAATAAGTCGTTAAACATTCGGAAAAGTGCAACAGTAGAAGTAAACCAGTTAGCCAAAGAATTTTTATCAAATAAAGTACAGACTATTGTTTTTGCCCGCAGTCGGATAAGAGTAGAGTTAATATTAAGTCATCTGCAGGAACTCGTAAAAAATGAACTAGGGGCCAAATCCATAAGGGGATACCGGGGTGGCTACTTACCGAATCAGCGCCGGGAAATTGAAAGAGGATTAAGGAACGGGGAAATTTTAGGCGTAGTAAGTACGAATGCTTTAGAACTTGGGGTAGACATTGGGCAGCTTCAAGTCTGTATTATGTCGGGGTATCCGGGTAGCGTTGCGAGCACATGGCAGCAAGCAGGTCGGGCTGGAAGACGGCATGGAGAAGCCCTGGTGGTTATGGTAGCCAGTAATACCCCTATAGACCAGTATCTCGTCTTAAATCCAGAATACTTTTTCGAACGTTCCCCGGAATCGGCAAGAATTAACCCAGAGAATTTATTAATCCTGGTAGATCATTTGCGTTGTGCAGCGTATGAACTTCCCGTAAAAATTGGGGAAGAATTCGGCCCATTGGAGATAACCGATATATTGGAATACCTTGTAGAAGAAAGGGTACTTACTCATGCTGGGGATTCGTTTTACTGGGCAAGCCAGTCATTTCCTGCCCATGAAGTAAGTCTTCGATCCGCAGCGCAGGAAAATGTAGTAATTATCGACCAGTCAGACGTAGCGAACGTAAAAATTATTGGCGAGATGGACAGATTTAGCGCCATGACCCTTTTGCACGACGAAGCAATATATCTTCATGAGGGAGTACAGTTTCAAGTAGAAAAATTAGACTGGGAACATAAGAAGGCATACGTACGGGAAGTCGATGTAGAGTATTACACCGACGCGAACCTGGCAGTAAAGCTAAAAGTCTTATCTATAGACCGAACGGGAAAAAGGCGTACAACGTCAATTCATTACGGCGATGCTGCAGTAAATGTTATGGCAACCATGTTTAAAAAAATCCGTTTGACCAGTTTCGAAAATATTGGATACGGCCCGATTAAGCTTCCCGAAGAAGAACTGCATACCAGCGCGACCTGGGTAGAAATAAATGAGGTTGACCCGGCTTTAGAAATAAAAACACTAGAGCAGCTATTAATGGGAATATCCAATGTAATAAGGCATATTGTACCTATTCTTGTAATGTGCGACCGTAGCGACATTCACGTAGTTTCACAAATAAGGGCAGAACATTCTCAGCTGCCTACGATCTTTATATACGACCATTACCCCGGTGGTATCGGATTAGCGGAAGACGTATATAAACGATTCGACGAAATAAAAGAAGCAGCCAGAAACTTAATTCGAAAATGCCCCTGTGAAGATGGCTGCCCTTCATGTATTGGAACTGAAATAGAAGGGATGGATGCAAAGAAAAAATCCCTTTTATTAATGGAGGGATTATAAATGCGAGGTTCAGTACCCTACTACATAAAAAAAACGAATGAGAACAAACGCTCCGGTCCTATACGGTTAGCTGAAGAAGAGCTGCATACGAGCTTTTATTGGTTTACCTTCGACGAGGAGATGTCGGCGGGGCGTTCGGCCAATGATATGCAGCATGCGCTGGAGCTGCTTGCGCAGCTCGAAGGCGGTGCCCGATGAGCGGGCTCCGTGAGAGGCTGGGCCGTCTGCGGGGACCTTCAGCGGCTCAGACGGCAGCGCCGACGCTGCCTGTGGCAGACGGCGAGTGGACGCAGCTAGGCGCCCATGTAGAAACGAGTCCAGCTGGCTCGTTCGTGATGCGGCGCCGTGTATACGGCGCGGACAGCGTGCACGGCAAGTATCGGCTGCGTGAGCTGGCCGATGTTGCGCAGCAGCTGTCCTGCTTTCACGACCGTGACGCCGTCGTCCGGCTCGAAGAGTTGCTCTTCTTCGACACCGAAACGACCGGACTCGGCGTCGGTGCAGGTAACGTGCCGTTCATGGTCGGCATCGGCTTTTATACCGGTGAGCTGTTCACGGTAGAACAGCTGTTGATTCGCAACCCAGCGGAAGAGCATGCTATGCTTGTTTATTTGCAAGAACTGCTCGACCGCTTCACGCATATTATTTCCTACAATGGCCGAACGTTCGATTGGCCGATTCTAAAGAATCGCTATGTTCTTAATCGACTCCAATTGGACGATGGGAAGCTCCTTCAACTTGATCTTCTTTATCCCTCGCGAAGCTTATGGCGAAACACGCTTCCTTCTTGCCGTCTTAGCAAAGTTGAAGAGAGCCGCCTTGGCTTTGAGCGTGTAGATGATGTGCCGGGGTCTATGGCACCCGCTTTATATTTTCAATATCTGGCGGAGAAAAATCCATCCGTACTTGAAGGTGTGTTCGTTCATAATGAGCACGATATCGTTACTTTAGCTGCACTTGCCATACATTTCGGCAAACTGTTGAGCGGGGGTAGTGAAGTTACAGGAAGAATACCGGGTTCATACCGTTTTGAACTGGAGCAAATGAAGGGATTGCCGTCGAATGGAGAGCAAGAGATTGAAACTGATCCCGAGCTCGAACTCGAAGAATTGTTCCGAACAGGTGTATGGCTAGACAAAATGGGCCGTACTGTATTAGCTGAGAATTATTTCGATGAATTATTTGATAGGTTAATGAATGATCCAAGATCAGCTGATCCAGCTGATCAAGAATCTGCCATTCTTCTATTAGCTGCCTTTTACAAGAAGAATGGTGAAAATCTTCGAGCAGTTGAACTATGGAAGCGCTGGATTGCCATCAAAAAAGCGAGCATTGCGCTTCATTTGGAGCCTTATTTGGAGCTAGCGATGTATTACGAACATCGAGAGAAGAACTTTGCTCAGGCGATATTTTACGCTGAGGAGGCTTGGGCGAAGCTCTGGCGCCGCCGTTCGCTTCATCGTGGAGATAAAAGGCAAAACGAGGTCGAGGAAGCACTGGAGAAACGTATCCATCGATTGAAAGGAAAGTTGAGGAAAACCGAAAGTCATTCGTTTGAAATGACATCTCCTGTTGTGAAGGGGAAAAATACATCGAAAGAGAAAAACAAAACTCGCAAAATAAAGCCGATTTACGTCAGTGAAGGGCTAATTTAAGCATTTTCACCATTTTTGTTAGCATTCCATAGTAACAGAAGTCCCTAAAGACTGCTATTAGTCATTTTAATAACATTATGATTAAAATAAGACTCTCCAGAACCATCCAGAAGTTGTATTAGGTAGTTCCGTTTACTTTCCCAGTCATTTGGATATACAAGGAAGAAAAAGGCAAGGAGAATGTGCCATGCCCGAACTTCCAGAGATGGAAACCTATCGCCAGCAGTTGACGCGGTTGATCCAAGGTTCGCCAATCACAGGGGCGGAAGTTACTCGTCCGAAATCATTGAATGTGGAGCCGGATAGTTTCATTCGTACGCTAACCGGGAACCGTATTGTACGGATAGATCGCAGAGCTAAGCATTTGCTGTTTCATTTGGTATCAGGTGAAGTTTTATTATTGCATTTAATGCTTGGTGGTTGGATGTTCTATGGCACGGAGGAAGAGAAGCCGGATCGGACAACGCAAGTTATGATCCATTTTGGCACGAAGCACTTATATTTCATCGGATTGCGGTTAGGATATTTGCACATGCATAAACTGCCTGAGGTTGATCTGCTATTAGGCAAGCTTGGGCCTGAGCCACTGGAATCCAGTTTTACTTTTACACAATTCCAACGGGTGTTGAAAAGTAAGAATAGCAACTTGAAAGCAGCATTTGTCGATCAATCATTTCTCTCAGGGATTGGGAACTGTTACTCTGATGAGATATGTTTTTATGCGGGCATTCTCCCTCTTCGTAAACTTTCCTCACTGACAGAAGAAGAGCAGAATCGCTTATTTCAAGCCATGCGCTCGGTTCTTCTCGAAGCTATTCAATTCGGGGGATATATAGACGAGCCTCTGTTTGTTGGTGACCGTTTGACGGGGCAGTTCGATGCTATGTGTCGTGTATATGATCGAGAAGGGGAGCCTTGTTTGCGCTGTGGACATCAACTAATCAAGACAGAAGTTTCGAGTCGCAAATGCTTCTATTGTGCTAATTGTCAAGCGTGAAAGGGCTGATTCATGATGTTTATTGGCGCTCATGTTAGTACGCGTGGAGGCTATTTAGGTGCGGCCAAAACCGCACTGTCTATAGGAGCAAATGCGTTTCAATACTTTCCCATGAATCCGCGCAGTCTTTCTACCAAGTTGGTTAATCAAAGAGATACAAGCGCATGTGCGCAATTTTGCCTGGAACACGGCATTTTGTCAATTGGGCACGCTCCGTATCCACTGAACCCTGCGGCTGATGAGGCTGAACGCGAGAATATGATAAAGCTTTTGAGGAATGGTTTGGAAATTACGGATGCCTGCGGTTCGGTAGGATTAGTGGTGCACTTTGGAAAATATATTGGAAAAGACCCGTTACAAGGCTATAAAAATATAATACAATCTTTGAATAGTGCTGCTCAAGGATATGAGGGTTCTTCTTTGATTTTGCTTGAGAATCAAGCTGGAGAAGGTGCTCAGCTGGGGCTAACTTTGGAAGAAATGGTTCAAGTGCGCAAACTGAGTGAAGCTCCAGAGAAGATTGGATTTTGCTTGGATACGTGTCATGCATTTGCAAGTGGTTTATGGCAGGGGCATAATTGGTTAGAGCTTGAGACCAAGGGGAGACAGCTTGACTATTTTCCGCATCTGAAGGCCGTTCATTTGAATGACTCTGTCCATCCATGTGGTTCCCGCCGAGACCGCCATGCAAATATTGGGGCTGGTTATATTGGCCGAGAGAATTTACAGCAGATGCTAAGCTCTTCCTTTTTGAAGCAAATTCCTATCGTTCTTGAAACAGGTTCAGGTAGTGATGGTACACATGCTCAGGAAATTGCACTGGTGAAATCTTTGGTTTACTAGTCCATCATTCATTCCATCATGAATAGGAAAGGAAATCCGATCATGATTCATGTATACTTAGATGACTTGCGCCCTTGTCCCCAAGGATTTACTTTAGCCAAAGATGTCAAAGAATGCATTTTACTTCTCCAGGAATTTGATGTTGATATTTTGTCGTTAGATCATGATTTGGGTTGGTCTACGATGGAGACTGGCATGGACGTCGTCATTTGGTTGACGCAACAGCGTAAATTTCCCAAAACAATTTATATTCATACTTCCAGTCCCTCGGCTTGCACGGCCATGTATCAAACGCTTTACACGGCCAAACCCGAAGGAATGAGTCTATACCCTCACCGAATTCCTGACGATTTGCTCATGCAGATTGCACAAGGGACTTATAAGAGTGAGCCGTAGTCAGAAAGGAATCGACCGCAAATGATCCATTTATCCGGTATTCATTTTATTAGAGAAGAACGTCATATTTTACAGGATGTGAATGTACACATTCAGCCAGGTGAACACTGGGTATTGTTAGGCCGTAATGGTTCAGGTAAGACAACATTGCTTGAAATGATGAATGGATACGAGTTCCCGAGTCGGGGAACGGTAGACGTGCTGGGCAATCGATATGGTCAATGTGATGTGAGGGAAGTTCGCAAAAAAATCGGCTATATTTCACAGTCTTTATTCGAAAAATTGAACCTGAGTGACCCTGTCCTCGAGGTTGTCGCTACGGGTGAATATGCCTATTTACGGTTTTATCAGGAAATACCGCAAGAGGTGAAAGATCGTGCTCTAGTCATGTTGGAGCGTGTTCGCATTCCTCATTTGGCACATCAGCCTTTAGGAAGTCTTTCGCAAGGAGAACGTAAAAAAGTCATGCTTGCCAGATCGCTCATGATGAAGCCTTCCATTCTCATTATGGACGAACCAGCGGCTGGTCTAGATTTATACGAGAGAGAACGTTTTCTAACAGATGTCAATGACCTTAGCAAGCAAAACATTACGGTCGTCTACGTGACGCATCATATCGAAGAAATAATCCCTTTATTTACACATGTTGCTATCATTGAACAAGGTGAAATCATTGCTGCAGGGCGCAAAGAAGAGGTATTGACTCCGGAACATATTCATCGAGCTTTTGGGATCGAAATCACGTTGGAATGGTTCCAAGAACGGCCATGGATTAAGGTTATTGAATCAAGATAGTAGATTACATAAAGGATGCGGCTATGACACACTTAACGACATACATTGGTACCTCGAATCACGGGTTCGCTCAATATGCACAAGATGAAATTCGTAAGTTATTTCCCTTAACTAAGTTTACTTTGTTGGTGCCAACAGAGGTTTTTATATTCGAAGTGCCCGAGGGTGCAGAAGATATGATCACAACGCTTAAAGAGCAGGAGCCTATGTTTCTTAGGCATGTTCAGCCTGTGAGTCAAGACTGGGACTTGAGCCGTACGGATGCGGATATCGAACATCTCAAGGCTTGGCTAAGAGATGCCATTTCTTCAGGACTTATTGGTTCAGGCGAGAAAATAGCCACCCAAGTGCGCAAAGAAGAGCGGGCGGATGTACCTTACGCGCCTTTTACCGTCAAGGCAGCTTTAGATGAAATATTGGTTTCGGAGATTCAGGCTGAACCCGTAGTTCGATATGCGGATCAAATCATTTCCGTGTATATTAGCGCTAAGAAGTTATTCGTGGGGCTATCCAAGCCTGCCGACAATTTGTCAGATTGGTCAGGCGGTGCGATCCGGTTCATGAAGGAAGAGGATCAAATCTCGCGTGCTAAATTCAAGCTTTTGGAAGCGGAACAGCGATTCGGTATTGATTTCAGCGTTGCTCGTACGGCACTAGATATTGGTGCGGCCCCTGGTGGATGGACATCGTTACTTTTGGAGCGCGGCTTGCGTGTTACGGCTATTGACCCTGCTTCCATGAGTCCCAGACTTCAAGGCAACCGACTTCTCACGATTCTTAAGAAAAATGCTGGTGAAGTAAAGCTGAGGGAAAATGAGTTTGATTTGCTTGTCTGCGATATGAGCTGGGATCCACGTCAAATGGGTCGTTTAGTTGCTGATTTGCTCTATTCCTTACAAAGTGGGGGAACGGCAATCATTACGGTCAAACTCATGCATAAAAAACCGTTCCAAACGGTTCGTGATGTTTTGAAGATTTTGGAGCCGTCTCTCTTCCTGCTTAAAGCCAAGCAATTGTTTCACAATCGGGAAGAATTGACACTTTATTTGCAAAAGACGTAGAATGTGGAAAAAAATGTAGATTTTTAAAGAAGGCCCTCTTATAATCAAGGTAAATCTTACCTGATAAGGGGGCCATTTATTTATTGATGAATAAACAAAGCTTGATTGGAACATGTATTGGGGGAAGATATCGAATTGAAGCCTTGCTCGGTCAAGGTGGTATGAGTCACGTTTATTTAGCAGAAGATTTGAAGCTGAAAGGGAAGAAATGGGCAGTGAAAGAATGTTTGCCTTTTGAAGCCGATGATTTGACATTCTTTCTAGAAGAAGCGGAAATGCTCGCTAGGCTCCAACATCCACAGTTGCCGCAGTTAGTTGATTATTTTACAACCGATGATGGAAAAGGCTTCTTGGTAATGGATTATATTCAAGGGCCAACCTTGCAAGACTTATTCGAAGATAAAGGACGCGAGTTACCCGTTGCGAAAATTGTTCATATGGCCTTTCAGCTGTGCGATTTACTTCACTATTTGCACACGTTTCAACCTCGTCCGATTATTTACCGCGATCTCAAGCCATCTAATGTGATGTTGAATGAGCAGAACCAAGTTCGATTAATCGATTTTGGCGTTGCCCGGCACTTCAAAAACGGCAAACAATCCGACACCATCCAAATGGGTACGATTGGCTTTGCTGCTCCCGAACAATTCCTAGGCTTACAAACGGATGCGCGCACTGATTTATTTACACTCGGCGCTATGCTGTATTATTTATTATCAGCCGGCCAGTATGCGTATGTAACCCAAAAATCGTTGGAACAGATACGTCCAGATTTACCTGAAGCTTTAACCTCCACCGTACGATTACTCCTGCAAGAGCACCCGCAAAACCGCTGTCAATCTGCCATGGAAGTAAAAATGAGACTTCGTTCCATCTATTCCGAAACAACTGTGGCCCCATTAGCTCTTGGACAACACACACCAATCATCACTTCAACACCAGATAAATTAATTGTTATTGGCGGTTTATTTGCTGGTGTAGGTGCGACATTCATGGCAATTACATTGGCAAGAATTCTTCACGCTATGCACATTCCGAACGCGCTTGTTGAGCAGCCAACAATTGAACCTGATTTGTATATGCTCCTTTACGGCGATAACAAGGCCCCTAAGGATTACACATTCACTTCTAATCTCATTAGTGAACAAACGTCTGCTGCGATTTCATCATGGATCAACGGTTTTACGACATGGGTACCTCTTCATCCTGAAGGGTTTCAAAGCACATGGCATCCTGCGGATTCCTTCAAGCTTCTACATACGATAAAAAAACCGATCGTCATTTGGGATGTATCCACGCATTGGGAGGATCCTTCTGTTCAAGAACTTTGTCATAGTGCGGATGAGATCATTGTAGTTGTAGACGCCTCTCCTGGAAAGTGTAATCGCCCAAGTTCACGAGCGCATTTCAATCGATTTGATAAGTATCAGCAGCGTGGTAAAAAGGTGCATTTTGTGGCGAACGGCACGATGCCGGGAAATTTGCGGAATGAATGGGTAGATTCACTGCCAGCGGCACCGTTATGCACCTTACCTGAAATTCCGCGTGCTGAAGTCATGCGTGCTGTTTGGAAAGGGGAATGTATTCAAGATCAGACCGAGGTTTTGGAGAAGTTGAAAGATGCTCTGACCCCTTTACTTAGAGAAATTCTGCCGGCAGATACGGTTAGAAAAAGCAGTTTGAAGGAGAGTAAATCGTTATTCTCACGATTCAAAAAGCCTAGTTAACCCCTTTAATAAATTTGTAAATTGATTCTCAAATTATAACCAAACGACCTTAATTGTGTTATGATGAGTCATATTTCATTTGCAGATAGAGGGGGCCATACATATGGAACAAAGATTTGCTAGAGAATCCAGATGCTTTAAGACGTCACGAATTTTTCCTACGGATGTAAATAACCACAACACACTCTTTGGTGGAAAATTGATGTCCTATATTGATGACATTGCATCGATTGCTGCACATAAACATTGCCGGAGGTCTGTCGTGACAGCCTCAACGGATTCTGTTGACTTTTTGTCGCCCATACATACGTCAGACTCGGTTTGCTTGGAGTCATTCGTGACATGGACAGGCAAAAGCTCGATGGAGGTTTTCGTCAAAGTCGTAACCGAAGATTTGAAAACTGGGGCAAGAAAAATTGCCGCGACTTCTTTCCTGACATTCGTAGCACTCGATGACAACAAAGTTCCGGTTGAAGTTCCCGATGTGGTTCCAGAAACGGAAGAAGAGAAGAAGCTGCATGAATCGGCGCCACACCGAGCAGAAATGAGACGTTTACGAAGAGTTGAAAGTAAGAAGCTGGCGAGCTTCTTCACGATGAAATACCCTTGGGAATAAAAGGGATTGATTTTCCGGTAAAATGTGGTACAATTTGGATAAATTAAATCGGACAAGCGGAAGCACCGCTGATCGTGGAGATCATATCTCCTCAATCGGCGTGTGCTTTTTTTGTTTTCTCCGAATCGCGAAGGAGGCTGATGATGAAGGTTGAGACGACCATTCGCATTGCCATTGTGCTTACGGTTATTAGCTTTGTCTTAATCGCCAGTGGCGTGTATGCCAATGTTTCATGAATAAAATAAGAAAAAGGAGGTAGGAATGAATAAAATTCAACTTTACGTCTTAGATGATGACATCGTTTACGCAGAGAGACTTGCTGCCTTCATACGATCTTCTGAGTTCGCGGAGAGAATACAAGTGAGGCTTTTTTCCAAAATAGAATTGGTTTTCGAGGTGATTGAAAATCAGCAATTAGAAGGGGTTTTATTACTGTCCGAGGCATATTACCCCTTTATGATGAATCGGAGTACATCCTTATGCAAAATGATTTTGAGTGAAACGATTGCAAATTCCAAAGAAGCGGAGACGAAGATTCCGTTCTTATATCGCTTTCAATCCCTGCACCAATTAATATCGCGACTTCAGGCTTTTTATATGGAAAAACATAGATTTGATGCGGGGCCTGGGACGAAAAGAACTAAAGTTCTATCAGTCTACAGTAGCAGCGGGAATAGTGGGAAAACGATGACCGCCGTTCATTTGGCGAAGCAGTTGTCTTTTCGCGGAGAACAGGTTTTTTATCTCAGCCTGGAGTCGGTCAGTACAGCCTCTCAGTGGCTTCAGGGGGATTTAGGACGATTTTCACAGCTTCTATACTACATGAAAAGCACGCCTGAGTTATTGGGACCTAAGCTGCAGCTGCTCAAATCTAACGATTCTAGGCTGCGTATTGATTATCTTACTCCCAAAGATCAAATCAGGGAGATGCAGGAAATGAGCGGCGATCATGTCCGTCTTCTTATTGAATCATTGATTTCGTTGAACCAATATGACTTCATTATTGTTGATTTAGAAGCCACAGTGCATCCGAGAATTGTAAAAAGTTTGGATGTCAGTGATCATATCATCTGGATTGTACGGGACGATTTAAATGATTTATATAAAACTGAGGCACTCCAGAAGCAATTGGGTTCCATGCAAAATGTTCATTTCGTAATCAATAAATACACGGGCAAGGAAACGAATGATTTCTCAGATTTGGGTAAGGAAATAACGTTCAAGCTTCCGTATATCCCCGAGTGGAAAGTTTTAAGCACTCCAGAACAGATCTGGCAATCTGGCTTGTTTTCAGAACAGACGTATGACATGTTTACTGCTATTCAAATAGAAAAAGTTCATTCTTCTTCGGTTAGAGAAGGGGCTGCTGCTTCATGAATCATGATTTGTTTCTCACATTGAAGCAGCAGATAAAGGAGAAGATTGATCTTTCCAGTACGGTCAGCGATGTTACATTAATTGAACTTATCGAGGAGTCTGTTTTCAGCGCAGCAGGAGAGCACGGTTGGACATCAAGCGAGATGCAGGCTCTAGTAAAGCGAATTTTTGATTCTTTTCGTGGGTTGGATATCCTTCAACCGCTGATCGATGACCCATCCGTGACAGAGATCATGGTCAATGGGCACGAGTGCATCTTTTTTGAAAGGAAAGGCGCCGTTGAGCGATATCCGTATCCTTTGGAAAGTATAGAGAAGCTCGAAGATCTCATTCAGATGATTGTTTCTAAGGTGAACCGGATTGTGAATCAAGCAACGCCAATAGTCGATGCGCGTCTGCCTGACGGGTCAAGGGTAAACATTGTTCTTCCGCCAGCCTCTTTGAGTGGTCCAACTTTAACGATTCGTAAGTTTCCGGAAAAGCCCCTACTAATGGCGGATTTGATTCGTATGGGAAGTATCTCGGAAGAGGCAGCAGAAGTTTTACAAGTAATGGTTGAATCAGGCTTTAATATCTTTATTGGTGGCGGAACAGGTTCAGGGAAGACGACATTTCTAAATGCACTTAGTGCTTGGATTCCCCCGCACGAACGCATCATTACGATTGAAGATTCTGCTGAGCTACAGATACAGACTGTACCTAACTTGGTGCGAATGGAAACCAGAAATGCCAATACGGAAGGGAAAGGAGAGATTACGATTCGAGAGCTTATTCGTTCTTCACTGCGCATGCGACCCAATCGGATTATTGTTGGGGAGGTTCGCGGAGCGGAGGCACTCGACATGCTAGCTGCGATGAATACTGGGCATGACGGAAGTTTAAGCACAGGGCATGCGAATACATCTGTTGACATGCTCAGCCGACTAGAGACGATGGTGCTCAGTGGAGCCCCACTTCCGGTAGACGTTATTCGTAAGCAAATTGCCTCAGCGCTGGATGTTATGATTCATGTAAGCAGAATACGTGATCGTACCCGTAGAGTCACTGAAATTCATGAAGTACTTGGTGTGAAGGATGGTGAGGTCCAACTGCATCCCCTTTTCCTATTTGATGAAAAAGGGGAGACGATGGATCGAAAGGTAACAGGTGAGCTTGCTTATACCGGAAACCGACTGCACCACATGCACAAAATTCGAATGGCTGGCAAGAAGCTGCCAGAGTGGTTTGCACAGGTTCAGGGAGAGCGTGATGCAGGATGAAGATTTTCTTGCTTCTCCTCATTATTGGAGCGTTCAGCTGGTTTTTTCTTTTGTATTTGGAACGAAGAAAAGGATCAACTAAGAGAGCTGAATCTCAGCCCATCCAGCACTCAGCTACAATCAACCGTCTGATTGACTATAACCACTATCAGTTAACCTCCAAGGAAAAAGTAAGTGCTATCCTAATGCTTGCCTTACCAGCGTTTATTGTAGGCTACATTTTCTACAAAAGCTTCGTTCTTGCTGCAGCATTGGCAGCGGTAGGCTTCGCATTTCCCCGAATACGTAAGCAGCAATTAATTCAAATTCGTAAAAACAAACTGTATGTACAGTTCAAGCAAGCATTAAGCTGCCTATCCTCTTCCATGACGGTTGGTAAGTCGATTGAAACAGCGTTTAGAGAGGCATTAGAAGATCTGAAAATGCTGTATCCAGATCCCGCTTGCCTGATTGTCTTGGAATTTAGTATTATCTGCCGAAAAGTAGAGAACGGGGAACCCATTGAAGCTGCTCTGAAAAATTTAGCGGATCGCAGCCATCTAGAGGATGTAAGGAGCTTCACAGACGTTTTCTTAACTTGTAAGCGGACGGGTGGCAACTTGGTGGAGGTCATGAAACGAACGGCTACGGTGATTGGCGAAAAGCTTGAAATTTCACAGGATATCTCCGTAATGATTGCACAGAAACGTTTTGAATCAAGGGTATTGCTCTTTGCCCCGATCGTTATTGTTGCCGTGCTTGCGTTCTCTTCTCCAGAGTATATGGATCCTCTTTATACAGGCAGTGGTGTACTTATCATGTCTGCAAGTTTGTTGCTGCTTGGTGCTTGCTATGTACTCACTCAAAAAATCATGAATATCAAGGTGTAGCATGTGGATCACGATTGTGTTTATAACTCAGATTACTGTTTGTATCCTGTTATACCTTTGGGGGCGAGTACAGTATGCTGATACTTTCAAAACTCACCCTTATCCGTTCCAGATAAAGCTGCTGTTACCTTACAGCTACTTGCTTATCGACAAGCTTAATTTGATGGAAAAATTACCCGATTTTACGGCAAAAGTACATTATAAATTAATTACACTGCATGGGAGAAGCTTCGCTGCACATGGCAGTAAATGGTTTCTTGCAGAGCTTATCTCGGCTTCGACTTTATGCTTAGTAATTCTAACTCTGCTATCCATTCTTGCCGGAGGAGATAGTTCTTTGTTTGGATTTGGTTTGTTGGCTACTGCGATTATTCCCATGATCATGGTACGTGATTTAGATGCGAAAATCCGCAAGAAACAGCAGCTGATGATCCTTGAATTGCCTGAAATATTGAGTACAATCGTGCTGCTCGTAAACGCAGGAGAGACCGTAAATCGGGCATGGATACGCTGTGTAGAGGCCCGACCGCATAAAGCACAAACACCGCTGTATAAAGAACTGGCACAAGCCGTTCATGAGCTGGAGATGAATGTATCTTTTGCAAAAGTAATGGAGGATTTCAGCAAACGCTGCGCCCTTCATGAAGTTTCCTTATTTACTTCTACGCTTCTGTTGAATTATAAGCGAGGTGGTAATGATTTTGTTGTATCGCTTCACGCACTTTCGTTGGACCTTTGGCAAAGAAGGAAGTCGGTTTCACGAACACTAGGTGAAGAGGCTTCATCGAAGCTTGTATTTCCCATGGTGCTCATTTTCGTTGTCGTGATGGTCATTGTTGCGGCGCCAGCTTTACTTATGATGAAACAGTAATGGAGGTATGTAGAGATGAAAACAGCGTTAAATTGGCTAAAACAATTTTGGGAAGATGAAGAAGGATTAGGCACTTTGGAGATTTTGTTGATCGTTGCCGTGCTTGTCGCAATAGCTATTATTTTTAGAAAGTGGATCGTCTCGTGGTTCCAGAAGTTAATTGGAGATGCCAACTCTGATTTGAAAGACAACAGTGCGGTTGTTCCTTGTGCGCCTAGTCCAACAACTAGTTGTGCGCCATAGGCGTTTACTGTGTATCCGCGTTAGTGAGGAAGGAAGCTTTACGTTAGAAGCTTCTCTTGTATTTCCGCTGATTCTACTTTGCACGGTTACGCTTCTTTTTGTGGGCATGTATGCGTATCAGAACGTATTTGTTCAGCAGCTTGCGAGGACTGCGGCAGAGCGACTTGCTTTTACGTGGAATAACAGCCACAAAGATTTGGTGACAGGAAACTATAACCCTAGTGAGACAGATGGCCTTTATTGGCGACTTACACATGATAGTGTGACGGATTTATTTGGAATGCTGAGTGGTAGTGGCACAACAGAAGTCATTATTCCCTCGGGTAGTGCTAGTGGTCACGTGGAGAATAAACTTGCCAAATCCTCAACTTTACTACCTCCGGGAGTGACGGGAACTGCAAAATACGCCAACTATCTTTTTGACCATCAGGTTGAGGTTAAATTGAAAAAGTCATTTCTTATGCCAAAGCATCTAAAAAGATGGTTGGAATCTGAGCAAACAACTGGCAGGGCTGTTTCACATGTTATTGAGCCGGTTGAACTCATTCGATTAACGGATATTACTCGTACGTATTTCAAAGAGATCAAAGGTCGAATTTCGCCTCAAAAGGCTAGAGATGCACTCGTAGAACCTATTCAGGATAACTTGTCTGGACCAAGTGTGTCGATCCAATCAGAGCGTCAAGCCGCGGCCTATTTGAAATCACTGGTTGGGGGTAGAGAGGTCATCTTGACGACTATATCAGGAAAAAGCAGAACGGTCGATGCGCTGGATGCTCGAGGAATTGGTCATCAAGCTTTTTACAATATGACAGAATTTCAGCTTCGCACAGAGCAGCTGCCTAAGGATATTGAGCTGCTGGATGAAAAAGCACATGTGAAGGGCATCGTCTGGCACTTTTTCAAAAAAGATGCCAGCGGCAAAGGAATGCCGTCTAATTCATTTCGTAAGGAGCTGGAGCGTAAAGGGATTGTTGTTGTCATTCACAATTAGAAAGGGGGGAGTTTTTGAGGAAATTCGTTCGTTCAGAGAGTGGTGCAGTGTCTGTCTATCTGATTCTCATTATTGTGCCGATTTTCCTATTTCAAGCTGTGCTCATTGATTTTGCAAGAATTAAGCTGGCTGAAAAAGAGACAGAATCAGCGGTCAAAGCTGCAGCGCGATCGGTTATGTCAGCTTATGATTCAGAGCTGCAAGCGATGGGACTCTATGGTCTTGGCATTTCGCAGGATGAGACGGAGGCGTTATTCCGCCAGGTTTTTGCAAGTAATTTATCAGGTCAAGTATCGACAGGAGCATTTCATTATGTGGATACACGACCTATAGAGAATGGCTTGCGTGTTACTCCGGTGTACACATTAGCCAGTCATACGATTTTTGAACGGCAGGTTCTGGAGGATATGAAGATCAAGGCTCCCATCGAGTATACACTTGAGATTACCGATAAGTTTCGGAAAAGCGGGACGAAAGCCCCCTTTCACCTTGGGTCTCAGTTTTCTAAAGAAGCGGCGGAGCTTGAAAAACTCATTGATCAAAGAGAAAGCGCGTTAGATGAAGCTTGGCAGAGCAGTGAAGAGCTGATTGAAAAAATATCTAAGTATCATGCATATTATCAAAAACGCATCACCGAATTAGGCGAATTAGCTGCCCAAATCGGTATTCATACAGCAGATGAAGTTAGAAGCGAAATCGTAGAAGTGAAAAATCAGTTGAGATCCATTCAAGATTCCATACGGGATCTGGATATGTCAATAGCAGCGCTAAGCCAAGCTGGACCTGGCGCAGTGGCGAGCATACAATCCCTCGCAGCTTCTAAACAAGTATTAGGGTCTCAGGCACAGGTCATCGCCCAGAAGTTAAATGAGCTAGAAGCTTTGTTGCAACTGATAATTAAATACGCAGCACTCCTAGCTGCTACGAAGCTGGAGGTACCGGCTAACGGAAGAGAAATCCAGCTATTACAGCAATCAATTGAACCAGCTCTACGATTAGCAAAGCAGCGAAATGACGAGATACGTACGAAGTTAAATGGGATAGCTCAAAGTTCGGAAAGTGGAACTCAAGGTGGAACCTCTGGTGCATATGAAGTGTTTCAAAATGTTCCTGTTATGGGTGATGATTACTTCTACAGATATCAGACAGCCATAGCCAGCATAACTGCCTTATTTACTGCGTTCCAAGAAGTTATTAATTCCGTATATCTATATACGTCTGACAATACAAGCAGAGCAAACCTTGCGAATAATGCTTATTTTTCTGAATCTAGTGAATTTAATAAACTGCAAAGTGCTTTGGAAAAGACAAGAATGGACAAAAATGAGGCAACGGCAACGAATAAGCGTCAGCAAAAAAACAAGATACAAGCCATTTTGGATCAAGCTAAACAATCAATCGGTTCTTGCAGTTTGCCGAATACTCAGAGTAGTGACACTGAACTATACAATCGTCTTCAGGGGGATGCCGGACAAGCAGCGGGTGAGAAAAATTTGTACCAAAAGTATCGAGAAGCTAATGCTCAAGATACGATAATAGGCAGCGAGATTGCTTATGATTTAGAGAAACCAGAACCTGTAAGTTTAAAAGCGATGGGAATGCTCGAGGCGTTTAATAACGCGGCGGAATCGATGAGAAATGAGCTTTATGTGAATGAATTTGCCCTTACGAAATTTAATTACCGCACATATGGATTGGAAAAAGACCCTGCAGGCCAACCCAAATTGTCCAATGAACTGGTGGATCCAGGTTCGCATAAGTTGGCAAATCAAGAGGCGGAGTATCTGTTATATGGATTTTCTTCTTGCGTTGCTAATATTTCGTCCGCATATGCGGAAATGTTTGCATTCCGAATGGCGATCCGTACAGTAGAGGCGCTCCTTGATCCGAAAAAAGAGCTGCTCGGAATAGGCTCGCCCTTACTTGTGCTCTTGGCTGCTGCCGCGGAAGGCGCGCTAGAAGCTTTTCAAGACATGAATAAACTAACAAAAGGTGAAGCTGTAGAGTTATCTGCGAAAATCACTACATCATCTTTGAGTTTGACGTACAAAGACTATTTACGCATTTTCCTGCTTTTACACAGTAATAATACGAAACTTATGGCTAGAATGCAGGCACTCATCGAACTGGAAACAGGTAAGGATTTGGTTCAAGAAACGACGTATATTCAGGGAAATGGATCAAGCGAAGTGAGGTTGTGGTTTATACCGCAAATCATGAAGCTGCTAGATGGAACTGGGTTATTAGGGTGTAAAGTGCAAGGGAATCGGTGCCGGTTCAACAGTACTTCAGCTGTAGCTTATTGAAGAAAAAGGGGGCTGTTTATGCTTCGAAAGTTCCACCATGAGCAAAAAGGCGGCATGGTGCTGGAGGCTTCTTTAGTGCTGCCCTTCTTTTTAGCTTTTGTGATTGGTCTGATCATATGTATTCAGATTGCCGTATTAGAAATGGAGCTGCAAGCCGGGGTATCGGAAGCAACAAAGTCGGTTGCCGGTCAATTATACCCTGTACGGCTTCTTGTTCAAGAAGCCAAATCGAAATTTGATCATAGCCGTGCTGATGAAATGTTGACATCAGTTGTAGATCGTGTAAAAACGGCTCGAGATCAAGTGAAGAACACGGAGAATCTGGCAGATGAATATGCCGCTTACATTCCGAATTCACTCCTGGAGCTTGTTAAATGGGAAAAAGAAAAGCGTGAGTTAGGAGAAGGAAAAGCTCAAGCAGAACTGGACGAACTTTACGAGAGTCAAGTTAAGCCTCGCATTCATGCGGCTTTCACACCGATTGTTTATGCATTTTGCAATCAAACAATCATGAAGAAAGAGAAATTTAAGGTCATTTCAGTGACCCTCCCGAGTATGGAAAGCCGTGGCAATGCTTTTTTTGGTATAGAAGCTCAAATGACTTACAAGCTTCCGCTGCCGTTTATAAGTCACACGATAATATTAAAGAAAAAGGCTGTTGAGCGGGCATGGGTAGGCGCCTAAGATTCTCAAGAAAACTTTAGGAGGGACCTTTTTCCTTTGATTCATTTGATCTTATTTATACTTATAGCTATTGCATTTGTGATTGACGCACATAAATCACTGATCCCAAACAAGGTTACTTTCTGTGGAACAATGATTGGTTTTGTATACCACGCATTTATGGAGGGGTGGAGCGGTGTGTTTTTTGCTGGGATTGGTGCAATTACTGGGTTTACAGCTCTACTTTTACTTTATTTTTTTGGTGCTCTAGGTGCAGGTGATGTAAAGCTTTTTGCTGCAATTGGGGCGATAATGGGATTTGCATTCGTGCTTCAATCGATGCTGTATGCCATTCTATGTGCAGGATTTATAGGACTTATCTTGCTCTTTATCCGTAAACAGATGATAAATACAGGTCATAAACTTGCTGCATGGCTAGTTTCTATTGTTGTTATACAAGATATGGGCAGTCTGCTAGGAATGAAACATCAAAAAAACATGAAATTTCCGTTTATGTATGCAGTTGTACCGGGCGTGGCATTGGCTTGGTATTATTCGTTTTTATGAGAGAGGTGAATCCATGACGCAAGAAGTTTTTGGACTCCGTTATGAATTTGTATATCGACATGGTCATTATATGGTGTTGTATAAGGAGGACGGTTTGGATTCTAAGACTCTTTCAACTCTGCAGGTCAGGATGCTTGAAGCTAACGACGTGCCGAACCTTCTACCGTTAGAAATACAAGAGGTGGATTTCCGCATAAGTTTACTTTATAACTTGTCGGCCAAACGAATGCTGGCCCATGTTCTGAAGGTGGAGGAGTTATCTAAACAACATTTTGCAAAGCTCATGTATGCCATTGTTTGTGCAGTTGGAGAAAGTAAAAATTACATGCTTTTTGAATCAGGATACGTTTTGAAAGATAATTTCATCTTCATTGGCAGTGATTGGTCGGATGTATATCTGACTTATGTGCCGCTTGAACCAATTGATGTTGAAGATTCCGTCTTCAAGTCGCTTGAGTCTCTGATGAAACAACTCTCACAGAAATTGAACGATGATGATAGGGTCGTGGTGGTATCGTGGATGGAGACATTATCACGGAATCAGAGCTTGCAAGGATTTAAGGAGAATCTGCTAGCTCTGATGGACGAACAACCACTCGTGCAAGAAGCTTTTCAGATATCTAATCATGTTGATGAACATTCAACAGAAATACCTCTCAACATGCAATTGTCACCTGCAAAAGAAAATGGGTTGCCTAAGCCGCTTTGGAAGCGGGACGAAGGTCAGCAGCAAGTTCGGATAAACACCTCCATAGAGGAGTTAATGCAGCCCAATAATGTTCCGAAAATGAATAAAGAACAGGGCAATCCGGTATCTTTTATAGCTTTATCGGGACGGTCACGAACGATAGTCCTTACTGCTGTTATTTTGCTAATCGCGTTTCTATGGCAGAATTATTTTACATACCCATCTACAGGTACTTTGCAAATAACCGCAGGAATTTCGATTTTACTCATGAATGTTTGGTTTATCATTCAATTTTTGGGATTACCTCGCTTTCAACGGCATGCAAAAGTGAGCACTGGTGTTAACCTGCCCATCTTCCCGGTTGCAGAGAAGCAGCTAGACCTAAACCTAGCAACTCCAACACCTGAACCGATAAATATCCAAAATTATTATGAGAATTTGCATAAGCATACGACCTTGCTCAATCACAAAAAGCCAAACGCTACAGTTTTCCTCGGAAGGCTAATGAATCAACCATTAGGAGCCAGGATTGAATGGCAAACCGAAGGCGCTACTAAAACTGTTCCACTGAATAAAGATCATTTTACAATGGGCAGAGGAGATGCAAGTTTGAAGGTTGATTATGTTTTGGAAGAAGCTGGAGCATCCAGAATACATGCTGAAATAATGAAGAATGAAGAGGGTTATGTGATTAAAGATACAGGATCAACGAATGGGACCTATTTAAATGGCGAACCATTGGTTACCTATCAATCCTACCCGTTGAAGGATGGAGACGAAATACGAATTGTAAGGCAGGAGATTAAATTTCGTTTGTGAGATTAAGGCAATATCACGATCATATGGCACAATTTGCAGCGTCCCATGGGGGACGTTTTTTTGCATAGTTTTGGATAAAAGAGAATGAATACGCTTCCCAGATGAATTTACCTATTCCTGTCTTGCATGAGCAGTGGTATAATAAGAAGTCGCGAGTATGTGCGATTATCTTCGAAATAGACAGGAGTTTGGAATTACGAGATGAGTCTTTTGACAATTGAAGATTTAAGCCATAGCTTTGGAGATCGTACGTTATTTAAAAATGTATCCTTCCGTCTGCTCGCTGGCGAGCGCGTCGGTATTGTTGGAGCTAATGGCGTGGGTAAATCCACGTTAATGAATATATTAACCGGAAAAGTTCTTAAAGATACAGGTAAGGTTGAATGGACGCCGCGCGTTCATTACGGATATTTGGACCAGCATTCCGTGTTAGAACCGGGCAAAACCATTCGCGATATTCTGCGCGATGCTTTTCTTCCTCTCTTTGAAGCGGAGAAGGAGATGATGGCGATAACCGAGAAAATGGGTGATGCCACACCGGAAGAACTTGAGGTTCTTCTGGAGCAAATGGGCGAAATTCAAGAGCGTTTGGATATCGGCGGTTTCTATATGCTAGATGTGAAAATCGAAGAAATGGGTAATGGTCTTGGCCTTAATGCCATTGGTTTAGACCGTGATGTTACTTCCCTTAGCGGTGGACAACGGACGAAGGTTCTTTTGGCTAAACTCCTTTTGGAGAAACCGACTGTTCTTCTCTTAGATGAGCCGACCAACTATCTGGACGTTGAACATATTGAATGGCTGAAAATGTACCTCAAAGATTATCCGTTTGCCTTTATGTTGATTTCACATGATACTGAATTCATGAATGAAGTCGTAAACGTGGTATACCACTTGGAATTCACGAAGCTAACTCGCTACACGGCGAATTACGAGAAATTCCTGGATATGGCTGAAATGAACAAAACACAGCATATTGACGCTTATGAAAAGCAGCAAGAGTACATTAAAAAACAAGAAGATTTCATTGCGCGTAATAAAGCGCGGGCGTCAACTTCAACCCGTGCCAAGAGCCGGGAAAAACAACTTGATAAGATTGACCGAATTGAGCGTCCGGAGACGGCAATGAAACCGACTTTTGTGTTCAAGGAATCGCGTTCAAGCAGCAGAGTTGTTTTTGAAGCAGAAAACTTGGAAATCGGTTATGATCGTCCTCTTTTACCGAAGATGAATGTAACGATTGAGCGCGGCGAGAAAATCGCTATTGTCGGATGCAACGGTGTAGGTAAATCTACACTTCTCAAAACGATTCTTGGTAAGCTGGAGCCTTTCAACGGTAAAACGTACCGTGGAGACTACTTGAGTCCTGCTTATTTTGAACAAGAGATTAAAGCTCCGAACATGACACCGATCGATGACGTATGGAACGAGTTCTCTTCGATGACTCAAAATGAGGTCAGAGGGGCACTTGCAAGGGTAGGGCTCAAAAATGAGCACATCACGCGTGCTATGAGTAAGCTTAGCGGTGGAGAACAATCGAAAGTAAGGCTCTGTAAACTTCTGATGAGAGAAAGCAATTGGTTGTTGTTCGATGAGCCTACGAACCATTTGGACGTTGTTGCCAAAGAAGAGCTTCAAAGGGCTTTGAAAGAATATAAAGGTACCGTACTGCTCGTTTGTCACGAACCTGAATTTTATGAAGGTTGGGTAACAAGAGTGTGGGACGTTGAAGAATGGTCTGCAAAAGTAACCAATTAGGGGGAAATCATTCATGTTAACTCACGTTGTGTTTTTTAAGCTCAAAGATCGCAGTCCGGAAGCGGTTGAAGTAACAAAGGCTGTACTTACGAACATGGAAGGTAAAATCCCGATCCTGCGGCATATTGAGGTTGGAATCGACATTTTGCATCTGGAACGTTCGTATGATATTGCTTTGATTACCAAATTTGATTCTTTAGAAGATCTCAAGGTATATGACACACATCCCGTTCATGAAGAAGTGAAGGCCCATATGAAGACAGTCCTTGATGGAACGTCCATTTGCGTTGATTTTGTAAGCTAATCTAGTTTGAAAAACATAGGGGAACAGTGTAGTATCACTAGAAGAGACTTGTTTGTGACTTATGTCACGGGCTTGCTTTAGAATCCTAGGCTGCACTGTTTTTTTTACCACATAACAAAAGTTTTCGGGTCACGAAAACCGCTTTATTATTGGCGATAAACCTAATATAGGGATCTTTGGTCGTAGACCAAAGTCTCTCCGCTATAGGGATCTTTGGTCGTAGACCGAAGTCTCTCACCTCTACACGCGGTCGCTTATCTTTGAAGGGCCTCGATAGAGGTTTTCCCAGTTGATAAGAAAGTATAAGTTTTTATACTTTTGCTTCGCATCAACCTTGACAAACGCGATCGTCCTTTAAGGACGACGAAGTCGTTTATCCTTGTGTCTTTAGAGGAAATCTAATAAATAGAAAAGGGAGGAATCCCGAGTGAAAACGAAGTTAAATAAAGCTTATATGAAAGAAATTCTAGAGCTGCTGCTGCGGACTCCAAGCCCAACAGGCTACACGCATCACATTATGCAAAGAGTTGAACAAGAAGTGAATAAGCTCGGATTTGAGCTTACATATACGAATAAGGGCTGCGGCATTGTAACGATTCCTGGTACCCGCCAAGATCGAGTCATTGGCATTTCTGCTCACGTGGATACACTTGGCGCTATGGTGCGTTCGATCAAAGATAATGGCACTTTGAAAATCACTTCATTGGGCGGCTTTATGATGGGCGCTATTGAAAATGAATACGTTCAAATTCATACGCGTGATGAACGCGTTTATGATGGGACTATTCTGACGTCGAGGCCATCTGTTCATGTCTATGAAGATGCCAGAGAGTATAAACGGGATGAAGCCAATATGGAAGTGCGTATTGATGAGCTTGTGAAGACCAAGAAAGAGGTACAAGATCTTGGCATTCGAGTGGGGGATTATATATCGTTCGATCCGCGCGTACAGGTGAAGGAAAATGGCTTCGTGAAGTCGCGTCATTTGGATGATAAAGCGAGTGTTGCTTCCTTATTTGGGCTATTAAAGCTGATCAAAGATGAGGGCTTGAAGCCTGAATTTACGATCAAGCTGTTCTTCTCCAATTATGAAGAGGTTGGTCATGGTTCTTCCTTTATCCCTGACGATATTACAGATTTTATTGCTGTAGATATGGGGGCCCTTGGTGATGACTTGAGTGGTAGCGAGCTTGATGTATCGATTTGCGCGAAGGATTCCTCAGGTCCTTATGATTATCAAATGACTTCGAAAATGATTGAGCTGGCCGAGAAGCTGGAAATCGGCTATGCGGTTGATATTTATCCGCGATACGGTTCAGATGCATCTGCCGCGCTTAGAGGTGGACGCGATATTCGTGCAGCGTTGGTGGGACCAGGTGTTCATGCGTCACATAGCATGGAAAGAACGCATATGGATGCTGTAGTAAACACAGCAGCTCTTCTTGCGGCCTATATCATGGAGCCGGCCCACGCATGAATATACTTAGTGCAGTCAATATAACCAAAACATTCGGCGACAAGGTGCTGTTCGATGATATTTCGTTCACGGTGAACGAGAAGCAGCGCATCGGTCTCATTGGCGTGAACGGAACAGGCAAGTCCACGCTGCTGAAGCTGCTGGCGGGGCTGGAAACAGCGGATCGCGGTAAGCTGGTGCACGCGAACCATTTCCGCGTGGAATACTTGCCGCAGAACCCGGAGTTCGATCCGAACTCTACGGTTCTAGAGCAAGTATTCCACGGCGATACACCGCTCATGAAGACGCTGCGCGACTATGAGCTTGCTCTTGCTGACTTGGAGCTGGACGCCTCCAACGAGAAGAAACAAACGCGACTGTTCAGCGCCCAGTCGCGTATGGATGAGCAAGGTGCCTGGGAAGCCAGCACCTTGGCCAAAACCGTGCTGATGAAGCTAGGCATCAGCGAGTTCGACAAGCCCGTCGGCCAGCTGTCCGGCGGTCAGCGCAAACGCGTTGCCATGGCGCGCGTTCTCATTCAGCCCGCCGATCTGCTCATCTTAGATGAGCCGACGAACCATATTGATAACGAGACGGCCATCTGGCTCGAGGAATTCCTTAGCAAATGGCGCGGAGCCTTGCTGCTCGTTACTCATGACCGGTACTTCCTAGAGCGGGTAACCACCCGCATTCTAGAGCTTGACCGGGGCAAGATCTACAGCTACGAGGGGAACTACGAGTGGTTCCTCGAGAAGAAGTCGGAGCGGATGGAGTCCGAAGCATCCAGCGAAGATAAGCGGCAGAATCTATTGCGCCGCGAGCTGGCTTGGCTCCGTCGCGGCGCGAAGGCGCGCACGACGAAACAGAAGGCGCGCATTGGGCGCGCCGAGGAATTACGGGACCGCAAGGTGGATGGTCCCGGGGAGAAGCTTGACATGGCGCTGGCTGGCAGCCGTCTTGGCAAGAAGGTGATGGAGCTGGAAGACGTCACCAAAGCTTTCGAGAGCGGGAAGCCGCTGCTGAGCGGCTTCAGCTACATCGTGATGCCGAGGGATCGCCTCGGCATCATCGGTCCGAACGGCAGCGGCAAATCGACGCTGCTGAACATGCTCGCCGGGCGTATTCAGCCCGATAGCGGGACGATCGAGACCGGCACGACCGTGAAGCTTGCCTACTACACACAAGAGAATGTCGAGATGGATGAGAAGATGCGCGTCATCGAGTACATCAAGGAGGTTGCGGAGCAGATCCGCACAGCTGATGGAGAGACCATCTCGGCGTCGCAAATGCTCGAACGCTTCCTCTTTTCGCCAACCCTGCAGTGGTCGCCGATCGGAAAGCTCTCTGGCGGTGAACGGCGCAGACTTTATTTGCTCCGCACACTTATGGGAGAACCCAACGTACTGCTTCTGGATGAGCCGACCAACGACTTGGATATCCAAACTTTGACCATACTGGAAGATTATCTGGATCAATTTCCTGGAGCCGTTATTACGGTTTCTCATGATCGATACTTTTTGGATCGTACGGTTTCGCATCTATTTGCATTTGACGGTAAAGGCCAGATCGAGCCATACATTGGCAACTACTCCGATTACTTGGAAGAGAAGCAGGAGCAGGCCGAAGCGGATCAGACTCGGAAAGAATTGATACGTAATGCAAGCTCTGCCAAGTCTAATGTTGGTTCCAACACAGCTTCAGCAGCCGTTATTAGCAGTCCTGCGGCAGCGGGGGGTACATCGAATGCGAACCGTCCCAAGAAGCTAACGTTCAAAGAACAGAAGGAATGGGACGAAATCGAGAGTACGATAGCTTCTCTGGAAGACAAAGCGGCTAGCTTGAAAAAGCAAATTGAAGCGGCAGGCAGCGACTTTGACCGTGTTCGCGAGCTGTATGAGCAAGAGCAGCAAACGGCAGTGGATCTGGAAGCAGCGATGGAAAGATGGACTTATTTATCCGAGTTGCTAGAGGAAATAGAACGAAACAAGTAGGAGAGACTTCGCTCTTCGATAAGGGATCCCAAAAAGGAGAGACTGCGCTCTTCGATAAGGGATCCCAAAAAGGAGAGACTTCGCTCTTCGATAAGGGATCCCAAAAAGGAGAGACTTTAATCTTCGATTAAAGATCCCTATATATGATATGATAGAACAAACTACTATAAAGGCAGGTATGTACTAAACATGATTAATGTTAATAACGTGACGCTTCGTTACGGCAAGAGAGCCCTATTCGAGGACGCCAATATCAAATTTACACCGGGTAACTGCTACGGACTAATCGGAGCAAATGGTGCCGGTAAATCAACTTTTCTGAAAATTCTTTCCGGTGAGATTGAGCCTAACACAGGCGAAGTCAACATAACACCTGGCGAGAGAATGGCTGTTTTGAAACAAAACCATTACGAGTTTGACGAAATCGATGTTTTGAAAACTGTCATGATGGGTCATGCTCGCTTATTTAAAATTATGGAAGAGAAAGATGCTTTGTATGCCAAAGCTGATTTTACAGAAGAAGATGGCATGAAAGCGGCTGATCTCGAAGGCGAATTCCAGGATCTAGATGGCTGGCAGGCGGAATCGGATGCAGCTGAGCTTCTCATCGGTCTCGGTATCCCGACTTCCATGCATGATACGAAAATGAAAGACCTTGATGGTAATGAGAAAGTACGTGTGCTCTTAGCACAAGCCTTGTTCGGCAATCCGAATATTTTGCTGCTGGATGAGCCTACCAACCATTTGAACTTAGAGTCCATTCGTTGGCTGGAGAACTTCCTTTCCCGATTTGAAGGCACTGTTATCGTTGTATCCCATGATCGTCACTTCCTGAACCAAGTATGTACGCATATTGCGGATATTGATTTTGGAAAAATTCAAATGTATGTCGGGAATTACGACTGGTGGTATGAGTCCAGCCAACTGGCACTTCGTTTGACGAGAGACGCGAATAAGAAAACCGAAGAAAAACGTAAAGAGTTGGAAGCCTTTATCGCACGCTTTAGCGCGAATGCCTCCAAATCGAAGCAAGCTACATCCCGTAAAAAACAACTCGAGAAGCTTACTCTTGAAGATATCAGACCATCCAGCCGTAAATATCCGTTCATTCACTTCAAAGGTGAGCGTGAAGCGGGTAAGCAGCTGCTGGCTGTTGAGAAATTGTCCAAAACGATTGATGGCGTAAAAGTCTTAGACAACATCTCGTTTACCATCAATAAAGGGGATAAAGTTGCCTTTGTTGGTCCGGACGGCATCGCCAAAACGACGCTCTTCA
Organism: Paenibacillus sp. Soil724D2; assembly: GCF_001427935.1. Lineage (NCBI taxonomy): Bacteria > Bacillati > Bacillota > Bacilli > Caryophanales > Paenibacillaceae > Paenibacillus > Paenibacillus sp. Soil724D2. Next base: position 82,779 of record NZ_LMRY01000008.1, read on the forward strand.
AAATCCTGATGGGTGAAATGGAAGCGGATGAGGGTACGTACACATGGGGGATTACAACTTCCCAAGCTTACTTCCCTAAAGACAGCCAAGATTATTTCAACTCTGATTTAACTTTGGTGGATTGGCTTCGTCAATACTCCAAAGACCAAGATGAATCCTTCTTGCGCGGCTTCCTGGGCCGTATGTTGTTCTCAGGCGAAGAAGCACTGAAGAAAGCAAACGTTCTTTCGGGTGGAGAGAAAGTACGCTGCATGTTCTCCAAAATGATGCTAAGCGGAGCCAATGTCCTCATTCTTGATGAGCCTACGAACCACTTGGATTTGGAGTCCATTACTGCACTTAACAATGGTCTTGTTGATTTCGACGGAACGATTCTTTTCGTCTCCCATGACCATCAGTTCATCCAAACGATTGCTACACGTATTATGGAAATCACGCCTAAAGGACTCATCGATAAAATGTTTACTTATGATGAATACCTAGAAAGCGAAGACGTACAAAAACAACGCGAAGCGCAATACGCGTAAAGATAAATGAAAAGCGCCCTGACGTATTACTCTCAGGGCGCTTTTGCCTACGCAAAGCGACGTTTAGCTGCCGCCGGTACGACGGCGTTGATTGTTTACTTTTTTGGTCATTTGACTTTTTCCGCTTTGATTATTGTTTCCAGCTTGTTTCGGGTTTGCGCGTGCAGCGGCTTGATCCGCTTTCTTTTGGGCTAGTTTCTGCTTAATGGCATCAGCTAAACTAACTTTTTTTGGGCCTTGTTGTTCACCCAGCTGATCTTCAGGCTTGTCTGACATAGGAACACCTTCTTTACGTGGTATGCTTTTAGTATAATCGAATCTAACAAAAGATGAAAGAAGGTGTAGGAGATGTTTGATCCAACGATCTATGACAATATTAAGGTTGTGCTTGAAGGAGCCGTCTATGACTTGGATTTGGACGGTAAAATTATCATTACGCGGCGGCAAGATCAAGTTGATCTATCCTCGATGTCACGCACATATGCCATTGAATTTGCCCGTAAGATAGATAAACCAAGCAAAGCCGAAATTAACCTGCATGTTCATTTGAGTGATTTAGCAGCAGAAATTTTAGAAAATCCATCAGCTAAGCCAGGCTGTACGTTGACCATTAAGCTTTTTACCAAAGTTAAAAACCCAGATATCGAGTGCCCTTATATCGAAGAGCAATTAGGTGCCATTTGGGAGCAGCGTCCCCAAGTCGTTCAGCTGCTTTCTTATGAATATAGCCTACATCCAATTTCCTATCATAATCAAATCACGTTATCCTTCGGACGCAAAGTAGATGAAAGTCAAATTGATGATTTCCCGCATCTCATCGCGTATGCCGTAGATAGTTTAGCTTGGTTGGATGAAAGAGGGAGCTAGTATGCAGGAATTAACGGAGCAGGTACTGCTAGAGCGAGTAAGCAGAACGCAAGAAGGTTCGTTTGCTGTTTTTCTATATACACCTTTTTGCGGTACATGCAAAGTGACGGAACGGATGTTAGACATCATAATGACAATGCTGCCTGCCTTACCGCTTGTAAAGTGTAATATTAACTTTCTTCCGCAAATTACTCGTGAATGGCAAATTAGTAGTGTACCGTGTATAGTCATCTTAGAACAGGGAAAAGAGAAAGAATTTATGTACCGCATGCAATCGGTGGATGAGCTGTATCGTAAACTGCTGCCACTTAATCGCATGTGAATTAGAAAAGACTGGAGTTGTTGACGAATGAGTAGTTTTCAAATAGGAGATCGCGTAACGGCTGAGTATAAAACAGGCGCTTATTTCGGTGAGGTTGTGGAGGTAAGCAGTTCGATGAAAGCGGCAGTTCGTATTTTGGCTGTAAAGGAGCACCCGACACAAGGAGATTTACATAACCCAATGGATCCGAGTGTAGCTTTTTTTCATCAACGACGGGCGTTGTCTTATCAAGAAATTGCCTTAATGCCTATATCCACCATTCGTCCTTATGCAGGTCAGATTCCGGATTACCAAGATTCTCTGAAGAGAGCGCTACTCGCGCAAATTAGTAAGCTGTCGGAAATGGAAGCGTGGGCCCGACGCTCTCTGCAGGAGCTTGATCAGTTACAGAAAGAATATTTTCCAACGAAAGATTAAGAAACTTCCAGATACAATTTCGTGCCGTCGTTATATTTGAAAATGGCAACATCACCAATGATCTCGATCATCGAGATCATTTTTAATTTCTTGCGAAATTCAAAATTTAGTTCCAGTTCCTTAAGTTTACTCGATAACAATTCCATATGAGAACGTTTATGTGTGAAATTAAGCACGGGGATGGATTTGCTTTTGAATCTAATGGTTGATGCTTGCATGTTAAGCCCTCCTTCGAGTCTTCCTTTGGGAAAACTAACTTCTTACTCCTTACCCATTTCTTACTCTGGTCTACACATTAAGGATACATTTCAAATGTTAGATATGTTAGGGTCAAACTATTAAAAAAGTTTTAGCAATTTATTATATGTAAAGAATAGCTCTAGAGGGCCAGTTCCCTAAAGATTAATTTGAGCATAAAGATTGGCTGTTGCGAGGAAGGATAACCACATTTATAATAAGAAAGATTGAAATCTAAACACGTTCTGGAGGATATAGAAATGACAGCTGGAAAACCAATTCGTATAGGTATTATAGGTTCCGGAAATATCGGAAATGTACATATGGAAGTGCTGAAGAAAGTGCCGGAGGCCGAAATCACCGCCGTCACGGATGTATATTTGCCACTTGCTGAAGCTAGAGCCAAAGAACATAACATTGAACGTGTTTATGAGAGTACGGACAAGCTGCTATCGGACCCATCTATAGATGCAGTAATTATTGCTGTGTCCAATGAATGGCATGCGCCTATCGCAGTACAAGCTCTAGAGGCTGGTAAGCACGTGATGCTCGAAAAGCCTATGGCTTTAAATCTTGCTTCTGCTAAACAAATTGTTGAAGCAGAGCGCAAAGCAGGTAAAGTCTTGATGATCCCGCACCAACTTCGATGGGATGCCTTGTCACTAGCTGTGAAACAACAGGTTGAGAAAGGTGCGCTTGGCCACATTTATCACGCAAAAGCAGGTTGGTTAAGACGCAAAGGGATTCCGGGCTGGGGAACTTGGTTTACCCAAATGGGGAAATCCGGCGGCGGTCCTTTGATTGATCTGGGTGTGCATATGTTGGATTTATCTTTATATTTGATGGGGAATCCGAAACCTGTATCGGTCTATGGAGCGACCTACGCTGAATTCGGACCACGTAAAAAAGGGATTGGATCCTGGGGGGCACCCAATTGGGATGGTCAATATGATGTGGAGGATTTGGCAACGGCTCTGATTAAATTTGACAATGGCGCTACTTTATCTCTTGATGTAAGTTGGGCAGCTCTCATTGAAACAGATAACCAACCTTATGTGCAGCTGCTTGGAAGCGAAGGCGGTGCCTCGATTCGTGGAACAAAAGGGAAGCTGTTCGCAGAAATGTTCGATCGCGAAGCTGACATTGACCTCACAGTGCCTGAATTCGATGAAGGACCGCGCGTCCGTATGGCGAGACATTTCTTGTCGTGCATTGAAAGCGGCTTACAGCCGTTAACATCCGTCATGACGGGTTATACGAACAACTTGATCTTGGATGCGATTTACCGTTCGTCGCAAACGGGTAATGAAGTGAAATTGGATTGGGACATCGAGTAGACAGGGGCTGCAGGAAGTGAATTGGGAGTTATTTAGTATTATCGGAACGATTGCATTCGCGGTGAGTGGAGCCATAGTTGCGATGGAAGAAGAATATGATATATTAGGCGTCTATGTACTCGGGCTTGTTACGGCTTTCGGCGGAGGGGTCATTCGAAACTTGTTGATCGGTAAACCAGTTGTCCTTTTATGGGAGCAAGGCTTATATTTCCAAATTGCCTTGTTTGCAATGACACTTGTGTTCTTTATGCCCGTTCGATTCATCCGATTATGGAAAACTTGGGAAGCTTTCTTTGATGCGATTGGTCTAGCTGCTTTTTCTATCCAAGGCGCTTTGTATGCGACGAATATGGGACATCCGCTCAGTGCCATTATTGTTGCCGCTGTACTGACGGGAATTGGCGGGGGGATGGTCCGGGATGTATTAGCTGGACGCAAGCCGCTCGTGCTCAAGGATGAAATTTATGCTGTCTGGGGCATGCTGGCTGGGGCACTTGTCGGACTAGGTTGGACGCAAGGCGCTTGGCAGTTAGCTGTGCTATTTTCACTAATTGTGATTCTGAGAATGCTATCGGTCTTTTATAAATGGAAACTGCCTAAACGTTCCTTACGGGGTTCCATAGGTGAGGCAACTCGCAGAGCTGACATGTAGTACCGTGTTATCTAAAGCTGGAAAGGAGGATGGTTAGCATGGAAACATCATTGTTACAGCAGCAAAAGATTTCAGCAGAGACGATTGCATCGCGGATTATTTCGGTGAAAGAATTGCTGCAAACGGAGCTTGACATGTATGAGGTGTCTAAGGATGTTGAAACAGGTGAACATTATCTCCATTATGCTTACATGCATCGAGATTTTACGAACACTGGTGAGCCGGAATCGTTTCATTATTTGCTGCCCATTGACAGCGATGATGTGCTCGGTTTGATATTTGGGGAGCAGGGTTATGCCTATCCAGAGCATTGGAACAAATCATTTTTGCGAAACGGTCCAGAGGGATTTTACATTTGGTTTGACCCATCACATGAATTGCAGCAATCAGAGGATGATGCTATTGCACAGGATTTGTTAAATAAGCTGAGAGCTTTTCGTGAAAATGGGAATGTAGACCCGGAAGCGGTTCGTAAGTTGCTTGAAGAACTGGATGAAACACGCAATAAAAAGGAATAGCCAGGATTGAATGCCTTAATCATATTTTTCTCCAAGAGCCCGCTTGCCGACGATTCGGCGGCGGGCTTTTTGTTAAATAAGAAATTATATGTTTTGGGGTAGGGACTGAGGCAATAGCTTCTCCCTATTTTTATTGGAGTCGTTCCTCAGTTTTGTGATTGGTTTTGATATTTTGGTTACCGATGTTGCATTTTCTACAACAATTCACAACCCAAAGGGCTATTTCGCAACTTGAAGTTGCAGTTTGTACAACAATTAGAACCCATTTGATTCGAAATGGCCTATATAGGACCAAATTGTTGTACATTATGCAACAACGAAGGGGGAAAGTCGAGATTTAAGGAGAAATTGTTGCACTTTTTACAACATCAGTCAACCGCGACTATGGATCCATTCATCTAGCAACCTCAAGTGAGCACATACGTAGAAGGACACTGATTAAAGTCATCTCAATATAAGAAAATTGGACGGTGAATGAATTATTCGCTTAGAAAAAGTAAATTAGCCTGCCTAAAGTTTTAGAATTTACAACTTTACACGGAGTTAGCAAGCGATTGGCTAAACATACACGTAATAATCGTTATTTGCTCTGCATCAACCTTTACAAACACTATCGACTAAGGACAGAGTAAGCTGGTTTTTTTGTTTAGTAAAAATCAGGATAAATGTCCATATTAAAACCAATGGCTTTTGATTAGGAGAGGGGGGAGAAATCATGGATACAGAGTCCTACCGTTTTGCTAACTTTGGCACACGTGAAGATTTGCTGGAAGATCTGCGCAGCCTCGAGTCCCGCATGAAGGATGAACTGGGGTATGAGGTAGCCCTGATTGCTTACACGCAAGAAGATGATGGGAGTAACAAAAAGTAAAGTTTGAGCTATTTGAAGGGGGGCCTATATGAAAAAAACGATGGTCAAAATCGTGGTAACCGTTATACTCGTCGGCATGTCAGCAGGCTGTACAGCAGCGAGTCCAAAAAATCAAGCAGGCGCAAGCTCTGCCAACCCGAAAGCTGGCAGCTGGGATACAGCATTAAGAAACAATGAAAATCCTTCTATGGGTGCAAAGAGTGTCAATCAATCACCGCAGCCCACAATGCTTCAACCTACGATTGATAATGTGAAAGCACATATCAACTCGCATTTGCAGCTAAATCGGGATTTAGCGGATCAAATTATTCAAGCGGCACACTTAGGCTCTACTGCTGTTGCCGTAACTGATAACAATATTTATGTCGCTGTTGATATGGGGGGCATGCAAGCGATGGGCGCCGATGATGGCGTTAAAATGTTAACAAAAAATAACGACCCGGAAAACGAAGCAGGCTTGTTCGGCTCAGGGGTAGGGGCACAGATGGATTGGCTCTCGGCTAAACCGATTCCAGCGGAAAGTTCTAATGCCATTCGACATTTGTTAACGCGTATTTATCCGGAAACGAATATTTTCATCTCTTCGAACCCACATTTCGTGAATCGGATGATGTACTATGACACGCAGCAGCGAAATAATAAACGAATGGATACGTATTTGAATGAATTTAACACGATGGTCCAGTATGCGTTCCCAACCTATTCTTCGGGTCAAAGAAACGTTTTACCTTAAAGATGCTTAAAAAGACAAAGAGCGTAACTATTTCATAGTTGTTCCATAGTTGCTCTCCCTCAGCTGTCTGCTGGGGGTTTTGTCGTATATATTTGCGTTCACATCAAATGAAAGATTTCAAAAAGGAGCTCGACGATGATACCAGAAGCTGAATTTATGGTGCAAGGTATGTCTGAAAGAAAGTATGAGTAATCGGTATAAGGTCCGTGCTTATTGTAGTTCACGAGAATGTGATTATGTTCATAAGGAGGATGTGATCCAAGCGATTAACTTTGAAACCGCATACGGCTTAGCGCTGTATTATAATGATATTCCTTCCAAGCCGAGTTGTCCGAAATGCGGAGAATCGATGGCTTTTTATTCTCACTCGATTATTGATGAACCGTGGCTGCCCTGAAAAGCTTGACAAGCTAAGCTTCCCTGATAAATAGTAAGAGGACAAAAAGGATCAGGAGAGGACTGCCAAAGTCATGATGACAGACACGTTACCACAAGAAATACGTGAGCATATAGAGCAGAATAAACAGCAAAGACACACAGACTATACCCCAGAAGAACGTAAACTGATTGGAACTGCAGCTTTCGAAGCCCCTCGTGAAGACATTTTAACGGATACCTTGATTGCACTTTACTTGGGTAAAAATGTCTTGTTGAAGGGTCCGACAGGATCGGGTAAGACGAAGCTGGCTGAGCATGTTTCAGCGTTCTTTGATCAGCCCATGCATGCCGTTAACTGTTCAACGGATCTCGATGCTGAAGCCTTACTAGGATTCAAAACGCTAACGCACGATGAGCAGGGTCGTACTCAGATTGCTTTCATTCCCGGTCCGATCATGAAGGCCATAACGAAGGGACACTTTCTATACATAGACGAAATTAATATGGCCAAGCCGGAAACTTTACCATTGATCAACGGTGTTTTGGATCATCGCAGATCGATTACAAACCCTTTTACAGGGGATGTCATTACAGCACATCCGGACTTCCGAGTTATTGCAGCGATAAACGAAGGCTATATTGGCACAGTGCCGCTTAATGAAGCTTTGAAAAACCGATTTGTAACGATTGATGTTCCCTATTTGCAAGGTGAGACACTGCTTCAACTGTTGAAGAGCAAATCTATTTTACGGGATGAAAAGAAGTTAAGAACATTCGTACAGTTATCTGCCGATCTACTATCCCTTATTGAAATGGGGCAGCTGCCGGATGAAGCAGGATCGATTCGAGCTTTACTGGATGCTTGCGATTTGACGACTTATATTCCTCCCATGCGGGCAGTTGCGCGGGCTATTGCTGATAAATTGGAGGATGAAAGGGAGCGTGCAGCCGTGATGAATGCGGCCGAGACGCTATTCTGAGCCTATGTTTGTAGGAAAGCTAAGCCTATTAGAGGATAAAATCGATGCGATGCTGCAAATGCAGCTTGTGGATCTGGCACGGATGTTCACTAAGCGTAAAGAACTTGAGGTAGAAGCAGCGTTCCACGCTGACTACGAGGAAGCTTCCGCTCGTATAACCGTGAGCCAGTTTTGGCGGGATTATCCTGCGGTCGATAAAACGGCAGGAATGAAGAGTGATGTTTACCTGCGCGGTATCGGTAGTGCATGGTTCACAGGAGCTGATGCGGTTAAGTCATATTTACTCTTTTGTCAAAGTGCAAGTTTCCCGAAGTTGGCTAATTCGCTCTTTGCTTTATGTGAGGATATGCGATTAGAGCGCATTTGTCGAGCTCGCAGACCGGGGACCGCCCGCGTATTCGCACATCGGCATCGCATATTGAGAGTCTATTTTCAACATAAGCTGCGCACACACCTGAGCAAAGGCGAGATGGCAGATGCTGTTCTTTTATTCGTCTATGGTTGGTTTACTGGTGTGGAATGGCATGCAGGCTTGGTGGATGCTGGTGCTGGACTTTCTGGCCGGTTAGCTCAGCTTTATCCGATTTTGGAGCAGATTGAGGAAGCAACACATACCGCTGAGGTTGCCGCTTGCTGCGAGGCGATGATGGACTCGCTGTCTTATTGGCTAGACAGAGATGCGACAGCCGCCTATTTCTGGATGCAGCCGGGCAGCGGAGTGGCGGAGCCGCTGCCAGCAGGGTATAAGGGCGAGCTGAAGCGCGCGAAGCGGCTCGCGAATGATGATGTGCTTCCCGAGCAAGAGGGGGAGCGTCGTCATCAGTCGGGCCAGGAGCGTATGCCAACCTGGCACCGCGAGAGCAGCGACCGCAGCCCGGGGCTGCTGCGGTTCGAGCTCGAGCGCGGCTCGCGCACAGCCGCGCAGGGGTCTGCGCCCCGCGAGGGCGACGCGGCCGATCAGGCGCTCGCCATCGCCCAAGGGCGCTCGGTGCGCGCTAAGCGCACTGGCGCCGCCTCCGGCGAGCGGCGCGAGGGTGCTGCCGTGCCCGCCGCCGCGGGGCACGGAGAGGGCGCAGTCGCCGCGTATGCGACGGCGAAGTGGCTGGCGCCTGAACGGCCGACTGCGGCGCAGGAGGCCGGGTACAGGCGCCTGAGCGAGCGCGCAGCGCCGCTCGCGAAGCCCTTGCAGCGCGCCATTCGGCGCACGCTGGAGCAGAAACGGATCGCCCCGCAGGGCGATCGGCTGTTCGGGCGGCTCGACAAGCGGTTAACGCGAGCCGTGACGCAAGAGATGCCGCGCCTCTTCTATAAGAAGCGCGCGCCAGTACCCCAGCTCGACGCGGCGTTTGCGCTGCTCGTCGACTGCTCAGCGTCCATGTATGACAAAATGGACGAAACCAAGCTCGGTCTCGTGCTCTTCCACGAGACCCTCCGAGACCTTCGAATCCCGCACGAAATCGTTGGATTCTGGGAGGACGCGGACCGCGTCACGGAGCAGGAAGCGCCGAACCTGTTCCAGGTTGCGGTCGACTTCGGATCCTCCTTAGCGTCCGCAAGCGGCGCGGCTCTGATGCAGCTTGAGCCGCAGCAGGACAACCGCGACGGCTTCGCGATTCGCCGCATGACGGAGCGGCTGCTGCGGCGCACAGAACGGCAGCGCATCCTCTTGGTGTTCTCGGATGGGGAGCCTTCGGCAGCCAATTACAATGATGTCGGTATCCTCGACACCTATGAAGCCGTGCTGCACGCTCGGCGTCAAGGTATTGAGGTCATCAGTATTTTTCTGGCCAGTGGCGTTGTTCACGAAACGGAACGTATGGCTATGCGCAATATGTATGGGCGCAGCAGTATTGTCGTCCCCAATGTGGAGGAGCTCGCCGAGCAGTTGGTGCCCATTTTGCGCAAACTTCTGCTCAAATCTATCTTTTAATGTCGAAATCCTTTACAATAGATCAGGGTATTTTTAAGTTTATTGCGGCTGAAATGCCCTGCTTATCGCCATTATCTTTTTCTTTACTTACATACATGTTAACCAATTATTAGCTAATTTCGACATAACATAAGGGGGATTTCATTTCATGTACGGAGCACCATTATCGAACAAAGCCAAGAAAATTATGCTGCTTGGATCCGGAGAACTTGGGAAAGAAGTTGTTATCGAAGCGCAGCGCCTGGGGATTGAAACAATCGCTGTTGACCGTTACGCGAATGCACCAGCTATGCAAGTAGCACATCGCAGTCATGTCATTAATATGCTCGATGGAGAGCAGCTTAGAGCTTTAATTGAGCAAGAACGTCCGGATCTTATCGTACCTGAAATTGAAGCTATCGCTACGCCCGTTCTTGTTGAGCTTGAAAAGGAGGGTTACCGTGTCATTCCTACGGCTACAGCTTCCCGTTTGACGATGGACCGCGAGGGGATTCGTCGCCTTGCTTCAGAAACATTAGAGCTGCGGACAGCTAAGTATGCTTTTGCTAATAGCCTAGAAGAATTGCATGCTGCTGTTGCGGAGATTGGTACACCATGTGTTATTAAGCCGATCATGAGCTCCTCGGGTAAAGGTCAAAGTGTATGCCGCACACCTGAGAATGTGGAACAATCGTGGAACATCGCCATGGAAGGCGGCCGCGCGAAAAACGCTCGTGTAATTGTAGAAGAATTCATTCATTTTGAGTCTGAAATTACGTTGTTGACTGTTCGTTCAGTTTCAGGAACAACGTATTGTGAGCCGATTGGTCACATTCAAAAGGATGGAGATTACATCGAATCGTGGCAGCCTCATGCAATGACGGAGCAGCAAATTTTAGACGCCCAGCACATGGCCAAAACCATTACGGATGCACTCGGAGGCTTCGGACTTTATGGGGTTGAGCTGTTCCTGACCAAGGAAGGCGTTTATTTCAGTGAAGTATCGCCGCGACCGCATGATACAGGGATGGTTACGATGGCAACGCAGGATTTGAGCGAGTTCGCCCTGCATGCTAGAGCAATTCTGGGGCTGCCTATTACAGGTATTCGTCTTTTGACGCCGGGTGCTAGCTATACCCTTAAAGCGGATCGTGAACAGGTAGAGTATACAATTAGCGGGTTAGAGCAAGCTTTATCCGTACCCAATACACAGGTTCGCGTCTTTGGTAAGCCGGAGACGAAAGTGGGACGCCGCATGGCAGTTGCGCTGAGCAGTGCAGATACGGTAGAAGAAGCGCGAAGCCTTGCGAAGCAAGCAGCTGGCCTGCTTAAACTAAACTACGAATAAGATTAAATGATCCAAGTCAAAAGTCATCATCAGGAGGAAATCACAATGGAAGCAAAACCAGCAAGACTTTCCCGAACCGTGCTGACAGAAATCATTTTGCCGGCAGACACGAATTATCATAATACCGTGTTTGGCGGCCGTGTAATGCAATATATAGATAAGGTAGCAACGATTGCCTCGATGCGTCATTCGCGCAGAGGTGTCGTAACTGCATCTAGTGATAGCTTGGATTTCTTCGCCCCTGTCAAACTAGGTGAGGCTATTCAATTAGAGGCATTTGTTACGTGGACCCATCGAAGTTCGATGGAGGTATATGTGAAAATCGAGTCGGAGAACCTTCTGACAGGCGAAAAGAAGCGTACTGCGACGGCCTACCTAACCTTCGTGGCGTTAGATGACAACGGACAACCGTGTCCTGTGCCGGAAATCATACCTGAAACGGATGAAGAAAAACGCCTATTCGAAACAGCAGAAACTCGATTTGCCGCGCGTAAGCTTCGCAAAGAAGAGCGTAATTTGAACATGTAGTCTTTTTGATTGAGAGCACATATGTCCCTGAAGCGTCGGGCAGTTCCTTACAAGGAACTGTCCTTTTTGTATGCTAGGAAGAAAAAACTTTGACTACCTTAGCCATCGCTATGTATTGTGGTATAATATGCCATAAACAATGATTTGAAGGAGTGAGGACGATAGAACACTATTTGTTCAAACAGCTGGCTTTCGTGAGGGGCCAAACCTTAAAATTGATGGATGGAATTACCGAGGAAACCGCCGACCGAATCCCTGATGGTTTTCGAAATACGATCCGTTGGCAGCTAGGACACATTTATGTTGTGCTTGAAAGGTTCGCATTTCAATATATGGGTCTACTGCTTCGTTTGCCAGAAGGGTTCAAGGAGCAGTTTGAGTATGGTACCACGCCTTTAAACAGGCCCAACTCCATTGCCGTTCCTACCTTGCCAGAGTTGGAGAGCTTGCTAAAAAATCAGCAAGAGCGGATACGTGATGTGCTTGGTCTTCGTTTGCAGGAGAAGATTGTTCCACCTTATACTACCTCCGCCGGAATGACTTTGGAAACGCCTGAGCAATTTCTTAGTTTTAATTTGTACCATGAAGGCATGCATATTAGTGTTATTAAACTTTATAAAATTTTATTACGAGATTCATAGTCAAGGTAATAGTAAAGCCGCATGTTGCTTAAGTGACGTGCGCTTTTTTGTGCACATTTTTAAGTTAGTAGGATTCATCGGGACAGATACCCCAAGGGGTGCTGTCCATTTTTGATTTGCTTTTTGTATGAAATAGAGGGATATTTTGGGATATATTGAATTAAAGAAAGGAGCGATAATTTCTTTTGAACGAAAGAGTTACTCTGTCTATTAAAAATTAATGAAGGAGAGGATTATACATGGATAAAGTGATTAATTATTATAATAGATTTGACGAATGGGGCCGTCTTGATAGAGAGCCTATTGAATTCATTGTTAACTGGCACCATATAACGAGTTTGCTGCCGCAGAAAGGGCACATCTTAGATAACGGAGCTGGACCGGGTAAATACTCAGTTGAATTAGCGAAATGTGGTTATGATGTTACACTAACGGATCTTACCCCAAGATTAGTGGAAATAGCTGGTGAGAAGGCAGTCGAATTGAATGTAGAGGAATATTTCAAAGGTTTTCATATTGCTGATGCAAGAAATTTAGACATTTTCAATGATGAGCAATTTGATGCCTCTCTAATGTTGGGACCGTTATATCACTTACAGACACCAGCAGATCGAGACTCAGCCGTACAAGAATTGCATCGAGTTACTAAGCGGGATGGTATTGTATTTGTCGCATTTATGACAAGGATACGGCATTTAACGACTTCCTTATTATTTCCTCAACATTGGAAACCGAATGATAACATAGAGGATATAAGCTCATTTTTAGAAACCGGTATATTTAATCATAAGGACGAAGGAAGATTCACAGGGGCGTATTATTTTAATATAGAAGACATTAATCCTTACATGGAATCCCATGGATTTGAAAGCCTCAAATTGATTGGGTCATCTAGTATAGCTGGTTCATTCAAGTCAGAACAATTTGAATATTGGCATTCTCGTGGCGAAGATGAATTTCAAGAAGTAATGAATATGATTTACAAAGAATCTGAGAATCCTCACCTATTAGGAGTGTCTTCACATTTATTGTATATCGGTCGAAGAAAGTAGATGATATAACTATGGGTTACATAATGGATTTAAGAAAGATCGTTGGAACAAGACCTTTAATTATGGCAGGTGCCTGTGTCGTCGTTTTTCATAATAACACCATTTTATTTGAGAGAAGAACTGATAATGGCATGTGGGGATTGCCAGGAGGATCCTTAGAGCCAGGGGAAACAATGGAACAGGTAGCAAAAAGAGAGTTATTTGAAGAAACGGGTTTACAAGCCAAGAAGCTTGAATTATTAGATGTATTTTCAGGTCAAGAGCTATATTACAAATATCCACACGGTGATGAGGTCTATAACGTAGTGGCTGCATTTATATGTAAAGAATTTGATAGGGTTATCCATAACGACGAGTTAGAAGTAGCGGAAATTAGATTTTTTGCATTAGAAGAGCTACCTGACAATATTAGTCCTCCAGATAAACCAATACTACATGCTTTTTTAAAGAGATAGTAAATCTAGAACAAAGATTATATTGAGTAGTTCCAATAAGGCACAAATAACTTAGTGTACAGCTGAGAGACTCTTGTACAATACTAGCGCAAAGATTTATTAAGAAGAGGAAAACCATGAAAATCATTAAAACAAATACCAGAAATATTTTCAGGATATTTATACTATGTACCATGATTATTATTTTGTATTAATCTATAGACGAAAGAGTCGGGGTTATTAGTTTAGGAATTAAGTGATTTGTATGAAAGTTCGGAGAAGGCTATTACGTCACCTTAAGTCATAATAAAGAAGGAACCTTAAGATGTCCGAATATTACTGGGACCATAAAATTGAATATTTAAGAAATACTCGAGGTTTGTATTACAATGATGATTATTTAGAATTTTTAGTAAAGACTGTTTGGAAGATCTTAAAACCAGTGAACATCATCGATTATGGTTGTGGATTTGGATATTTGGGGCTTAAGCTGTTACCGTTTTTACCCGAGGGATCAACCTATACAGGAGTTGACAAGGGAAATGAACTTATTAATAAGGCGAGGGAAGTCTTTCAAAATCAGCCTTATCCATCAGAATTTTTCGCAAGTGATATTGAAGAAGTTGCAATCGACAGAAAGTATGACATAGCAATGTGCCATGCTTTTTTATTACATATGTCTGATTCGAAGAAAGTACTTCAGAAGATGATTGATTGTGTTTTTGATGAGGGAATGGTCATTTGTTTTGAACCACATTGGATTGCTAACATGTCAAACTACTGTTTTGATGAACTTGAACAGTCTAAAATGATTAAATTGGGTATATTGCAAAAATTGTACGAGGGAGATTTTAATCACAAGGGTAAAGACGGGAATATTGGAATCAAATTACCCATCTATCTCAGTCAATTAGGTTTGAAGAACGTTGAGTGTAGAGTAAGTGATAAGGTTAATTTCCTAGATCAGAATATGGACTTGCTAAGTAAGCAAAGTCTTTATAACTCTTTGAGGGAGGAAGGTTTAGGGGAGTTACCTGGAGAAAAACAGGGATTTCTTCATAATTTAGTGAATCGGGGTTTAACCTTTAATGAGGCAATGAATCAATATGAAGCTGAGTTACTATTTTCAAAGGAATTCGATGATAATTCTTATTTAACATATGCACCCAACATGAAAATTACATTTGGTACTGTTAAGAGATAGATGAATTACATTATCTAGAAATGAAACTCTTGAAAATCTTCATTTTTGAAAGAGGGTGCACTGATGAATAAACCAAAACCATTTGTTTTTGCAGTTTCAGCAGTATCTGGTGGTGGCAAAACCACATTAGTAAAACAGTTGAATACTACATTAGTGAATTCTAAGGCCTTTTATTTTGATGAGTATGATTTTGACGATAGTCCAAACGATATTTGCGAGTGGGTAGAGAGCGGGGCTGATCATAGCCAATGGAATTTATCACCACTAATTAATGATCTCAAAACTTCTATGTTTGAAGAAAGCCAGTCACTTAAATATATCATACTTGATTATCCCTTTGCTTATCAGCACAAGGCAATGAGTAAGTTATTAAACTTTACAATTTTTATTGATACCCACTGGATGTAGCATTATGTAGACGAATTCAGAGAGATTACAAAAATACGAAGACCGAGATAATTCAAAATGATATCACTAATTATCTTACTCGCGGTAGAAATGCTTATCTTAATATGTTAAGTACAGTAAGACCTAATTCGGACTACATCGTTGATGGATTATTACCTATTGAAACGATCATTGAATTGATAGTAAAAGAAATAACAAAGTAAATTGCATGCATATCAGAAAAGTAATGAGCTTCACTAAACCTGTTTTCACAATTCAAGGGAAAGTCCCTTTGGTTTCCCCAAATAAATTAACAAAGGACGAAATATCTCATGCATTTGTTGGAAATAAAGTCTCTTTCAGAAGAACAAGTACTAGAAATATTTGAACTAACCAAATACCTAAAAGAAACTCAAACTAATAAATTTCTAAGTGGAAAGACATTCGTTTTATTTTTTCCTGAAACAAGTATTAGGACCAGAATTACTTTTGAGAAAGGGATTAAGGATTTAGGTGGCGAGTGTATATTGTTTCCCCCTGAAACACTTGATAAAAGAGAGCACCCAAAAGATGTAATGAATTATTTGAATAATTGGGCTGATGGCTTAATAATCAGGCATTCCGACTTTTCAAAACTTAATGAACTTTCACTTTATGGCTCGATTCCAATAGTCAATGCTATGACTACGGATAACCATCCATGTGAGATACTTTCTGACCTGTTTTCAATAGCGGAGTTAAGAGATAATTATAGGGAATTAGTTTATACATTCGTTGGTGCAGCAAATAATATTTCAAACTCATGGATGGAAATTGCTAAAGTAATGGATCTTACATTCAATCACGTTTGTTCATCTGGTAATGAACTCGCCGATAATAATTTAAATTACCAATTTTCGACTTTTCTTGAAACTACGCTGAATGGTAGCGATGTGGTACTGACGGATTCTCTACCGAGTCAATTCTTAAATAATAAATATATAGGTAAGTATCAAATTACATTAGACAGAATGAAGTTAGCAAACAAAGGTGCATTATTAAATCCTTGTCCACCATTTTTTAGAGATGAAGAAGTTAGCGATGAGGTAATGGGTTCCGAATATTTTGTGGGACATGCATTCAAGAAAAATCTAATCTTTGTTCAACAAGCTGTTTTGATGTACTGTTTGGGTTTGAAAGTTTACTAGTAGTGTAAAGCATTTTCGGAGAAAGCGCTGACATCCAAATACGACGCGTATCCGAAGTAAGACTAACGGAGCTTGTTTTTTCACAACTCATGAATCAATAAATGAAAGGAACTAAATATCATGATCAGATTGTGTGATTACCAAGATAAAGAAGTTATCTATCAAATTATCAATGATGCAGCTCAAGCATACGAAGGAGTTATTCCTTCTGATATGTATCATGAACCATACATGACTATGGAAGAATTAATTCATGAAATGAATGAAGGAGTTGTATTTTGGGGGCTAGAGGAAAACAATGAATTACTTGGAGTCATGGGAATACAAGATAAAGGGGAAGTATCATTAATCAGACATGCTTATGTTAAAACGAGTCAACGTAAAGGTGGTATAGGGACCCAGCTTCTGTATCATTTAATTAGTTTAACAGATAAACCAATATTAATCGGGACTTGGGCATCGGCTGAATGGGCAATTCATTTTTATCTAAAGAATGGATTTAAGTTAATTTCACATAAAGAGAAGCGGGAATTACTACATAGATTTTGGAATGTATCTGAAAGACAAATCGAGACATCGGTAGTTCTAAGTGATAGTAAATGGAATTATAGTGAGTCATCGTAATGAAAGTCTAGTAACACTGTTACCCCGATACGGGCATACGCCTCCTTGTCTACCGAGGCATTCCGAGGAAGTGAACCAGGGAGATTACCAAACAAGGAAAAGGAGGTAGTCCAAAATGAAACTAGGAATGCCAACTTTAATAGAATTTAAAACACTTGAACAGAATGTTGACCTATGTAAAGAATTAGGTCTTGATTTCATTGAACTAAATATGAATCTTCCGATATGTCTGCCCGAGAATTTAAGCTATCAGGAAATAAGGCAAATGAAGAACGAATATGGCATCGAATTTACAGTTCATTTACCAGAAGAAATTGATTTATCATCGTTTCATCCTTCAATAAGGCTGGGACATTTACAGAGATGTAAGGAAACAATTGAATGGGCTGGTAGGGCAGGGATACAAACTCTGAATATGCATTTAAATAATGGCATTTACTTTACGCTACCCCATGAGAGGATGTGGATTAATGAACAATACGAATCTGAATTTAATAAATTACTCTTTGAATCATATTCTCAACTCTACCAGCTTGCTGATTCTTTAGATGTTATTTTGTCAATTGAAAATACATGTAACTTTCATATTCCATTCATCAGTAGGGCTCTTGAGATGCTAAGGAAGTTCGAAAACTTTTCTCTCACATGGGATGTAGGACATGATGCTAAAGTTCACTTTAAGGAAGAGACTGTATTCCGCGAATATACGGATCGTATTAAGCATATGCATCTCCATGATTGCGATGATAAATCAGACCATCAGCCCTTATATAGCGGTTATGTCCCGATTAATGATCGACTTCATTTTGCCGAAAATTATGGTTTGTCCGTTGTGATTGAAGTGAAGACTAGTACATCTTTAAAGGAATCAGCAGAACAAATCAAGAAAAATTATAAGTGAAGAGGTATCCTGAAACCAACCCTCAAATACATCGTATAACATCTAAAATGGCTTAACTTATGTTGTCAATTTCCTTATGGAAAACAAATAGGAGGTAAGTAGGTAATGAACGCACATGAGATTGATTATCGTATTTTAGGAAATGAAATGCAGTATGTGGAAATTGAGTTGGATCCGGGTGAAAGTGTCGTAGCAGAAGCCGGTAGCATGATGATGATGGATCAAAACATCCAGATGGAGACTGTCTTTGGAGACGGCAGCAGTGATAATAAAGGGTTCATGGGCAAGCTGCTTGGTGCTGGTAAACGATTATTAACGGGTGAAAGTTTATTCATGACGGTTTTTACGAATCACAGTTCGCACGGGAAAGAACAGGTTAATTTTGCTGCACCGTATCCTGGGAAAATCATAGCGATGGATTTACAAGATCTCGGTGGTAAGTTGATTTGTCAAAAGGATTCCTTCCTATGCGCAGCGAAAGGTGTTTCGGTAGGCATTGCTTTTCAGCGTAAGCTAGGGGCTGGTTTCTTCGGTGGCGAGGGCTTTATCATGCAGAAGATTGAAGGTGACGGTTTGGCTTTTGTTCATGCAGGTGGGTCCATCTGTGAACGTGTCCTTCGTCCAGGAGAAATGCTTCGAGTGGATACGGGGTGTCTCGTGGCTATGACACAAGAGGTTGATTATGATATTGAGATGGTCAAAGGCGTTAAAACGGCGTTATTCGGCGGTGAAGGCTTATTCTTCGCTACGTTACGCGGACCTGGTCGCGTCTGGATTCAATCCTTGCCGTTCAGCAGGCTGGCGGACCGTATGGCTTCAGCATCAAGAGCGGGAGGAAGGAAAGAAGAGGGAAGTATCCTAGGTGGTCTTGGTAATTTGCTTGATGGAGATGGAAGATAAGGAACGCTCAAATGACGTATAATAATTAAGAAAGCCCGGAAGCGAATTGTACCATTCGCACCGGGCTTTTTCCTATATTCTTACTTGGCTCCACCTTCTGCAAGGATGGTTTCCCAGATTGCGCCTTTGCCATAAAGCTCTTTGTTCACTTTATCCCAACCGCCGAGGTATTCAATGTTGAATAAGCCAGCAGGCGTAGTATAGTTTTTCTCGTATTTCTTAGCAACCTCAGGTAGAACGGAACGGAAGCCCTTTTCTGCGAATACGGTTTGTGCTTCAGGTGTATATAAGAAGTCTAGGAACGCTTGCGCTACTTCACGATTACCATGTTTGTCTACGTATTTATCAATAAGGGCAACTGGATTCTCAATGGATGTTGTGTATTGTGGAATGACTTCTACATACTTTTTACCGGATTGAATACGAGCTAGAAGCTCATTTTCATAAGTTACGATCGCATCGCCAACACCTTTATCGAAGGTAGTAAGGGAATCTGCTCCACTTTTATCCAATACTTTGATGTTTTTGTATACTTTACTTACAAGATCTTTGGCTGCGGCAGGGTCTTTTTTGCCTGCAGCTTCGGAAGCTTTCAGGCCTGCGCCGTAGATGGCATTAATATCCCATTTGGCTCCGCCGGAAGTGCTCGGATTAGGAATCAGAACTTCAACACCCGGTTTCGTTAAATCAGCCCAGTCTTTAATTCCTTTGGGATTACCTTCACGAACACCAATTGCTGCAATTGAAGCTGTGATATTACCTTTGTAAGGATTGCTTTTCCAGTCGTGCGTAATTAAACCTTTTTCAGCGATCTTTTGAATATCACCTTCCAAAGACAGTGGAGCGATATCAGCCTCAAAACCTTGGATAATGGCAGTAGCTTGCGCACCAGAAGCCACATAAGATTCTTGGAATTCAACAGTTTGACCTGTTTTCTTTTTCCATTGATCTTTAAATTTTGGAATAATGAGATCGAAGGATTCTTTGACGACCGAATAAGCTCCAAGTGTAATTGTCACTTTGCCGCCTTCAGCTTTTGGAGCAGCGCTTACAGCGGCTGTAGCTGCAGCCGTTGTCGCAGCAGATGGAGCAGGTGAGCTTGCAGACTTTGTCCCTGATCCGCAAGCTGTTAGGGCGATACTTGCTGTGAATAGTGTTGCTGTGATTAAGCCAAGCGTTTTGAAATTTTTCATGGTTTACAACTCCCCTTCTAATGTATACACAATTTTTATATAAAAACAGGCAGTGGATCTTGTTTAGCCTGATTCTCAATTAACTTATTATCGGTTTTCGTAAATACGGAGATATGATGGATGAGGATATTTACCTCATCTCCAGGTTGATAAATCTTTTCCTTCACGGACTGATAAGCAAATAGCTTGATAGCCCCTGTATCAATTTCCAAATACCAGGAATCTCCACGGAAATGAGCATGTGTTACTTTCCCTTTTTCCCCAGCTGTAGCGAGATGAGACACGTCATGGGGGCGAACTTCAATGGATTCAGGTCGAATCAACACGTTCACATCAGGAAGCCATTTACCATCATTCTGCAATTCTTCTAAGTAAGGAAACCCGATTAGTGGGGTATATTGTGAAATGATGTTGGATTCTCCAATAAATGAGGCCACAAAAGAGGAAGCAGGCTTCGTGTAAATCTCCCAAGGACTTCCTTGCTGCTCAATTTTTCCGCCTTGAACAAGAATGATTTCGTCCGCAACCTCAATGGCTTCATCCTGATCATGAGTGACGAACAGGGTTGTTACTTTAAATTCATCGATGAGGTTTCTGAGCCAAACGCGCAGCTCTTTACGAATTTTAGCATCAATGGCTGCAAAAGGTTCATCAAGCAAGAGCAGTTGAGGTTCAGGTGCTAATGCTCTTGCAAAGGCAACCCGTTGGCGTTGACCGCCAGAGAGTTGATGAGGGTATTTACGCTCACTACCGGCAAGCCCCATCAAACCTAGTAGGTAAGTAACGCGATCTTGAATGAAATCCTTTGGCTTTTTCAGAACCTTTAAGCCATAGGCGACATTTTCAAATACGGTCATATGCTTGAAAAGGGCATAGCTTTGAAACACGAACCCAATTCCTCTTTCTTGAACCGGAAGATGAGTCGCCAGTTTCCCGTCGAAGTAAATATCGCCAGAGGTTGGGCTTTCTAATCCCGATAACATGCGAAGAATGGACGTTTTACCGCCTCCGCTTGGCCCGATCAAACCTACCAGATGACCTTTTGTAATGCTGAAATTAACGTCCTTGATGGCATGGAACTGCCCGAAATGTTTATTTAAATTTTTGACTTCGATATGCATGCTGGGGCTCCTCCTTAATGGCTTCTCAATTTTTCACTTCTTCTTTTCAACCATTCAAGTGCTAATAAAATAGAAATCGATATGAGACCTAGGACGAAAGCAACGCTGTTCGCTGCCACGAGGTGGAATTGTTCGGCATCTTGATAAACAAGGGTTGTAGCTGTTTGCGTTTGATTAATGATATTGCCAGACACGACTAGGATTGATCCAAACTCACCAAGTGCTCTTGCAATCGTGAGAATGAGACCATATAGCACGCCCCAACGAATACCTGGCCATGTAATTTGAATGAATGTACGCCAGGCGCCAGCTCCTAAAGTAGCGGAAGCTTCTTCCGACTGTGTACCAATCTCTTCAAGTAAAGGCACCACTTCACGTACCATCAGAGGGAATGTAATGAACATCGTTGCTAAGACCATGCCGGGCACAGCATAGACAATTTTCATATTATGATCTTCCATGAAGGTGCCAAACGTCGTATTTGGACCGAAAATCAAAATAACCATTAAACCAACAATGATTGGAGATACAGCAAATGGTAGATCAATAAGTGCATTGATGACAGGCTTCAACCAGCGAGAGATCCAAGAACCTCTGACAATTTCTAAGGAAACGTAAATGCCGACAATGGCATTAAGTATGGTTACAATCACTACTATAATTAAAGAAATTTTCATGGCATGCAGGGCTTCAGGTCGTACAAGAGCATCGAAAAAAGCTTGCGGGCCTTCTTCAAAAGCACCAAAGGTAATACCAAGAAAAGGCAACATAATAAGTAAGAAAATAACGAGAAACGAAATACTGATCAATACTTTTCTCATGCTAGGCGCCCCTTTCCGCGTGTCAGTACATTGATGATCCAGAGAATAAGGACGGACAATGTAAGGAGCACGAGAGAGATAGCGGCGGCGCCTTCGGGATTAAAATTCTGTGTTTCACCATATATATAGACCGATGCTACCATCGTTTTACCGGGCAAATTGCCTGATATAAGGGAGATGGCTCCAAATTCGGCAAGTGATCGAGAAAAGGCGAGCATGCTGCCGGCGATGATACCTGGGAAAATGGCTGGGAACACGATTCTACAGAAGGTATAAAATCTACCCGCACCAAGCGTAAAGCTGGCTTGTTCTTCTGCTGGATCGATTTGTTCAAGCAAGGGTTGAACAGTTCGAATAACAAAAGGAAAGGTAACAAATACAAGGCCAATAACGATAGCAGTTTGATTATAAAGCAGCTTAATTCCCAAATGATCGAGCCAGACACCTAGTGGACTTGAAGGTCCTAATAGGGTTAGGAACATTAAACCAGCTACTGAAGTCGGAAGCGAGAAGGGAAGATCTACCATGCTGTTTAAAATGCTTTTGCCGCGGAAGGTATAACGGACGAGGACATAAGCAATGATGGTACCCACAATCGCTTGAATAATAGTTGAGACAACGCTGAGCTTAATGGTTAGAACGATGGACTTCCAGGCTAATGGTCCTGTAACCTCTTTCCAAAATGGATCCCATCCCAATGAAAATCCCTTCAAATAGATGGAACCTATTGGGATGACAAGAAGTACAATCAAATAGCCGATAAGCACAGATCGAACCGTAGCTTTAAAAACCTTATTTCCCACATTACACCACCTAATTTTATTAATCATAGCTATTTACTCGGAATAATAAATTGACTATACCAACGATCGTTCTAATTTGTCAATACGCCTAAACTCATTTTTATGCAAGAAAGCTGAAAAATTTTTCTAACAAGCAAATTCACAAGGAATATGACATGATATGCAGTACTAAAATACAGTTTTTGCAAACGATTTTCTGACGTTAAAAGACAAGCTTATTAATGAAGGAATATTTCAATAGAAATAAACGTTGGCTGAAAATAACTATTTCTTAATGAAATAGTCTTTTAGAATGTAGAAAAAACTCATTGACGAAGCCTAAAACTGGTGATAGTATAGGAAACATATTAAAACCAAGTAATCGGGTATGAATTATTTAATTAAAAAAAGAGTCGACCAGATGACTGGAGACTCCCATTCTTGCTTAGCATTTTGAGGCATGAATCGGGAGTCTTTTCCGTTTTCTAACGCCACTTTACTTTATGCGAAGAAAGAGGGATTCACATGCTAGCTAATCGCACTTCATCATTAAAGGAATCTAAGTTTTGGCAGCCTTGGGTTATACCGATCCTCATTTTGCTTCTCTGGCAAGTTCTTGGATTATCTGGGTGGTTATCTGAGCGCATTCTGCCTACGCCTTGGGAGGTTTTAACTGCTTTATACGGTGTAATTAAAGATGGAACTATTTTCGAATATGTAGCAGTTAGTACGAAGCGGGCTTTTCTTGGGTTCCTGATTGGCGGGAGCATTGCATTCGTCATTGGTTTGCTAAATGGGGTATTCCCAATAGCCGAACGATATATGGATTCTTCTGTCCAAATGGTTCGAACCATTCCCCACCTAGCGATGATTCCTCTCGTTATTATGTGGTTTGGTATAGGTGAGACATCAAAGCTGTTCCTCGTTTCATTGGGAGTTGCTTTCCCCATATACCTCAATACGTTTCATGGGATTCGATCCGTCGATCCAGGTTTAGTAGAAATGGGTAAAGTGTATGGCCTTAAAGGGTTTGCATTATTTGCAAAAGTGATTTTACCAGGGGCATTAGCGAACATTTTACTTGGCATCCGATTTTCTTTAGGCATCATGTGGCTTAGTTTAATTGTAGCCGAAACGATAGCTGCGGATTCCGGGATTGGTTATATGGCAACGCATGCTAGAGAATTTATGCAAATGGATGTTGTTGTATTATGTGTGATCTTGTACGCCTTATTAGGGAAATTATCTGATTTAATAGCCAAGTATTTTGAAAATCGTTGGTTGAAGTGGCATCACAACTACTTGAATAAAGCCTAGAGAAGGGGGAAGAGTCATGAGCGTGAAAAGCGGAGGCACTCAGCTGCACATTCGGAATGTAAGCAAAGCATTTGGTCAAACACATGTGTTATCTGGGATTGATTTATCGATTAAACAGGGAGAATTTGTAGCGATAGTAGGTCGCAGTGGTTGTGGTAAAAGTACGTTGCTTCGTTTAATTGCAGGACTCGATGAAGCTTCAAGCGGTGCCATCTTATTAGATGCCCAAGCGATTAATGGAATTCACGAAGATACGAGGGTACTGTTTCAGGAGCACAGGCTGCTGCCGTGGAAAAAAAATATCGATAACGTGCGGATTGGGGTTAAATCCGGAGACAAAGAAGTTGCCTTTCGAGCACTTCAGCAAGTTGGGCTTGAACATAAACGGGATGATTGGCCTGCTGTTCTCTCCGGTGGCCAAAGGCAGCGAGTAGCTTTGGCAAGAGCTTTGGCGGGTAATCCGCGATTACTGCTTTTAGATGAACCGTTAGGTGCTTTGGATGCTTTAACTCGGATTGAAATGCAGCAGCTTATTGAGCAGCTATGGTTGGAGAAGCAATTCACTGTCCTGTTGGTCACACATGATGTTAGTGAAGCTGTAGCTTTAGCTGACAGGGTCATCATTATCGAAGATGGGAAAATAGGTCTGGATTTAAAGATCTCGCTTTCTAGACCTAGAGAGCATGATAGTGGATTCGCTTATTATGAGAAGACCATTTTGGATAGGCTTCTTGTGAAGCAATCGTATGAGCAGGTAAGAATTGCGGCAGATGCCTTCTCGATTTAACGAATAGAAGAACGAAAATAAAGGAGGACATAGGAATGAATCAATTTGATTTGCAGTTCCAAGCGGATGTACTAATTATTGGTGGGGGACCTTCTGGCGCATGGGCAGCCATCACAGCGGCGAAAGAAGGAGCGAAAGTCATTCTGGTCGATAAAGGATATTGCGGAACGAGCGGTGCTACGGCACCATCTGGCACAGGCTTATGGTACGTGAATCCCAATGCGGATGAGCGTGAAGAAGCTATGAAGAGTAGAGAAGCACTTGGCGGTTACTTAGCTGATCGCGGTTGGATGAAGAAAGTCCTAGACCAAACGTATACCAATACGAATCAAATTGCTGCTTGGGGATATCCATTCCCGCTCGACGAAGCAGGCACTTCGCATCGGAAGAGCTTGCAAGGACCTGAATACATGAAGCTGATGCGCAAGCAAGTGCAGAAAGCGGGAGTCCGCATCCTGGACCACAGTCCAGCGCTTGAATTGCTAGCAGATGAGCATGGTGTGGCAGGGGCAACAGGGGTGAACAACCAAACGAATGATACGTGGCGTGTAGATGCGGCCTCAGTCGTGATTGCAACGGGCGGATGTGCTTTCCTTAGTAAGGCTCTGGGGACGAATGTTTTGACAGGTGATGGATACTTGCTCGCGGCTGAAGCGGGAGCTAACTTATCAGGCATGGAATTCTCAACCGCGTATTCGTTAGCACCGGCCTTTTCTCCTGTAACGAAGTCTGCCTTCTATACGTGGGCAACATTTTACTATGAAGATGGCAGCGTAATAGAAGGTGCGGGCTCGCAAAAAGGGCGTTCGGTGATTGCTCGTACGCTGCTGACGCAGCAAGTGTTCGCAAGAATCGATAAGGCAGATGATATCGTCAAAAAAGCGATGCGTCAGGCGCAGCCTAACTTCTTTCTATCATTCGATCGCCTAGGCATCGACCCTTTCACGCAAAAGTTTCCTGTCACACTACGGTTTGAAGGGACTGTTAGAGGCACTGGCGGTATCCATATCATTGACGAAACGTGTGCAACAGAAGTGCCTGGTCTTTATGCAGCAGGAGATGCAGCGACAAGAGAGCTAATCTGCGGTGGATTTACCGGCGGTGGAAGCCACAACGCAGCTTGGGCTATGTCCTCGGGCTATTTCTCAGGTGAAGCTTCGGCTAAATATGCGCTGAAACTAGGCGCAGGAGCTTCAAATAGGAAGGCTAAAGGATTATCCGAGGCTACAGGTGTACCTAAACAAGCAACGACAAGATCCGATGCACCTGATACGCAAGAAATTATCAAAGCGGTTCAAGCCGAAGTGTTTCCGTATGACCGCAATTGGTTCCGCACAGGAGAAGGTTTACAAGATTCGCTGGGACGCTTGAATCATCTCTGGCATGAGCTGAAGCAGGGCATTCAAGCTAGTGATGGGAATGTTGTTCGAGTTCGTGAAGCAGCTGCTATGACGGCAACAGCGAGATGGATGTACACCAGTGGTTTGGAGCGAAAGGAAACACGCGGCATGCATCGCCGGGAGGATTTCCCGCGAGTTGATCAAGACCAGCAGTACCGCATCATTAGCGGCGGTTTGGATACAACATGGGCAAAGCCATTGATTGAGCAATCCTTTTTAAGCGTCAAAAAGGAGGTTGTTGTGTAATGATTGAACTGCTCAGTAAGGATCGCTGCATTAGCTGCAATCAGTGTGTATCCGTATGCCCAACGAATGTATTCGAATCCGTAGCAGGAGAAATTCCGGTCATCGCCAGACAATCGGACTGCCAAAGCTGCTTCATGTGTGAGTTATACTGCCCAACGGATGCTCTTTACGTTTCTCCGGTTGCGGAACAAACGATAGCAGTCGACGAAGGGGAGTTAGTTCAAGAAGGTTTATTAGGAAGCTACAAAGAGAACATAGGCTGGGGGAAAGGCAGAGAATCGACAGCCTCCTCAGACGGTTCCTATATCATTTTCCAACGTATGCGTGCATCGCATTAATTCGCTTATTATCATTCCACATGACTATCAGGGGGTCC
Source organism: Paenibacillus sp. Soil724D2 (assembly GCF_001427935.1). Classification (NCBI taxonomy): domain Bacteria; kingdom Bacillati; phylum Bacillota; class Bacilli; order Caryophanales; family Paenibacillaceae; genus Paenibacillus; species Paenibacillus sp. Soil724D2. Next base: position 109,776 of record NZ_LMRY01000008.1, read on the forward strand.
AAAGACATATGACACAGAGATCATTGAAATTTCTCAGTTCTGCTCTTATTTTAACTTTATTTACAGTATTTTTAGCGGCTTGCGGTGCAAATTCGACGAAAACAACGGCTCCCGCAGCAACGACGACAGCAGCATCAGAAGCAAAAATTACACTGCCTGAAACACTTCGTATCGGTTTTATTTCAGCGAACAACAATAAGACCATTACAGGACCGGAAGGCTGGGCGCAATCCAAAGGTTACTTGGAAAGCGAACTCAAAAAATACGGCGTTAAGGAGTTCAAATATTTCAACTTTCCGAATGGTCCTAACTTGAATGAGGCGATTACCGCGGGAACGCTGGATGTTGGCATTTATGGGGATACTCCCGCAATTAATGGGAAAGCTGCAGGTCTGAAGACGCGTTTGATTAATCAAACGCAAATCAATATGAATGCTTGGCTGGTAGCTAAAGCAGACGGTCCGAAGACCTTAGCTGATCTCAAAGGTAAAAAGGTCGCTACTTCCCAGGGCTCCTATATGAGTCGATATCTAACTAGCTTGCTTAAGGAGCAAGGGCTTGATAAAGACGTGAAGATCCTGCATTTATTACCTGCTGATGGCGAAGCTGCGCTATCCCGCGGTGACATTGCAGCCTATGCCTATCCAACTGGATTCGGGCCATTACTTCTGAAAAAAGGATATGTTGCTATTGATGAAGCGGCGAAACATCCGGTTCTACAAGGCTCAAGTCTAACGGTAGTTACGGAAGACTATCTGGCTAAAAACCCTCAATTTCCTAAACTTTGGAATGATCTTCGCACAAAAGCAGTGAAGGAAATTCGTGAGAACAGTGAAGAGTTTTTCAAATTCTATGCGGAAGCATCCGGCTATCCAGTGGACGTTGTGAAAGCCTCCTTTAAGATCGAGCAGTGGCCTGTTGAATCAAGCACACCGGATGGGTTAAAGCTAATAGAAGAAACGAAGAAATTTCTTGTGGAGCAAGGTTTGGCGAAGAAAGATTTTGTTATAACGGACTGGTTAGTGAAATAGGATTGACCAAGGAGGGATGAGGGTGAAAGAAGTTCCAATTTCCTATGTAAAGGCCAATCAAACGGGTATTGTTGTCTTTGTCTTGCTAGCATTTGCGTTTCAATGGACTTGGCTAGTTGCCTTGCTTTGGCTGATTCAATTGCTTGGCCTAGTAAGTGGTGGGAAATGGAATCTGTTCGTAGCGGTGTCTAAAGGGTTTCTATCTCGAAGCGGTATTGAAACACAAGCCGCAGAGTTGACAAGGTTTAACAATACTTTGGCTGTATTATTTCTTACTTTATCACTTGCATCTTTTGCCATCGGTTGGAGTATGGTGGGATATATCTTTACTGGCTTTTTACTCTTAGCTGCAGGTGCAGGCTTGCTGGGCTATTGTATCGGATGTACGATTTATTATCAGTATAAGCAATTCATCCTCAGACGAGAGTGAAGTGCGGTTAATGAAAGGTAAATATGGAAAGACTCTCACTAGAGCAAGGTGGGAGTCTTTTCTATCCACATAATAAAGTAAATAACTCAAATTAGGGCCAATTATAATTGCTGAGAATATGTTAAAAATAGGATTGACACCTCTAGTAGGTGATGCTAATATTGGTTTATACCTAATTCATACTAAACTTATCGGAATTATATGCGAATGCGAAAGGGAGTTAACATCATGGAGCATGCTATCACAATTCAAAGCGACGACGTCGAATTGGCCGCAACGTTACATTACCCGACAAATCAAACAGGAGCCGCGCAAGTTGATTGTCAACGTTGGCCGCTAATCATCATCTGTCATGGGTTTATTGGCAGCCGGATAGGGGTGGATCGTCTATTTGTGAAAGCAGCTCGTGATTTTAGCTCGAAAGGATACTTGGTTCTCCGTTTCGATTACGGTGGTTGCGGTGAGAGTACTGGCGACTATGGAGCTGGCGGGCTGGATGTTCTGATTGAACAAACGCGAAGTGTTATTGATTATGCATCAACGATTGATTGTGTAGATCTCAGTCGTGTGATCTTGGTGGGTCATAGCTTAGGCGGTGCGGCTGCAGTTCTAACGGCAGCGAGAGATAATCGCGTGAAAACACTCGTGCTATGGTCAGCTGTCGCTCATCCGCACAATGATATTGTAAGAATTGTAAGCAAATCTGAATACGAGAAACTTCCGTTAGGTGGAGCGATCGATCATCATGGTTATGTATTGACAAGCCAATTTTTTGATTCTTTATCACAGCATCAGCCGTTTGAACAACTGCGTAAATTTAACGGCGATGTCCTCGTTATTCACGGTACTGCGGACGATATCATACCAGTCGATTATGCGCCATTATACCAGAAGATGTTCTGGATGCGATCAGAGGGCCAATGCGAACTCGAGCTTGTCTATCAAGCAGATCATACTTATTCAACAACAGGTTCTGCGAATGAACTTTTTGAGAAAACAGGGAACTGGTTAACCTTTATTCAGAAGCAGAAAAGAGAATGGAACGATTGGACAATTTAATGGAATCGGAGGCAAGAGAATGGCGAAACCACTAGAGTTAGATGATGTTTGGGTGGATAGAATTAAACAAATGTTAAACGGGTTGGAATACGGTTCCGTTCAAATCGTCGTACATGATGGAAAAATTGCTCAAATCGATAAAACAGAGAGGAAACGATTCGACGCGTCATCTCAACCGCAATCCCAACTGCAAGCAGTAAAGTCAGTCAAACAAACGAGTAAAGGTTAGCAAATAACGGTTAAGTATATAAGTGATTTACAAGCCCTCTTTCTTCGGAAAGGGGGCTGTTTTCATGAAGCGGAAGCCGTATAATGATGAAGAACAGTTTGGAGCGAAATGGAAAGTTTATGGGGGGATCTTATGCAGAAGCAGCACTTTATATGGAAAGACTTTCAGCAGATTAATAACTATGTCTATGAATGGCTGCCTGATGAGACCACTGAAATAAAAGCAATTGTTCAAATTGCACATGGCATGTCCGAAACGGCCTTTAGGTACGAGAGGCTTGCTGCTTTATTAACGAGTCAAGGTTTTGCTGTCTATGCGAACGATCATTTGGGGCATGGACGAACAGCAGGTTCACCTGAAGCTGTAGGTAAATTTGGCAAAGATTGCTTTCATGGCATGGTTGAAAATATGGGAGAGATCACAAGTGAGATCCGTAAAAGGTATCCCAATCATATTCCTATATTTGTGATGGGCCATAGTATGGGCTCGTTCTTAACACAGCATTACATGGTATCGTATATTAAAGAACATCCCGACAACGTTCAAGGTATCATTCTTTCAGGTACAAATGGCAAACAGGGTGCAGCTTTACATGCAGCAATCGCTATTGCAACAACAGAAGCAGCTATTCGTGGAGATCATCACCGGAGTAAGCTTGTTACATCTCTTTCATTTGGAGCTTTTAATAAAAAATTCGCACCGAACCGAACGCCATTCGATTGGTTAAGTAATGATGCAGGCGAAGTTGATAAGTATGTAGAAGATCCATATTGCGGAGTTACGTTTACATCGGGTTATTTCAGAGATTTCTTTAGAGGACTAAAGGAAATTCATCAAGCTAAGCATGTCCATCAAATCCGTAAAGATTTGCCTATATACGTATTTTCAGGTGAAGATGATCCGGTTGGTGGAGGTAAAGGGGTGCGCAGGCTGCTTAGCATGTATGAGGAACTTGGGCTTAAAAACGTTAGCAGCAAGCTCTATCCCCGCGGCAGACATGAAATGTTGAATGAAGTGAATCGGGATGAAGTCATGGATGACATCGCAGCATGGCTGAATGAGCAGGTTGCATCTAGGGGTTAAAATCATGAAGTGAATAGAAGAGAGAAGGCTGCTCCTCTTTGTAGAGAAATCTATGATTGAGGGGCAGCTTTTGCTTTTAAGTGAGTAATAAGGGGACTTATGCGTTTCTTTGGAGCTGCAGGCGAATGCCTTCGCGATCGATTTGAATCCAGTATTCTACGATTCGTTCGTTTTCGATGCGATATACGGCGCTAGCGATCTCAATGATGGTTTGGCCAGTTGGCGGGAAGCCGTCGACTTCTCCGATGTGAGTGCCGGTCTGTTTCCAGCGTACGTAAACACGATCATCCTGTGCAATAAGTTCTTGTACCTCCAGGTGGAAATCACCGTAGGCTGCGATCATTTCCCTAACGTGGTCAGCATAATTGGCTGGTGTTCGGCGGACGGTAGTTTCGTTTTCTGCGGTCATTTGATGAGCAAGCACCTGCTCGGCCATGTAGAGATTAGCTGTATCAGGCGCAAAACCTGAGCGAACTTTTTCAAAAAATTGGTGTACGATTGCTGATGGTAACGTGGTCATAGGGCACCTCTTCACAAAATTGATTCTATCCATATATTGTACATGAAAACGAAACTCCATTGATCAATTTCAGAGAGATTTTCGTATTTTTACTTTGAAATAAATATAAATTGCCTAATTAGAAACTTGCTTTTGATTACGATCGATTGTGGCAATACAGTGTGGAGCAAGTGTGGAATGGGGAGATAAAAACGTGAGTGGAGAACGAATAACTGGGCTTGACTTGGCGAGAGCAATTTCCATATTGGGAATGATTTTTGTCAATTATAAAATCGCAATGGGGGCAGAGGGCAGTGGCCCAGCATGGTTATCTTGGTTCGCTAGTTTATTCGAGGGAAGGGCATCTGCCGTTTTCGTAGTGTTAGCAGGGATTGGGTTTACGATTATGACACGAAAGGCAAGAGTAGGAGATCTAGGATTATTGCGCAAGCAAAGAGTTATCGTCTGGAAAAGATCGTTATACCTAATTTTCTTAGGTTGTCTATTGATCCTTTTTGGATGGAGCGCTGACATTTTGCATTATTATGCTTTGTTTTTGTTTAGCCTCTTTTCTGATACGCGCCACTAAGGGCGGATGACCTTGACACATTATGTCATGCATGTCGTTGTGGGGCTAGGTATTCATGAAATATTCGGTATTCTCGAAAATGGTTCTTTAATCTTCTCGATGCTGTATGCTGTGGCCTATTTTGTTGCCGCACTTGTATTCTCTCTAATCTGGAGACGTACATTTAAGCGTGGTCCTTTGGAATTGGTGATGCGGAAGTTCTAGAATAGAAAAAACAGCCTGGTTGCAGATCTTAAATGATCCGTAATCAGGCTGTTTTCGTAGCTGTTACTGGAGCAAACGGCGGAATTCCTCGGTCAGCAGCGGCACGACCTCGAACAGATCGCCGACGATGCCGTAGTCGGCGACTTTAAAGATCGGCGCCTCAGCATCTTTGTTAATCGCGATGATGACGCGCGAGGAGCTCATCCCGGCAAGATGCTGGATGGCGCCGCTAATGCCGCACGCGATGTAGATCTCAGGCGTCACGACCTTGCCGGTCTGGCCGATTTGCATCGCGTACTCGCAGTAGCCCGCGTCGCAGGCTCCGCGGGAAGCCCCAACAGCGCCGCCTAAGACGGCAGCCAGCTCTTCGAGCGGCTGGAAGCCATCGGCGCTGCGCACGCCCCGTCCGCCGGAGACAACGATCTTGGCTTCTGCCAAGTCGATGGTGCCGGACGTTTTCTTGACGACCTCCCGGATGATGCTGCGCAGGGAGGGAGCGGGGTAAGCCACATCGATGACCGATGCTTGACGACTCAAAGTGTCAGGCTCGGATGCTGCGATGTTGTTCGGTCTTATCGTGACGACCCATGTGCCATCCGGGTCGGTAAACGCTTTCTTTTCGACGGCTTTGCCAGCATAAAGCGGTCGCGTGAACTGCACGCTATCTCCGTTGCGGGAGATAGCCGTTACGTCAGAGAGCTGGCCAGCTGCGAGCTTCGCCGCGGCCAGCGGTGCGAGATCTCGGCCAGCTGCCGTGTGGCCGAAGTAGAGCGCGCCTGGCTGGGCGATATCCGTGACAGCCAGCAAAGCGCTCAAATAGGCTTCCGAGCTGTAGCTCTCCAGCTGGTTGTCTTCGACAACATAGATGGTGTCTGCGCCATAAGCCGCAAGCTCACCAGCGAGCGCTTTGCTTCCTGCGCCGCCAATCAATACTGCGGCGATGGCATCACCATCAGCAGCGGAAAGCTGTGAAGCGCGTAACGCTTCAAAGGATACCTGTCGCAGCTTGCCGCCGCGTGCTTCTGCAACAACGAGAAATGTTTTGCTCATAAATGTAGCCTCCCCTTATTTAGATCACTTTGGATTCGCTGCGTAACGCTTGCACGAGTTCGGTAACTTGCTGCGGGAGGTCGCCCTTTAGAATACGGCCTGCCTTACGCTCAGGTGGTAGGGTCAATTCCGTGCGCTCTGTTTTGGCGACTGCAGAATCAGCGCCATTAATATCATCAAGCGACAAGTGCTGGAATGGTTTTTTCTTTGCTTTCATAATCCCAGGAAGCGAAGGATAGCGCGGCTCGTTCAAGCCTTGCTGTGCCGTGAACAGAGCAGGGAGAGGTACCTCGATCACTTCGATATCGCCTTCTGCATCGCGGTGGGCAACTGCTTTTCCTCCGGAAATTTCCAATTTCGTTATAGAGGCAACGTGAGGTAAGCCTAGGAGGGAAGAAAGTCGGATAGCGACTTGCCCAGCCCCATTGTCGACGGAGAAATTACCGCCTAATAGAAGATCGACAGACTGTCCGCGCAAATAGTTGGCCAAAATTTCAGCGACTTCGAACTCATCTCCCTTAATGCGCTCATCGGAGATAAGAACGGCTTCATCAGCCCCCATCGCGAGAGCAGTACGTAGAGCTTCAGCGGTACGTACGGGACCAACGGAGAGCAGGGTGACTTTGCCGCCTAGCTCATCTCGGATTTGAATCGCTTGCTCAACCGCATATTCATCGTAAGGATTGATGACGAACTTTACGCCATCCTCTTGAACGGCCCCGTTATGCAGGACGATTTTTTCCTCCGTATCAAACGTTTGCTTCAACAATACAAAAATGTCCATAGTCAAGCTCCTTCCTGAATATACATGTTATACAGACGTTAAGACTCGATGCCTTTCATGAAAAAATCAATGGTAGGTCCAACTTGAGCGGTTAACGAATACTTTTGCCCAGAAATAAGCCAAGAAGTAACGACTTCATCCATACCGCCAAAAATGAGAAGCCTCACAAGCTTCACTTCAAAATCCGGACGGAAACTGCCGTCTTTCTTACCTTTTTCTAATATATTTTCAATGAGGATAATATATCTCTTTAGTGCAAGACCAATCTCTTTGCGAAGCTCGAGATCACTCTGTCTAAGCTCAATTTGGGTGAGGTAAGCAAGATGAATATTCCCTTCCAGTACACTGAAATGAATCTCACATACTTTGTGCAGCGCTTCTCTAGCTGTCATTTGGTCGTTCAACCCATTATTGAGCTTCTCTACAAGCTCGCCTAATTTCTCTTGAAACAGGCTGGTCAAAATATCCTCCTTTTTCTTGAAATAAAGGTAGATGGTGCCATCGGCTACTCCAGCTTCCTTGGCGATTCGGGATACTTGGGATTTGTGAAAGCCATGCTCAGCAAACACTTTCAGAGCGCCTTCGAGAATTGCGTAATACTTGTCTGGTTTTTTGCCACTTGTCAAGGAGATCACCTCGGTGTTAGAATACAAATATCGGTGAATGAATACTCATTCATTTTCGTAGTTTCATCATAAAATACGCAGTACGCCTTGTCAACGACTTATTCAGCTTATTAAAGCAAGTAGGAAGGTTTGCCGGCTTACACTTCACAAAGAAGCAGTTTTCAACTCTGGAAATAGGGTCAAATGGAACTTGCTTTTTTACGATGTTTGAATGTAAGCGGTTACTTTATTGTGGGGTTCCGAGTTCAGTAGAGGGTGGGGCGATGTTATGGCTCATTATTGTTGGATTCGAGCAGGATGTCTTGGCTAGCTTGGAATAAGAGTCCATAAAGACTCCTATATCTGTAGAAAACAATGTAAATGAGGAAATAGCAGTCTCCAGAGGCTCTTATTTATCAGGTTTTCGAGCAAAATGGTGAGATTCGTTCGGAATAAGAGTCCCTAGAGACTCCTATATCTGTAGAAGGCAATGAAAATGAGGGAATAGCAGTCTCTAAAGGCTCTTATTTATGTGAATGACGAGCAAAATGGTGTGATTCAAGTGGAATAAGAGTCGCTAGAGACTCCTATATCTGTAGAAAACATTGAAAATGATGAAATAGCAGTCGTTAGAGGCTCTTATTATCTGGATTTCGAACAAATTTGTGTGATTAAAGTGGAATAAGAGTCCCTTGAGACTCCTAAATCCAAGGAAGGCAATGGAAATAAGGAAATAGCAGTCCCCAAAGGCTCTTATTATCTGGTGATCGCTCAAAACAATCGAGTTTGCAGGGATATTAGATGGAGTAGTAGGGGACTTGCTTGGCCCATTCTTACGAGATCTCACGAAGTCTTACGAAAAAGCAGAAGATGCTAAAGAAGAAAGTTTCGCTAAAGCAAAACGCTAGGGAGGGTCCTCAATGACCGGTTCACTCATTCAGTTTTTATTATTTCTGGCGGTTACGGGGTTTGCGGTGTATTTGTTTGTACGTGTGGTGTATCACCGATATTTATACATTAGGCTTGGCAAGTCCGTGAATTTGAAAAAGGAAGCGAAAGCAAGGCTGAAGGAGTTTGCGATTCAGGTATTTGGCCAGACCAAGCTGTTGAAGGATAAGAAGAGCGGGATTATGCACATTGTGATCTTTTATGGATTCATTATTTTGCAGCTTGGGGCGCTGGATCTCATTCTGAAGGGATTAATTGGCCATGGGTTACCAATACCAGGTTACGATTATTTCACATTGATGCAGGAAGTGACGGTAGCGCTGATTCTTCTGGCCATGGGATATGCGACCTATCGACGTTATGTAGAAAAGTTAAAACGGCTGAAACGCGGTTGGAAGCCTAGTATCGTTATATTCTTCATTTTTTTCTTGATGCTATCTGTTGTCGTTAGCGGTGGGTTTGAACGGGTAAAGGAAGGGATGGAGACATCCGCATTTGCACCTATTTCATCTCTGTTCGCAGCAGCCTTTAGCGGTATGTCGCATACAGCGGCAACGGTTGGTTTCTATATAAGCTGGTGGATGCATCTGCTGATCCTACTTTCATTTCTGATCTATGTGCCGCAGTCGAAGCATTTTCACATTATTACAGCACCAATCAATATCTTGCTTCGCCGCACTGAGCCTATTGGTAAACTGGCTTCACTGGATTTGGAGGATGAAGAGGCGGAGTCGTTCGGTGTAGGCAAAATCGAGGATTTCACGCAGAAGCAGATGCTTGATTTCTACTCCTGTGTGGAATGTGGGCGCTGCACGAATGTTTGTCCCGCGAATACGACAGGGAAGATGCTATCGCCTATGCATTTGATTACAAAGCTTCGTGATCATTTGACGGAAAAAGGCGCAGCCATCACCTCGAAATCACCATGGGTGCCAGCTTTTGCTTTCTCTAGTCCAAGTACCCATAACCCGCTTGAAGTTGAGCTCATTGGCGGCGTTATAACAGAAGAAGAGCTGTGGGCTTGCACAACCTGCCGCAATTGTGAAGATCAATGTCCTGTAGGGAATGAGCATGTGGATAAGATTATAGATCTGCGTCGACATCTTGTACTGACTCAAGGCAGTATGCCTCACGATGGTCAACGTGCCTTACAAAACATCGAAAGACAAGGAAATCCTTGGGGCATTAGCCGGAATGATCGCGTGAAATGGGTTAAGGAAGTAGATCCGGATGATGAACTCGGTGTTCGTACGGTGAAGGAAAACCCGGAATTCGAGTATTTGTTTTTCTTGGGTTCCATGGGAGCCTACGATAACCGCAGCCGCAAGATCACGCATTCTTTTGTGAAATTGATGAAGGAAGCCGGAGTCTCCTTTGCCATTTTGGGCAATGAGGAGAAGAATTCCGGAGACACACCTCGCCGTATGGGCAATGAATTTTTATTCCAACAGCTGTGTGCGGACAATATTGCGACTTTTCAAAAGTATAAGGTTCAGAAAATCGTAACGACTTGCCCGCATACGTATCATACATTCAAAAATGAATATCCCGAATTTGGCCTTTCGGCAGACGTTTTCCATCACACCGAGCTGTTGGATCTGTGGGTGAAAGAGGGGCGTCTAAAGCCGCAACATGAAGTTAGAGAGCGTATTACGTACCACGATTCTTGCTACCTAGGCCGCTACAACGAAGTGTATGAGGAGCCGCGCAATGTACTGCGAGCAATTCCAGGGGTTGAGTTGGTTGAGCAAGGTCGTTCTCGCGAGAACAGTATGTGCTGCGGTGCAGGAGGCGGCATGATGTGGATGGAAGAAACCGCAGGTACACGCGTTAATGTAGCGCGAACTGAACAGCTTTTGAGTGTGAAGCCCACTGTAATCAGTTCTGCCTGTCCTTATTGCTTAACGATGGTGGAGGATGGAACGAAGCTGAAGGAGGTCGAGGAGCAGGTTAAAGCGCGAGATATCGCTGAAATTCTTGCCTTGTCTGTGTTTGGAACGTCTTAGGATAAACGACTTCTTTGCCCGAAGGGCGAGCGTGTTTGTCAAGGTTGATGCGAAAACTGAAAAAATCATGTAGGAGGAAATTTCCATATGACAAAGATTCGTACAGCGGCCGTTATCGGCTCCGGTGTGATGGGCTCCGGTATCGCTGCCCATTTGGCAAATGTAGGCATTCCCGTGTTACTTCTCGATATGGTGCCTGCCCAGCTGCAGCCGCAAGAAGAAGCTGCCGGCCTTACGTTAGATAATCCCAAGGTGCGTAATCGATTTGCTCTTAACGCGATGGATAAGCTCAAGAAGACGAACCCTGCTCCCCTTTATAGTGAAGCTTTCGCTGAACGTATTACACCAGGCAATCTAGAGGATGATTTAGCGAAGCTTGGAAGCGTGGATTGGATTATTGAAGTTATTGTGGAAAATTTGCAAGCGAAGCAGCAGCTCATCAGCCGCATTGAAACCGTGTGGAAACCGGGAACCATTGTTTCCTCGAATACATCGGGCATTTCAATCAACGCCATGGTCCAAAGCGCCAGCCCTGAATTTAAAAAGCATTTCCTTGGCACTCATTTTTTTAATCCGCCTCGCTATATGAAATTATTGGAAGTGATTCCAAATGAACAGACAGACCCTGCAATTGTTGCTTTTATGACTGATTTTTGTGAGAAAAAGCTTGGAAAAGGTGTTGTTCAAGCAAAGGATACGCCGAATTTTATCGGGAATCGAATTGGTACTTATGGGCTTTTGGTTACTTTGCGTGAAATGCTCGCGAGTGGGTATTCCGTTGAAGAAGTGGATGCTGTAACCGGTCCGGCTATGGGACGCCCTAAGAGCGCGACGTTCCGTACGCTGGACTTGGTAGGTCTGGATACATTCGTCCATGTGGCGGGTAACGTGTTTGATCTTGTGACTGACCCTGCGGAGAAGGAAATTTTCAATACACCGGCCATTTTGAAAACGATGGTAGAAAAAGGTTGGATCGGAGAGAAGCAGGGCCAAGGGTTTTATAAAAAAGTGAAGTCTGAAGCTGGCAAAGAAATTCAATCCCTAGATTTAAATACCATGGAATATTCGGCAAGCCGCAAAATCAGTTCAGGCTCTTTGGAAGCTTCGAAGCAGGCCAAAGGTACGGTAGGGAAGTTAAAGGCCTTGCTCGGCACCAAAGATCGCTATTCGGATCTGGCGTGGAACATTCTGAAGCCAGTGCTGCTGTATTCCGCTGAGAAATTAGATGAAATTGCTGATTCCATTGTCGAGATTGATAATGCACTTAAATGGGGCTTTAACTGGGATCTCGGTCCTTTCGAGACGTGGGATGCCATTGGTCTAAAACGCTCTGTGGAACGCATGGAAGCGGAAGGCAGTAAAGTTCCTGAATGGGTAAAAGCTTGGATTGCTGCCGGCCATGACAGCTTTTATGAGAACAGGGGAGGTCAGAGTTTTTACTATCTGAAAAATGAGTTTCGCGGTGTTGAAACAAGACCGGAACTGATCTCACTTGCCTCTTTAAAACAGCAAAATAAAGTCATCCGCTCTAATAGCGGCGCGAGCTTGATAGACATTGGAGACGGGGTTGCTTGCTTAGAGTTTCACTCGCCGAACAATGCCATTGGTGCAGATATTCTCACGATGATTCAGCAAAGCGTAGACGAAGTACGCAGCAACTATCGCGGAATGGTTGTCGCTAACGAAGGCAAAAATTTCTGTGTCGGTGCCAACGTGATGTTGTTGCTAATGGAAGCACAAGATGGCGAGTGGGATGAAGTAGACGGCATCATTCGTTTATTCCAAAACTCGATGCTGAAGCTCAAAAGGCTGGAAAAGCCAGTTGTTGCTGCTCCGCACAAGATGACGCTTGGTGGCGGAGTTGAGGCTTGCATGCCGGCAGACCAAATCATTTTCTCGGCGGAAACGTATTATGGACTCGTTGAGGTGGGAGTTGGCTTAATTCCTGCCGGTGGCGGATGTAAGGAGTTAGCCCTTCTAGCAAGTCAACAGGTTCGTGACCCGGAAGTTGATCTTCAGCCGTGGATCAATGCAATTTTTGAAACGGTGGCCATGGCAAAGGTGTCGACGAGCGGTCATGATACGAAACGTCTTGGCTATATGCGTGCTGGGGATACGGTCGTTGTGAATCCGGAGCATCGTATTTATGAAGCGAAGCAAGCGGTTCTTCGCTTGGAAGCAGCGGGATACACACCTCCTGTGCAAGAGAAAATCCGCGTCGTTGGCGAGAACGGCAAAGCGGTCATGCAGATTGCTGCCTATACGATGCGCCAAGGCGGATATATCAGTGAGCACGATCAATTGATCGCAAATAAGCTTGCGTACGTGCTTGCAGGAGGTAATGTGCCAGCAGGAACGTTAGTTACAGAGCAGTATATGCTCGATTTAGAGCGCGAAGCCTTCCTTAGTCTTTGCGGAGAGCTGAAAACACAACAGCGCATGCAATACATGCTTTCCAAAGGGAAAGCGCTTCGGAACTAAGGGAGAAGACCTTTCCATTCTTATTAAAGAGCTCTGAATGGTGCATGCCTATTACTCATAATGAGGTGAAATCGATGAAAGAAGCAGTCATTGTATCGATAACGCGCACGGCAGTCGGACGCGCGAAGAAAGGTAGTTTCGCTCAAACCAGAGCGGAGGATCTGGGGAAAGTCGTATTAGAAGAAGCGGTGCGGCGTGCTCCTGGGCTCGACAAAGGTGATGTCGAGGACATTATCATCGGGTGCGCGATGCCCGAAGGCGAGCAAGGGCTGAACTTCGCCCGCACGATGTCGCTGTATGCGGGCTTCCCGGTGACCGTGCCGGCGATCACGGTCAATCGCTTTTGCTCCTCTGGGCTGCAAGCCATCGCATATGCGGCGGAGCGCATTATGCTTGGCCACGCGGAGGTCATTGTCGCCGGAGGCGTAGAGAGCATGAGCCACGTCCCGATGACGGGCTTTAAGCTCTCGCCGCATCCGGGGCTGGTTGAGAGCATGCCCGAGGTGTACATGGGCATGGGCCACACAGCCGAAGAAGTCGCGCAGCGCTTCGGCATCTCGCGCGAAGCGCAGGATGGCTTCGCAACGCGGAGCCATCAGAAGGCTGCTGCTGCAATCGCAGCCGGCAAGTTCGTAGACGAGATCGTGCCGGTTAGCACGAGCGTGAAAGGCATTGACGAACGCGGCAAAGCGTTCGAGCGGAAGTTCGTGTTTGCCATGGATGAGGGCGTACGCCCCGATACATCCGTGGAAGGGCTTGCCAAGCTGAAGCCTGCGTTCAGCTTGGGCGGCTCGGTGACGGCGGGCAACGCGTCACAGACGTCGGACGGCGCAGCGGCGGCCGTGCTGATGAGCTGCGAGCGCGCGGAAGCGCTCGGGTTGAAGCCGCTGGCGACGTTCAAGGCCTTTGCACTTTCCGGTGTGGAACCGGAAATTATGGGCGTCGGGCCAGTAAAGGCGATTCCGAAGGCTTTGCAGATGGCAGGCATCACACAAGACCAAGTGAGTCTGTTTGAAATCAACGAAGCATTCGCTTCGCAATGTGTTCATATTATTCGCGAACTAGGCTTGAATGAAGATTTGGTGAATGTGAATGGTGGCGCCATCGCCCTCGGGCATCCGCTCGGGTGTACGGGTGCGAAGCTGACAACGAGCTTAATTCATGAGCTGCAGCGGCGTGGCGGCGGTTATGGTGTAGTGTCCATGTGTATCGGCGGCGGGATGGGAGCTGCCGGGGTATTTGAAGTGCATCCTGTTTAATTGAAGGCAGATAAGGAATAAGAACTGATTCATGAGAGTCTATCTAGGCTCTCATGAATCCTAATTTATTTACCCTTGTACAATTAATTTAGAGGAGAGATGAACCATGGCGGAGAAAATTATAGGCGGAAGTTTTGTTATTTCGGATACAGATTTCCATGATATTGTAACCCCTGAGGATTTTACCGAAGAGCATCGCATGATTGCCGATACAACGCGTGATTTTGTATCTGGGGAAGTCATGCCGAATGATGAGCATTTGGAAAAGCTTGATTATGATTTAACGGTAAAACTGATGCGCAGCGCGGGTGATCTCGGATTACTTGGCTCTGATGTACCCGAGATTTATGGCGGACTTGGGTTGGATAAAGTAAGTTCCACTGTGATTAGTGAAAATCTCGCTCGCGCTTCATCCTTTGCTTTGTCCATTGGGGCGCATGTCGGGATTGGCACACTGCCGATTGTATTTTTTGGCACCACGGAACAGAAGAAGAAGTATTTGCCTGACCTTGCGACAGGCGCGAAAATCGCGGCTTACTGTTTAACGGAACCAACATCCGGCTCGGATGCTTTGGGGGCAAAAACGACAGCTCGCTTGTCTGATGATGGAAAATATTACCTTCTAAATGGATCCAAATTGTATATCACAAATGCTGGTTTTGCTGATATTTTCATTGTATATGCCAAAATCAATGGTACTGATTTCACGGCCTTTATCGTGGAGAAAGGTGATCCTGGTTTTACGATGGGGCCGGAAGAGAAGAAGATGGGGATCAAAGGCTCGTCGACGCGTCCGCTTTATTTTGAAGATGTCCGTGTGCCGGTAGAGAACTTATTGGGTGAAATCGGTAAAGGGCACCTGATTGCTTTTAACATTCTAAATATTGGCCGTTACAAATTGGCTACCGGTTGTCTGGGTGCCTCCAAGGAGACGATTGAATTAGCTTCGAAATATGCGAATACTCGCCAACAGTTTAATACGCCTATTTCACGTTTTCCTTTGATTGGTAAAAAGCTGGCGGAAATGAATATTCAAACGTATATGCTGGAGAGCATGGTGTACAGAACGACTGGATTGTTCGATACCATTCTCAAAGATATAGATCATACGAGCCCTGATGCCGGTAAGCATTCATCAAAAGGGATTTCTGAATACGCGCTGGAATGCTCCATTAATAAGGTATTCGCGTCTGAAGTGCTGGATTTTGTAGCGGATGAGGGCTTGCAAATTCATGGCGGCTACGGTTTCATTCAGGAGTACAAAGTGGAGCGTATTTATCGGGATTCACGGATTAATCGGATTTTTGAAGGGACGAATGAAATCAATCGCCTGCTCATTCCAGGTACATTAGTGAAGAAAGCGATGAAAGGCGAACTGCCTTTGCTGCAAAAAGCTCAAGCGCTGCAAGCGGAACTGCTCTCTATCGTTCCAGGTCAAACGTTCGAAGGAACGCTAGCCGAAGAGGTGCATCTGGTTTCGATGGCGAAGAAAGTATTCCTTATGGTTGGTGGGCTTGCTGTACAGAAATATGGCATGGCGCTAGAAAAAAATCAGGAAGTTTTAAGTAATTTAGCCGACATCATGATCCAAATTTTCGCTGCTGAAAGCGGGCTTCTTCGTACGCAAAAGCTGATTGAAAAAGCAGGGGAAGGAAAGGCAAAGAATGCGATCCAAATCACGACAGTTTTTGTTCATGAAGCCTTTGACAAAATAGAGGCATATGCGAAGGAAGCGCTCAGTACGATGGAAGAAGGAGATGTTCTTCGGACTCAGTTGTCGATTTTGAAAAAGCTGTCCAGACGCAGCAGTGTGAATACGGTTGGTTTGAAGCGCGACATCGCCGCACGTGTTATTCAGGGTGAGAAATTCATCGTATAGTCATCGATGTCAAGAACCTGAAGGGGATGGTTTTGTATGAATGAGGCAAAGCCTTGGCTGCGCCATTATCCGTCTGAAGTGGCGCCGACTTACGAGTACCCGAAGCATAATCTTGCACGTTTGTTGGTAGATTCCGCGCATAAGTTTCCGGACCGACCTGCCTTGTATTTCTTGGGGAAAACGCTGCGTTATCGGGAGGTATTGGAAGAGTCCTATCGTTTTGCCAATGCTTTAAAAGAGCTGGGCGTTAGCCCGGGGGACCGAGTGTCGATTATGCTGCCGAATTGTCCTTCGGCCATCATTGCGTACTTCGGAACCCTGATGATGGGCGGGATCGTCGTCATGACGAATCCGCTCTACGTGGAGCGAGAGCTGGTTCACCAGCTCTCGGATTCCGGAGCAACCGTTATTGTAACGTTGGATTTGCTGTTTGATCGTGTGCAAAAAGCGAAAGGAAAAACACCGATTGAGCATGTTATTGTGACTTCAATTAAGGACTATTTGCCCTTTCCCAAAAATGTCTTATACCCGATTAAAATGAAAAAAGATGGTGCAAACCTTGCCGTCACTTACGGGGAGGGTGTTTATTCTTATAAAAAGCTGCTCCGAACAGCTTCTCGCGCCCCGATTTGTGTAGATGTGGAGGCTGACGAGGATATTGCCCTTCTTCAATACACGGGAGGGACGACGGGGATATCCAAAGGTGTCATGCTGACTCACACTAATTTGATAGCTAATACGTACCAAACAAGTCATTGGTGCTATCGTATTCGGTTAGGTGAAGAAAGATTCTTGGGGGCAATCCCTTGCTTCCATGTCTTTGGCTTGACAGTCTTGCTGAATCAATCCATGTATAGGGCGGGGATGCTAATCCTCATTCCAAAGTTTGATATCAACCTGATTTTAGATACGATTCATTCGTTGAAGCCAACGATTTTCCCAGGTGCGCCAACTATGTACATTGCCTTAATCAATCATAAGCGCGTGAAGGAAGTGGATATTTCCTCTATTAATGTTTGTGTAAGCGGTTCAGCGCCTCTCCCGTTAGAGGTGCAAGAGCGCTTCGAGGCACTGACAGGCGGTAGATTAATCGAAGGCTATGGGTTAACTGAAGCATCCCCTGTTACACATGCGAATCCTATTTGGGGTTTTCGGAAAATAGGCTCAATTGGTATCCCTTTTCCAGATACAGATACGAAAGTTGTTGATTCGGATTCAGGTCAAGAGCTGCCGATTGGCGAAATTGGCGAAATTATCATTAAAGGACCTCAAGTGATGAAAGGGTATTGGCTGCGCGAGCACGAAACGGCCATGACCATCAGAAATGGCTGGTTATATACGGGCGACATGGGGCGTATAGACGAGGATGGTTTCTTCTCGATTGTTGATCGCAAGAAGGATTTAATCATAGCTGGAGGCTACAATATTTATCCTCGTGACATAGAGGAGGTTCTCTTTGAGCATCCGGCAATTCTCGAGGCTGCTGTTGCAGGTGTACCAGATGAATATCGAGGAGAAACGGTGAAAGCATTTGTGGTGCTGAGACCGGGAATGACGCTAACGGAAAAGGAGCTAGAATTGTGGTGCCGTGAGCGTTTGGCTGCCTACAAGGTGCCTCGGAAAGTCGAATTCCGCCAGTCTCTGCCGAAAACGATGATTGGAAAGGTGCTGCGCAGGCAATTACTAGAGGAAGAGACGAAGGTTTAAGAGCCTTTTCCTGTTTAACAATTAAGGGGAAGCCCTTTACAAGAAGAGTGGAGGGAATCCTATGGATGATTCTAACGAACAAATAAATAAGAGACTTCAGCAATTAGCAGCATCAGCGGAGCCTACGTTTTGGGGCTTTCTTGGCTGTGAATTTGTGAGTATGAAAGACAACATCATCACGATTGCTTTGGAAGCCAAAACGCATCACTTGAACCCGATTGGGATCGTGCATGGCGGTGTACTATCTTCCTTACTGGACAATGCGATGGGGATTGTTGTCATGATGGCTAGGCCGGAGGATAAGGTTGTTACGACGAATTTAAATGTACATTTCGTAGCTCCGCTTTATGAAGGCCGCTTGGTGGTGACGGCTGAGCTTGTTCATCAATCCCGTAAGATGATAACTACCCAAGGTCGTGTTGTTGACCGTGAAGGCAATTTGGGGACGATTGGAACGGGAACGTTTCGAGTGATTTGAGGGTTGAATTATTTAAATGGGGGGCATGTGCTGAGCATGTCTCTCTTTGTTGTGGTGTTAGATTTCAGTTTTATGTAATATAACCTTACATAAAAATATAATTAAGTCATAAAACATTCATATATTTCTCTTTTATGTCATATAAGTTAACACAAATCCATTGACTGAAATGGCAAGGTCATCCTATAATCATTTAAAAGGCACAAAGGGGGAAGCACCATGCATCTTACCATTCGTGAGGCATTATCCATATATCCTTTAACGGAAGCGAAGCTAGTAGCAGGCAAGCAAGGTGATTCCCGCATCGTCAAATCAGTCAATGTGATGGACGCTCCTGATATTGCGGATTGGACGAAATCAGGTGAGATGCTCTTCACCACTGCTTTCGCGATGAAGGATAGTCCGCAAGAAACGGTTAATCTACTTCGTAAATTAAATGATCGCGGAGCTGCGGGATTAGGGATCAAGCTGGGGCGTTTTTGGTCGGAGCTGCCGCAGATTGTGGCAGATGAAGCAGATCGGCTGCATTTTCCGATTATCGAGATGCCTTTTCAATTTACATTCTCTGATCAAATGAATGCCTTGTTTAACGCAGAATACCGCCGCAACACACAGCTGCTGCAATCTGTTCTTGAGAAACAGAAGAAGCTGATGCAATTCGGATTGAAACAGGATAATATGCTTTCCATGTTCCAATTAATCAGTGATATTCTTGGTTATCCTATGGCGGTAGTGGGAGCTAGAGGACAAATTTTATATAACACAAGTGCATGGAGTCCTGATCAACTCTCTCAGAATTGGCCGTGGAAACGGAAATCAGGATGGGTATACGCAGGTAAAGAGCGTGCTTATCGTGTAGGGCTGCATCAGCAGGACGATGAGCCTCTTGGACATTTGTTGATTATACCGGATGCGGTTCTGCTCGCAAACGTTGAGGAAGGCTTATTCCAGCAAGCTGCGGATATCCTGACCTTCCATATGTGTTATACATTCCGATCGCATGTTGAAGCATCCGCTCAGCGCGATTTACAAAACAATCTCTTGCGCTACTTAGAAAAAGGAACATCTCTAGAGGAGTTCCTTGAACAAGCGGAAGCTAGAGGTTTATCGATCTTTACTGGAGCTTATCAATGTGTGATTAGCAAAAATAAGCCGGAAAACCTGGTGGAGGAGCAGCCCCAAGTTAAGCTCAAAAACCTCAAGCAATACATGGAATCACATCCGAAATCAAGCAGTTTGACCGGGCACCATTTTGTGTTCAAGGATATGATGTTCTCGATCTATTCAACGAATCAAGTAGACGGGTTTCCAGAAGAAGAGCTGTCACAGCTTCTGACAAAGTACGCAAGCGATTCAGGATGCATCGAAGAAGCCGGAGAAATAACTTTCTATTCAAGCTCCATGAAATTAAAGCCAACAGCGTTAAGGGAAGCCTATATGGAATGTTTGGAGACACAGCGTATGGCGTCCAAGCTTGGACTGCCGGATCGTGTACTTCATTATGAAACCATCGAATTCGCGCATCTCTTCCAGAACGTGTCTTCCACTATGATGGAAGATTACTGTGCCAAAATTCTACGCCCTTTACTTGAAAAAGATGCCGAGTACTCGCAAGAAATGATTCGCACTTTAGAGGTGTTCATTCGTAATGATGGTCAAGTAAGCGAGGCGGCAAAGCAATTATTTATTCATAGGAATACAGTGACGTATCGCTTGGAGAAGATTAGTGATCTCTTGCAGGTTGATTTCAAAAAAGTAAACGATCTATTAAAATTGAAGGCAGTCTTCTTGTTCCGCCAATTTTTACATGTTAGATAGTAAACATAAAACCCTGAGACGCTTTAGGCGCTCAGGGTTTTTGCTTTTCCAAAGTAATTACGGTAATCTCCGGCCTGCACATTAGGCGAAAGGGGAGTGTCGTTGTTCCAATGCCGCGATTGACGTAAACAAGCATTTTCGAATTAGGCACTTCGCTAAGCCCTATAACATAATTTCTACCGCGCGGTGGTGTGATGACAGCTCCAACCCCCGGTAACCTTATCTGACCGCCATGGGTGTGACCGGATAGTTGCAAATCGATGGCTTGTTCAGTTACCTTATCCGCGAAATCAGGGCAGTGGGATAGCAGTAAGGTAAATATTTGGGCATTGGCCCCGCGTAAGGTTTTCGCAATATCCGGCTTACCCGTCAGCATATCCTCAACGCCAGCTATCTGAATGGTTTGTCCTTTATAGGTGATCGTCTGAAAAGCGTTAACGAGAGACTGAAAGCCTCCGTTATGCAGGATCGGAAGGGTGTAATTGTACCCAATCCACTTATCATGGTTGCCAAGTACAGCCCATTTTCCCAAAGGCGCCTCTAAGCTGCCCAGTAATTGACTGGTTAGATCTGGATCTTCACTAATGTTGGCGTCAAATAAATCGCCGGTAAAAGTTAGCATGTCCGCTTTTTCTTTCTGAATCAGCTTCACGACACGTTCTAAATCTTGAAGGTCGAAGTGATGGCCAATATGGATATCGCTGAATTGTAAAAGTTTAATACCATGGAAGGCATTAGGGAGTCGCTCGAAAGGCAGCGTTATTCTCGTAATCTCGACCCATTTGGGTTCCAAGAAACTAGCATAACTGCCAAGTAAACCTCCGGAAGCGATGAAAGAGCCTGCAAGCACAGTACCTTTCTTGAGAAAAGAGCGTCTTGAGATCGGGGGTGGTGATTGCATATGTTCCTCCTGTTCTTCCCTAGGAATATTTACAATTTTATTATACCAGTTAGATAGAGGGGGTTGCGAGTTGTGTGATTTATGTGATTTGCATATGCTGGTAGCTTACTTTATAATCATTATTAATTAGATAGGAAGGGAGATATTCATATGTCAGCATGGAAAGAATTAACTACAGTAGAAGAGTGGCAGGAAGTACTGAATCGCTCCTCCGAGAAACCCGCTGTCGTTCTTAAGCACAGCACAACATGTCCAGTAAGTGCAAGCGCACTTGATGAATACGAGGAATATCTGTCCGGTAAACCAAATGCGGATGTGGACTATTTCTTAGTGAAAGTTATCGAATCGCGTCCAGTGTCAAATCAAATTGCAGAGGATCTAGGTATCAAACACGCGTCCCCGCAAATCCTTTATTTTAAAGATAAAGAATCTATCTGGAACACGTCTCACTGGTCCGTTACAAACAAACATATCACAGCTGTTTTAGATTAATCCTATAATCCAACTCCAAAGAAGCCCTTGGTTACTGCCTATTTTCATATAGGAGACCTAAGGGTTTTTTATGTTTTACATGTTGTATATATTTTACAATTAATTGAACATGGTTTAAAAAAGATTGGCAAGTTGTTCTTCCTCCTATATACTTATTTGGCAACTAAAAGTTATAAACCTCTCAAGGAGTTTCACATCATGAATGCGATGAATAAAACGAAAGTACCTATCTCCATGTTTCTTTTGATCGGCATTATTGCCATTTCATTCTCAGCGATTTTTGTTCGGTGGTCGAATGCGCCTGCTTCTGTCATCGCGATGTATAGGCTTCTCATGACGAATGCCTTGATGCTGCCTTTTCTGTGGAATTATAGGAAAGAGATTGCTAGAATTCGACTAAGAGATTGGCTGAGAACAGCCATATCCGGTGTTTCGCTTGGTTTGCATTTCTTATTTTGGATGGATTCCCTTCATTTTACAACAGTGGCGAGTTCGACGGCAATTTTAACGTTAGAACCCATTTTTGTGCTGCTCGGGGCGTTTCTTCTTTATGGACATCGGACTAGTCGAGCGGCCTTGATCGCCATGTGTATGGCTATTGTGGGTGCGATTTGTATCGGATGGGGAGATTTCAAATTTTCCGGTAATGCGCTTAAAGGAGATTTGTTATCACTGGTCGGTACGCTTGCTGTAGCCTTACATATGCTCTTAGGCAAAAGCTTAAGAGAACATATATCTGCCTTTGTTTATAGTTTTTTCGTGTTCTTGTTTGCAGGGCTGGTACTTGCAGTCACCAATATGTTCACCGGTGTGTCCTTTACCGCTTACCCAGCGAAAGAGTGGGGGATATTCTTGCTTTTGGCGATTGTTCCTACGGTATTTGGTCATTATGTATTTAATTGGCTGCTTAAATATATGAAGGCTTCTTCCGTCTCAATGACAGTCTTAGGGGAACCGCTAGGTGCCACTTTATTAGCTTACTTCTTGCTCGGAGAAACGATCACAACCATTCAATTGCTGGCCGGTTGTTTGCTGTTAGTAGGCGTGGGCATGTTTTTACGCAGTAATGAAAAGCAGTAATTTTTTTGTGTGATTTATTGAACAAAGGTAAAATAAAAGAGGAATGTCAGAAGCTTGCAGACGCGGAGGTATATCGTGAGATTTCGTGATTTTCATCGTAATGTCAAACTAAGAATCGGACTTTCCTTCATCTCCGGAACCGCCAATAATATGGTGCTACCCTTCATGTCGATTTATTTTTCCGGAAAATTAGGAGATACAAGTGCTGGTCTAGTCGTAATTCTTGGTATTCTTGCTGGTGTCATCGCGGGGATAATAGGCGGTTACTATGCCGATCGAATTGGGCGCAAAAAGCTGATGCTGACTGCAGAATTAGGTTGGATGCTCTGTTTCGTTGGCATGGCGATGACCAATTCGCCTTGGCTTGATTCTCCTGGGATGACTTTTGTTCTGATGATATTTGTTAGTATGTTCTGGGGAATTCATGGTCCTGCTAATGAAGCCATGCTGCTAGATGTAACAGCTCCGGATGTAAGGAAATTCATGTACGCCATTATGTACTGGATGAACAATTTGTCTTTTGCAATTGCAGGACTTGCGGGCGCTTTCTTATTTAAATCTTACTTGTTCGAGCTGTTCATTGGCTTGTCCGTCATTGGCTTGTTCACTCTGATCGTAACTTATTTCTTTATTGATGAAGTGTATCAACCACAAGCTGCTAGAGAGAGTAGTGGCAATCGCAAAGAAAGTCCGTCTATGTGGGCCAATTATCGGATGGTGCTGCGTGATAAGACCTTCATGATCTTCACACTGGCTTCACTGCTGCTTGTATCGGTTGAGTTTCATCTTGGTAATTACGTGGGTGTAAGGCTGGAAAGGGAGATGGTGAATATCCCATTCTTCCCATGGAATGAACAAACTTGGCATATTGATGGGTTGAAAATGTTAGGCTTTATCCGCACTGAAAATACGGTGCTTGTGGTTGTTCTCTCCGTCCTTATGGGGGTCATGATGCGCAAGTTCTCGGATAGCAAAGTATTGTTCGTTGGGTACACTTGTTACATATTGGGTTACAGCTACCTTGCTTATAGCAATCAACCATGGCTGCTGCTCATCTCGATGTTCATTGCAACGGTTGGAGAGCTCATGTATGTACCGATTAAACAAGCCTATCTTGGTAATATTGCACCTGATCATGCAAGAAGCTCTTATATGGCATTATTCGGAATGGTGTATAAAGGGGCCATGCTTTTAGGAGGTTTCGGTGTCATGCTTGGCGGACTGATATCTTCGTGGATGATGGCATCTCTTATCGCGTTAAGCGGCTTCGTTGGCATGATCATGTTCTATGCGATTCTAGCTCAATTAGAAGCTCGTAAAGTGAAGGCGGAGATTAGCCACCAGGCTTCTTCTGCGAGCGTTTCGGCGTAATGGTCGGATAGGCGAAGAAGTAAATGGTATTTATTGGATGCCATAGCGTTCAATTCGTTCATTATACACCTCAGTTGGGAATGTATAGCTCCAAAATAGAATTCAACCCATACACTATACACCTCTGTTGGGAATGTATGACTTCGAAATTCGGTTTAAAGTCGTTAAACGGTTTAATGAATTAAACGGTTTACCTTGGTTGAAATTGTTGTATTTCGTACAACAATTTTGGTTCATTTGAAGCAAAATGAGCCATGTTAGGTCATAAAAGTTGTACATTAGAGTCAATTTCATAATTCCAAACCCTTGTTACATCTAGCTTTTTAAGGCATAAAAAAAGGAGTACCTCCCCAAATCTCGAAGGTAATAGGCGACGAAACCAAAC
>NZ_LMRY01000009.1:0-175971 GCF_001427935.1 Paenibacillus sp. Soil724D2
AGCGCGAAAACCGCGCTTAYWGCCAGAGCTATGCGAGCCGAAGCACGCTAACTGAGTCCGAGAAGTCGGAAATCGACTTCTCAGGCAGATCATCTCGYGCATCAAAGCAGATTAAGCGCGGAAAACGCGCTTAATCTGGAGCGCCAGAGCAAATWAGCGCGAAAACCGCGCTTACAGCCAGAGCTATGCGAGCCGAAGCACGCTAACTGAGTCCGAGAAGTCGGAAATCGACTTCTCAGGCAGATCATCCCGCTCGTCCATGCAGATTAAGCACCATATCCTCAAACTGCTAAATTCCTACACAAAAACAAGAAGAGCCTCAACTCCATTTCCATGGAATTGAGGCTCTTTTTTGCTCTTCCTTGCTCTTTCTTGCTCTTTTTTGCTCTTTCATGCTCTTTCTTGCTCTTTCCTGCTATTTCATTTACCACTCGGCTACGGTACCATCGGCTTGACGCCAGACTGGATTTTTCCAATTATGACCAATTGCAGCCATCTCTCTTACTTTATCTTCATTGATCTCGATGCCAAGACCAGGCGCAGTTAGATTGGCTACGAAGCCTTCTTCATACTTAAACACAGAAGGATCTTTCAAATAATCGAGCAAATCACTGCCTTGATTGTAGTGAATGCCGAGACTCTGCTCCTGAATGAAGGCATTCGGAGAGCACGTATCCAGCTGTAAGCATGCTGCCAAAGCGATAGGGCCTAACGGACAGTGCGGTGCAATTGCAATATCGTAAGCTTCCGCCATCGCGGCAATTTTGCGTGTTTCCAAGATGCCTCCGGCATGGGAAAGATCGGGTTGGATAATGTCCACGATGCCTTGGGCAAGCAGCTCTTTGAAGCCCCAGCGCGTATACATCCGCTCACCAGTCGCAATCGGACACGAGGTGTAGCGAGCGATCTCTTTAAGCGCTTCATTATTCTCGGGCAAAACAGGCTCTTCAATGAACATAGGCCGGTACTGCTCTAATTCCTTGACGATGATTTTGGCCATCGACTTGTGAACGCGGCCGTGGAAATCGATGCCGATGCCAACGTCTTTGCCGACGGCTTCGCGTACCGCGGCAATGCGCGCAATAGCTTCATCAACTTTGCTGATGGAGTCGATGTAGTGCATTTCCTCCGTAGCGTTCATTTTCACTGCCGTAAATCCAGCTGCGACCTGCTGTTTGGCCGCTTGACCTACGTCGCTCGGGCGGTCCCCGCCGATCCACGAATAGACACGCGTCTTGTCGCGGCAAGCGCCGCCAAGCAGATCATAGACGGGCGCATTGTAGAATTTGCCCTTAATGTCCCAGAGCGCTTGCTCAATGCCTGAGATTGCGCTGGTTAAGATCGGTCCTCCGCGGTAGAAGCCGCCGCGGTACAGCACTTGGAACATATCCTCGATCCGCATCGGATCCTTGCCAATGATATGGTCGCTCATTTCCATCACCGCCGCTGCAACGGTATCCGCCTTGCCCTCTACAACGGGCTCTCCCCAACCCGTAATGCCTTCATCCGTTTCGATTTTCAGAAATAACCATCTTGGCGGCACCTTAAACAGTTCCAATTTCGTAATTTTCATGATCATCGTCCTCCTCTATCCCATGTTGAATTCGCTGGGCAAGACCAAACTCCTCTCACCCGTCAGCGGTTAATTTGTTCTCTACGAATATTGATCTCGGTACTCTTGTGGAGTCATGCCATAATGCTTCTTGAACGCATGGTTAAAGGAATGCGGGCGTTGATAGCCAAGCTGTGTCGCGATTTCATAAATCTTATCCTGACCATTCTTCAGCAGATAAGCGGCTTTATCCATCCGTGCATGATTGACGTAGTCGCTTAAATTTTCACCCGTTTCAAGTTTGTAGATCTTCGATACATAAACCGGATGCATGTACACATGCTCGGCAATCGATTGTAAGGAGACGTCGCTAGCTAGATGCTGATCGATGAAAGACCTGATATCCTTGATCAGCGTTGCACGGCTATCTTGCCTTTCTTGATCCATATCTTCCTTCATGCGCCTCAAAGAACGGATCGACCATTCGCGCAGCTGGTTCACCGTACGAAACGGTATACCTTCCATCATCCGGTCGTAATCACCGCCAATGAGCTGATGCAGCTGCCGGCCATTCTTATGTGCAATATAAGCAAAAGCGGATGCGATCGAGAAATAAACCTCTAATAGATGTTCCTGAGATTCGGAAAATCTGACTTCCATTTCATCAAAAATCTGAGACAGCTTCTCCTCCGTATCTTCCCATCTTGCTGCTTCCAGCAAATGATTGAGCGTTGGCGGTTCATATAGCCTTTGCAGGGCTGACAGTTCGGCCTGAACAGATTCATCACCCAGCCGCATGAACAGCTCGTGCTCACTCCCGATGCGTTTGCGAAAGGCACTAAGCGAGCTATTATAGAGCGCATTGATTTCGACCGGGAACTCGCCCCAACTGCTCAGGAGGATGGATATCTTGCCTTTCAAATAATTCTTTACGGCCGATTGAAGTACAGAAGCCGTACGTTCCAGCCATGCAGCATCTTCCTTGTCAGGTGTTTCCTGCTTATGCTTCATCACAAATACCAAATAATCGTGAGCATCCTTCGTATGCCAACTATCGAATTTTTCAGAAAATAGTTCGTGGGCCATATTGCTAATCGCATATTCCATTAACGATAAATGACCAGTATCATATTCCAGGAAATTCGATTCCAACCGAACCATCATCAATACGCATGCATGCTCATGATAATCAGGGAGCTCCAGAATCTGCATTTTTTCTCGAAGTGACTGCTCCGATATTTTGTGCCCTTGAAGTAAATCATTTAATAAGTTCCCCCGAAGTAAAGGGAGGTTTTCCTTGAATGTATACGTAAGACGCTGCGTAGAGATGACGGCCTCCCATTCCTTCTGCAGCTTCTCCATCACACGGCTGACAGTAGCCAGTAGAGCCTGTTCAGTGACAGGCTTCAGCAAATAATCCTCCGAGCCCTGTAGAATCGCTTCTTTGGCATAGTTGAAATCGGAGTACCCGGACAAAAGAATACACTTGGTCTTCGCCCAACGACGGTTGATCTCGGCAATTAATTGCAAGCCGGAGATCCCTGGCATCTGAATGTCCGTAATCACGATATCAATCGACATTTGCTCGAGCAGCTCCAGCGCTTCTTTACCGGAATAAGCCTTAAAAACCTGTTCAATCCCGATAGATGCCCAGTCAATCGTAGACTGAAGCCGATCCACGACATGCGCTTCGTCATCGACAATCAACAGTTGAATCATCGTTTCATCACCTCTGTGGCTAGATCACTCTCCTGCGAATTATGTTTCCAAGTCAGCACTGCCCTTAAACCGCCGTTAGTTAATCGCTCAAAAGTAAGTCCGGAGCCTTCCCCGAATTGATAATACAAACGGTGGTGGACATTCCATGTTCCACAGCCAATCTCATCGGACATTGGAGCCTCTAGCTGTTTTAGCAGCTTATCTAATCCCACTTCATCCAACCCTCCGCCGTTATCTTCAACAATCAGTCGGTTCCAGCCGTCTTTTTGCTCACCGGTAATCGTAATTCGATCACCTTCTGCGCTGCGCTCAATCCCATGGACAATGGCATTCTCTACTAACGGCTGTAAGATAAGTCGGGGAACCCATTCGCTGAGCATCTCTTCCGGCACAGATATCTCATATTTTAACCGGTGTATACGGAGATTCTGAATCGTTAAATAATGGCCTACCAAATCCAGCTCTTCTCGCAACCGTACGCTTTGTTTTTCCACTCTAGTGGTGTAACGGTAAAACTCAGCTAAATTTTGCGACATCGCTACGACCGATTCTTTGTCTTCCATCTCTGCTGAATTGATAATGAAGAACAAGGAATTATACAGAAAATGCGGGTGAATCTGCGATTGCAGCTGCTTCAGAGTCGCTTCACGTGAACGTATTTTCTCCGCATAAACATCCTCTACAAGCACTTGAATTTGCTCGGCCATCTCATTAAATCGCTGGATGAGAAAATCAAATTCATTTTTGGCTTTATACGCGATCCGAGCCGATAAATCGCCTCGTTTCACTTGCTGTACACTTTGAATCATCTTGCCAATCGGGATTTGCACGTTGCGATACAGCAAGAAAGAAGCCAGAATACTCATCACAAGCAGCAGAGCAATAGAAACGTAAAACAATTTACGCGTCATCGTAATAGGAGAAAGTATCTTCTGTACAGGTACATAATCAACCAAGTACCAATCCAACTGTTCCGATTTGACAATGCTGATCAAATATTGCTGATTCGCGATATCAAATTGAACTTGGCCGGTAAGCGGTAAGCCTTGACCAGCCAATCTTTCATGGATCGTATGCGTAATCGACGGATTAGATGAGCTGTTGAAAATCGCCCTATTCTGTCCATCAATTAAAAAAGGATCGCTTCGTTTATCTTGTTTGTACACATCCAACAATTGAATCATATTCTGCACGCTGAACCTTACTTGATACAGCACATTAGCTTGACTGGCAATTTGGGCACGAATCGGCTCACTGATTTCCCTAACGAACGACCCTATCCCATTGTCACCCTTGCGTTCCTCATACGTCCAGGTTCGCTTAATTGGGCTGTCCCAAGGCCAAGCATCCGTCCCATTCACAAAAATACTGGAAGATAACACTTGCTTCCCATGTGGAATGGCAATAGTAAGTTCATTCACCCATCCGCTGGAGACACTTTGGAGGCTAAGCTTTTGTATAATACGTGACTGTTCTTTCAGCATGTCATAATCGGGCGACTCATTCCTGTCGATAAACTCCCTTATGTAAGGATCGCTGCCGAGAATGACCGGTGACATTGCTAATCGCTCCACGTCCACATCCAGTTGGTGCATGAAGAAAGACAGTTGATTTAAATTCGATGACTGAATCTGGTCTTGAACAACGTTATTCGTTATCCGATTCGTATAGCTGTAGAGCAGCACGATTGGGATAAGAAGTAGGACCAATAGGATGAGAATTTTGCTGAAAATATTAAGTTTATACGGCACGCTGGGTTCACCTTCCATGCTTCTGCTAAGCTTTCTAACTTAGAGTTAACTATACGAGAGAAGTCATCCAAAGAAAAGGCGACGACTACCCTCTTATTGTTATGTCTTCGTTATTAGCCTTTAACTGCACCAGCAGAAAGTCCGCTTACCACGTAGCGTTGGGACACTAAAGCAATGATCAGAACTGGAAGTGTAATGATGCAGGCCGCAGCCATCAGCGCACCCCAGTTGATTTCGGAATAGGACATAAAGTTAAACACAGCGATCGGCAATGTTTTTGTTTTGTCCCCTGCCAAAATAACGGAGAACATAAAATTGTTCCACGAAAATATGAAGGAAAGCAGCGATGCAGTGATGACACCTGGTCCTGAGATAGGCAAAATAATGCGTAGAAACACTTGATGATGCGTACATCCATCGATAAGACCAGATTCTTCAATTTCCGTAGGAAGCGCCTCAAAAAAGGAGATCATAATCCAAATAATAAACGGTAATCCAACGAGCATATGACTAAGAATTAACGCTGTATACGTGTCCACCAAATGGATCTTGGAGAACAGGATGAACCAAGGAATCAAGAATGTGATTCCCGGAATAATTCTCGCAACTAAGATGAGAAGCCCCAGCTTGTGAAGGTGATGTCTTGCAATGGCATATGCTGCAGGAAGACCTAGAATGAGAGATAAAAGCGTTGAACCAGCTGCAACAAGGAAACTATTCCAAATAAACTTCAGGAAATTGTACTCTTTGAATACACTGACATAGTTATGAAAAGTCGGTTTGAAAAAGAAGATATTGCCCGTCGATAAAATCTGTGATTGTGTCTTAAAAGAAGCCAATAACATCCAGATAAATGGAAAACCAAAGGCGATTAGGACTAGGAACGTTAGCAGCGTTAGTATAAATTTTAAGCCCTTCTTTGGCTTCATGATGAGGTTCCCTCCAATCGTTTGCGCATCCATATCATAAATAAAGTTAGTCCCATCACCAGAGCAAAGAAGATTACAAGTAACGATGAAGCCATACCCAGCTTAAAGTATTGGAAACCGAGCACATAGCCATACAAGTTCAATGTCTCTGAAGCAAAATTCGGTCCGCCTTGTGTTGTCGCATAAATAATATCGAACGTTTTGAGCACATCGATTAAGCGCAGCATCGCCGCTACAATGATCGTAGGTTTCAGCAAGGGCAGCGTTATGGAAACGAATTTTCTCCATGCCGTTGCTCCGTCCACATCTGCCGCCTCATAAGGATCCGTTGGCAGTGTAGCTAAGCCTGCCATAATAATGAGAGCAATCATCGGTGTCCATTGCCAGACATCTACAATAACAAGGGAAGGTATAACCTGATTAGGTGAAGCTAGCCATAGTAAAGGCTTTAATCCCATCGATTTGAGCATCATATTGGCTATCCCGATTGTCGGCTCATAGATGAGCATCCACACCAAGCCCATAGCTACCGGTGTTGCTACCATGGGCAGCAAGAATACCGTTTTTACGAGGTTTTTGCCTTTGAATTCCCTAGACAGCAGCAAGGCAATCGCGATCCCCAGGATAATTTCAAGCCCAAGGGCCATGATCGTGAAATAGAACGTTGAACCTGTTGCATGCCAAAAGCGCTCATCTTTGAATAAGGCGATATAATTTGACAACCCTACAAAGAGTGGCGGAGTTGTTGCGGACATGCTCCACTCATAGAAGCTAATTCGGAATGTATAGATGATTGGAAACAACATCATCAACAAGACGAAGATGACCGCCGGAAGCGTATAAATCCATTTGAGATTGCGGTTAAACCAACTGTATTGCATGACTTCATTCACCCTTCCTGATGAAATTGTACCCTTATGCAAAGGGTGAAGAGGGCCACTTGAGATGACCCTCATTTATTGCTTTCACGCTGTATTTATTTCGTTTTATCTTTATCCATAATCGCTTGCAAAGCTGCATTCGCTTTGTCTGCTACCGGCTGAATGTTCGTTTCACCGGTCATTAATTTTTGTACGATTTCACCAACGGCATCACGAGCTTCACCTACACTAATTACCGTCGGACGGTCGTGGTCAACACCGTTTTTGGAGCTTTCTTTAATGATAGGAACAAGATCAGCTGGGAAGCCTGTCGTACCTTCTGGTTTATCCCAAACCGATGTACGGGCGCCTGGGTTCCCTTTTTGCTGCGTTTTCAGCACGATATCTTTGCTTGTTGCCCATTCAATGAATGCCCAAGTCGCATCTTTGTTACCTGATTTGGCATTCATCGCTAGACCCCAAGATGTAATACTATAAGGCTTAGAACCAGCTTTACCACCTGGCATAACGGCAAAACCAACTTTATCGGCGACTTGGGACTTCGCTGGATCTATCGCATTTTGGTACAGTGAGTTTGCATCCGTTAGGAAAGCAACTTTCCCTTGAGCGAAAATACCGAAAGCTTGCGGCCAAGACATATTAAGTACGCCTGGAGGCGCATAATCTTTAAGAAGCGTGCCGTACGTTGTAAATGCTTTAATCGCTTCTGGCGTGTTAATCGTCGCTTTATCGCCATTCGTGAAGTCAGCACCTTCTGAATATAGGTAGGAAGATACTTGCGTAACTAGCGGTGAACGTTGGCCCCTTGCCACAAAGCCGTACATCTCGCTTTTAGGATCATGCAGCTTCTTCACCGCAGCTTGCAGTTCATCTAATGTTTTAGGTACCGCAATGCCGGCTTTTTGCAGCAAATCTTTACGGTAGTACAAAATTTCTTGTTCCGTGATAATCGGAATACCAGCTAGCTTCGCATCTACCGTTGTGGAGCCAACTGCGGATTTAGCAAAGTCGGCAAAGTCATAGTTCTTTGCTTTTTGAGCGTAATCATCGAGCGGTTGAAGCCAACCGTTTTTATAGAATAATTTGCCCTCTTGAAGCGGACGATACATGAAAACGTCTGGTGTTGCAGAACCGGATGTAAATTGTACCGTTAATTTTTGTGTCAGCTGATCCTCGAAGAAGCTCTCAACGTTGACCTTGATGCCCGTTTCCTTCTCGAAGTCTGGAAGCAAAGGCTTAATCGCCTCAGCCCAAGGATGGTTCGCTGCCACTAAAGAGATCGTCTTTCCTGCAAAAGGCTTTGCATTCGCTGCGGTTGCTCCTGCTGAAGCTGCTGGTTGTTTCGCCGCCTCCGGCGTGCTCCCGCATCCTGCAACAAACGTTGCTGCCATAATAACTGTCGTGCCAACACCGACCCATTGTTTCAATGATTTTTTCATCTGATATGTGACCTCCCAGGTAATCTGAAATGTATGTGCTTACATATCTAAGAGTACTTGATTCTTATATTCCGTTATATAACGAAAATTAAACATGCATAACTACATGTGAAGGGAAAAGGTGGGTGGGGAGGATGGAGCTGTCTTCGATAGACAGGTTAGGACCTGTGAACTACATTGGAAGCCGATTTCGAAGATTGCTGAAACCCTGTGAACAATATCAGATCTGCTGCAGCCTACTGCACTTTTTGCAGTTGGGTGCGGGTGGGACTTGCACAAAAAGAGGTTGAGCTGCAGTCTTTAACTGCGGCCCAACCTCTTTTGTGGTGGAGACACTCCCTCCGCTCCCCCGTAGCTCATCATCATGTTGCCTTCGGATGCACCATATCTTCCGGACGTACGTAGCTGTCAAACTGCTCAGCCGTTAAGTAGCCGCTGCGCACCGCTGACTCCTTCAGCGTCAGCCCTTCTTTGTGGGCTTGCTTCGCGATGCTGGCCGCTTTCTCATACCCGATATACGGATTGAGCGCTGTAACCAGCATAAGGGATTGCTCGAGATTGCGCTGAATGACCTCGCGATTCGGCTCCATGCCAACGAGACAGTTGTCATTGAACGAGCGCATACTATCAGCCAGCAGCCGCACGGACTGCAGGAAGTTGTGTATGATCACGGGCTTGAACACGTTCAGCTCGAAGTTGCCCTGGCTGGCGGCGAAGCCGATGGCCGCATCGTTGCCCATCACCTGGCAAACGACCATCGTCATCGCTTCGCTCTGCGTGGGGTTGACCTTGCCCGGCATGATCGAGCTGCCGGGCTCGTTCTCCGGGATCGTGATTTCACCGATCCCGCAGCGGGGACCGCTCGATAGCCACCGCACATCGTTGGCTATCTTCATCAAGTTCGCCGCCAGCGCCTTCAGCGCGCCGTGGGCGTAAACGATCTGATCATGGCTGGTCAGCGCATGATACTTGTTCGCGGCCGAGACGAAGCGCGTGCCCGTCTCGCGAGACAAAGCTTCAGCGACGCGCGCGCCGAACTCGGGATGCGCGTTCAGCCCTGTGCCGACGGCGGTGCCGCCGATAGCCAGCTCGCGCATCGTATCGACGCTGCTGCGCACCATGCGCGCCGTCTGCTCCAGCATCGCCCACCAGCCGCTGATCTCCTGCCCCAGTGTCAGCGGGGTGGCGTCCTGCAGGTGGGTGCGGCCGATCTTCACGATGTCGGCGAAGGCCGTCATCTTGCTCTGGAGCGTAGCCTGCAGAAGCTCCATCGCAGGCAAAAGCTCTTCCTCCACCGCGATGACGCCAGCGACATGCATCGCGGTGGGGAACGTATCGTTCGAACTTTGCGAACGATTCACATCATCGTTGGGATGAATGCGTTCCCCCCCATCCCCCAGCAATTCGCTGCCTCGATGA
The DNA here is from genome assembly GCF_001427935.1 of Paenibacillus sp. Soil724D2. Taxonomy (NCBI): domain Bacteria; kingdom Bacillati; phylum Bacillota; class Bacilli; order Caryophanales; family Paenibacillaceae; genus Paenibacillus; species Paenibacillus sp. Soil724D2. The sequence continues at coordinate 9,691 of NZ_LMRY01000009.1, forward strand.
GCAATCACCTCATTGACGTTCATGTTTGACTGCGTCCCGCTGCCCGTCTGCCAGACGACGAGCGGGAACTCGTCGTTCCAGCGGCCCTCCACGATTTCATCGGCAGCCTGCGCAATCGCCTCCGCCTTCTCTGGAGATAACCCGGCTAGCTCGCGGTTCACCTGCGCGGCGGCCTTTTTCAACAAAGCAAAAGCCCCAATCAACCGCACCGGCATCCGTTCCGTGCCAATCTTAAAATTCTCATAGCTGCGCTGTGTCTGAGCCCCCCATAACTTATCCACAGGTACTCTGATTTCACCCATCGTATCCTTTTCAACGCGATAATCTTGCGCCATTTTGCACCGCCTCCTGAACCTAGCTTTATATACAGATAAAATAAGTTAACCAATCTACTGACATCACCAAACACGCAAGGCATAGTTTGCCCACATTATGGAGCAGTATGAGCCTTTTACTGGTTTTCACACCCGTAGGAGAGCTATAATGAACAAAAACACCTGCCCATGCCAGGTGTAAAAGAAGGAGCTCATTTTCATGGAATCCAAACTTGATATTATCGTCAGATCAACGGAAATTGATGTGAATGGACACGTCAATAATGCCAAATATTTGGAGTACCTAGAATGGGGGCGCGAGGAATGGTATGAGCAGTCCCAGCTATCCTATGAAACCTTTGGCGTGATGGGGATTCAAACTGTTACCGTGAACATCACCATCAATTATAAAAAAGAATGCAAACAAGGAGATCAATTAACGGTCACCTGCCGCCCTGACAAAATGGGACGCTCCAGCTATGTGCTGAAGCAAGAGATTTTCAACAAGCAAGGCGAGCTATGTGCTGATGCCCTTGTCACCAGCGTAACGATGGATAGCGCGACGCGTAAAAGCCGAGAAGCGCCGGAGGCGTTGCGGAAACATTTTGACTAAAAAAATGCGATCTTATACAGTGTCTGTGGATAACTTTTGACCGAGTGTCGTCAGCAGTCCGTCCATGCTTGTCACGTTTTTTGCTTGCCAATAGTCATTCAACCCTTGCTCGCCTTGTTTCGTCGCCCAATTCTGCAGGGTTTTCCGCTCTCCTTCATACGTGTAAAAGGGAACACTGTAACCGCATGATGTTTTGACCTCATGGACTTGGACGACGATGATTTGCCGAGCTCCTGGCAGCAACGTAAACCGCGGAGACAGTTTCTCCCACTCTGGGGTACCTGGCAAAACAACTTGCCCCTTCCCATACAGGCGCAGTATCATCGGAGGTCCTTCCACGGCTGTGAACATCAACGTAATTCGTCCATTCTCCTCCAGATGCGCGCTTGTCTCATTCCCGCTCCCCGTTAAGTCCAAATAGGCCACTTCATTCGCAGATAAAATACGCAGCACATCATGACCCTTCGGAGAAAGATTAACATGCCCTTCCGCCGATAGCGGTGCCGATCCCACAAAGAAGATGTGCTGCTTCTCGATAAATGCTTCATGCTCCGGCAGCAGCGCTTCAAATGATTTCCCCATACGCGAATCATCACCTTTCCATTTTCTTCTATTATGCTCTCCCTTACGATATTTGTGAAATAGTTAAAATAGACATTCTTTATAGTCTTTACCTATGATTAATAGCGGTTACATTCTAATATCAAATAAACTGCCTGTATGTTTACTGGAAAATAGAGACATACTTAGTTAGTCAAAGATAAACGGCTTACGCTGTCCTTTAGGACGAGTGCGTTTATCAGGGTTGATGCCTTAAGTTTAAGTTCAACGTTAACTTATACTTACTAATCAACTGAAACTTAGAGGAGGTGATTTCAAATGTCAACGACCAACAGCAGTGATGATGTGGTGAGCCATGGCATTAATGCCGCACAGGCCAACGCGGAAGATAGCGAATCTAAACAAAAAGTGGAGGAATTAAACTCCTTGCTTCAAGGTACAGCAACAAACTCCAGCGCTAATGAAGAAACGTCCTCACAGGAGTAATCCGTTGCAAATCATTTTAGATGATTAAGAATTAACATCGTTAGATAAGTATAAAGCACTGCAAAAAGAGCTTTTCCTGCTGGTCTATGAGACCGAGGAAGAGCTCTTTTTTGGGGATTTTAGGTTGATGAGGCTGAGTGAATACTGCTGTAATCCTTGACCAGATGAGTGCTTTAGCTACTCCATTTTCCACATTTGTACAACCCATTTTTTGCTCCACCTCGTTAAGCACCCCTTTTCCAAACTTCACTGCTCTACTTCATTATGCTCTACTCAATTCCACATATAACTACTTTTCCACTTTTCTAGTACAGCTGCATTCTTCCGCCTTTTACTTGCTTACTTCCTTACTTCCTCAATACCGCTCATTCCTCCACACTTTTACTTCTCTACATTGAACTACTCACTTCTGCACCCCTATTTCTTAACTTCACTAATACCGCTATACCCCTCCATCCTCTACAGCTCTACCCCCTCTTGTACCACCCATTGCTCCACTCTTCTACTTCTCTAAACCCACACTGCAGCTACACATTTCTGCACACAACTACTTTTCCACTTCTCTAGTACAGCTACATCCCTCCATCCTTCTACTTCTCCATTTCCTCTTGTACCACCCAATTTCTCCGCTTTTCTACTTTTTTACTCCACCGTATCACCTTCGGCGAAATAAGAGCCTCCAGAGACTGCTATTTCTCTATTTTCATCCCCTTTGATCAAAATAGTAGCCTTTCGAGACTCTTATTTTCGAAAAAAGGGGATTTGGGTGGGTATATGGGGGGAAATAGAAGTCTTTTGGGGCTTCTATTCTTGTGTTTGTTGTATTTTTTTCGGAAATAGGAGCCTTTGGAGACTCTTATTCTCCAACATTCCCGAGAACATTGAACCAAACGCCCACCTACGGAATAAATTGTAGCAAAAACGTATGGATGGATGATGAAAATGAACGGATTAGATGAGCCCGTTAGTATACAGACGTACAAAGTGCTTCGTGATAAATTAAACCTGCTGTACCCAGCTGTTGTGAAGCATACGCCTTACACGGCAGAACTTGCAATGAACACCGCGATTGTTAACGCAGTTAATAAGCAGCTTCGTGAGCAAGGCTATCCGCAAAATCCGCAGACAGACGTGACGGCCCATTATGAGCTTAAGACGAATGAACGCGGCATCCTTAGCTTAACCTTATGGAATTATGCTTTTTCGGGCGGAGCCCATGGACTAACGATCCAAAATGCACTGACCTTCAACACGGAATCAGGCAAAGCCTATGCGCTCAAAGATCTATTTAAGCCCGGCAGCGATTACGTTGCCAAGCTTAGTGCCATAATTAAGGCTGAGCTTAAAACGCGGGATATTCCCTTGTTGGTTGAATTTAACAGTATTAGACCAGATCAGGATTTTTATATTGCCGATAAGGCTTTGGTCGTTTATTTTCAAGTGTATGAGCTTGCCGCTTATGTCTACGGATTTTTGTATTTTCCTATTTCTGTGTATGCCATCCAGGATATCATCGCTGAAGATGGTCCGCTAGGTAAAATGCTTTATTAGTGCTATATGCAGACGATAATTTGTCTGCTGAAGTTACCTTTATTGACGGTGCAGCGCTCTGCAATGCGAAATCCTGCTAGCACGATGAGCGGATCGATCTGCTCCGTTGTAACGATAACCGCGCGTTTCGCTAATTGCCGGGCGCTTTGGAGCATTTGCAGCTGCTCGTCCTCTGGCAGCTTCGAGCAGAGATTATACGGCATGTCTAGGATGAGCGCATCATAGCGGACCAGCGGGCTGATCCGTGACTCAGTCACCTGCTCGCCTATGCGTCCAAGGCTAGTCCGTGACTCAGTCACCTGCTCGCCTATGCGTCCAAGGCTGGTCGGTGACTCAGTCACCTGCTCGCCTATGCGTCCAAGGCTGGTCGGTGACGAAACCACCTCGCCTACCAAGCCTAGGGTCCGCATATCCGCGATGCTCACCACGTTCGGCATGCCGAAGTGGTCGAGATTCACCCGCGCGCCGCGCACCGCCAGCGGGTTAATGTCATAGCCCACGATGTCGATCCCCATCGACATCGCCTCCACCAGCACCGTGCCGATGCCGCAGCACGGGTCAATGGCCTTCGTGCCCGCAACAATGGGCACGGCAATGTTCACCACCGCCCGCGCTACGCGCGTACTCAGGGCGGTGGAGTAGTTCTGTGGCTTCTGCTGATGCTGAAGCCACACGGCTTCGCCGTAGCTGCAGTGGCCGAACAACCATCGGCCTCCCAGCTCCGTCACGGCGAACCATTGCTCTGGCCGTCGCATTTCGGCTTTGCCGTGAAGATGCCGGCCTATCTCGCGAGCGACCTCGCGCTGGCGGTCAGAGCTGACCGCAGCGTCTGTCTCCGCGAACGCAACCTTGAACGTTGACCCCTGCACGGTCAACGTTGCCACCAACGAGGCCAGCTCCGGCAAGCTGCCGGCCTCGAACAACACGTCCAGCCGCAGCTTTAGAAACGGGCTGCGGCTCGGCTCCACACAACGCGCGCTAACCGCGTAGCGCGCAGCAAGCACTGTCTCTGCGCCCAGTAAGGTGCGCAGCTCTAACTGACACAGCGCCTGCTCGTCTTCGTGGCAGGCGTATACGTATATATGTTCCATGCTTCATCCCTCATTTTACATGTTAAATGCCTAAATCAGTTTAAATCAGTTTTGCTTTTTAAATTTCTGTTTTCCCAGCACCTAACGCTAAACAGCTACAAAAACTGCTGCATTAACTGCTTCATAAACATATCCGTTGTCTTACATAGGAACATATCCTTGCGATACACAATCCCGACATCCTTCTGGGGAATCGGGTCAATAATCGGGATGCTCCGAATGCCGCCGGTACGGATACTGTCCACATACGACCTCGGCAATATAGCTCCGCCTTCTACATTGTTTTTAGCCATCTGAAGCAGTGACTCCAGAGTCGAGAGTTCTATCACTGGCTTCCATACAAAACCAGACTGCTCACAGCAATCATCCATCATTTGCCGAACATAAAACTTTTTCTGGAGCATAGCGACTGGAAGCTGGACCAAATCCGCCAAACGAATAGCTTTCGCCTGAGCAAGCGGATGCTTGTCCGAAATAACAAGCCGCAGCTGTTCCTTGTACAACGGGATGTAATGAAACTGTTCATCTTCATCAGGCAGGAAAACAACACCAATGTCAAGCTGGTTGCTCAGCAGTCGCTCTTTCGTCTCCTCGGTAGCGAGTTCTGTTACAGATAGCTCGATTTTCGGGTAAAGGGCATGGAAAGCAATAATCGTCGCGGTGAGCAAATGATTACCAGAGCAGCCAATACGCAGCCGTCCCCGCTGCATACCTTGGATCTCATTAATGGCCGCCTGAGCTTGATTCAACTCATGGAACATGTTCCTGCTGTGTTTATGAAGGATCTCTCCCGCTTCTGTGACGTAAATCTTTTTTCCGATTCGCTGAAAAAGAGGTGATCCTACCCGATGCTCCAACAGACGAATCTGTTGACTAAGTGTAGGTTGGCTGATGCCAAGCTTTTCCGCTGCCTTCGTAAAGTGAAGTTCTTCGCATACCGCTAAAAAGTATTCCAATAACCGATGCTCCATCTTGGTATGCCTCCGATCATAGTTATTAACTATGATGGTAATTGATTATTCGCAATTGATCAATGATTGTTATTTAACTATAGTAACGATAACAAGTAAGCACATTCGAAAAGGTGGTTGATGGCGATGTATGGACAGATTCGAATCGAACACAATCTGAGTTGTAAAGCAATGCCCCGTTTTGAAGAGGACTTAGGATTTGGACGTCATTTTACCGATCATATGTTTATGATGGATTTCGAGGAAGGAAAGGGCTGGCATGATCCGCGTATTATCCCTTATGGGCCTATTTCCCATGACCCTTCAGCGATGGTTTTTCATTATGGGCAAGCCGTGTTCGAGGGGTTAAAGGCTTTTCGTACGGAAAAGGATGAGATTGTTTTATTTCGACCTGACCAAAATGCACAGCGACTAAACCGTTCCAGCGACCGGCTGCAAATGCCGCAAATGGATGAGAATTTCGTCGTAGGCGCTATTCAAACCCTTGTTCGTGTGGATGCCGAATGGGTACCCCGAAAAAAGGGGTCCTCTTTATATATTCGTCCTTTTGTAATTGCTACCGAAGCAGGCCTAGGCGTACGTGCCTCATCGCGCTATTCGTTCGTAATCATTATGTCGCCGGTAGACTCCTACTATGAGGAAGGGCTTCAGCCCGTTAATCTCCTTGTAGAGAGCCATTATGCTAGGGCCGTTCAAGGTGGTACGGGCAATGCCAAAACAGCCGGTAATTACGCTGCAACCCTCAAGGCACAAGCCCTCGCCAAAGAACACAACTGCGCGCAAGTGCTCTGGCTGGATGCCATCGAGAAGATTTATATAGAAGAAGCCGGCAGCATGAATGTCTTTTTCAAAATCAACGGGGAAGTTGTAACCCCGAGTCTTAGCGGCAGTATTCTGGATGGCATCACGCGAAAAAGCATCATTCACCTGCTAAAAGAGTGGGGCATTCCGGTTACAGAGCGGAAAATTTCGATCGATGAGATTGTTCTGGCCTATGAGAACGGAACCCTGGAGGAGGCCTTCGGTACCGGTACGGCTGCCGTCGTATCCCCCATTGGCAATCTCCTGTGGAAAGGTACGCCTATGGTGATTAACCAAGGTAACATTGGTGATCTGGTTCGTCGGCTTTACGATACGATTACCGGGATTCAATACGGAAGGATTGAGGATTCTTACGGGTGGACGATTTCTTGTTAGACGCATGCTGAAAAAAATTACGTCGGCCTTAGTTGAGAGTGTTTGTTAAAGTTGATGCAACGAAAATTACGCCTATGACGTGTATGGAAGAATCATTCTCTGTTGCTTATACGTGTAATGTTGTATTTTGTACATTATTAGGCAAGCTAATCGGCTTTTTCTATGCAATTGTTGTAAAAAACACAACAATTCCAGCCCAAATTAGCTTTATAGCCTCTAACACGGCTAATTTATTGCACAACATACAACAATCTTAGCTTTCCCTGAAGAAATCAAGGAAATTGTTGTACGCTGTACAACTTGCCTTCCCAATTCTCTCTCAAACCCAGGAAAATTTAATCCCCATCCCCTTGCCCTAAAACATATAAAATAGCCTGTGTGTGTGTGTGTGTTGTGTGTCTGTGTTGTGTGTGTGTTGTGTGTCTGTGTTGTGTGTGTTGCAAAAAAGACACCTCGCGGGTGTCTTTTTTCATGTGGAGGCTATATAGTAGCTCCTTAGGCCTTTAGATTACTTGGAGCAGCTAACGCTTTGCCATACATGTGTGTGCGAACAGCCCAGGGACAGTCAAAGTAGTACCCTATTTTGCTGACTGCTCATCACTCTCTGATTCCTTCTCTTTCTGCTCTACAAGCTGCCCATCGATATCGATAATATCCTTGCTGTTCATCACATCATCACCAAGAAGATCCCTTAGCTTTTTCTTCGCTTTGCGCTTCACATCGTCATCGATACTCCTTGCGACAGATGCCAGCGCTAACCCCATAGCGCTTAAATCATCTACATATCCAACAATCGGCAGCAAATCAGGCAAGATATCCAGGGGCAAAATGAGATAGCCCAGCGCGCCGTAGATTTGAACCTTTGCTCTAAGCGGTGTTTTCGGACTTTCTACGGCGTAGAAGAGCAGCAATCCGCTGTAAATGACTTTGCTGCCTGCCTTTTTGGCGCCCTTTTTCAGTTTCAGCCAGAAGCCGTCGGTTGAGAAATATTTCTGATATTTGGAAGAGTCCATCGCACGATCACTCCAATCATTTATATATATATAACCCATATACAACGGAAATCAAGCATCCCCTGATGATACTCATATGTGCTATGCCGTTAGTGTGCTCAGCCCAACGCCAAGAAACTCCCGTTTCTAAGCTTGCTCCTCACTTAGTGAGTCTATGTTGATTTTGTCACAGAATTGAGGAGATATGCAAGGAGTCCATGAAGAAAAAAGAACTAGACAGAAGAGTGACTTCTCTCCGACCTAGTTCTAACAAAGAAGTGCGCCGTGCAGCACACGCCTCGTTTATAATTCTAAATAAATAGCTGTTTTATCATCCGACTTTTTCACTCTTGGAAACTGCAAGCAATCTGGATCTGCTTCCTCCACTTGGATAAGCCAATGGATATAATTTTCCAGCCCCATCGATTTGACTCTCAAGACGATCTGCTTTAAATCTTCATCGAGTGAATGCTCCCGTTGAGGATCAATTAGGCCATCAGAGAATAGAAACAATGACGTTAATTGCGCTCTGCTAATTCGGCCATATTCCATATGATCTGCCAGTACCGGTTCTCCATTTAAGACGGAATACCCATTTACGGTATTCATTAATGCTCTTCCAGCATGAATCTGCGGCTTTACAAGCTGCCATAATTCCTCGCGGGAAGTGAGTCCTGATGCAACTCCCTCCGCCCAAAGCTGACGGGTGCGGCGATCCACAACCTCCAACTGGTCTCGGGTTACAAGCCTAATCGTACCATCTTCATACATTGCGATCAGCATACAATCACCTGCATGTGCGAACTCAACATGGGTGTCATTTACACGAACAAGTAAAGCACAAGCGCTCCACAATTGTTCTTTACATGTCACATCCACACCTGCTGCAATCATCTCGTCACGCAGCTGCTGATTGGCTTGCATCAGCATACATTGCGGAGAAAGCTTTTGCCCAACTTTATCCTGGGACAAAGCAATAATTGCCTTGGCTATCAGCTGTGCAGCCAAATACCCACCCGTCTCACCATCCAAGCCTCTGTAAGGTTCTAATGAAGTAGCCCCATCTATGACACCATAAAGTTGAATAGTATCGTTAACAATTAGCGAATCCTCATTCCATACACTGTTCCCTTGCGTTGAGATTGTCTGTATCTTCATATTAACCTTCACACCTGGCTACAGCGATCTTGGAATCCGCTGTTCCATAATATAGAAGCCATGTGCCTTCGTGATAGACGAGACCTTCCACAAAGCATACATGATTAATTTGACCATTAATTTCGTATTCTCTGTCAGGCATCAAGAAGGGCTTAGTCGAGCGGGCGATTACGACGCTGGGGTCTTTCAGATCGAACAGAACTTGTGCAGCGCAATATGCGCCTGTCGTATAGTTTGGATCTCCGTGTTGACCATGATTTTTGCTGTTATAGATGAGCAAAATCCCCTGTTCCATGATGATGGCTTGCGGACCAGGCTCAATGAGATCACTATCGAAATGATGCTTTCTTATTGACAAAAGAGGAAGCAGAAAGGGCTCAGCATGGTAGCCTCGCGGATCTTCCGCTTCCACTGGTGTCCAGTGGATCAAATCCAACGAAGTGGCGGCATAGATGTTGGACTCACCCCAATACATCCAGTACAAGCCGTCAATTCGTTCAGCGATGAACTTCTCTCCAACACGTTTGGTGACAATAGCCCCTGATTTACTCCAAATGTCTGCGTATTTGCCATCTAACTCTTGACCAAATGCCAATCCATGCTTCGACCATGACGTTAGATTAACGGATGTCGCCACACAAAGTCTGGCTTTGATGCCATCATAAGCGGTATACATCATATAGTACGTGCCATTTGAATCCTCTACGATACGCGGGTCCTCGCAGCCACCTTCCCATTCAAGCGTATGGAATGAATCCTGTTCAGGATATAAGACGGGTTCACGCTCCTTCTTAAACTGCAGTCCATCTCTGCTCACCGCATGTCCGATCCGAGATGTACCTTCGTACTTCCCTACCCTATCCTCCGCACGATATAAGAGATGCACCTCACCCTCTCGAACAATAGCAGTAGGATTGAATAAATCCTTCTCCTCCCAGTTCACCTCACAATTTCGAACCGGACAGATGAATGACGCCTCAGCTTCGGGAAGCAATATGGGATTAATCTCATCTGCTTTGATAAATGGACCCAGCTCCCATTCCAACTTACCATCTCGATACATGTTTATATTCCCCTCACTCATAGATGAGGCTACTCCAGTTTTTCTTTTTGGAGTAGCCCACCGTAGTTCATTATTTTTTGGACGCTTTATAAGCATCTAATTGTTTTTGATACTCAGCTATTACTTTATCAATACCTGCTGCTTTTAGCTTATCAATAGCTGCTTTGCTCTTCTGATCATAATCGAGCACACCATCGTAGATAGGCATAATATCCGATGTATAAACAGCCTGAATATTAGACATCTCAGATTTAACCGCAGTCGGATCGAAGAAGAAGTCTGCGGCGAAGAATGTTTTCGCATTCGGATCTGCAACGAACAAAGCTTTGTTAGCGCTTAACGTATTGGGATCGATACGAATATACTTTAGGTTCCCGATCATCCAGTCTTCCTGCAAATAGAGATTCGTCTTACCATCAGCATCTTTCAGGTATTCAATACCGCGATCACCGACTTTTTTGTATGTTTTGCCTTCAATCCCATACATGAACAAATCATAATTTTCCTGGGAGGTATATAACCAATTCAAGAACTGTACAGCGGCTTCCGGATGTTTGCTGTTCGCAGCTACAGCATTAACGTTCTTCGCGTTAAACATTCTGTAATGCGGTTTATCCGGATTTAACCGTTGAAGTGTAAAATCTTCGTCTTTCATATTTGGATACGTCTTTTTCATTTCGTTAACGTTATTTGGTGTACCGAATAAAAATGGATATATGGCACTATTGATTTGCTTATCGATTTGCTCTTGCTTTACAACGAGAATATCTGGGTTTGTAAGCTTTTTCTGGTAAGCTGTACGGAAGAAAGCCGAATCCTTTTTAAATTCTTCTGTTTCAGCCCAGCTCTTAACTTTGCCGTCCTTATCAATGAAAGCAATTTTATCTTTCACTGCAAACGGATATGAGTCATACGCTCGGTGCAGCACATCGGATGCATCACGTAGTCCGCCGCGAATAGGAAGATACGGCTTGGAAGCGCCATGATCTGTTGCCATCACTTTTTCCATAGCTGCAAGCATTTCTTCCTGGGTCTTAGGAACATCCGTGACACCAGCTTGATTCAACAAGATGCGATTCGCCGTGAAGGAACCGTCAACGGCAGGTTCATACCAATAGGATGGAATACCGAACGTTTTTCCGTCTTTTTGTACACCGCTCCAAACGGAATCAGGTATAGCTTTCTTTAACTCCGGCCCATATTTGGCAACCTCGGGTCCAACATCTTTGACAGCTCCGCGACCAATATAATTGGCCAAAGAAATCCAGTCATTCATGACGTGGAACATATCAAAATCTTCACCAGTTGAAAGCTTGAGGTTCAGCTTTTGTTCCCAAGCTCCCCAGTCAATGTATTCTTTGACGATTTTCACATTTACACCGTCCGCTTGCAGCTTCTTATCTACAGCGTCTTTTACGGCAGCCCACTCTTTGGGTTCATTTCCGGGTAACACATATTTCAAAGTGACGACTTCTGCTGGTTTTGCCGATTCTTTGACACTCTTGTCTTCTGTTTTTGCCGATGCAGAAGCCTCAGGCTTTTCATTTGTTGCCCCGCAGCCTGCAATAAAGGTTACTGCCAACAGGCTAGATATTGACACCATGGATAGCTTTTTCATTTGACCCTCTCCCTTTGAGTTAATCTTATATAAACCTCTTCCGAGGAAAATATCAACCTTTTACTGAACCTACGATAAGTCCTTTGACAAAATATCGTTGGAGAAATGGATATAAAAAGACGATAGGGCCAAGTGTTATCACTACGGTTGCCATTTTCGCGGATTCTGCAGGAGCGGTATATTGACTGCTTGCGCCTGCCGGAATCATGCTGAGCATTTCAATGTTGGATCGGATTTTAAATAAAACATACTGCAGAGGGTATAAGCTCTTATCATCGACTAACATGATCGCATTAAACCAATCGTTCCAGTAGGCGAGCGCATAGAAAAGAAGAATGGTCGCTAGTACGGGGACGCATAAGGGTAAGTAAATCTGAAAAGCAATTCGTACATCATTAGCCCCATCCATATAGGCTGATTCCCTAAGCGCACCCGGCAGTGCTTCCATAAAGTTGCGTACTAGAAACATATTGAATGCATTGAATAGCAGCATAGGAACAATAAGAGCAAACAGATTATCTACCAGTCCTAACTTTTTACACATGATATACCATGGAACCAAACCGCCGTTAAAAAGCAGTGTAATAAAAAAGTATAAATTAAGTCCTGCGCGATATTTCACCTTCGGGTTGGAGAGCGTATATGCAGCCATGGCCGTGATAATCACAGCGATCAGGCTGCCGACCACGGTTACCGTGATCGTCACCAGATAGCTCTTGAGCAATACGGTCTTATTGTTGAGTAAAGTGCGATAAGCTTCTAATGAAAATTGTTCTGGAATCAGCTGATACCCGTGCCGAATAATGCTGTTTTCATCCGATATGGATACCATCACCGTAAGGAACATAGGCAGAATACATAGGAGAGCATAAATGGCTAGCACAATATAGATAAACATCCCCGCCAAGTCGAAGCGTTTCATTGTCTTCATCTTAATAAAGCGCCCCTTCCTTGAAATATCTACGGGTAAACCAATTCGCGACGAAAACAAGCACTAAACCTACTGTTGATTGGAACAAGCCTACAGCCGCTGCGTTGGATGGATCTCCTATTTGACGAAGCGATCGAAACACGTACGTATCAATGACATCTGTCGTTGGATACAACACACCATTATCGCCGATGATGGCATAGATCATGCCGAAATCCCCATAGAAGATTTTGCCTAAGTTTAGTAAGGTCAATATCGCAATTGTCGGTGCTAAGAGAGGCATTGTAATCCTCCAAATTTTGTCCCATCTTGTAGCTCCATCGATTTCAGCAGATTCATAAAGCGAATGATCGATGCCAGTGATCGCTGCCAAATATATGATCGAGCCCATTCCCGCTTCTTTCCAAATTTTCATAGCCACGAGAATCCATGGCCATGCCTCCGCTTTCGTGTACCAGTTCACGGTTTCCATCCCGAAGAAAGTAAGCATCTGATTGATCATTCCAAAATCTGTGGAAAAAAGTCCGTACATCATGTAGCTGACAATAATCCATGAAAGAAAATTCGGAAATATCATTGTTGTTTGTGCGAATCGTTGAAACAAGCGGCTTCTTATTTCGTTAAACAAGATCGCGATGAATACCGCGCTAACGGTGCCGGCGATAAGAAACATGACATTTAACTTCACCGTATTTATGGTAATCAGCATCGCATCGCTTGTCTTAAAGAAAAATTCGAAATTTTTGAAGCCGATCCACTCACTGCCAAACACACCCTTTTGGTAATTAAAATGTTGAAAGGCTATCAAGAGGTAGGGGTAAGTGGCATACGAGAAAATAAAAACATATAGGAGGGCAGGAACAATTAATAAGTAGGAGAACCGATTGATGAAAAGTTCTTGCAGTACTCCAGTTTTCTTTTTGATTGTGGAAACGCTCTTTTTTTTCAAGGATGTTCGTGTCTGCATACAGCACCTCTCACTTTCGGGTTGACTACAGCATAGGAGATTACCCCGGCACTGTAAATTTCGAGTATTCGTACTCCTTTCAATAATTCGTGTTTCGGCTTATTAAAAATAAGATATGCTATCAAAAAAGACGATTGAGTGCCGGTTAGAGCTCCAATCGTCCAATTTTTTACGTATTTTGTTGATGTTGTTCACGAAAGCGTGAGGGCGTAACCCCGTATTTTTTCTTAAATAGCGTTGAAAAATAAGAAACATTGTAAATCCCGACTTGCTCGCCAATTTGAGCAACGGTATCGCTCGTTCCTGCCAACAGTGTTTTTGCCTGCTCCATGCGAATATGAGTAACATGATCATTAAAAGATGTGCCCACCATACTTTTGAACATTTTACCAATGTAACCCGAAGTTAGTCCTACCTGATCCGATACGATCTCAAGTGAGAGATTAGGGTCGTGGTAGTGCTGCTGTAAATATTGCTTAACCTCTTCAATCACCTTGGAGTTCTTCAAAGCGGCCAAACTCGTTTTATTTTCTTCGATCATATCTACAATTCGGAAGCAAAAAAGCTTCATCATGTTTTGAATTTCATCCAACGTTTCCGCCTGTGGAAGGTCATTCAAAGCCAAATATAGCTCCTTGGGATCAGCATCCCACCATTCCACAATACTTTCAAATTCTCGCGTGATAGCCAGATGTAAAAAGCTTGCATACTGTAACGTTAATGACGGAGAACCGCTACGGGATAATAGGGAGGTCCATTCCGCGATCTCTTTTTGAATGGTTTTGGGCTGACAAAGCTTGATGGCATCAATGATTTTGCGTTCCATTGCTGCTGGGTAACGAATAGGTTCGCCAGGAACGATAGATTTCATCGCATCAAGCAAGCTGCCATACCCCCAAAACAGCTTCAATGCCATATACCTTTGTGTAGAACGATACGAGCTCTCTATGTCTCCAAAAGCCGACACCGTATCACCAATACTTACCGATATAGATGTTTTGTAATAGTCTTTAACAGTCGCTTGAATTTCATTCAGAATGTAATATAACTGCATATCCGGTGAAGACTGCTCCAATTGAATAATCATCGTTATTTCATTTTCTTCGAGAATAACCTGATCCGTCCGATAGATCTTGCCGAGCATCTCTTGTGCAATATTGCTTATGGCAAAACGAATGAGTTCCCTGTCAAGAGCGCTGAACGTGTTCTTAAAACTAGGGTATTGATCAATTTGAAACTGAATAACGGCAAAATAAGGACCTTGCATACGAGAAAGCAACTGCTGTTCAATATCCCCTTTATAGCTAGATGACTGTAAATGTCCTTTCAGCATGTTATACATATAGCCGTTCTTCAGTAAATCAGAAGAGCGTGACAGCGTCACTTCCATTGATTTGGTCACCTGTATGGAGTTAGAAAATGCCTCCGATAACAGCTTGTACTCATCCAACCGGAGAAGTGATTTGCCTTCAGAAGTTCCACTCTCTGTTACCTTGTCTACTAGTGCTTTGATTGGGTTATACAGGTTACCAGTTACAATTAATGAGATACCAGCCCCTGTAATGAAAAGAAATAGCGCAATAAGGAGCGTCCAATTACGAAGCTCATAAATGTTCGAAAGCAATTGGTCATAAGGGCGAGCGCTAACAAACACCCAATCCAGTTTTTCTGACTTCACATAAGTAATGAGAAATTTGTGATGTTCAAGTGATTGAACAAAGCTGCCATGACTTCCCTCCTCTGATAAAATACGTTGAACATAATCGTTATCCGAGAAATTTTTCATAAATTGCTCAGAATTCGAATGAGAGATCACGGTGCCTTTTGAATCCATAACAAAGGTACTTGTATTGCTAGACGAACTGCTAATACTGCTCATCGTATTCTGAATATATGTCTCTTTTAAATCGAGTACGATTGCCGACTTGGTAGCCCCAGAAAAGACAGGTTCAGGAATAATTTTGAACGTTAGTAATTGTAACGGATGGCCATTTCCATCTAGAACTTTACGAGGATAAAAGCCAAGATAACCGGTTTGTCTTCTTTCCCCCATTTGCGGGTCTGGAGGCAGAGAAGCAACATCAACATAAGCCTTATTGGTGAAATTATAAATGCTGATATTGGCTAAGAAAGGATACACGCTTTGCATCTTCGATAATAGAAGATTAGCATTATAATTCGCGACTTTATCATCATCATTGGCATACATGAAGGTGATAATCTGGTTATCACTCATCAATTGGTTCGTAATGTTCTGCACTTGTTCAAAAACGACATTCGCCGTATAACTTACTTGCGAAAGCATTTCTCGCGAAGAGAGATCAATTTCTTTGACTGCTCTATTTGAAAACATCGAATATAAAATAGTGCATAATAGACCGATCGTCACCATAATTAAGAACAAGTAGGACAATATTAGTCTTCTATATACGCGATAGTGTTGAATACGCTTTAAAAATCCCATGATGTAGTCCCCCTTGACTCCATCATAACTCATCCCGCTTCATTAAAGCATCCTTGAAAAAGCTGACTCTATTTTAAAAATCAGCAAAAAGCTCCTCCTGATCGACAATCAGGAGGAGCATGTTCTCACCTATTTTTCGTATTCCTCGAATGGATCGTCAATAAGCAGTCTATGTGCTTCTGCATCGCTTACACCTGCATACAGCATCGCCTTTCCATCCTCCAAGCGATGAAGACCCCCGCTGAAAATCACATCGATGAGATCATTTCTCTTGGCAGGTCCTTGCGGAAATTGATCACGCGTTGCGATGATCTTAATTGGACTTCTTTCCGAACTCTTCGGATCGAAAGCAAATGTCATGGCATGGTAATGGCGAATATCGCCTTCTTGCATGTAAGAGATGTGACCAAGAACACCCGCTAGCCCGTTCTTTAACAAGTGTACTTCATTCACGCCTCCCCATTCATCCTTCATAAACTGATCCGTGAATACAGGAGCTTCATCGATCACGGCTTCATTCAAATCTTCGAGCTTTCCAATTTCTGTATAACCAATGACAGCCCGGGCTCCTTCAACACCAAATGGCCGTGTAAATACACCTATTCGACCGTTTGCATACTCAATTAGTCGGATATCTTTCATGTGATCAGGGCCGCAGGCAAAGTAAGTTAAATCTTGTATATCCGTCCCCTTATAGAACAAGGTGCGCCATGTTGCGACATGCTTAGGATTCTCCGTATCAAAGACGACCTCGACACCGCCGAAAACTAACTCCCCGGAGATAAACGTGAAAAAGGGGTCCTGCAAACCGAAGGTAACAGCCCCTGCCCTCGGTATCCATGTACCGCCGCGATTTACGAAAAACATAACCTCTGAACGCTCTGAATCACGGGACTCCACACGACCAGCAAGAACCATCTCGCCATCGTCCATAAAAGGAGCCGCAATATTGTATACATCCTTCTCGTCAACGCCTGCGAAGACAAGTTTTTCCGCACCGTAAGATTTCTTGTTAAAGTCCTCTAGCAGCTGCTTGGAGGACTTTACTTCGTTACGCAAAGAAAGTGTCAATGTACCTTCTCCCCATTCCTATTTGTGATGTTTTTGATCATAAAATAGGCATAGCGAAAAGTAAATTTCGATTTTCAGGAATGAGTATTGAGAATTAACAATCGTTGATTTTTATAGATTCTCGCTATTTTCTTTACTTAGCACCTCGTAGCTAGCCAGCCATTCTTTGCCGTTGCCCCATGCTTTCACCGGGTTTTTCTCACCAAGAATGTCTGTACATGCATAGGCCATGATCCATTCTTTGAGACCATTTTTCTCGCTGGCTTTGAGAGTTTGCGTCAAATAGACGAGCGCTGCATCCCCGCGGCTGACGATATCGTCGTAGGATTTTTGTTGACTAGAAATATAGACACTGGGATTACTACTCAATTGCGACATAGGGTCAGTCGTGATCTATTCAACTAGTTAAACGGAACGTAAAGCCCTTATTTCTCCTCCGCAAGCAGTATTTCAATCAAAATTGGCAAAATAATGCCTCCATGTTCCCTTTACGCTCAAAAAAGCTGGATATTGGATACATAGCGCATCGTAGTTCCGTTTGCTGCTTCCGAACCCTGAAGGCGTTGCCTAAAATGAGCGGTTCCCACCATCGCCACAGCTTTTGTTCGACAATGAAATCAGAGTCAAGCTTCCGGTTTGGCATAAAATCGATTCAAAAAAAGGGCTACTCCCCAAGGAGCAGCCCTATGATGGCTACCAAGCCAAACACGGTTAATATGACACCCGATATTCGGTTGATCCAACGAAAAGCCGAAACATGAATGCGATCTCGAAGCATGCCAATCACAGTACTTAGCGCAAGCCACCATAAGGCGGAGCCTACGAATACACCGATCACCAGGGTAACAGCTGAAGCAATGCCTGTCTGTGAGCCGCCCATTCCTAAACCAGCAAAAGCACCAAGAAAAGACATAATGGTCATCGGATTCGTAATGGTCAGCATTAGTGTGGAGGCGTACGATCTGAAAAGCGTATTACCTGAGGCTTTGGCTGCCTCGGCAGCAGGCTTAGAGCGGAAGGTCCGCACGCCCAAATAACATAAGAACAAGCCACCGACCGCTTGCAGCAGCACCTTTTGGTCAAGCAGGAAGCTGGTTATCAGCGTGAGACCGAAACCAGCGATGAAGCCGTAGAAAGCGTCAGCCGACGCAGCTCCCAATCCTGACAAAAAGCCATGCAGTCTACCTAATGTGATCGTTCTACGTATACATAAAATACCGATGGGTCCGACCGGTGCAGCGATCGAGAGCCCCAGTACAATTCCTTTCAACAACGGAATGAGCATCGTGATTACAGTACCTGCTCACCATCATACGTAGCAATCTTCTTGTAAAGATCCGGACGGCGGTCACGGAAAATGCCCCACTCGATACGCTGAACTTCTAGCTGATCGAGGTCAAATTCGGCAACAAGCACCGTTTCCTCATTGCGGCCAGCTTCCTCAATCATATTGCCCTGCGGGCCTGCGATGAAAGACGAACCATAGAAGTTGATGCTGGATTCCTCATCTTCTTCCTTACCGATGCGATTCGACGCGATAACAGGCATCAAATTTGCCGCGGCGTGGCCGCGCATGCACATTTGCCAGTGATCCTTAGAATCGATTGAACCATCCTGCGGCTCGGAGCCGATAGCGGTCGGGTAGAACAGCAGCTCTGCACCCATCAATGCCATAACCCTTGCAGCTTCCGGGTACCATTGATCCCAACATACGCCTACGCCGATTTTGGCATAGCGTGTTTTCCAAACCTTGAACCCGGTATCGCCAGGGTTAAAATAAAATTTCTCCTCATACCCGGGACCATCAGGGATATGACTTTTGCGATAGAGGCCTAGCACTTCACCATCTGCATCGATGACAGCTAACGAGTTGTAGCGCGCATAATTCTTTTTCTCATAAAAGCTTATCGGCAGTACGACCTTAAGCTCCTTAGCAATTTCGCGGAAATGTTTGATCGCTTTGTTGTTCTCCAGCTCAGTCGCATAATGGTAGTAGTCGGACTTCTCTTTTTGGCAGAAATACGGTGTCTCAAACAACTCTTGGATCAAAATAATTTGAGCGCCCTTCGCGGCAGCTTGACGAACCAAAGTCTCTGCTTTGCGGATATTTTCTTCTATATTATCGGAACAGCTCATTTGTGTTGCTGCTACTGTGACATTTCTCAATGGAATCACCCTTTCTTGCTTGCTGGCATTTGCTGTGTCGTACAGTGGACGTTGCCGCCTTCTTTGATAATGGACATGCCATTAATGGTGCGGATTCTGCGATCTGGGAAAGCTGCGCTTAGCACCTCTTCCGCCTTACGATCCGTCTCTTCCGCAGTTCCGCCGAACACTGGCAAAATAATGCCGCCGTTTACGAAATAAAAGTTCAAATAACTCAGCGTCAGACGCTGCTCTTCAAAGAACGTTAAAGGAGGCTGCTCGATCTGGATAATTTCAAAAGAACGTCCCTTAGCATCCGTCGCATTGCGTAGAATTTCTAAATTCTCCTGTGTAATCGCATAGTTTGCATCCGCTGGGTCGTTGCAGACCTGTAAAATGATTTTGCCTGGAGCCGCGAAGCAAGCAATATTGTCGACATGACCGTCCGTTTCATCGCCGTCCAGCCCTTTATTCAGCCAGATGATCTTCTCGACGTTGACGAAGTTTTTCACATACTCCTCAATTTGTTCGCGGCTTAGGTCCGGATTGCGGTTCGTGTTCAGAAGACATTCCTCCGTAGTCAAAAGCGTACCTTCTCCATCCACATGAATGGAGCCGCCTTCCATGACGAGAGGAGCGTCAAAACGCTTCACACCGTGATGCTCCAAAATTTGCGGAGCCACGTTATCATCAAGATCCCACGGCGCATATTTGCCGCCCCACGCGTTGAATTTCCAATTCACAGCTGCGATTTCCTGCTGTTCATTTAACAAGAATGTTGGGCCGTTATCACGGAACCAAGCATCGTTATGCGGAATGATCAGAAAATCAACGTTCTTCTCGTCAAACATAGCCTGTACTTTCTCAGCATCCGCCGGGTTCACAATCACTGTCACTGGCTCGAACTCAGCAATGGCCTTGGCCAAATCTGCATAGCCTTTTGATACAATCGCGTGATCCTCTGGGTAAACCATCGAAGATTGAACGGGCCAAGAAATAAAGGTACGTTCGTGTGTTGTCCACTCTGCTGGCATTCTATAGTGTAAATCCTTAGGTTTCATCTCATCCATCTCACTTTATATAAATTTGTTGACAGCTATATGAAGGGCAAATTTCGAAGTCAAATGCACCGTCTTTCATCATATACCAAAAGGAGCTTAGGCTCAATGTACATAGGTTTACAAATTTAGCAATCGTTTAAAGCCAAATTGCTCTACTCTGCATATTTTGTTTGCTTTTAATGAACATTATATATGGCTTTAACATGTAACGAAATGAAAGGGCGGATCACATGGCAACTGTTTTACACATTTCAGCACATCCCCATGACCACCAAACATCATTCAGTATGGCTGTAGGAAAAGCCTTTATTGAAACCTATCGGGAAGCCAATCCTAATGATGAAGTCATCCATCTGGACTTGTACAGCATTCAATTGCCTCACATTGATGCCGACGTATTCAGCGGGTGGGGGAAATTACGAGGCGGTCAACAATTCTCAGATTTGAGCAAGGAAGAACAAACAAAAGTAGGCCGACTTGGCGAAATAACGGATCAGTTTGTAGCAGCGGATAAATACGTATTTGTAACGCCAATGTGGAATTTCTCATTCCCACCGCTTATGAAAGCCTATATTGATGCTATTTGTATCGCTGGCAAGACGTTTAAGTACACAGAAACTGGTCCTGTAGGCTTATTGCCTGACAAAAAAGCGCTGCATATCCAAGCAAGCGGCGGCGTTTATTCGGAAGGACCTGCTGCCGCTATGGAAATGGGACATCGTTATTTAAGTGTCATCATGTCATTCTTCGGCATTACAGATTTCCAAGGACTTTTTGTTGAGGGCATGGCTCAGTCACCCGACAAAGCTCCGCAAATTAAAGAGGATGCGATTAGCCGTGCGCAAGCATTAGCTAAAACGTTCTAACAAATAATAAAAGAGGCTGTCTCAAAAGTAACAAGATAGATGTGTGGGACAGATCCAATTGTTTAAAATAGTGAATATTGGAATGAAAAGGAGCTAAGCGGCTTGAATGTGCTTAGCTCCTTTGTTTTTGACGTCAACCGGCTCGGGCTCGATCATACGTCGAACCGCTAGCGCGCTGCCTTCTTCGCTGTCGAGTTTTTCACTTGCCTGGTTTTTTAAAACGCAAATACTTTATGCTCACTTTGACAAGCCAATTTGATCCAAGGTATATGGATTTTTTTACACAGCCACTTTTGCTGCAATGATGTATTTCATCGTTAGATTCAAGTTGAGGTCGCATTGCGATTGCTGCATCGATGTTTTACATCGTTAGGAGGGCGATTGGGAGTATAACGGTCCATAAAAGATTAATGGAACGATGTTTTACATTGTTGCAAGGGAGCTCAATCCTCGTTTTCATGCTGTAACGATACTTTTCATCATTGCGTCACAGGTCGGCAAACTCTGCATGTACAGCCTGTCTCTCAGACATCTTTGACTACTTTTTGGACAGCCACTAGTTCAGCAGCGTCTAATGGGGACCTATGGTAATAAAGAGGCTGCCTGAAAGCAGATACTACTTTTGAAACAGCCCTTGGGACCTATTTCGTCTTTCTCCCGCGATATTGACCCGTTCGCAATTCCAAGATATAGGCGTCCGAATCCGGCATTCGCTCATCCTTTGCGTGCTGGACAGCAAGTTCAATGTCGTAAGGCACTCGCACATGCTGTAGATTGAACGCTGCGGGCTGTTTGCTGTGGTAATTCCCCTCAAGAAGGACATAGGAAGCTTGTGTTAAATCCAGCGGATTTCCTACGCTTCCTGTATTGAAAAGCATTTTACCCTTAAGAATCTGCAAATAGGCGTTGTGAACATCACCATACCCTGCCACGTCGGCTTGGAAAGTCTCCTCGCACACTTCCGAGGACTCAAACATCGACATACGGCTTTCCATCTGGTCCCACGGCTGAATACGTTCATATACGCTTCTTGGCGAAGCATGAAATAACCTCACGAACTTCCCGCTCATCCAAAACTCATAGCAAAAAGGCAGCCCTTTCAAATAAGTCAACCGCTCGTGCCCAAGCCTAGTCTGATGCCAAAGCAAAACCTGATCTTCGGTAGGATTACCGATGAAATCATCCCAGTTTCCCATAATAACCTTATGGCAAACCTCCCGCACGTGATCAACAACGAGATCCGAATGCGGTCCCTTCCCTACTAAATCCCCTAGACAAATGATCTCCGTAACATGTCGATGCTGAATATCCTTCATAACCGCTTCGAATGCAGGCATATTACCATGGATATCTGAAATAATGGCTAGTTTCTCCATCGACCCACCTGCCTTTATGTTAATATTTTTCGTTACGCGAAATGGATGCTTCTCTCCTGCCCGCTCTGCCAACCAAAAACGGATACATCAGATACAATCCAACGACATACAGCAGAACGGCTATATAAACAGGCAACAAATGAATGAAGTCCATATAGCCAATGTGAACATGCACCAGAAGTCCGGCCGCAAATCCGGGAAGACCGCCCCAGAGAAACGTCCACCACAACCAGCTTTCGCCTTGGTTGACCCCCCATAAAGCGGAGGCTGTAATCGCTACCGCTAATGAAAAGAGCGCTCCGCCGAATCCTGCCCGGTCATGAGCAATGAGCGGAATGATGTTATCGTTCCAAGCAGCAAGCTGTTGGACTGTCAGGTCGAGAAAGGCTAAATCTGTCGGTACGAACACGGTAGTGATACCTACGAAAGATATCGTCAAGCCTCCGATTGCTAAACCAAATCCGAGTACAACGAAGCAGCATTGCCCCCACTGCGCTCTGAGCCAAACAGAATCATTCAGCACGCCAGGCTTCTTACGGGAAGGATGATCTTTTAATCCGCGCAAGGTCAGCAGCAGCATCGGAAAGAGCACGGCCGCAACTGCGGCATGAAGAGGATCAAAATAGCCATAGCCGAGATAAAGGAAAAAGCTGCTAAACCCCACCGCACTCGAAGTAACTACCGCAGTTCGCGCCCAGTGAAGCCCGTAACGCAAGCCATGACGAGCCAGTTGATAATAAAAGATACCTATCGAAATCATCGTTCCGGCTAAAGTAATGCGGTCATGGGACATGAAATGTATAATATGCCCATTAAAATGATTTATGACACTTCGGCTCACGCCAAGAAAAGTTTCGTCGTAAGGCAATAGAACGCTTGTGGACGCAATAAGCCATGCGAGCACACCGCCAATCATCATGCCGATACCCAGCAGGCTCATCCAGCCCCAGTTGGCCCAATACGAAGGCAGCTGGGGCTCGGCTGTTTGCTTGATGCGATCATGAATGATCGCTTCGTTGATTCGCTTGGGCAGCCCTGGCCCCGCGTACACCAGACCGCTGTGCAGCTGGACGCTATTCGCTCCAGCAGCCAAGAGCTCTAGAGCATCCTGCGGCTGATGAACACCGCCAGCCGCGACAATCGTGCTCCGCTCGCCGAGCGACTCGCGGAGCAGCCGGACCTGGCTCAGCTGCGCAGTGAGCGCCTCCGCACCGCCGCCGACGCGTTCGCGGCGGGTGCCCGGCTCGCACAGCGCTTCGCCGACGACGACACCGCTGAAGCTCGCGGCGATGTCGGTGAGTTCACGCAGCATCCCAATGGGAGTTGGCTGCGGCAGGTAGAGCAGCAGCGGCTTCCCTGGGGCCGCTGCTTCAGCTATTACGCGTACCTCTCGGAGGTACGCTATGGCTTCATCCGGTGGCCAGCCTTCGGCGAGGCCATCGATGTAGAACCCCGCCGCGTACGGCGCCAGCTTCGAGAGCAGCTCCTGCTGCTCAAGCAGCGCCTCACGCGGCGAACTGCCCGGCATCGGCCGCAGCCGCACGAAGTGCGGCAGGCGATGCCCAGTGCCCTTGCGCAGGCGCTGGACGATTGCGTCCGCGCCGTCATTGACATAGCCATCGGGGTAGACGATGGCTTCACACTCAGAGCCGCGCTCGATCGGCGCCTCATTCCGCACCTCTCGGATCGTCACAGGTCCGAGCTCGATGAAGCCGAACCCGAACTGGGCCAGCGCCTTATGCGCGGTTCCATGCGGATCAAGCGTGCCGCTGAGGCCGATAGGACACTGAATCGGCACCCCCGCCAGCTCATCCTCGAGGATCGGCGACAGCTCCATGTGACCCATAGTTTTAATCACGAACGTTCCGCCTGGGACACGGCTTAATCCGCCTATCGCATGAAGGGTCAAGTTCCGGGCTATGCGTCCCGGCAGTCGAAATAGCAACGGACGAAATATCGCGTGATAAGACCAATCAGGCATCGATAGGTACTCCTGTATTTGTTTATTTTACCCAGTATACCGCTTATTCGGCGTCATGCCTACGTCACAGATTGTTGCTATTCCCTGTGATTAAAATCACACCGCCTCCATCGTCTTGTTCTCTATACTAAGGGTATCAAGTTAATCTATGTGAAGTGAGGCGTTCCTTTATGTTAAACGAGCAAACCATCCGCGTTATTAAATCTACAGTTCCCGTACTGGAAGTTCACGGTGTAGCGATAACCAAACGTTTCTATGAAAAGCTGTTCACAGCACATCCTGAGCTGCTGAATATATTCAATCATGCGAATCAAAAACAAGGCCGGCAGCAAACAGCTCTAGCCAACGCCGTGTATGCGGCAGCCCTGCATATTGATCGGCTCGAGGCCATTTTGCCTGCTGTGAAACAAATTGCCCATAAGCATCGCAGCCTGGGCGTCAAGGCGGAGCATTATCCGATTGTCGGCCAACATTTGCTTGCAGCTATCAAAGAAGTGCTGGGCGATGCAGCAACCGATGAAATTCTTCAAGCTTGGGCTGAAGCCTATGGGGTCATAGCGGATGCTTTCATCGGTATTGAAGCTGAGATGTATGATACATCTGCACAACAACCCGGAGGCTGGAAGGATTTCAGACCGTTCCGAGTCGAACGCAAAAACAAAGAAAGCGACGTCATCACTTCCTTCTACCTGGCACCCCAAGATGGGGGCGCGCTCGCAGCATTTGAACCGGGGCAGTATGTGAGTATCCGAATTCAGATTCCAGGGGAAGAACATACCCATATTCGGCAGTACAGCCTCTCGCATGCACCCGGGGAGACTTACTATCGCATCTCCGTAAAACGCGAGGATCACAATCCTGCTGTTCCTGCTGGCAAAGCTTCGGTCTATCTGCACAACCAGGTGCAAGAGGGCGATGTGCTGTGGTTGTCCGCGCCTGCTGGCGATTTTACACTGGATCAAAAGGACACTCGGCCTGTCGTACTTATCAGCGGCGGTGTTGGGCTGACGCCAATGGTCAGTATGCTTCACACCCTTACAACCACGTCGCCGAATCGTCAGGTTACTTATATCCATGCGGCTCAGAACGGTCAGCATCACGCGCTGCGCAGGGAAGTTGAAGAACTCGCCACGTTGCATCCGCAAGTGACTGTTGCCTGGTGCTATGAGCAACCGACGGAAGCTGATGCAGCCAAGCAAACTTTTCATAAAAAGGGATATATCGATTTGCCATGGCTCCAAAGCATAGTACCGACTAAGGAAGCTAGCTTTTATTTCTGTGGACCTGTACCGTTTATGAAAGCAGTGAACCAAGCGCTTCGTGAATGGGGTGTTCCCGACTCAGACCGTCATTATGAATTTTTTGGTCCTGCGGGCACTCTGTAAACGGATTGGCGATCTGATTTCGCCTGTATTATAGTTTTGCGTTCTCCCTCAGTAGACGATTCACGGTCTCCCGGCGAAGCCCGATGAACTGACCGATTTCCTCCTGCGTTAGCACGTCTGTCAGCTTCGACGTTCCCAGGTAGTGCCCAAACCAGCGTTCCAGCTTCTTCAGCTTGACAGCGGGAGCCATTTCGGTCAGTTGATCAATACGCTGCTGCATCATGCGCAGTTTATCCTGTAATTGTCGGGCAATCGTGCGGAAATGCTCCGGGCTGCGCTCCAGCTCCTCGTACCACTGTGCAGCAGGAAGCACCTCTATGTCACTAGTGACAAGCGCTATCGCAGTACCGTAGTAAGGACTTGGACTAATGAGCGAATGATGTGGAATGGTCTCGCCAGGCACAATGATATTCACGAGTGTCGTATTCCCGTCCTCATGAGCACGAACAATTTTCAACAGACCGGTTTGGAGCTGGTACAGTGGACCCGTGTCCCCTTGCCGGAATAGGATTTCTCCTTTGTGCAGTTTCATTTTCATTCTCCTTCATATCAAAAAAAGCGACAGCATTCACCTGCTGATCGCTTTTTTATATTTGCTAGCTGCTAACCAGCTACATCCTCTTTTTTAAACGGCTCCAGCTTCGTGCGAAGCGGCGAAAGTGCCAGTGACAATCTGGCAACCCAATTCAACTGCTCAACCTTGCCAATGAGCCAAATCGATCCTATCAGCCCCAGGAGTGAAACAAGGACAGCTGCAGGCAGCGCCCAGAATGCGACTGGATGCGCAAAAAATGGAATGAACGAAACGGCCAAAATCGGGGCTGCGTTCCATTTGAACCACTGGATGAGAGAGATGGTAAGTATTGCTGTTATGAAAAATGACATTGCGCCGTGACTTATCGCGTACATGCTGCTGCCGATTGTCACTGCAATGATAGCACCCATCGTGATGCGTCCTATGTCCTTAATTTGGTCCACACGGTGCATAAAAAGAAAGCTGAATGCTCCAAGCGTTGGATAAAACACCATCTTCATTGATGGGAAATGGTAGGAAGCCCAGTAAGCTCCCATGAGATAGCAGCACATCACTAGTGAACGTAGAAACATCGTTGGTTCCAGTCCTTTGTTCTCGAATTTTTGGCACTTTTCTCATTGTACAAAAGTGACCATCCTTCGGTCAATCATATGGTATGAATTCCCACTCCTTAGTTCCGATCAACCGAAACCGTTGTCTCCACGAAAAATGTGGCCACCGCAAAAGATGCCGCCCCAAGCACCGTCGACTTATCGCTCAACTCGCTGAACGCAACTTTCAGCTGCTTGCGCGGATGCGGCAGGGAACGCTTCTCGAGCAGGGCCAGCAACGGTTTCATCAGCCATCTCTCGGCACTGGCTAACCGGCCGCCGAGAATGATGTATTCCGGATTATATCCATTAATAATGTTAACCACGCCTACACCGAGATAATAACCAAGGCGCTCAAAAAGCGCGATCACCGTCGGATCTCCGGCTTCGGCTTTGCTCAGCAAAGTCTCTAAATCCACAGCGTCATCGCTAAGCTCGCGGCGCGCCTGCGTGAGGAGCGCGTGCTCCGACGCATACAGCTCCCAGCAGCCCAAGCTGCCGCAGCTGCATTTGGGCCCGTCGTGCTGGATCGAGATGTGCCCGATCTCACCAGAGAAGCCGGTCGCCCCACGGTACAGCTCGCCTTTAATGATGATCCCGGCACCGATCCCGATGCCGATCGACACATATACCAGATTCGCCGTGTCTTTACCCGCTCCGAACTGTTTCTCCCCTACAGCTCCTGCGTTCGCTTCGTTATCAATAACAACCGGAATGTTGAACGTCTCCTCGATTTGCTGCTGCAAAGGCACGTTCTCCCAGCCAAGATTCGGCGCGAACAGCAGATTGCCGCTCTCATCACAAATACCCGGCACTCCGATGCCGATGCCGATAATACCGTAGACGCTCTCCGGCGCGCTTTCTATCAGTCCGCGAATGGTCGTTTTTAACAGCTGGACGACCTTTTCGACTGAAGCATTGTCATGCTGCACTCTTACTTCGCGGATGATCTTACCGCTTAAATCCGTCAGCACCGCGAGAATATCAGTAACCCCTAGGTCTACCCCGATGGCATAACCAGCCGTCCCATTAAAAAGCAGCATCATCGGCTTGCGCCCGCCGCTTGATTCACCAACGCCTATCTCTTCGACGACACTGCTCTCGATCAATTCGTTAACAAGACTCGACACTGTAGCCTTTGTCAGCCCTGTAATTTCTGCAATCCGCGCTCGGGATATTGGAGAATTCGTGCGAATATGGTGTAGTACGATGGATTTATTTATTTTTTTTACGAGATTCAAATCGCCTGTTTGCTTCATGTTTGCCCCCACATTGCTCTAATTGCTTATCGTTCTCTTCTAATGAACTGATTTTAACATGAAAGACATTTTCACGCATCAACTAAGTTTGTTTAATGAATTTACAAACTATTCATTTGGTGCTATGATGACTGCATAAGCATTTATCCCTATTTTATGGAGGCTGAATTCATGAGCTACTTTGACAACATTCAACCGATTAAGTACGAAGGCCGCGCATCAACGAACCCGCTTTCTTTTAAATTTTATAATCCTGATCAAGTTATTTTAGGCAAAACCATGCGTGAGCATATGCGTTTTGCAATCGCTTACTGGCATTCTTTTTCCGCTAATGGCTCCGACCCATTCGGCAGCGGCACAGCGATTCGCGCTTGGGATCAATACTCCGGCCTTGAGCTGGCCAAAGCTCGCGTTGACGCTTGCTTTGAGCTGCTGAACATTCTGGATGTCGACTACTTCGCTTTCCATGACCGCGATATCGCGCCTGAGGGCAGCACGCTGCAAGAAACGAACAAGAACCTTGACGAGATCGTTGCCCTGATCAAAGATAAAATGAAATCCAGCGGCAAGAAGCTGCTCTGGAACACAGCTAATATGTTCACTAACCCGCGCTTTGTTCACGGCGCAGCTACGACGAATAATGCGGACGTATTTGCTTACGCTGCTGCCCAAGTGAAGAAAGCCTTAGATCATGCCAAAGAGCTTGGCTCGGAAAACTACGTTTTCTGGGGCGGACGCGAAGGCTACGAGACTCTGCTTAACACGGACCTCGGCCTGGAGCTTGATAACCTTGCTCGCTTCCTGCACATGGCGGTTGATTATGCCAAAGAAATCGGCTACGACGGTCAATTCCTGATCGAGCCTAAACCAAAAGAGCCATCCAAGCACCAATACGACTTCGATGCGGCTACGACGCTATCTTTCTTGCAAAAATACGACTTGCTGCCGTATTTCAAATTAAACCTGGAAGCGAACCATGCCACGCTTGCTGGTCATACCTTTGAGCACGAGCTTCGCGTCGCGCGCATCAATGGTGTTCTTGGTTCCATCGATGCGAACCAAGGCGACCTGCTGCTCGGCTGGGATACCGACGAGTTCCCGACAGACCTGTACTCGACGACACTCGCGATGTACGAAATCCTCCTGAACGAAGGCGGCATCGGCCGCGGCGGCGTGAACTTCGACGCCAAGGTTCGCCGTACTTCCTTCGAGCCTATCGATGTCGTCTACGCCCACATCGCAGGTATGGACGCCTTCGCTCGCGGCTTAGAAGTCGCTGCCAAATTGATCGAAGACCGCGTATTCGATAATATCCTCGACACGCGCTATGCTTCCTTCAAGTCCGGCATCGGAGCCGACATCGTGTCCGGCAAAGCGGACTTCAAGACGCTTGAAGCTTATGCGCTTGAGAACAGCAACAACATCGTGAACCAATCCGGCCGTTTGGAATTGATTAAGGCGACGGTTAACCAGTATCTGATTAACTCTTAATTCGTGAAAAAGCCCGCTTAAGCCGTTTTTCTTGGCTTAGCGGGCTTTTTGGTTTACCTGACGGCTTGTGCAGATAACGCAGCTTCTCTCTGTAACGATGTTTTTCATCGCTAACGTATAGGCAACGCGGAAATTTGCCTCCTTAACGATATAAAACACGCTTAAAGTCAAGGGGAATGACCATTCACTCCTAGCTTCTCTCTGTAACGATGTTTTCCATCGCTAACGGATGGGCAACGCTGAAACTTGCCTCCTTAACGCTTTAAAACACCCTTAACATCGAGGAAATGACCATTTCACTCCTAGTTTCTCTCTGTAACGATGTTTTCCATCGCTAACGTTTAGGTAACGGGGGAAATTGCCTCCTTAGCGCTATAAAACACGCTTAACATCGAGGGAATGACCATTTCACTCCTAGTTTCTTTCTGTAACAATGTTTTCCATCGCTAACGGATGGGCAACGCTGAAACTTGCCTCCTTAACGCTTTAAAACACCCTTAACATCGAGAGGAATGAGCATTTCACTCCTAGCTTCTCTCTGTAACGATGTTTTCCATCGCTAGCGTATAGGGAACGCGGAAATTTGCCTTCTTAGCGTTATAAAACACGCTTAACATCGAGGAGAATGAACATTTCACTCTAGCTTCTCTCTGTAACGATGTTTTCCATCGCTAACGTTATAGGGAACACAGAAAATTGCCTCCTTAACGATATAAAACACGCTTAACATCGAAGGGGAATGACCATTTCACTCCTAGCTTCTCTCTGTAACGATGTTTTCCATCGCAACGGATGGGCAACAAAGAAATTTGCCTCCTTAGCGTTATAAAACACGCTTAACTTCGAGGGGAATGAGCAATCGGTGACAGGAACTCTCATCTTAATATGCAAAATGCCCCCACAGGCCAATACGCCGGGGACTGTTGTAAAAAGTGCAACAATTGCAGCCTAAATCTCGCCTCTCTCCCTTCGTTGTTGCAAACTGTACAACAATTTGGTCCTATTCAGGCCATTTCGTAACAAATGGGCTCAAAATGTTGTACCATCTGCAACTTCAACTCGCAAAATAGCCCTTGAGCGCGTCAATTGTTGTAGAATTTACAACTTTGGTAATCGCTATAGCCCGGCTCTCTTCACGAAGCATGCTGAACGACTCTAACATCGAATTTTGAGTAATTGCCCGATTAACTTCAGATAGTCTCTCAGAAAAAATAGAAAGATCTCTGATCGAAGAGATCAGAGATCCAAAAAGGTTGAACCACAAGCCTACCTTTTCTTAGGCCACCTTTTTATGAAAAATGAAGTTCGCAGCTTCCATTCTAACGACGATGTCCAGAGCGGCAATTTGTTCGTATGCGGCAAGCAGCTTCTCGTGCTTCGGGCATCTTAAGCTGAAGCACAAGTGCATCATTGGGGTATTTCCGGTATTCGCTGATAAGGGGGAATATTCGCTTCCTGGCATCATCTTTAGATTGGTGACTTGGATACCCTGTTCCCCAAAACGGGAGGTAACCAAGCTGAGGAAGCCGGGATGTTCATTGATCATGATCTCAATTTCGTGAGTTCGGCGATGCCTTAGGAAATGCTTCTCCCACTTATTCAGAAGATACAAACTGATCAGTACTAAAAAGGTGCATACCAACGCCCCGGTAATAAAGCCTGCGCCTACGCTCAAACCAATAGCCGCCACTAACCAAACGGAAGCAGCGGTAGTCAACCCTTTAATAACACTGCCGTTTCGCAATATCGCGCCTGCGCCAAGAAAGCCGATGCCGCTGACAACCTGTGCAGCCAAGCGGGACGGGTCTATACGGACGTTGGGTTCATTTACAAAGTCAGAGAATCCATACTCCGACAGCAGCATGATGGTGGCAGAACCTAAACAAACTAAAATATGCGTACGAAAGCCCGCTGCATGATTGTTCAATTCCCGTTCAAGACCGATCAAACCGCCCAGAACGACCGCCAACACCATTCTAACGATCAAATCCAAATGACTAATTTGCCAGACACTGCTCACAGTCGTCATCTATGCGTCACTTCAAGCGGCTGCGATAGCCATCGCTTCAGCTTCACGACTTCTGTCCCAGCCAGCATCATAATGCCAACACCGTGGTTGTCATTGGTTACGGTGAGCAGGTCCTTTTTATAATAATCAGCGGTAAAGGCATACCGCGAGCCGCTGCAAACGCCATGGACGTTGCCCTGAGCGTCGATGGCCAGACGGGTCAAACCGTCCCATGCCTTCAGCGAAGCATGGATGAACCGACCTGGCTCCTTGAGCCAGCCGAATCGCACGCCTCGCGCAAACGCATAGGCGAACATCGCGGTACACGAGGCTTCCTGATAGGCGTCGGGATCGTTCAATACCTGATGCCACAGCCCGCTTTCAGCTTGCAGATCGGCATATCCCGCGCACAGCTCGTTAAAGAAATGCACTAACTCCGGGCGAGCTTCATGGTCTGCGGGTAGAACCTCCAGCACCTCTGTCAACGAGAAGAGTGTCCATCCATTCCCACGTCCCCAAGGAATGCCGGTAGCCATGCCGTATTTGAAATCAAAGACATGCGACATGATGCGCTGATCCGGCATGTACAAATACTTGCGGAATAACAGAAATTGCTTCGCTGCTTCATCCAGCGCCTCGCTGCTTCCGGTTATCCCCGCATAGCGGCACAGAAACGGCGTGCTCATGTAGAGGTCATCAGCCCACATCGTATTCTCCGAATATTCATCCTGACATATCCGATAAAATGCACCGTCTTCCTTACGCTCCAATCGCACGAGTATGAAGTCGGCAATTCGCTGCGCTATCGGCAAGAAGCCCAAATCCTTGTCTTCCTGATAAGCTTCCAGCATCGCGGAGCCAAAGGAACCACAGTTATCTAGCATTTTCATCATAACCAACTGTTGATTGATCGCCGGGAACCCATACTTCTCTCGATCCCATAAGGAGTATTCGAACATGTCTGTGCAGCTTTGAACATGATCGAGGGCGTACCCGATAATATCAGGCCGCTCCAGCAACCGACCTGCTTGCAGCAGCCCATAAATGGTAACGCCAAGCGGGTAATCCCAACGGGCATAATTCGTGACGTTGCCGACGGTCCACTTATTGCTCAGCATGGCATTCTCATAATAAGGACGTATCCAAGCGTCTGGACGGTCTAACTGCCAGTACGTCTTGTCACCTGCAGCATCTGACTTTGAACTTTTAGCATAAATGCGATCGGTTCTTACTAATTCCTCATACGCTAACTCAACGCTGGAATCCAGTGGCCCCACATATAACCACGGCTCAGCTGACCCGTGAACCTTCTGAGGAGCGCTTAAAGGGACAACCTCTCCCCTAACAGAGGCATGAAATGTGAAGCCCCATGCATTATTTCCACAAATACTGCGGATTAACAGATCATGTTTGCCAAAAGATAGCGGCACTTCCACCTGAAAGCTGCCTTCTTCCGCGAGCTCCAATACTTGCTTCCCATCCAGCCAAACGGTCAACGGTCCTGTCGCATGGCCCTTCAGCAGGCAAGCTTCTTCCCCTGAGCTTACTTTGTTCAGCTTCGTCCACGCGTACGCTTGCTTACCAGGCTGTAAGCCGAATAAACGTTCGCAGACAGGCTTCGCAAGCTCACCTTCAGTCCACTCACAGGTCGGCAGCCAGCTCAGCCCGTACTCTTTCTCCGACGCTAAACCATTTGGCAGCGGACTAACCTCGAATAGATCCGTGTCGACCGGAGCAGAGTACACCCATCCTGCCTGACCACTCCTTTCAGCAAAGGGGGTAAGCACATTCAGAATTCGTACCTTCGCTTCATCAGATCCGAACAAGCAGCCAAAACCCGCAGCCGTATGCTTAGCTTTGATAAAAAGCCGGTTCCAGCCTTTCACAAAGTTCAGATTAAGCTTAACGCTTGCATCAGGCTTAATTTCATCTATTACGTTGGAACGATAGGCACGTTCATCATTGAAATAGAACTCAATTGGCCCCAAACAGCGGAACAACACATCCAGGTTTCGTTCACCATCACTCCATACTAAACCATAGGCATATGAAAATTGGCCGGGTCTTGCTTCGGGAAATCTCCGCCCCAAATTCAAATCAAACATCCCATCCTCGTTTTGCAAAACGCCAGATTGGTAAAAGGCCCGGAAAGCAAACGGGACGGGCGGATTAGCCCCAATGTAGCGGTCCGCAAGCACCTTCAATGTTCGGTTGTCATCGTCTCCTAAGCGAGACTGTATACTCTCTTGCTCATTAAAATAAGTCGTCATCTCGGCCTTCCTTTCTACAGTAAGCGAACCGTAAATGTCCGGTCGAACGGCGTCACCAGGTTCACATGGACGTATTTGCAGCCAGCCGGATGTTGGTCTTCACGAAGCACAGGCAGCAAATGCTCGTAGTCACCTGTTGAAATCTCAATCGCATCTTCATCCACCGCATATATCATAGATCCATTTTTCAAGAAATATTTCCCTGCCTCGGCTTGGGCGAGGTCTCTGCCGCTAACCGTACCCTCATCTCCTAAAATAAAGGATAGCTGCGTGAATACATCCTCTCGCTCATCGGAAAGGATACGAATCTTCCATTCCCCGTCACCTTGTGTAATTTCCGCTTGAAACTCTAGAGTTTGCAAATGTGTCATCGGCCGATGCTGATGCGGAAGCAAGTACCAAGGACTGAGTGTCGATCTCTCCGCGGACTCCGGCAGAAATTGTCGCGGGATCGGTCCGTTATATCCTTTTTCCAATACAATTCCTAGCTTATAAACGCCTTCCTCTGCAGTGAGATGCGCGAACTTCACTATTCCAGGTGAGAAAGATGTAGACAACTTAATGCCCAGCAGCCTAACTTTTCCATGGCGAAGGGAGAAGAATGACGGCGTTTGCGGCATAATCGTCACGCTTTGATCAAGCTCCCGAATACGCACAAGCGGAGCGCCGAAGGCTAAGTGCATGCTGCTGTGTTCAATTTTCATATGGTGGCCCACGCCATCGATTTGCGCCAGATGCTCATTGATCGGATGATGCTCATTGATAACTTGGACATATCGATCGGGAAGCGAAGTCCGCTCCAAATCGGAAATATCTGCTTCGGGATACAGCAATAAACCCAAAAGCGCATTGTTATTTACCGCTTCCGCATGCTTGATAAAGGTACCTGCGTAGTCCGACATTGCAGCGAATAAAGGATCTTTATCGTGAGCAGCCATTAAGCGATAAATGAGGAAGTAAGTGGCCATATCAAAGGTTTGCCCGAAATCCTGGCGTCCTGAATAATCGGTTACTACTTCACCAGATGGATGTATCAAATACACCATCATGCGCAGATTGCGGCGCACGCATTCTAATAATTCTGGTCGGTTAAGCACACGACCCGTATGGTATAAAGCGATATCGCTGACGGCATTATAGATGCCGTTGCTGCGCTCCGTCCATTCGCCGTCATGTGTGATATCCATACCTTCTGCCAACCATTCATCTGCTCTAGCTACCAGCTCAGGCATTTGAAAAATCTCGTACAGCAGAGAAAGTGCCGCTGTAATAACCCAGCGATGGTTCGGTGTATGACATCCACCTGTCAGCATAGCAGGGATCGTACGCTCCAGGAAGAGCTTCAGCTTTACAGAGGCAGGCTTCACAGCCGCCCAGTCATGCGCCTCAAGCAGTTGATAGATTTGCGTAACCCCGCCTACAACAAAGGCTGTATCTGGTGGAGAATTATAGTTCGTTGAACCTAAAGAGATCGTACCGTCGGCATGCTGGCGATTCAAAATGAAATCCGCTGCTTTGTCGAAAGCGGCTAAGAGTGTCTCATCGTGATAGTAACGTGAATCTGGATTAACGATAGCGGAAGCCCATACGGCCAAAACGCTCGGCGTGCTGAGATGATTGACACGAGCAATGCCCGTTTCATCAATAATACCGCCAACATATTTCGATGTAGGATCAAGCACCTGCCGCTGCAGCATAGCTGCTGTATGTTCGTCATAAATGTGTACCAACTGTTTATAAGTAGCGTCCATGCTGATCACCTTTTAACCTTTCATAGCTGCAATTTTACTTGTAATAAGCCTGTGGCTTTCATCAATCTCGTCCGGCTGGCACACAGCCTTCAACTCATACACTTTGACTTTGGCAAAATCAATCGCTTCTAGAAAATGATCAAAATATTGCAGATCTTTACTGTGTACATAAGGACACCAGTGATCGGACAGCTCTAGCGTTTCATGGATGTGTACGCCATAAATATAGCGTTTCACTTCCTGCAGCTCCTTCAAGTTGTCATACAAGCCCATCCGATCCATCATCATGGCATGGCCAATGTCGTACCACAAGTAAACCGGACCGCCCTTCAGGTTCTCACAAATGGTCTTTGCCTCCATTAAGGTGGGCATCTGATACGACCTTGAGCGTGTTTCAATGCCAATGGCTACAGACCATCCTTGTTTGGCAGCATGCTCGCTCACTTCCTCCAGACTCTCTTGGATCCGTTTGGTATAGAGCGGACTCAACCGCTCCCGTCTTTCGGACATGTCCTTCCAAAGCTTTTGATATTCCGGTGAATCCTTCCCGTGATCTCTGTAAAGCTTTTTCAAATCCAAATCAATGTTATATTCGAAAGGCACTTCGCCTGGATGCACGACAACGGCCTTCGCTCCATAGCGGTTCGCATATTCCATAGACCGAATCAACAGCTCCACGGATCGCTTGCGCTTCACCTCATCATCGAAACCAAGCATGACGGAATCTGTATCGTAATCCTTATCATTAATGAAAGGGAACACATTGTGTACACTGGATACGCCAATTTCCCCTTTTTCGATCATCGGCTCAATCGTCTTTATCATTTCTTCCGTCACGTTATAGTTCAATTCCACCTGACGAAAGCCGAGCTCCTTGATTTCCTCTATCATGTTCCTTCCAATCGTATGCTTTTTAATATTCCAGCAGGTAGAAAATGAGTATTCCCCTTTGTCCAGCATGTTTGTTCCTCCTCAGAGCTTTGTTGTCATCATTTCTCTCAAATGAAGAAAAGCCAGATTACCCTTATTTCTTTGCAGGGAATGATCTGGCCTTTCCTCAAGGAAGCCTTTATTCCGCTAGGTCACTCAGCCTACATACAGCACCTGAGCGTGCCGATAAAGTCGAAGCTTCCATTAAACGGGTCAAATCAAGGGCTAATTGTATATTTTCAGAAGCTGTCGTTCCATTTCGAATATGTGACACCCATTGTTCAAAGGGAGAAGGGAGATTCTCAGGCAGATTCGTGACCACTTGCCACCCTGTTGCTGCTTCACCTTCCAGTTTGTGGCTTCGAATTAACAGCTTGTCATCCGTTCTCGTGTACATAAGACTGCCTTCCGTTCCTTGCACCTCAATATCAAATTGTGAGTAGTTATTTACGAATCCCGCCTCAACAATGCCTATTGCTCCATTTGGATAACGTAAAGTCGCTACCGCACTATCCTCTACCTCTCGCGCTGTGATATAAGCGAAACTTGCACTAACACTTTCTGGTAAGCCCAGAAATAAGCGTGTTAAGTACATCGGATGGCAGCCAAGGTCCATCAATGCCCCTCCCCCGCACTCCTCTAAGTTGAAGAAATGGGATGGCAGTGAACCATTCGGATTTTTCTCTGTTCGCAATGCGCCGTTATGAGCAAGCCGTATACGAACTGTCGTTACAGTGCCAAGCTTACCCTCCCGAATGAAGGTATGTACAGCTTGTGTAAACCAGGTATACAGCCGGGGTAGAGAAACCGTTAGCTTGACCCCAGCCGCCTCAACTGCAGCCAATATCTCCTTACATTCCTTCGTCGTGGTAGCTATAACTTTTTCAGTAAAGATATGCTTACCCGCTTTGGCTGCTGCGATGATGACGTCCCAGTGCCGATTCGTCGGCGTATCCACAATAACGGCGTCGATATCCGGATTGGCCAAAAGCGCATGCAAATCGGCATAAAAGCTAACACCATACTCCTCAGCCTTTTGCCTTCCTCGTTCGGGAACTTCATCCCATACAGCCACGATTTCGGTACCCGGGTGCTCGGCGGCTAGACGTGCATAATCCTTTGCATGAACATGCCAAAAGCTCAACATCGCTACTCTAATCATGAAAGAATGGCCTCATTTCGGGTTATTTTAGTCAAAATAAACCGCTTTTCCCGTTCTATTGGATTCGTAGATGGCCTCAAGTATTTCGGAAACCACACACGATTGCTCTGGCGTTACAATAGGCTCCTTATCGTTCATAACAGCGTCAATCCACGTGCGGATTTCTTTATCCGACATGCTCTCTTTTTTACCCTCGTAGAAGTCTGCACCTTTGGCATCGAATTGCAACTGATTGACGTATAAACGACTGTGGTTTTCGCCATTTATGCGTAAGCCATCCTGCATGTCCGCTCCGCCTTCTGTACCGCAAAGCGTACACTTTGCTTCCTTCGTATCCAATGTATTTAAGGCCCAACTCGCCTCCACCATCACAGTCGCGCCGTTTTTCATCACGATCATCGCAAATGCGGAGTCTTCCACTTTGAATTTCTCAGGATCCCAAGGGCCCCATGAATTTGCGGCATTTTCTTTCCGGGAAAGCTTATGATAAGCAGTGCCAAGCACCACCTTAGGTTCGTAGTTATTCATCATCCACAGCGTTAAATCGAGAGCATGTGTACCGATGTCGATCAGCGGGCCTCCACCTTGTTTGTCTTCATCCAGAAACACACCCCAAGTTGGAACCCCACGCCTGCGAATGGCATGCGCTTTGGCAAAATAAATGTCGCCTAGATCACCATCTTCAACCACTTTCTTCAAATACTGACTATCCGCTCGGAAGCGATTATTGTAGCCAATGGTCAGCTTCTTACCTGTACGCTTAGCTGCTTCAACCATACGCCTAGCATCGGCGGCTGTTTTGGCCATCGGCTTTTCACACATGACGTGCTTGCCTGCTTCCATAGCTGCGATCGAAATCTCCGCATGCGAGTCATTTGGAGTACAGACATGAACGACGTCAATCGAAGCATCAGCAAGAAGCTCATAATAGTTCTCAAACACCTTCGCTCCGGGAGCACCAAACTTCTCTGCCGCTTGCTGAGCACGCTCAAGCACGATATCAAAAAAACCAACAATTTCGACCTGCTCTATCTTTGCTAGGCTGGGTAAGTGCTTACCTGTTGCTATACCGCCGCAGCCAATGATGGCGACTTTCACCTTGTTCATTTCTATTTCCCCCTGTGATGTGATCAACTATCCGATGATATGAAAAATGAATGAAGCTGGACATTCAAGCGATGTCTGCAAGGGCAGGCAATCGCATATCCATGTCCAGCTCCTCCTTCAAAATCAGTTACTTCACTTGCTCCATTTGTTGTCTAGCAATTGTCATAATATCCTTGGCAAGGAACGCTTTATCTTTATTTTCCGCATACCATTTGTTCATAAAGTCTTCAAGCTGCTTGCCGCCGGCTTTATCCCATGCCGCTTGTGCGTCTTTAATCGCTTGTTCCGGGCTGTATTTCGCACCGCTGATGGTGGCCTTAACAAAAATGTCGGTTTGCTCTTTAAGAATTGTTGCGTTAATCGTTTGGAGATCAGCAGGATAGACCGGCATATGTTCCCCATGGGTCAATCCAGAGTATTGTCTTTGCGAATCGAAATAAATTTTCTGAAGTTCTTTATACATGTCCGAACCGGCTTTCTGTTCCGGTACTGCAGTATTAAACCCGTTCAGGGTAAAGTTACACTTATCTGTTCCTGCAGAGTAGAACATTTCGTAGTCTAAAGCGTAGCCGACTTCATTTTTCGATTTCAATGGATCGATGGTCTCACGGCAGCCATTGGCGCTCTTCTTCCAATGTGTCCCTTCGTCTCCGTTAATAATCTTCAAAGCGGTTTCCGGTTTCATCATGAAGTCAAGATAGCGACCGACAGCTTCCGGCTCCTTCGCCTTGGCGTTCACAACAGTCGTCATTTGTACAGGATTATCGACAGCACCGGTAAATGTCCCCAACGGCGATTGCGGATAGCCTAACGGAGCAATTTCCGCGCCTGCCACATTTTTCTTCAGCGTAGCAAAGTCGTTCATAACAAGATCATACATGCCGCCGGAAAATTTAACGTAAATACCGATTTTACCATTCAGGAAGTCTTGTTTTGCCTTTGCGCCGTCTTTATCATTGATGTAATCTTTATCGATAAGGCCATCGTCATAGAGCTTCTTCTTGAAGGTCAGGGAGGCCAGCTGATTATCCCACAGAGGGATTACTTTTCCATCCTTAGTTCCCCAGGCAATCAAATCCTTGGACGAATTTTCACCGAAAATCTCGTTGATGGCTTGTTCAGAATAGTAGCTCATGTTCATCCCGTACGTATCTTTCTTACCATTGCCGTCAGGATCTTGTTCAGCAAATGCCTTGGCTACTTTCATAAGTTCTTCCGTTGTTGTCGGCATGCTCAAATTCAGCTTTTTCAGCCAGTCGGTACGAATTAATAACATGTGCTGTATGACTGCTTCTTTTACTTTACCGACTTCATATAGTTTGCCGTCCGGTTTCATCCCCGCTTTCTTCAACTGAGGGTACTGGTCAAGCAGCTTCTGGTATTCAGGCATGAATTTTAAGATGTCGTCAATGGGAAGCAGCTGCTTTTGATCGTAAAGGCTGTTCCGAAACGGTGTGTTGTACTCGTTCACAATATCAGGCGCAGAACCGGAGGCAAAAAGAACATTCAATTTTTTCGTAGACTCGCCTCGGAGTACAGGAATGTATTTCACATTCACAGGACCGTTTTGATTGATCCATTTGGTCCAACGATTTTCTTCGTAGTTCCCCTCCGACGCAGGTACACCACCTCGATCATACATGGAAACGGTAACATTTCCTCGTTTGGCTGCCGCTGTCTCCTTCGGAGCATTCGTAGCCGTAGTACCGGCTGCCGCTCCTTCTTTCTTGTCGCTGCTGCAACCAACAAGCGTTGCCCCTAATGCTACAACCCCTATTGTCATACCCATCCACAGCTTTCTTTTCATGCGCAAACCCTCCTTTTTATATTGAAAAGTTTTGGTAAACGTGGAACCCCATTTGGTTTAACCCTTAACAGAACCAAGCATAACGCCTTTGACAAAATATTTTTGCAGAAACGGATAAACGATCAGCATCGGAACCACCATAACGACAACACCGACAGATTTGACCATTTCAGTAGCAACCATTAGCTGCTCCTCTGGTGCCAGGGAAGGTGAATTCAGGATGTCGTTTTTTTGCAGCATCGCTTGGACAATGACCGTCAAATTCTGCATGTCACTCTTATTGATGTACATCAGAACGCTCATAAACGCATTCCAATAGTTAATCCCATAGAACAGGGCTAAAGTGGCTAGCATCGGAAGCGATAGCGGCAATATGATTCGAATGAGGAGAGATACGTCGCTGCATCCGTCAATTCGCGCTGCTTCTTCCACTTCATAAGGAATATTCTCAAAGTAGCTTTTCATGAGCAGCATATTGTAGGTACTGATAAACCCCGTGAGCCACAGAGACCAATAGGAATCGATTAAAGATAGGTTCTTTACGACGAGATAAGTAGGGATCAACCCTCCTGAGAACAACATCGTAAACACCATGGCAAGCACAAACTTGCGTCGTCCTATCAAATAGCTTCTCGACAACGGATAGGCTGCCAATACCGTCCCCGCCATACTAAGTGCAACACCGACAAGTGTAATGATAATGCTATTTTTAAATGCTGAGAGAGCCGGAGTTGTTAGGAAGAAAACCTTATATGCCGTAAAATCCAAGCCTACCGGCCAGAAGAAAACATGTCCCGAATCTACGGCCGAACGCTCGCTCATCGATAGCGCTATGATATGAATAAATGGCAGTAAACAGGTTAAGGCAATTGCCCCGAGCATAACATAATTGACTGCGTAGAAAATTCTTTCACCCTTTGTCGCTTTCATGCGGACGCCCTCCTCGTTATCAGAATAAAGCTTGGTCAAATTTGCGGGCGATCCTGTTAGCTACCAGTACGAGTGTACATCCAATGATGGATTCGAACAGCCCCATCGCCGTTGTTACGCTAAATTGCGCATTTCCCAAACCTATTTTATAAATATAAGTACTTATGACCTCTGACACGTCAGCAACCGCTGAGTTCTGAAGGTTATATATCTGATCAAAGCCGACCTCCATCAATTGACCCATAGCCAAAATGAGCAGCAGGATGATCGTGTGACGAATGCCTGGAATTGTAATGTGCCAAATTTGCCGCCACTTCGAAGCGCCGTCCATACCTGCTGACTCGTAAAGGGCAGGATCTATGTTCGTCAGAGCGGCTAAATAAATAATTGTGCTAAACCCCATTTCCTTCCAAACTCCCGAACCAACGAATACGGCAACCCAGGATTTTGACTCGTAAAGAAAGGTTATAGGTTCAATATTGAATAGCTTGAGTATCTTGTTGATCGAGCCGTAATCCGTTGCAAATAAGGATAACACGAGACCTCCGACGATGACCCAAGAGAAAAAATGCGGCAGATAGACGATCGTTTGAACCCATTTCTTGAACCATGTCTTCCTCACTTCATTAAGCAGAATGGCGAGGAAGATGGGAACCGGGAATCCGATAAGCAAATTCAAAAAGCTAAGCCAAAAGGTGTTCCAGATAATCTGGATCGTACTGGTGCTGGAAAACAAAACTTTAAAATTTTTCAGACCAACCCATGGGCTGTGCAAAATACCATCAGCAAAATTATAATTTTTGAAAGCGATAACAAGTCCGCCCATCGGCCAATATTTGAACAGAATATAGTAAGCAATGACAGGGAAAAGCATGATAAAAAGCGGAATGTTTTGTTTCAATCTTCTTCTTCGTCTCAGTTGCAAAGCTTTAAGTTCGCTTGTCGTTAAAGAGGGTCTAGGAGCTTTATTGATATTTCCATCCAAGGCTGCTTCACTCCTTACTTCAATGTTATAAACCTATAATAAAAGTTTTGAGCCCAAAAACCCTTAAAAAATTATAGAAAAATCTATAAATTTATTGGGTATGTGTCCAAATAAAAAAAGACAGCTTACGCCACCCTTGTCGATTTGTATATATCGATGCAGCGTAAATTACATTTAAGACGCATATGATGCTCAAATGAGGTTGCTGTATGGTTGAATCCATACTTTCTGTTGAACGATGTTGTAAAAAGCGCAACAATAACGGCCTAAATCTCGCCTTACTCCCTTCGTTGTTGCATCATGTACAACAATTTTGTCCTATCCAGGCCATTTCGCAACAAATGGGCTCAAAATGTTGTACAAACTGCAACTTCAAGTTGCGAAGTAGCCTTTGGGCGTGTGAATTGTTGTACATAATACAACTTTGGTAACCACTATAGCCCATTTGCCCTCACGAAAGCTGAATGATTAAAAGTCGAATTTTGGAGTTTTGAATACCAGTTGTGAGAGACATGATGAATCCATCGACGGTCTCCAACAACATCCTTTGCTTGCTCAGAAGAAATCATGGAAACTGTTGTACGCTGTACAACTTGCTTCCTAATTCTCCATTCTCTCAAAAGTCTGAATACAAAACACCAGGAAAATATAGTCAATAAATCTTTTTGCGCGCTCCAAAGAATTTTCTTATTTAGCATAAAAAGACTACTTCATATACGGACACTTGATATCCGCTTCTGAAATAGTCTTTTTTCTTACATTTTTCATAGTTGTTCAAAACTAATCGTAACGATTTCTGCTGGACGAACGGAAACGGACAAACGCTCCGCTCCCTCCTGCTGCAGACAATCCAAACGCCGTTCTAGAATATCGCTTTTATAAGCGTTATGGAATTTCTCAGGGAGGTCTATCTTCAGAACTCTCTCCTGTGCAGAGATGTTATACCAACGTGCAATCATATCCCCTGTCTCCTCGGAAACTTTCATTGCGGAGAAGACCATAGCTTGACCTTCCCAGCCCCCAAAAGCGTAAGTCGGCGGCAGTTCACCGTGATGAACCTCAGTTTGCCTTACGGACCAAGGTATTTGATATTGATGGGCAGCCTGTATGGCACTGGAGCCATGAACTAGCGGATCTTCTTCAGCCGTCTCGACTGGCACCGCATAAGGGATAACGGATAGGTGCACGGTGTGTTCGCCGAGACACTGTGCTTCTGGCGTTGGGAAGTAGCCCCAGTCGCCTAATTCCCCTACAGCTCGAAGCAGTGTGACTGCGATAGTTTGGCCGCTATCTTCTCGAACGATTTCGTATTCGTTCAAACCGCGGTTGGCGATAGTAAGCCCCTGCCGTGCCCCCGCCACGGTTACGAATGCTTGCTGGTGCTGGCAGTTGCTTGGATTTTTCCATTCGGCTGTCGTTGTATTGCTCCGCTCCGGCACTTCAAAGACGGAATCAGCAAAATGGGTTTCTGCTTCCAATCCAGTAGGAAACAGCATTCGCAAACGGTGATCTTTGGCTTGATTGTTAAAGGTTGATGCAATATCAACGCGTTTTCCGTTTTTATCCAAGGATACAACGGTCGTGATTTTCAAAATAATCTTTGTATCA
Organism: Paenibacillus sp. Soil724D2; assembly: GCF_001427935.1. Taxonomy (NCBI): domain Bacteria; kingdom Bacillati; phylum Bacillota; class Bacilli; order Caryophanales; family Paenibacillaceae; genus Paenibacillus; species Paenibacillus sp. Soil724D2. The sequence continues at coordinate 53,986 of NZ_LMRY01000009.1, forward strand.
GATCGCGCCGACTTGCGCCCAGTAAACCAGACCAGTTCCTTCCTTTCCATTTCCAGCAATTCCTCGGCAGATGCCGGTATTTCCAACTCGTGAACGATCTCTATGCTAGCTCGGTAAGGCGTATCTTCCTGAATACGAATAGATGCCGGTATACCACGCGTAGTCACAGCCGTGTCTCCGCAAGCTTGGCGGTACATATACTCATTGCCGATATCTCCCGTATTTTCATATACGCCCAAGCCTTTGTAGACCGTTCCCTCAAGCTTCTCCGTTACCGTAAGCGAGCCGTCTTCAGCGATTTGGACACTCAAATATTCGTTTTCCATCGCGTGTTTACTAACGATTAAAGAAGTCGGTGAAAGGAGCAGCTTTAATGAGGCATCACGGGTCAATGCATAGGTTTTGTACCCCAAAGCAGGCACATTAGCCGCTTCGAAGGTCACACGGACGGCACGCGCGAAATATGGCTGCCTGAACTTGTCGTCAGGTAAATCATACCCAAAGTGAATGCCCATATCCTCTAATCCAAAAGGAATAGGTTTCCCACCCACATCAACCAACACAACATCGTCCAAGCTCTTCTGCTTTACGTCCTGTCTCATATCCCGAAAATCCCTGCCATCACGGAAGTAGACCCTGTTTAATTCCAGCTGTACGGTTACGGTGCCACTTCGTTCCCATCCTGTTGTATTCGTCACCAGAAAAGGCGTCGCCTCTTTGCCGTAACCGGAAAACACAGACGTATCCACTCGTTCTGCCAACCAAGTCAGGCTATCGTGGGCGATAGATTCGGCCACATGCTTGCTTTTCTCAAAACGCGTCATCATTTCGACATGCACTTCGTCGACGCTGCACCCGCAAATGCTGTCATGCGGATGGTTCTGCATTAATGTTTTCCAGGCATAGGTAAACAGATGATGGGGATATGGGCATCCTGCTTGGTAAGCAAAGGCAGCCAAAGGCTCCGCCACCTTTTCCAAGAGTGTCTGGCCTTCTTGATTTCTTTGCTTGATATAAACTCGTGAAGATGCCGTATTTACAAGCGTAGACCAGCCGTCGGTATGCTGGCTTCGAAGCTCTCCGCGAATGACGGATAGGTCACCCGGGATCGTCCGGTTCACTTCACTTAAATAATCTTCAAAATTGGAGTGGATGAACCGAATGTCCGGGTACAGCTTCTCAGCTGTGCCGATCGCATCCGTCAGATCAGTCTGCACAGGCTGATGATCGCACCCGTTCATGAACAACCAATGAGGCGTAGAAGCATATTGGGATACCTCTGCTAGTTTTTTATCCCAATACTTGGATGCCGCTTCTGGATTCACAGGGATCTCATTCCCGTTGCTGTACCAATTAGCAAATAAAATACCCAGCACCTTGGAGCCGTCAGGCGCTTCCCAAAACATCTCCGAATACGGCGACTCATAAGCCTGAGATTCCGATACTTCGTTGTTAAAACCCGTCGGCTTCACACCACGACCGAACACGGCGTTCTTAATGTCTGCTTGCCGCAGCAGCTGCGGTGCTTGCCCCATGTTGCCGAAGGAATCCGGAAAATAACCCAACTTCGAAATGCAGCCATAAGCTTTAGCATCGCGGTGGCCGATTAGCAAATTACGTACATTCGCTTCGCTGCTCGTTAAAAATTCATCCTGCAGTACATACCACGGGCCGATGTGGATGCGCCCTCCGCGAATCAATTGCTCTAGCGTCTCCTTCATTTCCGGCCGTATTTGCAAGTAGTCCTCTAAGATGATCGTTTGACCGTCCAGATGAAAGCTGCGGTATCCATCATCTTTCCTGAGGGTTTGAATCAGCGTATCCATTAACTTGATCAACAAAACGTGATGCTTTTCATAGGGCAAATACCATTCCCTGTCCCAATGTGTATGCGAAATGATATGTACGGTTTTGGACTGTGTCATGGCGTTGTCTCCATTTCTATGTAATATCATCTCTATGCTTCAAGATGCTCTGTCCGTAGTCGGAGCTCCTCCATGACCGTCTTCAGCGTAGCTGCAATGCCCTTAATATCGCCCGTATCTTCGCCTAAGTCACCATCTCCCAGCAGCGCCGTCACCAGTTTGGCACCATTGGCATTCCAGCCGGTCACCAGCATGCCAGGCATGCGGTCAACCGCCCCCCGCTCTTCCGCTTGGCGGATGGACTGCTCGAGCAGATCAAGTGCCGCTTCCGGTGTTTTCCAACAGCTGGGCCACACTTCAAACCCTTTGTCGAGCAAATGCCCGACGGATGGATAAGCATCCAATTTATCGTAGTGCCAATCGCACAATATAATGTCTTTCGGAATAAGATCCACAGCCGGCCAAATGCCGTAAATGTCGCCGTCCCACTCTGTATACCCCATGCCTTTGGCGTCAATTAACCGGTCCGCCCACATGAGCATCTGTACCTTCCGTTTGCGAACCAAATGCTCGTAATAATCATTCGTCGCTTTTGCAAACAGTTCCGCCTTATTTTTCCCACGACACCGTGGGCACCCATCATCCGCTATGGCGAACACTTCGTCCATGCCGACGTGCAGCGCATCCGCTTCAAAAGCATCGATCAGCTCATCCATCAGATCGAACACGAGCGGATTAATGTCCGGATGGGACGGACACCAGCTCGGGCAGTAAAATTCAGGCCACTTGGCATCCTCTGGCACATGCGGGGTTTCATCGAATTCCGGATATGCGCGCAGAAGCGAATTCCGCCCTCCGCCCCAGCCTTGATGACCCAAACAATCAAACAAAGGGATCAACCGGATGCCGTGCCGCTTACATAAGGCGGATAATTCCCTCGCATCTTCCTTCGTCAAAGTGCCACCCGATACTTCCGGATGAGATTGGAACTGAAACGAAGTGTTGCATTCTAGCATCAAAACATTCACACCCATAGGCGCCAACGCTTCCTCGACCACTCGCTTTAAATTCCCAACATCCTCATGCGATCCGAAGCGCATATGGAATCCTTTCAGCTGCCATCCATCTTTGTTCACAGTTTCTCCTCCACCCTATCTTTATCTTTATTAACCTACTAAACCGGTACGTTCCACGCTTTCCACGAAATAACGCTGAACGAACAAATACAACGCAATCAAAGGCCCCATCATCAGCAGTACTCCTGTGTTGAGCAGCATAGACTGGTATACCGGATCCGGCTCTTTGCCTAGAGCTGGCCCCATATCCGTCAGCTGTGTCGAAAGCACCTTCACTTTACTCAAAAACAGGGATACATAATAGCTATCGTTCCACTGCCATACAAACGAGAACAAAACGACAGTGACAACGGCAGGAATGGCGTTAGGCAGCATAATCCTATAAAAGGTTTTGAAAATTCCCGCTCCGTCCGCGAGGGCGGCTTCTTCAATTTCCTTGGGAATCCCCCGGAAAAACTGGCGGAAAATATAAATATAAAGCCCGTTTTTCAGCCCCATTGCTGTGGCAGAAGAGATAAGAAACGGCCAGAATGTGTCGATCAGATTGATACTGCTCTTCCCTGAAAATAACCCAACTAATCCGAAAAGATCAAAATACCGGTATGTTAAATAGAGCGGAATCATGATCGTTTGAGGCGGCACGACGATGGTGAAAATGACCAGACCAAACAACAGCCCGCTGCCTTTAAATTTCAATCTCGCAAAAGCGTATCCCGCTAACGCGCAAGAACAAACCTGAATCAGCGTTGTCGTAGACGAGATAAGGAACGTATTCCATAAAGCTGACAAATAGTTTGTCGCTGAGATCGCAATCTTCAAATTTTCGAGTGTGAAGTGCCGGGGAATCCACAGTACCGTTGGATCATAAATGTCGATTCTGCCACGAAAGGCAACCGATAGTCTTAAAAATATGGGAAACAAAATAATATAGCAAAAGCCAAGCACCAAGATGGCGCGTATGATCTGCCATGTCCAATTTTTTGCCTTTTCCAGCGGATTACGCCTGCTAATCCATCCGTCCATACGTACAGCCTGCGATTTCATAGTCCTATCCCTCCATCAGTCGTAATAAAATACTTTTCTTGAGACAAGCGCAGTGGAGATGACAAGGATGATAGCCACAACAATGAAGTACACCCAGGACATTGCCGCACTTAATCCGAAATCGAAGGTTTTGAACGCCGTTTGCGAAATGAGCGTATTCATTTTATTTCTGCTGAAGGAATCAATAATGGAATAGACCAAGTTCGTTAATATCAGCGGGGACATCATTGGAAACGTCACTTTCCAAAAAATCTCGTATCCTGTTGCCCCTTCGATTTTGGATGCCTCGTACAAGGAAGGGGAGATCGATTGAAGCCCTGCCAAGAAAATCAAAATTTGCACACCAGATGAGCTGATAATTTCATAAATCCGATCTACAGCACTAGTGATGTAATTGACTACGATAGGAGCCATGCCCGAATCCAGCAGCATTTTTTTGAGTTCAAAGCTTTGCAGCATATTAGAACCGTCTCCGCTCCCGCTTCCACTGAGAGCCGAACCTCCAACGAAACTGCTGATATCTAGATTAGCAAGGGCGCTCGACGCCAGAATGACCGGTAAAAAGAAGATCGCGCGCGCAAGGGCGCGCCCTTTAAATTTTTGATTCAATAACACCGCTGCGAACAAGCTGAAAATAATGATGATCGGCACATTCACAACCATGTTGACGACACCTTCCGCCAATAACCGTGGATAGTCCGGATTAGAAGAAAATAAGCTGACATAGTTGCTAAATCCTTTAGGCAGTACGGCAAAGCCGCCCTCTACCATTTGTATGGAACTTAAGCTGAATCGGAACGATTGAATGAGCGGCAGCAGAAAAAGCATGACCATCCCCAGGATGAGGGGAGATACGAACAAAACGCCGTACCACGCTTTCGTCTGTTCCAACGATAATCTTTTTTTCCGCAAATCACTCACCTCCTACCCAGTAGCTCTTGGCCTCTAGTTGTTTATCGTTCACCTGTACCGCAGCGCTGTTGTAATTGATAATAATCTTCTTCCCATTCTCGAAGGTCGTTTGAACTACACCTTCTGCCAATTTACGATGATCCGTAATTACATATTGCCTGACCTCATTCAGCACAGTGCTAGCCTCTTTGTAGAAACCAGCCGCTTGATCCAGCCAATCCCTGTAATGCAGCGCATATAGTTCGTTATAATCCGAATCCTTAACCGCAGATGAATCGCTATAGTACCACTGGTAATAAATGTCCGATCCCGTCTCCAGCGCTTTCAGCAGGGAATCGCGTGAATCGGTTACGCTCTGCATATTAAACGGCTCCCCGGCGAGATCATAAAAACCATGAAGCGCGATTTGATAAAAGGGTACGTCTTCGTCGGTCAAATTCAGGCGACTGCTTTTGGTCGGAGCATTCACAATCATATTAGCGTACGGCAAGCTGTAGGCATTGCCGCCATTCACCATTAGGTTATTGGCTCGCTGCTTCAGCTTCTCGGTTTCGAGAGCGGCAATGTTTAACGCTTCCTGCCGGTTAATCGGATGATCTGGGTTGAAGTCTGAATTCACTTCATTCCCTAAATCCCTAAGAGACAAGCCTGTAAGGCCAAGCTTTTCGTAATCGGAGACAAATCCGTCCACTGTTTTTGCCAGCGCAGACGGCGATAATAAGTAATGTGAAAATTTCGATGTATCTTTGACATACATGACAGGGTCATACTTGTAAATTTTGGCCTTCTGTCTGTCTAAAAAGGAAGCTGCGTCTGAAGCTCCTTTATATTTTTCAAGAAAAGCTACATCTAGGAATAGATGGATGTTCTCCTTTGATACATAATCGATTAGCTTGTTGAGCCCCTTCTTACCACCTAACTCACTAACCACATCAACGTTCGATGGAGACGTATGCCGAATCCCGTCATTAAACCAGCCGACATAGCGGAGCCCGATATCCTTGACTCCTTTTTCTTTCAAAGCTGTTAACATCGACTGCGTTTCATCAAAGGTGGTCAGCGCTTCCGTTGATTGATACGGGACACCGACAAAAGATGCTTGTTTCTGGAACGCCCCCTCCACCTCAAGCAGGAAAGGACTTGCCTTAGCAGGCTCCAGCTTTTTCAGGCCGTGTTTATTCACCAAATACTCTCTATACTTGCCAGCCATAGCCGTGTAGTCGGATGAAGGTCCTGATAAAAAGTCATATCGAATCTGGTAATCCCCTTGAAACGGCTTCTGCCCGAACATCGGTACGGAGCTCTTTTTGGTTCCTGACGTTAACGTATAGAAGTCCATATCCATGACTCTAAACTTCCCGCCAACTGTGTTGTAAGAATCGTTTCTGCCGGAGATGTCTGCCGTAATATTGGCCAAAGCATCTCCGCCTTCAATCATACCGAGCATAGCGTGATCGTTCTGCTTTATGCCGAAGACGGGCAGTCTAGTGGTTTCGTTCGTTTGAATCTTTTCTTTGACGTCGTAAGTGCCATCTGAACCGTAAACCGGAAGATTGTACGCCTCCGCGTTCTTTTTATTGTTATTCAGATGAATCAAGGCGCCAGACCCGTCAGGGACGAACATGTAACCGTCTTTTTTATCATCAGCAGCCCCGAAATATTTGAGCAGCTGCAGCATGGCAATCGGATAAGCATTCGTATATTGAAGCTCCTTGCCAGCTGTCTTGACAACAAGATGCTCTCCGTCCAATGTGTACTCAAGCGGAACTGTAAACCTCGGACCTTCCTCTTGTGCGCTGCCTCCCGCCCCATTGTCCTTATTGTCCTTGGCGGCTTCTTCGTTCGTATAACCGATTACCTCTAGTTTTTTGGACAGCTCCTCCGCCACAAAATCCTGCAGCTTGCGAACTTCATATACTTGCTTCTGTTCGTCAAATCGGAATTTGAAAGCGACATCCTCGCGGGTGTCCTTGTCCGTCAGCTTCCCCAGAATTCGCTCTTCAAACCGCTGTTTACCGATCACCTTAGGAATATTGCCGTAATCTTTCGGAATATTTCCCAGCTGGTATACGATTTTGATACCTTTATCCACGCTGCTGATTTTAAATTGCTTCTTTTTTACGCTATCGTCATAGCTGTTGAACGTATTAAGCTGACCTTTTTCGTTGTAGTAGGTAACTAACAGTTGGGACGATAGTTCTGATTTATACAAAGGAGAAGCTTTGGGATCTTTCTCTCGATCCACTGGATTGGAGAACCAGATATAGCCGTCTCTTTTGTCCTTGACCGCAATCTCGGCCGTCTCGCGTTTGACGTAGAGCATCAGAATTTCATTCTGGGCCACTAGCTCCATGGCTTGAAGAGCCCTCTGTTCCTCCGCTGTATTGGATGATACAGCAACCATTCCACTTGCAGCACGAACCTCCGCGCTTGCGGCAGTTACGGGATTTCCCTTACCTGCTTGATCTGGAAGAATTGATTTGACCTGGGATTGAGCTTCCGCCATGCTTACGGATTGATCCTGTGAGTAGATCACGATCAGACTGCAGGCCATTAAACCGGCGCTCAGGATGCCAAGGGATATTTTTATCTTGCTGGACACCTTCATCCCTCCTTAGAGTCTTCCAAAGGAAAACTTTCTCCGTATGCTTAATCTTAGTTAATTTATAGCGTGCCGCTAAAATCTGAATGAGAGTTCGCGGTAAATGGATGTAATGAAATTGATCATTTGCTGCAGCATGCTGAAGAACAATACCCCAAGGAAGATGATGATACCAATAACAACAAGCGTCAGAATCATGGTGACCACCGTCTTGGAAGCAGAATATTGATGAACCGTCATGGTCCCTACAAACAGCAGCCAGATGAACCAGATGTAGGCAATCGCATCGAGCAAATAATAAAACGTGCTTTCACTTCCAGTAATCACATTGCTGTAAAGCGTCTGCGGGAGATAGATCAGGATGAGCGGCATCAGCGCATAGCCAGTTGCCATTACGATTTCTTTAAACTTGCCTTCCCCATCCATCAAAGTGGTCAAAGACCAATTCGCCATACACCAAAGTAGAAACGGAAGAACGATGAATTTCAGCTCATTGAGACTATTCAGCTCCAGCGGATTGTTCATATTGACGACAAACCCGCTGTACTGTCGTTTCAAAATAGTGAAGAGCACGAGGAGGAGTAAGCAGATGACTACAACCTTCAACCTGCCTTTTTGTTCGTACTTCATCTCCCAAAATCCGTTGAACGGATGCATCATCGTATAAAAAGGATTTTTCAACACACCGATTTCTGTATAATGCTTTCCACGCATTCTTCTGCCGGCAATCTTGACAGTCGTATAACCAAGGCCGAAGACAAGCGCAATACCTAGGACGATGGTGCCAAAATGTGCGAAAACGACTTCTTTCCGGTACCGTTTGAAAGCTTCGGAATAATAGTCACGGTTATTTCCCAATTTGAAATAGCTCATCGCCCCGCGGTTGTCGCCATTTTTCAATAACGATTTACCGATCCCGATGTAGGCCACCTCAAAGTTACCATTCATTTGAAGCACTTGCCGCCATGAAGCGGTAGAGGTATCCGTTTTCCCGTCATAGAGCGATTTTACTGCTTCGCGTATCAGGCTTCCATAACGTGTAGGCTGGAAGACAGACAAACGGTTGTTGTCTTTATCGAGCACCAGCACCTTGTCCCCGAGCATCGCAATCGCCGAAGGCGTGCGGAATTTCCCCTGTTCGCTGCCAAGTCCGCCGAATTCGTACAGCATATTGCCGTCTTTGTCATAAGTGAAAATGCGGCCCCTTTTCAAATCTATTGCACTGTACATGCCGCCTTCATCCTTGGCAATATCGATGAAAATGGAGCTTCCAGGCGCGCTGCCAACTTCTAGCGTACGAATATCCCCTTTAGGCGGGAAATATCCTTTATCCCTTAAAATATCTACACCAGACGGGTTCAGCCGTTTGATCGGGCGATCCGATTTTTCCTCTGAAGTGGTCGTATAAATAAAACCATCTTCATCAATGTCCAAGTTATTAAATTCAAGCGGAATGAACAGCTGCATTTGCTCGCGCTGCGCTTTCGTCGAAATCCGTTTCCAGAACAAATCCACGGGATTGAACTTCACGCGATTCGTACCGATAAACCCGTTGAATTCACCATCGGTATCAAATTCCATTATTCCTTCGTAGGATCCGCGACTGATGACATAGATCCGCTGCGCTTTGTCGATAACCAGCTTAGTTGGCATGTATTGGAATCCTTCGCGCAGCAGGGAAGACTTCGGCTCCCCCATTACACGTACCAACGCTCCCTGACCGTTCAATTCTACCAGCCTTCTGTTTTGCGTATCCGCGATAAGAAGATGACCGTCGGTTCCGTTGTAGAACACGCCTTCCGGCTTGTTGAACGTTTCCTTGCTTCCGTTATTATCGAACCCGGAAATAACCTGAACTTCCCGAAACTGATCATTCAATACGACGATTCGATCATTTCCGGTATCCGCAATGTAGATTCGGCGATCACTGCCGATGAATAGATCCTGGGGCGACGACAGATTGCCCGTTTTCCAGTCTGTTCCATACATGACCTGCTCCAGCTCATAAGGACTCGGGGCCGGGACGCTCTGTCCCCAAAAATTGTAATTGTACGTATCGTTGTTAGGTGCGGCATATACAGGAGCGGCCATACCGATGAAAAGCACAACGGCGAACATCATGATAAGTATTCTTTTCAAGTGGCTCCCCCCTGTTTACTCTTTCAGACCAGAAGTGGACATGGTTTGGATGATGTTGCTTTGCGTCACGATAAACACGGTAATCGGCACGGCCATCATAAGCAGGGTAACGGCTGACACCGGTCCGGTCCGCACCAATCCACCGCTTGCTATTTGCCCGAACACGTAATCAACGGTCTTCAACTGCTCGCTGTAAATATATTTATGGCTCGTCACGGAACCATTCGTCCACAAATTTTGCAGCGAAAAAATGACGAGCGTCAGCCACGCAGGCTTAACGATCGGCATGACGATCTGCCAAAAAATCCGGTATTCGCTGGCACCATCAATTTTCGCTGCTTCCAGAAGAGAGTCTGGGACTTGCTCCATAAACTGTTTCATCAGATACAAGCCGAGTGTCATGCCGAAGGACGGCAGGATGATCGCCCAATAGGTATTAATGAGATGAAGCCAAGAAATGGTCATGTAGTTTGGTACCTGTGTAACATAAGCCGTAAACATAAGCGACATAACGACCAGATTGAACAGGATGTTCCTGCCTGGGAATCTGATTTTGGCCAGCGGATAAGCAGCGGCGGATGCGATGATGACATGCCCCACTGTGCCGACAATGGCAATTAAGAATGTATTGAACACGTAACGCGAGAATGGCACCCATGAATCGGAAAAAATGTTCGCCAAATCTGTAAAGTTTTTGAATGTCGGATTTCGCACTAATAGCTTGGGTGGAAACACGAATATTTCATCGATCGGTTTAAACGCATTGCTAATGGTAAAAATCAGCGGCAGTGCCATAAAGAAGGCTATGCCGCCAAGCAGCAGGAACAGTAAAATATCAACCGCCCAAGAACGGTTCAAACGCTTTGGCATCTTTAATGTCAGCTTCATCCCGGTCATTCACCCACTTTTCCTAGCAGCTTACGCGTCAAGAGGTTTGTTGCAAACATGATGGTAAACAAGACGGTCGCGATCGCCGAGGCGTACCCCATCTCGAAACGGATCGAACCATAGTCGACTAAGTGGGTCACAATCGTATGTGCTGCGTAATCAACACTCGGGAAGCCAATCATGTAGATAGAAATTTCAGCCATGGAGAAAGCGAGCGTGATTTGAATAACCGCGCCGAACAGCAGCTGTGGCCGCATGGCCGGCAGTGTAATAAACCATAGCTCCTGCCAACGGTTACGCACGCCATCGATGGCACCGGCTTCATACAGCGTGCGATCTACATTTTGCAGACCAGCGATAAAGGCTAGAAAGGATGTTCCTAAACTGAGCCACAGCTGTACAAGGATCAGAATCGCAAGAACGAATCTTGGATCCTGCAGCCACTGGATCGGCTCCAGAATCATCCCCCATTTGATCAGAAATGAATTGGCATATCCGTATGAATCGCTGGCAAATAAAGTCTGCCAGATCAAGTACGTATTACCTGAAATCGAAGGTGCATACAGGATAAGCGTGAGCACAGCGCGCAGCTTAGGCCGCAGCTCATTGATCAGCCAAGCGAACAGGAAGCAAGCCATGTAGCTGATCGGTCCTGTAATTAACGCAAACAGGAGCGTATTTTTGAGTGCGATCAAAAAGATGTCATCCTGTACGAACAGTCTGGCGAAATTTTGCCAACCAACCCATTTAGGCGGTTCAAGCATATTGTAGCTTGTGAAGCTTAAACAGACGGACATTAATACGGGAAATACCGTAAATGTAAGGAAAATAAGAAAATATGGCGCTATTAACATATAGGCATGCTTATGTTTTTTGACATCACTGCCCAGTCGGCCGATTTTACCTCGGAACGCCGAGTTGGATTTCATCACGGTTGTTCCAGTATCACGTGGCAAGCTAGGGTTCACTGCAGGCTGTTGTTTCATGGCGCCCCCTCATTTCTCGTAGGGAAGATTAAACTCTTTCCGTTTTAAAGCTATTTCGTCGTTGATATAACGAACGTAATAATCCATCGTTTCGCGTGCATCGTCGCCTTGTACGACGACTCTACGAAATGCGTTATCAATGTTGCGTCCCGTCAAATAACCGCCTGGGACCTCGGGTATCCCTTTCACCCACTTCATTTGCTCCTTCAATCTGTCGAAATCTCTGGAAGGCCAAGGCAGAGCGGCTAAAGCTTCCATGTTGGCCGTCGGATACCTAGCCGAAGATCCCATGCGAATTTCCATTTGACGTCCAAACGCGATTTGGGTCTCCTTGCTGGTCCACCATTCCATAAACTTCCACGCCGCATCTTTGTTTTTCGTGCGTTTGAACATGACTACGCCCGATCCCCCGCTACCGACATCGCGACGAAGGGATCCATCCGGCTTTTTCGTACCAGGAACGGGTGCAAACTCCCACAATCCTTTAATTTCCGGGGCAAAGACAGACAACTTGTTGTACATTGTGTAGTCGGCGATGCCAATTGGCATTTCGCCTGTACGGAAACGGTTAGCGAAGTCCGCTGCGATCGGAATTTTATAATTCACGTAAAAATCGGTCCACTGTTTGAACTCCTTGATCGCTGTTTCCGAATCAAGACCGCTGGAGGTTCCATCTTTTTTATAAAACTGTCCATCATGCTGGTATAAAAACATGGCTAAAGCCGGATTCGGCGGAAGCGTAATGATATCCCTGGTTTCCAAGTCATTACCGAAGGTGTTGAGCGGTTTTTGCGGAAGTCCGAACTGCAAGTTATGCTTCTGCAGGGTAGGCAGTAAATCGTATACGTCCTCCCACGTTTGCGGAGGCTTCATCTTCAGTTCATCTTCCAATATATCTTTCCGATAGAAGAGAACTGGGAAGGTTTGCGTTTCCGGCAGCGCGTAATAGCTTCCTGAAAACTCATACGGAACCATCGAACTCTCGCTAAAGCGTGATTTCACGCTGTTGAAATCTGGAAACACCGAGAGATCCTGCATCGCGTTGCGGCTTGCATAATTGACAGGCAAATCGTTGGGAGCTTGCAGCGCTACGTCCGGCCCTTTACCTGCTACCGTAGAAGGCAGCAAAATGTCTGCTGATACCAACTTCAAATTAATTTTTATTCCTGTCTTTGGTGTAAAGGATTCGTCAATCAATTTCTTGATGGTCTGCGCTTGGTCACGTGCTGAGGTTACCCATACTGAAACCGAATCGGCTCCTTCTTTCGTATTCGATAACTGATCGTAATTTTCAAAGAAGGAAGCAAAGAACGCTGCTGAGCTGCTTTTGAATTTCTGCCACGCTGTGGCTTCCGGATTCGGCAGCTTGGCTTGCGGAGAGCTTAGCGTCAAGTAATCAACGGCTAGTGGTTGTTCATTCACCGAAAGCAGCCACGCCCCGAGTCCTCCTACATTGGTTTTGAACTGATCAATCCGGGATGGCACTGTATCCGGTCGGTCTGCCATATCACTGAGCTGGTAAGCCAGCGTATTCAACATCGCGGTCCGCTCGTCGTTCTTTCCATTCTGTCCTTGAATCAATTTCGTAATTTTATAGAGCAGGTCGCTTTGTTTGCGAAACTCCCCAGCCATCTCGGGAATTCTTTGCTCGAGCTGATAGTCCCGGAACGAATCGGGCACCGTCCCCGTAAAGCTAATAATCTTACGATACAGCGCATTTAAGTCCAAAATGCTCGTTTCCACCGCATTCAGAATCGGGGCCAAATCCCCCAATGTTACTTCGAGCCGGACTTTGTGTTTGCCCTTCGTGAAATAAAACAAGTACGGATGTTCAGCATCTTGGCCAATCACCGTCGTCTGCCATTCGCTATTGAAAGGAAAGCCGACATGCTGAAGCTCCTGAAAGGGCATTTTACCGTCGATGTACATCGTTCGAAGCGAAGCCATCCCGCGCAAATAGTTTTGGTGATTTTTCACTGCTATTTGATACAATCCGTCGCCTGGCACATCCACTTCCCATTCGATCCATTGGCCAGGAAGCCGCCATGCCCACCCGCCCATTGCATTATTCCGCAATTTAGATACGTGATACGGCTCTACCGCGGGACTGGAACGATCATTATAAGGTAAAAGTGTTGGAGAAGATTTATATAAGGCGCGTTCGCCTTGAACTTGCAGAATCACATCTTTCGCAAGCTGGTAACCTTTTTGCGTATATGTGCTCGCCAGCGTATCATACGAAGGCGTAGTTGCCGAGTTTGTAAGATGAAGTGAATGAATAATGAGCGGTTCTCTTACCGAAGTAAACATGATGGAGTGCTTGCCTTTTGAAAAATAAAACAGATAAGGATCCTCATTAAATCCAGTCGCATCCTTTAATAACGATGCCTGCCACATCGGCTCTTCCACTTGCGATGGAACCAACTCGTTGCCCTGCTCGTCACGCTCGAACTCATTTTTATCGTTTTTCCATATACGTTGAAACGTTATGCTTTTGGCCTCGGCAAAAGGGACCGAACCATCAATGCGCAATTCTCTTTCAATATCCGACTCTTTCCCGCTTACCGTGTAGTATTGGATGCCAATGTTGTACATGCCTTCTTGCTCGACTGTAAACTGCCATTCAATGGATCCCGTATCCGAAGTCAGAACGGACTTCCCGTTTTCCCCTTGATAATTGTCTAAAACAGAGACGTTCATGCCTTGGGTCGAGCTGAATTGTTCTGTAGGAATGACGGCTTCAGCGCTCGGGCGCGCCGATTGTTTGTACTTGGCCAAATATTCCGCATAGCTGCCTTTTTTATATGTATCTGCCAAAACCGATAGCGCTGATCTGCTTATTGGTCGCTCTTCCGCTGAAGCAATTTGGCGGGAACCGCCGCCGAGACACTGATACGGTACGAACCCGGTTGCAAAAAACAAAACGAATATGAGGAACACTTTGGCGTATGCTCGGCGCATGGGTTTTCCCCCTTTTCTTAACTTTGCCCCTAATCCCTGCTAGCATGGAATTAGGGGCATGGCATTATGCATGTTTATTTGCTATCCTCGAGCAGTTTACTGATTTTCGCTTCAAATTGAGGCTTCACTTTGTCTACCGCCGTTGCCGGAGATACTTTACCTTCTGTGATGTCCTTCACAATACCTTCGAACAATTTTTCTCCGTCAGGAATCCCATAGTACGAAATGTAATTAATGTTATTACTCATTTGCTTACGAGTATCCATGGACTCTTTGTTCGGGTAGGACTGCTGCCAAGATTGCTCGGAAAGCTTTCTGCCTTCTTCGTTCAAGCTGATTTCGTCCATAATATGTAGAGCAACTTCCGCATTCTTCGAGTACTTAGAAACCATCCACATGTTGCCGAATGGCGTATAGGACACATACTTGTCGGCCTTCGGACCTTTCGGGAAGAAAACGTAACCTAGTTCTTGGCCCTTCATATTATCCTTCAAACCACCGAGTTCCCAGCTGAAGCCCGCGTACATGACACCTTTACCCGCTACGAACTCTTTGCTTGCATCTTCTGGAATCGGCTGTTCGATTGATTTGTCCACGTTGAACAAATCAGACGCGTATTGCAGCGCTTGGATGGAGTTTTCACTGTTCAAAGAAAACTTGATAGCTCCGCTTGCATCTTTATCCACGGCCCCTTTGTTCGTGTAAACCAATTGCTCCGTGAAAGCTTTCACTTTGCCATAAGCTCCTGTAATGCCCCATACGTCTGTTTTACCGTCACCATTCGTGTCCTGTGTCGCTTTTTTGGAGAACTCGCGGAATTTCTCCCAAGTCCATTGACCTTTTTGCTGCAGTTCATACGGATCTTCCAAACCAAGCTTCTGCACTAACGTTTTATTATAGAAGATACCGTATGGGGACGGAGAGGAATCAACCAAGCCATATTGATGGCCATTGTAACTGCCGCCTACCCTCATCCAATCGATATATTTCGGATCGGATGCTTTGATCCATTGATCGATCGGCTGAACAAATCCCTTGTTCACAAGCTGTGGGAATGACCAGAATAATTCCAATCGCACGATATCCGCGAACGGCTGTCCAGAAAGCGAAGTGGTCGTGAAATTCTCCACGTATTTGTCGTAATCCCCAAATTTAACAAACTCGATTTTACAGTTGTATTTCTTCTCAGCAGCTTCAATTAATTTGATCTGTGCTTCTTCTGCTGGGCCTTTCTCTTTCACTGTTCTTGGGTCGGCTCCGTCATACCAGGCACCAATTTTAATGCTTTGACCTTTCAAATCGACTTTCTTTTCATCCGGCTTCGCACTTTGCGGCGCCGCTGTTGATTGTGTCGTTGGCTGTGGTGTCGGCGATGTCTTGCTAGCTGTACCCTGTGAACAACCAACTACACCCGCGACCATCGTAAGAGCAACTGGAATTGCAAGTAATTTAAACGCTTTCATTCGAACCCCTCACTATCCTTTGGATTTGAGAAAAATTGAAACGCTTACAAAACGATCTCTTTACAAGAACAAGTTGAATCCCATTGTGAACATCCGAGTTTATGAGTTATGTATGCCAACTAAAATCGTTCGACAGATGTTTAATTCTCCTAATTCAGGAGAATCGACACAATTAGATATATCTTTAACCTCGTTCTTTAATAAGATTATAGCGAAATGACCTATCTTTGTAAATAGTTAATATATCTTTTGTTAAAATGCATAGCTTTAGTTATACTCAATTTGTCCCGTGCACAATAAAGGGCTTATGTTTTCCTTAGTTGAGCGTATTTATAAAGGTTGAAGCAATTCAAGTTACACCTAAGACGTATATGGAAACATTTGTTTGCTCATCCGTATAACGCAAGGTGCGCCAAAGTAACGTAAGCCTACTTGTCCATGTAATCTTGTATTTCGTACAACTTTTTGCTAGTTAATCCACGTTTTCCACGCGATTGTTGCAAAAAATACAACAATTCCAGCCGAAAGTAGCTCATTAGCCTCTGAAATCGCTAAATTGTTGTACGAAATACAACAATCCTCAGCTTGCCCAGAAGAAATCAAGGAAGTTGTTGTACGAAATACAACATTGCGAATCCTGGGCGCGTTTGCCTTGCTATTTCCCTATTCCCCTATTCCCCCAACAAATACAAACATAAAACCCTGGACCATATTCACTTACCGAATGATTATGCATATCCACAATCTCACTTACGCTTTATGATGCTCCCGAAGCGCTTAGATCTCACTTACGCTCCATGGTGCTCCCGACGCTTGGATGATAGCCGTCCGGGTTTGAGCATGCTTGCCTTAGGCTGCAAAAATCCGAAGCTAACTTTCCTAAATAAGGCAAGCTTCGCCACCATACCCACTAGCCTCGTAAAATCGGGCTGTAAATATAAAACCTTCCCGAAGGTAGGCATGACACCTGGGAAGGTTCGTTGTTTATAGTTGTACGGCTGGTAAATCGGTCGTGTACGGATTCGGGCGTGGCCCCGTGGATTCGCGTTCAACCCATCGTACCGGCGTCTTAATTTTGTATTGTTCGGTATCGGCGTTCTCAATCCTCCGAATGATGATTTCCGCCGCTTGTCGCCCAATCGAGTAATAATCTTGGCCGACCGAAGATAATGGAACTTCGACATGCCTGGCTATTTCATGGTCGTCAAAGCCTGCTATGGATAGCTGTTCGGGAACGCCAATCCCCATTTCCAAAGCGCTTTTGAGCAGTTCGACAGCAAGATGATCATGCTCAACCTGAAGAGCGGTAACCTTCATATGCCTCAATTTCGAAATCAACGATTTGTAAAATGCTTTCGCGTTTGCCCCATTCAACTCACGATAGAAATCAGTCAGCACGAGATCCGAATCGATTGACATCTTATGGTCTTTTAATGCTTTGCAATAACCTAAATACCTATCCCTAACAGAACTACGGTATTCAATGCTGACGCTGGAAACAAAAGCGATCCGTTCGTGCCCGAGTTCAATCAATCTTTTGGCAGTCATATAACCACCTTCAAAGTTATCGGATACGACACTACTGATAGGCAAGCTATCGAAATATTGATCGATCGTTACAATCGGATAATCGTTCCAATAAAGTGCATTGATCACATCGATGTTGCTGATCGTGCTAATTGGATACACGATGATACCGCTCAGGCCGCTTTTCG
Organism: Paenibacillus sp. Soil724D2; assembly: GCF_001427935.1. Taxonomy (NCBI): domain Bacteria; kingdom Bacillati; phylum Bacillota; class Bacilli; order Caryophanales; family Paenibacillaceae; genus Paenibacillus; species Paenibacillus sp. Soil724D2. Next base: position 71,637 of record NZ_LMRY01000009.1, read on the forward strand.
GCACCTTGGCCAGTATCTCTTTTTCTTTTTCTTTTTTCCAGTTGCTATTGTGTATGCTCAAATAATAGCCTTTGGAGTCCAAGTAATCGTGGGCTCCTTTGATATAGTCAAGCTCACTTGTAGCCATATAAGGCAAAATCATTGCGATGATGGGGTGTGTTGCGTTTGGAATAGCCGTATCAACGGCATCTTCCGGATATTTTACGTAGCTTCCGCTGCCGCGTTTGCGGTAGATCATGCCTTCCCGCTCCAACTCGATCAGGGCGCGTTTGGATGTAATCCGGCTGACGCCGTACTGCATCGCAAGCTCAACTTCGGTCGGAAGCTGCTGCTCAGGCACATACTCCCCAGATCTAATCTTCTCTTTCAAATCGCTCAAAATTTTCATATAAAGCGGTTTACTATCCAATTCCAACACATCACTTCCAGTTGTCCATGCATCTCGTAGACTATTTGATATAAAAATATATACCAACATTGTAAATTAAATATACCAAATTATCAAGCATGCTTATTGGGCCCAAACCTATTCTTCATCCAACTGCCTTACAACTTGCAGCGCCTCTTTACCGATCCCCAACTTATAACCTGCGGACAGATACCGGATACGGCATTCACGATCCAACACAAATACAAGCGGAAGATTGGATTGAAGCTCCGATTGGATACCAGTCAGCACGGATTGCAGGCCTTTGCTGGAGACGTCTTTTGCAAAATCTGTTTTGGCAGGTAAGCCATCATAAGCGTTCGGCTGAAACGCAGCAGTCACTTTATCATCCTCAACTACCAGGCAAATAGAGCCGCCCCAATCATCATACTCCTTAGAAAGCTCTCGGAGTTCCCGGATCAAATGCTTCGTAGGTTCCCGATCCGGATCAATCCAAGCCATGAGTAGACCACGATGTTCAGCCAATTCGCCTAGCGCACTTCTTTTACCATTGAAAAATGAGAAAGACAAATCTGGATCAACCAATCCCCATACAGGCGCTTGAACGGATTCCTTGGTAAAAGCCGGAATAATTTCCGTTGTTCTATCTGGCAATACAGTAAACATCGTGAATTGCACCCTAGCTGTCCCATCTGGCAATCGCGTACCTGTCGTTAACCGGTAACTGCCGGGCTTCACAACAAGCGGCTCCTCATAGAAGTCCTTTTTGCCAGCTGTGAATAGAAGCGTCTTGTACTGGCCATTTTCAAAGCGTGCTAAAGAAAAGTTACGGAAATATTCCAAGTCATTATCGGCTGCAGCATTTGCAATGAACCTGATGCTCCCTATTTCCTTGTTATCTGACAAGTCCGTCCGTAATTGGTCGCCATGCTGTAAAAATACAACGTCCTTCCACGACTCACCAACCCGAAATTGGGGACTTCGTTCACTCGGTTCAAGACGCGCAGGGATCCCTAAGCTTCGTGCCAACGCTACGAAAAGAATATCGCGACTCAAACGGTCGCCTTTTTGCAATCGAAAGCTCCCTATAGGTGTTGCCATTCCCTGATAATAATTCAAATCTTCCACAATCTCAAAGTGCTCCGAGAGCCAACCGACCAACTTGACTGGATCGTCCCGAAAACTTCGTTGCTCCGAATCTGTGAATTGTTCCAGAAAGAATTTCCTGTAAGGCCTTATCATTTCAAAATGAACTCTTGGACAAAGGATGTAACGCATAAACGTTTCTTCATCAAACTTTTCTTTAAACACAACCGACTGGGCAAGATGGTCTGCAAGCGTTGACCCGATGGTATCCGTCAAATCTTTAACGTTCAAACTCTCTAGCAGCTTCAAAGTCCATTCGCCGTATCTCAGCGTATATTCTTGTAAAAAAGCAGCGATTTCGTGACTGTTACCACGCGCCATCTCCAATATGTCCCTGACCCTGCTTGCGGGCAAAGACAACTTTTTCGCCAATTCCTCTGCCTGAAGGGTATCCACGAAGGAAGCTTCATATTTTTTCCTGATGCTCGCACCCTCATGAATACGACGGTTGTTCTCTTGTTTTTCGGCTTCGGTGATAGCGTCTTCCGCTCTATCCGGCAGTTCCTGCGGGGGAGCCATATCGAAGACGCTGATCCCATTCTGCGGCAGTTTATCGGACAATAGAATGTCGAACACATCGGCATCCTTCACACTAATCTTTTTCGTCCCCCAAAGATTTCCCGAGACTGAATGAATCAACAAATCACCAAGACCTGCGGTTAATAAAGCTTCCCCTCCCTCGTCTGCTGGTATAGTAGCAATAGGAGAAAAGTCAGCATAGTTGTACACTTGGAAAATGACAGTGGCCCCAGGCACCGGGTTTCCCTTTTCGTCTTTGACCCTGATCGTAATCTTTTTGGTTGGGGCGTAAGGGCTCAATAAATTGATTTCTGAGTACCAAGGATGTGCTAATGTAAGCTCCTCTGGACCTGGATAGTTGGCTGCAACGCGAGTATTGACGAGCATAGCTCGCTTCGCCGGCCCCCGAAACCACCCCTCATTCAGTCGAGGCTCCGGCTCGCACGCACCAAGGAAATACCATTTTCCGTCGGCCCACGCTTCCACCCAAGCATGATTGGAATCGCAATGCGCCCATCGCGGTGTATAACACTGGCGGGCAGGAATACACAAACTCCTTAGTGCTGCCACCAATAGAGTCGACTGTTCTCCGCACCTTCCCAGCGTATTGCGGACCATCGTCAGCGGGGAAACCGTCCGCGGGTCGCATCCGACATAGGTCGCTTTCTCATGGCACCAGTGATTGATTTCCAATATGGCCTGTTCCATCGAAAGGTTCTTGACCCGATCAACTAATTGTCCGAAGAACCATCCCCTGCTGTCCTCAATGTTTTCATTATTTACTCGGTATGGAAGCACAAAATGCAGAAACTCGTGATCGGGCACACGTCTTCCCCATTGCACATCTTCACGGATTTCAAGCGTAGTCCGTACATGGCTTAAAAAGAGACATCCCTCATAATCCGCCAAATCATTCAGCGGCATGTATGCATATAAAAATTTAAGAGCCCACGCTTCTTCTTCATTCATAGGCTTCTCAAAAATGTCAAAAAGCTCCTTCTCCCTCGTTTGCGCCACTTCTCGTTTGAACCGCATTTTTTCTTCGATTCTCGTGATCGTAGTGCTGTCTAACGAAAAAACATTCGTCATTGTTGTGCCCACTCCCTTAGTCATTTTATAAGTGCCACATCCATAATGATATATCTTTTGAAATATATATTACAATATAGTATATCTAATTTAAATATATTTTTTTATAACTCAAGCAGAAGTTTATTTGGTAACTTCCGCTGAGATCTGTGTCACTGCTAGCTCAGACGTGGTTATTGGCGGGGAGTGGCAGCAAAGTAGATATATCTGGATGCCTGATAATACGAAAAGACTACTTCCGTTGGGGTTGTGAGTGTTGACCACACCATGCGGCGACTCAGCATGCTCCTAGGATTCGTGCGCGTGCTCTTGACCATCACTATTCGGCGAGACAAAGAGTGCTCAGTACTCTTGCGAGCTGCACCCAAGACGCATTCTCTTGCTTATCCGTGTAATGCTGTATTTCCGTTTTCGTACAACAATAGGCGAGCTAATCTGCGTTTTCCACGCGATTGTTGTAAAAAGTACAACAATTCCAGCCAAAAGTAGCTCTATGGCACGGAAATAGGCTAAATTGTTGTACAGCATACAACATCTCGAGCTTATCAAGAAAAAAGCAAGGAAATTGTTGTACTAAGTACAACTTCACGAATCCTGGGCTCGATTGACTGGCTAATTCTCCATTTTTTCAAAAAACCAACAAACACAAGCTAGGAAACGAAACACTTAGATCAAAAACATTAGAAAATTAAACTCCAGAAAACAAGCATCAGAAAAGGTTAGTTAGCCATCTACCGAATCTATCGCTTATTCATTTATCCAATTCTCACTCAACTCAGCAAAATCCATAACTCACCACGCATGCCAAATAGGTGTAAGCTTCGCCTCTCAACTTAACCCAACATCATTTAACAGAACAAAATCACATTACTTATCCACAACTTTATGCACATCTTATCCACAGACTGCGAAATCATAATTTCTTATACAACCAAGGATAAACGACTCCGTCGTCCTTCTGGGACGAGCGCGTTTGTCAAAATAAAACTTATAATTTCTTATCAACAAAAAAAGCCGCCTCCCGCAAAGGGAAGCAGCCTAATAAGCTGCAAATATATTAATCACAAACCGTTGGAGCCGCAGTGGATTGCCTAACAATCAGCTCGGGACGCATCACAACTCGTTGCTTTGTCTTCGTTTCTTTCTTCAATTCCTGAATCAACAAATCGACGACCATCTTCCCCATCGGCTCGATTGGTTGTGCGACAGTCGTAAGCGGCGGATCTGTTACTGAAGCCAGAATCGTGTTATCGAAACCGATCACGGACAGCTCCTCTGGCACACGCAAACCAAGCTGCTTAGCGGCCTGAAGCGCACCAATTGCGAGCAAATCATTACAACAAAACAGCGCGGTCGGCCGATCAGAGCCTGATTGTCCCAACAGTTCAAGCGCTTCACGCTTTCCATCTGCTACAACGTAGTGGCAATTGCGTACGCTGTTTTCCGGCAGCTGGGCCCCCGCTTCTTCCAGCTTGCTCTTGAAGCCTCGCACCCTTTCGCGGCTGCTGCTTACTTTCGAGTGCTCAGCCAAGATGGCCATGCGCCGATGACCCAAATCCAGTAGATGCGTTGCTGCCAACGCACCTCCTACAAAGTCATCAACTACGACCGTATGAACGTCGATATCAGGCATTTCCCTTGCGATCATAGCAATGGGGATCGCTCTCTCCATCAATGGAGTCAGCATGTCTTTATTGTCCATCCCCGTACCAATGATCATGGCATCCACACTTTTTTGCTGGAGTAAATTCAGATACCGTTCCACCCGTTCATCTTTATTATCGCTGCTGCAAATGACCAGGCTATAGCCCATATGATGGCCTTGGTCCTCTACAGCTCGAGCAATTTCCGCAAAAAAGGGATTGGAAATATCGGGCACAAGCAGACCTAATGTATAGGTCTTTTTACCAGTCAGCGCTGACGCGATAACGCTAGGCTGATAATTGAGCCGCTCCATTATTTTTATGATTTCACCGCGCCGTTCTTCGCTTATTTTTCCTTTGCCGTTCATGACCTGCGAGACCGCCGCAATGGACACACCGGCCTCTCTAGCCACATCATAGATGGTTGCCTTCATCCTACTACCCCATTTTTCTTGAAGGATACTTTTTTTCTTCCATTATGAAGGGGCTGACGGGAACTTGCAAACCAGCTTACGCTTCGCGCGGCTTCGTCATGATCCAGGCATGTTCCGGATCATTATGAAACTTCCATGTTCGAGTAGGTCCCGCCATAACATTCAGGTAATACACATCATAGCCTGGAGGCGCCGAAACAGGGTGATAGCCACGCGGAACGAGCACGGTTTCCCCATTCTTAACAATTAGCGTCTCATCAAGCGATCGGTCGTCCGTGTACACACGTTGAACCGCAAAGCCATGGCCAGGATCGACGCGATAATAATACGTTTCTTCCAGAAACGATTCGTCTGGAAGCGCATCGCGATCATGCTTATGGGGCGGATAGCTCGACCAGTGCCCATTCGGTGTGAAGACTTCAACTACAAGCAAGCTATCCGCTGGTTCCTGCTCTGGCAAAATGTTATGGATTTGGCGCTCTATATTGCCATAACCACGCGTTTCTCCCCCTACCTGATCAGGTGCAATCAGACGTGCTTTATGGTTACCAGCACCAGGAGCAGAGCAAATAGCAAGCTCCACTGCAGTCAGCGCGGTAACCTCATAGCTATCATCATTAGGTACATAGACGGAATATGGCGGTATTTTCTCAAATACGCTCATCCGCTGCCCAATATTTGTCCACTCTGCTTGCTTGGTAGCCACATCGGCTTTCCCGCTAAGCAGGACAAGACAAACTTCCAGCCCTGCTGTCTCACGGCTCAAGGATTGCCCCTCCGCAAGCTGTACAACTTCGAAACCAACATACTTCCATCCTGCTGACTCCGGAGTCACTGTTAAAAGGCTGCCTTCCTCATTCGGGGAGGAGGCAGGCGTTACAATCAGTTTAGACCTGTTCATGTTAACGTCTCCCTCCCTTATTGAGATACCGAGGTCTGTTTAAGCAAATCTAACGCCTCGCTTACTTTCACCGGTCGGCCCAAACGGGAAGACAGCTTAGCAGCCAAAGCGATCCGCTCCGCCTGCATACCGTCATAGCCACTCACTGGTACAGGCTTATCATTTAACAGACAATCGATGAAAATCTGTGTTTCTTCCATATAAGCAGCTTGATAGCGTTCCAGGAAGAAATGCAGTGGCTTTTCGCTAACAATAGCATCAGCCGTACTAATTACAGCCGTATTAGGATGATCGTTGGCAACAGCTACACTTCCTTTGGAGCCAAACACTTCAACCCGTTGGTCATAACCGTATACAGCTTGACGACTGTTATCGATAACACCGAGAGCACCATTCTGGAACTTCAGCGTTACGATTGCGGTGTCGACATCGCCATGCTCGGCGAAAACTGGGTTAATGAGCACATGGCCCTGCGCATAAACTTCCTCAACCTCGCTTCCCGCTACAAAGCGAGCCATGTCGAAGTCATGGATCATCATATCCATGAAAATGCCGCCCGACACCTTGATGTAATCAGCGTGTGGTGGATTTGGATCACGGGACGTGATTTTCACGATATGCGGATCGCCAATTGTTCCTCCTTGAACAACCTCGCGAACTCGCTTGAAGTTATGGTCAAATCTGCGATTGAAGCCGATTTGCAGCTTCACACCAGCCTGATTAACCGCAGCAATTGCCACTTCAGTTTGGGTAATATCCATGCTGATTGGTTTTTCGCAGAAAATATGTTTACCTGCTAGTGCCGCCAATTGAATGAGCGGGACATGCGTATCCGTGGATGAGCAAATAAAGATGGCGTCGATGTCTGGGTTATCAATAAGCACATGGCTATCCTTTGTAACCGTCTGAATCTGACGTGAAGCAGCCCATGCCTCTAACTCAGGACCGGCAAACAAATCGCTCACCGCAATGATTTCAACCCCAGGTATTCGCAGCAAATTGTCTGCGTGGATTTTACCAATTCTTCCGGCACCAATAATACCGATTCTAATTTTATTCATCATGCGTTCCCTCCCGCTTTGCCTGTTGAACCGAATAATTGAATTTTGGCTCTAACGGAGGCGATGATCGCTTCCCGTGCCGGCACTAAATAGTTCCTTGGATCGTATGCTTCCGGATGCTCATTCAAGAACGAACGGATAGCGGCTGTACAAGCAATTTGATTATCTGTATTCACATTGATTTTGGCCGTACCGCAAGCGATCGCTTGACGGATCTCTTCATCTGGCAGACCGCTTCCGCCATGAAGCACAAGCGGCAGTCCAGTCAGCGTTCTAATTTCCGCCATTCGATCGAAACCGAGCTTTGGCTGTCCCCGATAAGGACCGTGAACCGATCCAAGGGCAGGAGCTAAACAATCGATCCCCGTCTCCCTCACTAAACGAACGCAGTCCTCGGCAACAGCGTACATGCCTTCGGCTTCGTCTACGACTAAGTCATCCTCGCGTCCGGTAATCCGGCCCAGCTCCGACTCCACCGATACACCCAGCACATGCGCGGCTTGTGTCACCTGACGAGTGACCTCGATATTATCCTCCAGCGAATGATGAGATGCATCGATCATGACAGAAGTAAATCCGGCATGGATCGCACGAATACATAGGTCATAGCTGGTTCCGTGGTCGAGATGAAGAGCTACTGGGACTGTTACCCCATAGTGCTCAATTAGTGATTTCACCATTCCTACAATACAGGGCAGTCCGCCCATATAAGGGATATAAGCTTCACTAACACCTAGTATGACAGGCGCTTGTTCCTGTTGAGCAGCCTGTAAGATTGCTTGTGTAAATTCTAGGTTATTCAAATTAAACTGCCCGACCGCATATTTTCCTGCCAAAGCCTGCTGCAGCATCTCTTTCATTGAAACGAGCGTCATGAAGTTCACCTCTCCTGTCGATAAGGTCTAACCCGCTGTTACCAGCGAGCAGTGACCATTTTCTTCCGCGTATAGAACTCCACGCCGTCTGTCCCATTTGCATGCAAATCGCCGTAGAACGATTTTTTCCAGCCAGAGAAAGGGAAGAAAGCCATCGGTGCGGGAACGCCTAGGTTAATGCCGAGCATACCAGCATCGATATTTTCACGGAATTGGCGTACATTGCTGCCATCCTTTGTAAAGAGGCATGCGCCATTGGCAAAATCAGAACGATTGGAAAGCTCGATCGCTTCCTCAAGAGTAGCCACTCTAATGACGGAGAGAACAGGTGCAAAAATCTCGTCTTCCCAAATTTTCATGCCACACTCAACTTGGTCAAAGATCGTAGGTCCCACGAAATAACCTTGCCCCTCAGAAGCAGCGTCCTTACGGCCGTCACGGACCAGAAGCGCTCCTTCGGTTTCGCCGATTTCGATGTATTTTAACGTTCTTTCTTTATGCTGACCGCGGATGACAGGCCCTAAGAAAATACCTTCTTCTAGTCCATTACCAATCGTAATCCGATCAGCAGCTTCAAGCAGCTTGCTTACAAGCGTATCGCCAACTTCTCCAACCGCCACCACGACGGAACAAGCCATACAGCGCTCGCCTGCAGAACCGAAGGCTGCATTGACGATTTCTTTCACAGCAATGTTCAAATCGGCATCTGGCATAACGATCGAGTGGTTTTTAGCGCCTGCGAGTGCTTGAACGCGTTTCCCATTCGCAGAAGCAGTTTTGTAAATATATTCGGCAACGGGCTGGGAGCCAACGAACGAAATAGCTTTAACTTCTTTGTGTTCAAGAAGGCCATTGACCACGTCATGTGCACCATGAACGATATTGAGCACGCCAGCTGGTAAGCCCGCTTCATGGAACAACTCAGCCAAGCGGTTTGCAAGATGAGGTGTGCGTTCAGATGGCTTCAGCACGAAGGTATTACCGCAGGCAATCGCAAGCGGGAACATCCAGCAAGGCACCATCATTGGGAAGTTAAATGGTGTAATACCACCGATAACACCAATCGGATAACGGTACATACCGGATTCAATATTGGACGCGATATCTGGAAGCTGTTTTCCCATCATCAAAGATGGAGCACCAGCGGCGAATTCTACACACTCGATGCCGCGAAGCACTTCTCCGTAAGCTTCGTTGTAGCTTTTTCCGTTTTCTTGTGTAACGATTCGCGCCAGCTCTTCCCAATGCTCCACCAGAAGCTGTTGGTATTTGAATAATACGCGAGCCCTACGTGGTACAGGTGTGCGGCTCCAAGTTTGGAAAGCTTCTTGTGCCGTACGAACCGCATGATCCACATCTGCTTTCGTAGAAATTGGAATATGTGCAAGAATCTCTTCTGTTGCAGGGTTATATACCGGTTCTGTTTGTGTGGATGTTGAAGCGATCCATTCGCCGCCAATCCAGTTTTTCAATGTTGTTGTCATATGTGGACTCTCCTTTAATGGTTCGAATAAGTTAAGATGCTGTAATTTCACCGCGGTTGCAGCGCTCGATATAGTCGTTGACTTGATCAGTTGTCGGCATCGCATCGGAGCAGCTGTGACTGGAGATCACGATACAAGCTGCGGCACTGCCGTATTCCATACTTTTTTCAATCGTCCAACCTTGCATAATGCCATAAATAAAGCCAGCGGCATAAGAATCCCCTGCACCAAACGTCTTGACCACTTTAGCCGGGAAGCTCTTGGCACGATGACCAACACCGTCTGGCGTATAAGCGATGGAGCCTTCCTTGCCATGCTTGATAATGACAATCTTCGCCGAATAGTCGAACCATTTAGCAGCTGTGATCTGATCATTTTTCTCAGGATTGTTCTCAAAGCGTTCCATCATATCGAATTCTTCGCGGGTACCCAGAATAATGTCACATTTCTCGGCCGCCAGATTGTAGTAAACGGCTGTCTCTTCTGATGTTTTCCATGTGTATGGACGGTAATCTAGATCAAAAATGATGACGACCCCATGCTTCTTCGCGTAATCCAATGCCTGAAAGACGGCTTCGCGGGACGGGCTTTGCGCAAGTGCTGTACCAGAGATAAGAAGTACCTTTGATTCTGCAATCAGTGATTCTTGTACTTCGGCTGGTGTCAGCAGCAAGTCCGCCACATTGTCACGATACATAAGGATGCTGCATTCCGTTGGGCTTTTGATTTCTGTAAAGGCTAGTCCCGTAACCGCGCCAGTATGATCTGTCACGACATTCGTAGTTTCGATGTTGTTCCGCTCTAAATAATCAGCGATGAAACGACCCATTTGATCGTTGGCGATTTTACCGATAAAGGCTGTTTTCATGCCCAATCTTGCCATGCCAATCGTAATGTTAGCGGGTGAACCCCCTACATATTTGGTAAAGGTCATAGTCTCTTCCATAGGACGATTAATTTCATTCGCATTCAAATCTATACATAGTCTACCAATGGCTACAAAATCCAGCGGCTTCGACTGTGGAAAGGAAACATAGGTCATAGGATCATTACCTTCTTTCTTGTGGAATGAGGGATTCTATATGTTGAAGTGCTTTCTTAGCGTATTCATAAGGGTTGTGTGCAGCCGGATCCTGCTCGCCTTCCAACATCGCCCATCCCGCAAATCCTTGAGATAGCAGCTCCTCAAATATAGGATCGAAGTCGATACAACCGTCACCAGGAACGGTGAACACCCCTTTGCGGATACAAGTCACGAAATCGACCTGTTCAGCGCGAGCTTCATCTAATACGGCTTGCCGAATATCCTTCAAGTGGATATAAGCAATCCGCTTTTCGTGCTTGCGCAGCACAGTGAGTGGGTCCGCCCCGCCATAATAGGCATGACCGGTGTCGAAGAGCAGGTATACGAGCGAAGGATCTGTAAGCTCCATCAGCTTATCAATTTCCTCCGGACTTTCAACTACCGTTCCACCGTGGTGGTGATACGTCAACTTCAAACCGTACTCCTGCGCGATGGCTCCTGCAAGGTTTAGTCCTTCTGCTAAGCTTTGCCAGCCGGCTTCATCCAGACGAATAACTTCCTTCTCGTTCGGGGAGCGGCGCGGGTCGAAGTGAAGAGAGCCCCCAACTTCTGCTGTGCTGATGACCGTACTGCCCATTTCTTTGAGAAACTCAGCGTGTTTCCTATAGGCTCTCAGTTCCTCATCCCTGTAAGCAGGATCAGAGAATAGCACGGATTTCCACTGTGACACGAGGCCTATCCCCCGCTTATCCAGCTCCTGCTTCAGTACGGCAATATCGGTCGGATATTTGCGGCCCATCTCGGTACCTTTCAGCCCCAACGCCTGAATATCATCTAAAATTTGCTCATATGTGGTATCCGCGCCATGTTCTTTGACGTCTTCTCCCACCCAATTAATTGGATGGATACCTAGCTTAAATGGCAGATCTTTCATAGATACGTTCTCTCCCCTTTATCGTTAAATGGGTCTCGCCGCTTGTATATTTTTCTTCATCTCTTCGTGCGCTGCAATCACTTTCTCGCTCTCGGAAACTTCAGGAACACCTACCTGCCACCAGGATTCATACCCCTGTGTGTTGGTTCCCGGAACAACAGGAATCTCGATCAGCGTCGTGACTGTTTCATCCTTCGCTTTAAGCAGCGCTTCCTTTAGTTCTTCAGGAGTGTTTGCTTTGTAAGCCTTCGCGCCTAAGCTGCGAGCATGCGCTGCGAAATCAATTGGCATATATCCGCCTGTCAACTTGCCCGTAGCGGCTTCACGATATCGGAACTCATTCCCGAACCCGTCGCTGCCGTGACCCCTTTGCAGATTATGGATGCATTGGAAGCCATGATTATCGAACAGCAGCACAGTAAATTTCCGGCCCTCTTGCAGGCTTGTGACCATCTCAGAGTGCAGCATCAGGTAGCTTCCATCACCGACCACGGCATAGACCTCGCGATTCGGCTCAGCCAACGCTGCCCCGAAAGCACCGCTAACTTCATAGCCCATGCAGGAGAAGCCGTATTCCATATGATAGGTTTTAGGCTCCGATGATCGCCATAAGCGGTGTAAATCCCCCGGCAGGCTTCCCGCTGCGCAAACAATGACAGCTGAAGGATCAATCGTTTGATTAATGACCCCAAGCGCGCGAGTTTGGGCAAAGCCCTCTTCACATTCCGCATTGTACAAGCGGTCAACCTCGCCATCCCACTCTGCTTTCAAAGAAGCTATGTAACCGTTCTCGTAACCGCTAACATAGTGCTGCGCCGTCAAAGCATCTTTCAGAGCGCTTAACGCTTCCTTCGCATCAGCCGTAATGCTGATTCCGCTCATTTTCGAAGAGTCAAACCCACTGACATTTATATTAATAAACTGTACCTTCGGATTCGCAAAAGCCGATTTCGATGCCGTTGTAAAGTCGGAATACCGCGTCCCTACGCCGATAATCAGGTCCGCTTGTTTTGCCAGCACATTCGCTGCGAGTGCGCCCGTAACACCGATAGCGCCAACATTCAGCGGATGGTTCCAAGGCAACGAGCTTTTACCTGCTTGCGTTTCTGCTACAGGAATCCCAAAGGCAGCTGCAAATTCCATTAATTCTTTCGTCGCATCTGCATAAAGGACCCCGCCGCCTGCAATAATCAACGGACGCTGTTTGCCTACCAGGCAGGCCACAGCACGATTCATCGCTTCTCTTGCTGGTGGACGTCTATCTAGATAATGGACTTTCTTATCGAAAAAGGCTTCCGGATAATCGTACGCCTCAGCCTGCACATCTTGAGGTAAAGCTAGGGTAACCGCACCTGTTTCTGCAGGGTCTGTTAACACTCGCATCGCCTGTACAGCCGCGCTCATTAACTGCTCTGGGCGAACAATTCGGTCCCAATATTTACTGACTGATTTGAAAGGATCAGTGGCCGATATGGTATAATCACCCACAACCTCAAGCTGCTGAAGCACTGGATCTGGCTGTCTTGTGGCAAAATTGTCTCCTGGCAGCAGCAGCACCGGAATCCGGTTGACTGTCGCTGTTGCCGCGGCGGTCACCATATTCAGAGCACCAGGTCCAATCGATGTCGTGCAGGCATAGATTTGCAGACGGTTTTGCTGCTTAGCGTAAGCCGCAGCGGCATGTACCATCCCCTGCTCATTCTTGCCTTGTATATAAGTAAGGTCTCCTGCGCTTCGTTCCAAGGCTTCTCCAAGTCCTGTCACATTGCCATGACCGAAAATCCCCATGACACCACGTACAAACTTGGTCTCTTGTCCATCCACAGACACATACTGTTGGTCCAGAAAACGCAGCAGCGCTTGTGCCATCGTTAGTCGAATCGTACTCATGACCATCTTCCTTTCACGATAAAGGTTAAGCGCTTAATCTCACAAGGTTAAGCGCTTAATCCGATAGTACAACATATTGTTTTCGACCGCAATGCCTTTTACAAAAAAAATCCATGGACCAAGAAATGGCAATGGCATAGTGACATCCTGAAGCTTTTAACCTTATGGTGTCGCTCTGCCATTCCTGTACTCCTTGGGTGACATTTGGAACTGCTGTTTGAAGACATTCGTAAAATAATTCGGCTCATCAAACCCGATGGCAGAAGCGATCTCGAATATTTTCATATCGGTATTTCGGAGCAGCAAAGCCGCCTTATCCATACGGAAACGGGTAACGAAGCGTGTAAAGCTTTCCCCTGTTGCTTTCTTAAATACAACGCTGAAATAGCTTGGATTTAAATGAATATGCGAGGCCACATCGGTCAAGCGGCATTCTTCATTGTAGTGCTCCTCAATGTACTTGACCGCTCTCTCGATCAGATTGTCACTTTTGGCCGCCTGCCAGTTGTTAAATTGCTGCTGGAAGCTCTTCACTTGCTCGGCAGCCCAATGAAGGACTTCTTCAGAGGTCCAGTGCGTTTGCGGCATTTCGTTAGGAATCCTGGCTAGCGCATTGTTATCATCGGGATCAAATTGCTTCTGTATCGTTCCAAGCAAAGCAATGGAGAGTGATAACGCCCCAATTCGCATTTCCTCTGGCGACGAAAGAGGCAGCTCTGCAAGCACCCGATCCAAAAGAAGCTGAAGACTGTCCTCCTGACCGACCAGAATGGCAGACATCAGTTGAACTTCCATCTCTCTAACCCTCGCCTGGTTAAGCGACAGCATAATCCCGGATCCTATTTCACTTCCACTCTCAGGAAGGCTGGCAACAGGTCCGGAGACAATCCCTTTGGTCAAGTTATACAAATCCGCTAACTCATTAGCAGAAGGGCCGATCCCCATGGAAATCATATGCAAGCGAATTTTCAAATACTCGAAGGAAGCATTTTGAATGGCTTCTTGCAAGCTCTCCTCGACACCATGTTGTGCCGAAACCAGTACAAAGCTGTCATGCTCCACTAATAGCAGCTGCGCCTCAACCCCCGCTCCATTCAGCAGCTCTTGGGCGATATTGGAGAACGCAAACTGCAGCAGGCTCATGTCGCTTTTCCCATACGCCTTATTTGCCAAATCCTCGCTGTTCATTTGCAGAAGCCACAGCTCCTTGCCAGCCAGACCATCGGTTAGCCTTGCTGCTGTGCTCTTCTCATAAGGCAAGTCCAGCAAGGCCGATCGAAGCTCCTGATCTTGCTGGAGCCGCAGCTGCACTTCCTGTTTCTGCTGCTGGGCATATTTTACATAGAACCGCTCGGATGCCTTATTCATCACCTGACGAACATCCTGTTCCGTGCATGGTTTGGTCAGAAAATCCAACGCACCATGTCGAACGGCCGCTTGTGCATACTCAAAATTTTTGTAGCCCGTCAAAATGATGACAAGCATGTCGGGATAGTTCTGCCGCAAATGCCCTACGAATTCGATCCCGTCCATGATGGGCATTCGGATATCGGTCAACACCAAGTCAGGCTTAAGCTCGTCCAGCATTGCTAATGCATCCTGCCCGTTGCTAGCTTCGCCAACCACTTCCCAGCCTAATTCTCTGCCTTCTAACATCTTCATTAGCCCTTTTCGAAAATTCGGCTGATCTTCCACAATTAATACTCTCCCGATTCTCATGCTGCTGAACCTCCTGTCTCGACGTTGTTTACAAAAGGCAAAACAAGACGCATAGTGGTACCGCTTTCGATCACGCTATTGATTTCCAAACGATAAGGCGAGCCATACACCAGCTCGATTCTCCTAACAACACTGCGAACCCCGAGACTTTCTCGCCCATCTGAACGCTGCGGCAAAGAGGAGCCTTGGAAGCCTAGTATTTGCGAAATGGCCACTTCGTCCATACCGCAGCCATTATCCGTTACTTCAATCTCAAGAAAGCCATCTCGACTGCTCGCTTTAATCAACAGCACCTTATGCGACACTTTGTTGCGAAAGGCATGCATAAACACATTTTCGACCAATGGCTGTAGAAGAGACCGCATAACTTGGCCATTCAGAACGTCATCATCCGCTTGAATGATCGTCTCCAAGTCCGTTTCAAAGAGCTCCTTCTGTACCTTCAAATAGTTTCGGATTTGCTGTAGTTCTTCTCCCACAGTGGTTAGGGTACGCACAGGCATCAACGAGTACTTGAGCATCTCAGATATGGCCGCGATCAAGGCCGCTGTTTCGACCTCGTCTTGCAGATATAGCTTCCAATAAATTTCGTTAAACATGTTATGCAAAAAATGTGGATTTAATTGAGCCTGCAGCGCTTTAAGCTCTGCTTCCTTCTCACTTAATTGCGTCAAATACACTTCCTTGATCAGCCTTCCGACTTGTTCCGCCATTGCGTTAAAGCTCTCTCCGATATAGGCCAGCTCATCTTTGGTTCGAATCTCAATGCGCGTATCGAAATCGCCAGATCTTACTTTGCGCAGACCCTGCAGCAAATCCTTGAGCGGCCGCAGCAGATTTCCCGTAGAGAGTACGATCAACACACTGGTGAGAAGAATGCTGACCAGGCCAGAGTATACGATTTTCTGAAATAAATCCCGATTCTTGCTTTGAATAGCCGTAAGCGAAGTGCCGCTAACTAGCTTGAAGGAAGTCACTTTCGACTGTCCTTGAACGAACAAATGCTGATCCATAATCTGAGTTTGATTCAAATTTTTCAGGCGTTCCTGTTTATCTATCGTGCTCTCCGGCGAATTGCTAAATAACAGCTCATTATTCTTGTTGAACAAATAGACTTCGCCCTCTCCATTCTTCGTCAGTTCCTTGAGAGAACCTGAGAAGAACGATTCGTCAAAAGCCATCACGAGCACACCATACGTGTTCAAAGCGCTATTTTTCATCCATCGGGCCACAATGATTGTGTTTCTGAACCCGCTTGGCTCCACGGAGGATGACAATGGCATGTTAATCCAAACGAGATCCCCATAGGTGTCGTTGATTTTGGAACGAATTGTGCTGAATACGCTCTCATTCGGCGTGTTAATGGCCGAGGTGGTATAGCTGAAATAAGAAGGATTCCCTTTGAGGTCATACAAGTACATACCGGTAATATATGGCGCATCGGATTTGATCTGGAATATCTGTTCTTCGATTTGCTTTTTGTTGTAATACAGATTAAAAGGATCGGAATCTTCGCTCGAATTGATCCGTGTGATGACCTTTTCGATTTCAGGATTAAATACGACCGTTTGTGAGATCCGTACAACCTCCTGTACTTTCAGGTCCATCTTCGCCAGTGCTTCTTCGTTCGTACTCGAAAACTGCTTACTGATTTCTTCTTCAAACAGTGTCAAGTTATAGCGATACGTTAAATAACCCGTTATGCCGAACGTCAGCAAAATGATGACGGATAAGCTGAGAATCAGTTTTACCCTGAAGCTGCGGTTAATGCTTAGTAAAAGTCGACTCCATGATCTCATCTCATTTACCCCTATATCTTAGTAGTGGCCAATCCCTTGACGACATTATAGCAACATCTTTCGTGTTCCTGCCATCCTTTTAGTCATATAGGCAAAAATTGAAAAAAGCTTAGTTCATCAATCATGAACTAAACTTCTTGGCAAAGCGCTGTGTGCTACAGCTCTTCGAATTTATTTTCTAATTTATTTTCGATCGGTTGCAGGAGCTCATCATCGTTGTTGTCACGTACCGTTTTCTGGAGAACAAAGGAAGACATCGTCAGGAACAAGGCCGTAACAGCGTAATAACCTTTTACAGAAAGCAACTGCTCCAGGTTAATAATCCCAATAAACATACCCAGAAGCGCTAGAGCGAATGAGCTCCATGCCAAGAAGGTGAAAGCAGCTGTATTGCGTTTGCGTGAACCGTAGCCATCCTCCAAATTATCACGAATAACCTTCTGTAAGACAAAAGCTGACATCGTGAGGAATAACGCGCAAACTGCGAAGTAACCTTTGACACTCAGTGATTCTTCCAATGTATAAATCCCGATGAACATCGCCAGAAACGCCCCAATGAAAGATGCCCATGCCATAAAAGTAAATGCTGTCGTATTCCGTCTCCGATGATCCATCATCTCAGAAAGCCCCCTGTGGTTGCTGCCGCAACGCTTTAGTGTTTTGCTCTTGCTTTTGTTCTTAGTATACGAGATAGCTCCCATCGCAGATAGTACTATTTACCAATAGTACCCAAATGCTCTTGCATCCTAAAACACGGCTTGCATCGTCTTTATTGGGGTTGACCACCGCCACGCGGTTGTGCTACAACGGCGCCAAGGATTCTCGCGCGTTGAGAGAGCGAGTGCTGCAGAGGTTGATGTTAAACACATTGTGCCGCCTAAGGCCTATTTACAACATCTATTGCTTGTAGAGAAGATATCAAGGAAATTGTTGTACGTTGTGCAACTTGCCTCCAAATTTTCTATTTCCACTAAATAAACTATAAACAAGCAAATAACCACATAAACCAGACAAGTCAAGTCAAATCAAGTCAAATCAAGATAAGTCAAGACAAGACAAAGACAAGACAAGACAAAGACAAAGACAAGTCAAGACAAGACATCCAAACAAACCAGTCGTCACCAAAAACGCATAGAGACCTTCTATGTGATTATATATAGTTTAAGCATCATTTTGCTTCGTACCGGGAAATGTTGTACATTGTACAACATTTTGCAAGTTAATCCACATTTTCTATGGAAATGTTGCAAAAAATACAGAAATTTCAGCCAAAAGCAGCTCTTTAGCCTCTAAAACGGACGAATTGTTGTACAACAGAGTCAATTTCGTAATTCAAAACCCTTGCTACATAAGGACTTATAGCGCATTCAAAAACAGTCACCTACCCAAGATATTATGGCTCCTTGTGGGAAAATAGTGCTTTAATAGTGAAATTAGCTCCTTAAGGTTTATCCGACGATATTTCTATCGAATCCACACTTCATTTGAACGTTAAGAGTCTTTAGGGACTTCTATTTTTACATAATACGGTGAAAATGAAGAGATAGCAGTCTCTAAAGGCTCTTATCCGATTGCTTTTCTCCYGAGWTCAMACTTTACTTGACGGATAAGAGCCTCTACGGACTCTTATTTTTACAAAATACGCTGGAAATGAAGAAATAGCAGTCTCTAAAGGCTCTTATTTACGGACTCTTATTTTTACAAAATACGCTGGAAATGAAGAAATAGCAGTCTCTAAAGGCTCTTATTCAACTGCATTTCTCCCGAATCCATACTTGGAAAATCGGACTTTATTATGAAATTGACTCCAACATACAACAATTCTTAGCTTACTAAGCAGAATCAAAGAAATTGTTGCACGTTGTACAACTTGGCTGCTTAATTCTCTATTTCAACTAAACAAACATTAAACAAATAACCACATAACCTAGATAAGCCAGACAAGACAAGACCAGAGAAAGACAAGACAAGACAATCAAACAAACCACCAGCGCCAAGAACGCATAGACACTTACTGAGTGTTTATGAACGTATCCACAATCTCACTCAATCACAAACAACTACAACGCATATTCACTTACCAAATGATTACGCACGTATCCGCACAATCCCACTCAATTACAAACAACTCCAACCCATAGTCACTAACCAAATGATTAGGCATTCTCCCCACAATCTCACTCAACTCAGCAAATTGCATGACTAAACATGCTAAATAGAGGTAAGCTTCGCCTCCTCTCTGATCCAACTATTTCAAAAATAACCCGTTCGGGGTTGACCACCGCTATGCGACGGTGCTATAACGCGCGCGTTGAGAAGGCATTAACTCGGCATGAATCTATCCTGTTTTTGCGCAACCAAAATTCAATCACAAATAGCTACACCAAAGGCATGATGCTCCCAGAAGACACCCTGAATTTGCTTCGTTTCCTCTTGTTCGCAAGCGACGAGCACAATAACTTCGGTTATTTTGTTCCGGGACGGGAGATTCCCCTTCTTCTTTTTTTTATGAACGATATCAATGATAACCCCAATGATGAACCCCACGGCTGCGCCAATAAGGCCCCAAAGAATGGCCCCACCTTTTAAAATAAAGCCATAGGTAGAGCCAATTACCGTGAACGCCGTTGCCAAGGCTGTCCCCGCATCAAATAAACTAACGCCATCGGAACGATGGATCGTATCGAACATCTTCGGTTTATGGGGTCTCCCCTGCAAAGAAACAGCATAAATGTGCTCCTTTGGAATACCCGCTTCTTCAAGAGCAGTGATCGCCAGCTCCAAGTAGATCGAATGTTCAAATGATGCTATTACATGCATGGTGTAACCCTCATTTTCGAAGCGAAGATTTAGGAAATGGAAATTGGGGAGGCTGATAGTTCTCTTGCAGCATGGAAATCTGCTCGTGATCAAACAGCTTGTTATATTCAACTGTACTTACATAAGCATCGTAGACGGAAAAACCATATAGAGAAGGCAAAAATATAAGCCAATGCATACTTACTACACGGGCGGACTGTGTTAAGTCCCACATGAGTAAATAGTGAATTCCTTCAAGCAAATGGGACAAATAAGAAAGCGAAATCCAGGTCACCAGTATAAAAAAAGCATTGATAATCCGGTGGGCGTAAAGCTGTCCCATTCCCGGCATTAACAGGGACCAAACCATCGATAGCCATGGCGAGCGTTTATCTAAATAGTTAATTTCCATACTGCTCATCTTAAAACAATCCATCGGGGCTTTTTCCCGCTTGGCCAAAATAAATTGATGATTCATATCCACGGTAGTTCGATAGCTATCGTAAATGGCAAATAAATATACAGGCACATAGAGTGACATCCACCGAATATTCAGCACCTCATTGGCTCGTTCGAATTGACAAGTAAAGGTGTATACGATCGCTTCATTCAAATGCATCTGGGAATTAATGAGCATTTCCCATCCAATAAGGATAAAGCCGCGAATATACTTGGATAGCAATAAATGACCAAAGCCCGGAAAGGCTGCGGCCCACCATACAATAATGAAGGGATTGCGCAAATGCAATTGAGTAATGCCTAATACACTGACGAATGCAATCTGACGGCGAGGCTTGGTTCTCATGTGCAGCATCCTTATAAATCAGTTTCCAATAATGCTATTATCTTCTTTCGCATGTAAGATATACATTTCGGATTTGACAATTGATTTTTAGTACCGTATAGTACTATTCATGAAAAAACAAAAAAAATTAACCAACCGTGATCTTGTGATTCAAGTGGCAACGGATTTGTTCCTGACCAAAGGCTACTTAGCAACCAGCATGGACGAAATCGTTGCCGTGAGTAAAGTGTCTAAAACCAATATTTATTATTATTTCAAAAGCAAAGAAGACCTGTTGACCGCAATTCTCGAACAACTTATTCACACCTATAACGAGATGATCCAGGAGACCGTGTCACGTTCGGGGTTAAGTGTGCAGGAGCGTTTCACTGCTCTCCTACAAGTGCTGACAGGACTTGAATGGACTTCCTTAGGCGGATGCCCGTTTCTCACGCTCTACACACAGATGCCGCTTGATGCAGATGTACTGCGGGAGAAAGTGAGCGTTTTTTTCAGGGACCAAATACTTACGGTGGAAGCCCTGCTCATCGAGGGTGTTCATAACAAGGAGTTTTCATCCACTCTGCCGACAAAAGCCACGGCTCAATTGATCGTATCGACGATTGAAGGCGGGCTGTTCCTGCAGCATGCAAACGAAGATCCAGCTATGTTGGATCAAACTCTTTCTACTTTAGCCTTGTTGCTAAAGTAATTTTTTTAATCACAACTAGTACCAATTAGTACTAAAATAACAATGAAGGGCGGGCAATTAAGATGACTCATATTTTCATCACAGGCGGTACAGGTTTCATAGGAACACAAACATTAGAGCAGCTATTCCGTGAGGATCATACCGTTTCGGTGCTCGTTCGCTCCAAAGCTCGATGGGAGCAGATCCGCAAGCAATTAGGCGGGCTCAGCGGTGATGGTCAGAGGGAAACTAGTGTGGGAAATGAGCGAATTTTCCCGGTTATAGGAGATTTAAGCTTACCCGGCCTTGGATTAAGCGCGCCTGACATGGCGTCAGTGCTAACGGCAGATGTCATCATTCACGCAGGTGGACCGATGGATATTCGGATCGGGGAGGCCGAGGCCCGTGCGGTTTTCCTGCAAGCCGCCGAGGAATTGCTAAGTTTGGCATCGCAAATTCATAAGCGCAAGGGTCTGCAGCATTTCATCCATCTAGTCGGCTTCAAAAGTCCCTTTACAGCTGATAATATCCACAATCCAGCACCTATCATCGCTAGTTTAGAGAAGGAATCTCCTTACGAGCTCATGAAATTTCTAGCTGATTTGCGCATTCGCCAAGGAGCGAAGCAGCTAAACTTTCCTCTATCTGTCGTCCATCCAAGCGTTCTTATTGGCAGCTCAGAGAATGGGGATACCCCGCAAACAGGCGGGCTCGGTATTCTCGTACAGGCCACCGCGCGTAGGTTGATGAGTATTACACCCGGCGGTAACTCCCATTGGCTGCCTCTCTTTCATGTTGATCACGCTGCTGAGTTCATTAGCGCTCTAGCGAAGGAATCGAATCCCGTTAGTCAAACCTACTACTTACTGGATGAGAAGAAGCAAAGTCCCTCGATGACAGAGCTCGTGTCAGGCATAGCCAAGGAACTTCGTGTCAGTAAACCATGGGGAGCGATCTCACCTAAATGGTTGTCAAAGATTCTGGGGAGTCCTCTTGGACGGAAAATCGGAATTCCTAAGGAATCCCTCGATTTCATCGTGGATGTTAATCATGTCTATCCCCTAACTGCCGCACAAGACATGCAGAGAAAGTACGGATTGGGGCACGCGATTAACGCCTCGATTATGCCCCATACCATCTCGGATCTCGACTTTCGTCTCGTTCATTCCCACCCTCAGGCAGATGGATATATACGGGGTAAAAGAGGGCCTTTGGCCACACTGGAACGAGTGGGATCAGACAAGGGAAAGCCTCCGATCCTGTTCGTTCATGGCACTTTAAGCGGAGCAGACTGCTTGCTTCCGCTGGCCGAGCAATTCCCTGAGTCTTCCGTCTGCCTGGTCGATCTCCCAGGCTTTGGCCGTTCGCCCTATCACCACGGTGCGGACGTGATAGAAGGGCATATCGAATCGCTTGTCCGGGCGATTCGGTCTTTCGAGACCCCGGTTACGCTCGTGGGGCACTCACTGGGCGGACTGCTCGCCGCCCACGCCTACGCTCGCGTACCGGAACAGATCCACAGGCTGCATCTGCTGCAGCCTGCACTGCACAGCGCTGCGCGGAGGTACCGTAGCGCGCAAATCAACGAAGCCGCGCTGCGCATGCTGCGCGCGGCGAGCTTACGGAAGCAGCTGCTGGCGCAGAGCTGCTTCACGGACATAAGTGACATACCGCCTGCGTATGTCACTTATGTCCTGGCCGAGCTGCAGTCGCCGCGTGTGCGGAAGACGACTGCGGAGACCCTCTCTGCGCTGACGCGCGCAGAGAGCTTCACACTGAAGCAGCTCGATGCGCGGCTGCTTCATCAAACATCGATCCTGTGGGGAACCCAGGATCAGATGTACCGTCTGCCGGAGCGCTTTCGCTCCGCGCGCACGGTGGAGATAGCGGCTGCTCACCACTTCCCTATCTCGCATCCGGTGCTAAGCGCTCAGCTCCTGAGGCAGCAAGGTCTATAGCTTTTACTGCAAGAGCTCGATTCTTCTGCCGCAGCGAGGCATGATGTCAATCGAGTTCTTCGATTTTTTTCCAGCAGACATTTTCCAATAGACATACACCCAATTCCTTCTCTTCGAATAAGGTAAAGGAAAAAGTAGGCTCGCATGTAACGCCTTTGCTTACGAAGAAAGGGAGGAACCCCTATGCAAATCCACGTTGTCCAGAAGGGACAGACGTTATACCGCATTTCGCAAACGTATGGAGTGTCAGTAGATACGATCGCATCAGCCAATGAAATGACCCCCAGCCAATCCCTGGTCATCGGACAGGCATTGGTCATTCCGATTGTTGGCTCGTTCTACTGGGTACAGCCCGGTGAAGGGCTCTATCTGATTGCCCGAAAACTCGGAATCGACCTGCAAACCCTCGCCTCCGTCAATAGACTAACCTTGTATCAATCTTTACCTGTAGGCTTTCGTCTCTATATTCCGCCAACCCCTCGTACGCAAGCAGAAGTGAATGCCTATTTAGAGCCTCGCGGGTCTGACGTATCGCCCGTTCTCATTCAATCCGCCAAGGAAGCAGCCCCTCATCTTACGTACTTAGCTCCATTCAGCTTCCGTATTAAACGGGACGGCACCCTCCAAGCCCCTCCACTGGATGATCTTCGTGGGATTGCCTCACAGCATGGCGTCACCTTGATGATGGTTGTGACCAATCTCGAGAATGACCAATTCAGCGCTGAGCTCGGACATATCATCCTCACCGACGAAACCGTTCAGAATCATCTGCTTCAGACTATTAAAAGCACTGCCAAGCAATATGGATTCCGCGATATCCATTTTGACATTGAGCATCTGTTCCCCGATGATCGTGATGCCTACAATCGCTTTCTACGTAAAGCCGCGACACAACTCCATCAAGAAGGTTATTTAATGTCTACGGCACTCGCGCCGAAAACAAGCGCCGCTCAAGTCGGCGCCTGGTACTCTGCGCATGATTACAGAGCGCATGGCCAAATCGTCGATTTCGTTGTCATCATGACGTACGAGTGGGGCTACAGCGGTGGCCCCCCTATGGCCGTCTCCCCCATCGGACCCGTGCGCAAAGTGCTGGAATATGCCATTAGCGAGATGCCCGCTTCCAAAGTCATGATGGGTCAAAATCTGTACGGCTACGACTGGACGTTGCCCTATGTCAAAGGCGGCGCCTTTGCTAAGGCTGTCTCTCCGCAAGCGGCTATTGATCTCGCCCGCAAGTATAATGCGCAGATCCTATACGATTACACGGCGCAAGCCCCGCATTTTAACTACTGGGACGATGCTGGCAAGGAACACACCGTCTGGTTCGAGGACGCGCGCTCGATTCAAGCGAAATTCCGCTTATTGAAGGAGCTTGGCTTACGCGGGATTAGTTACTGGAAGCTTGGTCTTAAATTTCCGCAAAACTGGCTGCTCCTTGAGGAAAATTTCAAAGTCGTGAAACGATCTTAGTCGGATGGAAATGGCGGATCCACAAAGTAGTAAAGAGGTTTTCCCACTAAGCCATTTTTGGATGTAATCTCTCATTTACTTTACCAAGTTATGGCGATCAGGGTTTACCCGAGGGAACGTCGATCCGCTATTTGGACGAAAAACACCCGAATTCATGAGGAAGAGGAACTACGATGCGCTATTTATCGTTTTTATGCCTCCGGATTGTTCATTTTGAGCAAATAGCGTTCTCATGTTCCTCTATTTCGATTTCTATCGCAGATTTCCCAAAATAACGAATCGACGTTCCCCTAATTAAAGGTCCGGTGAGACTTTCCCTTGCAATCGAGACAAAACAAAAAATGAGAAGGCAAGAATAACCTTGCCACCTCATTTTTTTGTTTTTTGCACCCTTTTACTTTTGGGAAAATTCTTTTTTCTGGCCTAAGCCTGCCTTTGTAAAGAATAATAACTTGCTGCAACCTTTGTTTACAGCCTCTCGTCTAAGCTTAAGTAATTTTTACCAATTACATAGGTTTAACTTATATTCATCTGTAATCCTTATGATCATCAAATGGGAAGGGCGTGGGGCATAAACTTGCTGGCAAGTATGGAACTTGAAACTATGATTCGATGGATGTATTTGGGTATTTATTATGACAACTATTCATTTTAACCCTCTATATTCCGATAATAGTAGCGTTCCATAATTTTCAATTTATAAATCGTAGAGGAACAACAATGGAGGGAACGAGAGAAATGAAGTCTAGACACAGTAAGTGGTTATCCTTGGTATTTATTTTTATTCTAGCTACTCAATCCTTAGTGACAGGAACCGCTTTTGCAGCTGATGAGATTTCTAAGCTCGTCCTGAATAAAAACGAACTTGCTTTGCAAGTCGGAGATACAGCCAATCTGACGGCCACCGCCATCTTCGTAAGCGGCTCTACCGAGAATGCAACCGTCAAAACCGATTGGAATTCCGGTTCGACCGATATTGCCTCCGTCTATGCGGGTGTGGTAACCGCCAAAAAAGAAGGCAAGGCCGTGATAACTGCCACGTATATGGGTAAGACCGTAATCGTTAACGTCGATGTTAGCAAAAAGGTAAAATCATTAACCAAAGATAAACAGTCCCTGGCTCTCCGCCTTAATGCGACTGATCAAGTTAAGATTACAGCCTTTTACGACGACGGCACGTCCGAAGATGTAACGAGCAAGGCTGATTACACCGTCGATACGAGCTCCATTGCGACCGTAACGAATGGTTTAGTGAAGGGACAAAATCCCGGCAGTGCATCGATTACGATTAAATATATGAATCAATCCCTGACATTGCCAGTCGATGTTGAAATTGTAAGACGTATTGATGCTGTGAAATCCAGTATATCCTTACTGCTTAATGGAACAGAACCAATCGTACTGAACGCTACCTACCCAGATGGTACAAACGCTGATATCTCCGCTAAAGCAGTATGGACCACTGACAAACCGAACGTTGCTGATGTCATTAATGGTTCCGTTAAAGGTTACGGTGTAGGTACAGCTAATTTAACTGCTACATACGGCACTAAATCGACAACGGTTAAAGTTGATGTGGACAGTACATTGAAACTCACATTAGATCAACCAAATGTCTTAATGAAGAAAAATGCAATTAAAGATCTGAAATTAGAAGCTACCTACATCGACAGCGCTACACCCGTTAACTTTACAGATCGCGCTGAATGGGCTTCAAGTGATGAAGATATCGTCCAAGTTACCAAAGGTAAGCTGACTGCCATATCCATTGGTGAAGCGACGATTTATGCCAAATACGGTGATAAAGTAGTTACAGCTAACGTTGATGTTGAAGTTCCTCGCCGTTTAGTCGTTAGTACCGACCTGCTCTCTATGCAAGTAGGTCAAGTGCTTCCCGCCCTTACTTTGACGGCTACTTATGCCGATGGTACGAGCGACAATACCATCGCAGATAGCGCGACTTGGAGCGTGGATAACGACGCCGTTGCATTTGTAAGTAAGGGTTTAGTTAAAGCTTATAAATCCGGTGAAGCCACGGTAACCGCTAAATACGGCGGCAAGACTACGACAACCAAAGTCGAAGTCGATATCCCTACGACCATCAAAGCAAGTAAAAAAGCTGTTAATTTACAAAAAGGCGGGTCCGACAAAGTCACGTTAACCGCTTATTTCAAAGATAACAGAGAATTGGATGTTACATCCCTGGCAGAATGGACGACCAGCTCCAAAGATATCGCCGAAGTACGGGGCGGTGAAATCACAGGGATTTCAACCGGCACTGCAACGATTACAGGGAAATACGGTACACGCACAACTAGTATTCAAGTATCGGTTGGCGTACTGAAAAGTTTGACGGTCAGTCAAGAAAAGCTAGTTATGAAAAAAGGCGATTCCGTTACTTTAACAGCAGAAGCTATATATACCGATGATACCAAGAATAGCAATGCAGCCGCAGATGTCATCTGGACAAGCAGTAATCTCAAAGCAGCCACTGTTGACGGAGGTAAAGTAAAAGCTGTAGCTTCAGGAGAAACGACCCTGACCGCGCAGCTGGACAGCAAGACAGTTACAATTTCGGTCACTGTCGATATGGCAAGCGATCTATCGGCGAATGTTACCAATTTAGTTTTT
The DNA here is from genome assembly GCF_001427935.1 of Paenibacillus sp. Soil724D2. Classification (NCBI taxonomy): domain Bacteria; kingdom Bacillati; phylum Bacillota; class Bacilli; order Caryophanales; family Paenibacillaceae; genus Paenibacillus; species Paenibacillus sp. Soil724D2. Next base: position 98,879 of record NZ_LMRY01000009.1, read on the forward strand.
GACTTGAATGAAACAAGATCTATCGTGTTGACGGCTACAGATGCTAGCGGTGCAGCACGCATTGTAACTAATGAGGCTGAGTGGAAATCAAGCAGCACCACCATCGCGTCAGTATCCAAAGGTGTTGTAACATCGGTTTCCCGAGGTAAAGCAACCATAACCGCAACTTATGGCGGTAAAAGTGTATCCATTCCGGTTGAAATCGGCGTGATTCAGACACTAGTCGCTGATAAATCTTTCATCGTCACCAAAAGCGGCGAGCAAGTACAAGTGAAATTAACCGCTACTTTAGCTGACGGCACTACCAAAGATGTCACGGAAACAGCAACATGGAAAGTCATGGCCTATAAACTTGGAACTGTTACGAATGGGCTTTTCACTGCTACTGGTTCAGGAAAAACAACGATCACCGGGTCCTTCGGCGGCAAAATGGTCGCTATTCCCGTGGAAATCGATTCACTGAAATATTTGAAAACAGATGTCGTCAAAATCGAGCTGCAAGAAGGCAAAACGGCTCAGATTGAGGCGTTGGCTACCTACACAGACGGGTCCGAAGAAGATGTAACCAAACCTGCACTATGGACATCGTCGAACATCATGATTGCTGATGTGAAGGATGGTATCATTCGAGCAACCGGCAAAGGGTCTGCTAGAATTACGGTCACGTATTCCAACATGAGAACGACCGTACAAGTGACAGTTACGAAGTAATACCAATGAAACCGTTGTTTCCCAAATTGGGGAACAGCGGTTTTTCTCATTTTACAGAAAAAAGCATAAGTTCTTGCTCTTAGGGGAATATATCCATACTTACACTTACAGTACCAATTCAACAAGTCTTGGAGGTATGGATCATGGTTTCCAGATTTATGAAGCTGGGTCTGATTTCTTTTTTGTCAATCTCGGCTCTCCTTGGGGCACATCACTATCGTATGCATTCCCCTAACCAGCAAATGATTTCGCAAGTAGATAGTTGGGAAGCCGCCAAACAAGGCTCACCGACGTTCTTTGACACGAATCCGTTCGGCATGCCTGGCGCGGATGCTAATTTGCGTAAAACGGGCAGCATGAACAGTCATGCGGCTGGATATGGGCTTACACCGCCTACTTCGATGAAGGCTTTAAAGGTCCATACCCAGGCAGCAAACGGAGCGCACGACAAAGCTTCGCCTTGGTGGAATTACCTAGGACTGCTTGGTTTAATCGGACTGCTTGGACTCGGCAAACGTTCCCGGACTTCTTAAAGTGACATGTGAAGGTTGGTTAAAGAGGCCTTGTTCCCGGTTTAGGGGAAGGCTTTTTTCTGTTTCGCTAAATTGTTTATGGACATTTGTTTATATTATAGACATATGTTTTTGATTGCGTTAAACTAAAGGCAGTTATTCGTTTGAAAGGAGCTTTTCATGGATCGTGAACAGCAAATTTTAGCACTAATACGTCAAAATCCATTCATCTCCCAAATTGAAATAGCCAGTGCCATAGGCATTTCCCGATCTGCTGTTGCCGGCTATATCGCTGCGTTGACCAAGAAAGGTACGATCCGAGGCCGAGCCTATGTCACATCTGATGAGCAAACCGTCATGTGTATCGGCGGCGCGAACCTAGACAGTAAAGCTGCCAGCAAGCAGGCTATTCGACTGGCCTCCTCGAATCCGGTAACGGTTACCGAGTCCTGCGGCGGTGTGGCTCGCAATATCGCGGATACACTAGCTGGTTTATCCTGCCGGACTGCCCTCGTAACCGTTGTCGGTGACGATAAGGCTGGTCAGTGGGTGCTTGATGAAACACGAAAGCGCGGTGTCGACGTCAGCCAAACGATTGTCCTACAGGGCGAGAACACGGGGACTTACACGGCGCTGCTTGATGCCACGGGCGAGATGTTTTTGGCTTTTGCCAACATGGAAATTTACGATAAATGTACACCCCAGCTTTTGATGGACAAATGGTCCCATATTGCGGCTTCCCAGCTGATCATTGCCGATACGAATTTGCCTGCGGATACGCTCCAAGAATTAATTAAGCGCTGTAAAGAAGAAGGCATCACGCTATTCATCGACCCCGTCTCTTCCGAAAAAGCGAAAAAGCTCCCGCAGGAGCTTCATGGTATTACAGCGATCTTCCCTAACCTGGAAGAAGCTCGATTACTTGCTGGTCCCTCGGTAGAAACCGATCAAGATTACGCTAAGCTGGCTAGAGCTATTCAGGCACGGGGTGTGAAACACGTAATCATTACACTTGGCAGCGCGGGTGTCATGTATGCTGGCGAGGAAGGCGAGCGGTTCTTCCCTCCTATTCCTACCCATGTCGTGGAAGTAACTGGCGCAGGTGATGCTCTCGTCGCTGGTATCGCTTATGGTGTGATGCATCAACATACCTTTATGGACGCATGCTCCTATGGGCTCGCTGCCGCACATATTACGCTTCAAACCAATCAATCTGTAGCAAGTGAACTAACCGAAGAGCGACTGCTACAAACCATACAATCGATAACTAAAGGAGACTGAACCTATTATGAACACATCCTACCTGACATTTACCGACGAAGTGAAAGATGCTCTCGCGAACAATAAGCCAATCGTAGCCTTGGAAACAACGATTATCTCACACGGGATGCCTTATCCGCAGAACATTGAAATGGCCAAAAAAGTGGAACAAATCATCCGCGATAACGGCGCTGTTCCAGCAACGATTGGCATTATGGATGGCAAAATCAAAATCGGCTTGAACGAGCAGGAGCTTGAGGCTTTCGCGACAACAGCTAATGTAGAAAAAGTTAGCCGTCGTGACTTCCCTTACATCCTATCGTCCGGCAAAATCGGCGCAACGACTGTTGCGGCAACGATGATCGGCGCTGCGCTTGCCGGCATCGAAGTGTTCGCTACCGGCGGTATCGGCGGTGTTCACCGCGAAGGTGAAGTGACAATGGACGTCTCCGCTGACTTGACGGAGTTGGCTCAAACGAACGTCGCTGTCGTCTGCGCAGGCGTGAAGTCGATCCTCGATATTGGCCGCACGCTCGAGTATTTGGAAACCCACGGCGTACCCGTAGTTGGTTTCAAAACGAGCGAGTTCCCGTCCTTCTACGCCCGCGAAAGCGGCTACGGTGTTGACTTCCGCCTCGATGAGGCAGCCGAGGTTGCGGCCATGCTCCGCACCAAGTGGGAGCTGGGACTTGCCGGCGGCGCCATCATCGCCAATCCGGTTCCTGCGGAATCCGCAATGGACCATCACGAGATCGAAGGCGTCATCCAGCAAGCGCTGGCTGAGGCCAAAGATCAAAACGTGACCGGCAAGAAGGTCACGCCTTTCCTGCTAGCGCGCATCAAACAGCTGACCGAAGGCCGCAGCTTGGAGACGAACATCGCGCTCGTTTATCACAACGCGCAAACGGCCGCGCAGGTTGCGGTTGCCCTTAAGAACAAGTAGTCGAGTTCATCTGACCTCGACTTCTCAAAAAAACGAGCCCCAGAAGTTCTGGCGGCTCGTTTTTACGTTGGATGGCTAGCATTATGCCATATACAGCGGATTACTTACAGATGCAAGAAGCATTTCATGCACCTCGACAAAATACCGCCACACCTCAGCCCGATAAAAACTTCGACCTGCCAGCTCACCTAGTAACTCGAGCGAATGCTCATTGTAAACGATACATGAGCGCTCGACACCTTGATTCGAGATTAGCTTAACCTCATCCCCTGCAAGCAGCCCTGACAGCACAAGCTTTACATTTTCTTCACGCTCCGGTGCATCTATAGGCACTACATCGCCCATATTATACTTCCCTGCGCTCAACTCCATGACTGGACCATCCGGTGAGTAGCTTAGAAAAACGCGCCCCGTATCGATACCTTGAAGTATGCCGTCAACGGTTCGAGAGGATGCATACACCCAGGTTGTCGGCGAACTATGACTGACGTAGCTTCCAAACCGGTGCATATCACTGCCACCTACGGCGATGAGGCGTTTGCCCCTGCAAAGCTGCCCATGCCACCAGTCGAGAGTCTTGCGGTTAGCTTCCCGCCAAGGCCCGTTCCAAATTTCTACCCAATCATAATCGACCATCCAGTCCCATTCCCAGCCGCAATTCGGACAATGGGGATGGTTCAGCACGACGCGTGCGCCATTCGATCTTGCCTCACGTATACGTTCCTGCACCTGCTCCGAGCTAGTCGCACGGAAATCTACCACAGGCTTAACAACACCCAAGAAGTTCGCATGTCCGTGATTCGTCGTCAATTCCATACCGGGAATTAAAACAACGCCCGTTTCATGCGGATAAGCAAGATTTTGACTGTACGTATTATGATCCGTCATTGCTAGAAAATCGCAGCCCAACTCTTCCATAATTCGAGCATTCTCGGATAATGTTAGGGCTCCATCACTGTGGACGGTATGCATATGAAGATCGCCCTTCAGCCAACGCCCTTCCTTGGGTATGCAGGCAACCTTCACAATGACGGTGCATCCTGCCGGTGGAATCCGGTACGTACCTAGCAGCACACACCACTCCCCGTTGACCATGTACCCAGGTACATATCCGGGAGTCGCCTTTTCAAGCTCCACATAAAACTCGGTTCGCGCGCCCCCGCTCCAGCCTCTCACTTGATCCGTATCCTTTAAACCAAGATCAATGACGCAGTCTCCGGGTCCATGGGATTCCACTTCTATGCTAACGTAAATACGTTCCATACCTGAGGCTACTTGAAAAGGAACCTCCACATAGCGATCGGCTTCCTCACTTGTAATGAAACGAGATATCGTCACGAAGCTCATAGGCTCCCCCTATTCCTTCGTAGCGCCGACCATAAGGCCTGTTACGAAATATTTTTGCACAAATGGATAAATAGCTACCAATGGAATCAAGGCCAGCATGACACCGGCCATCCGAACATTAGGCGTCATAAACAAGTTGCTGCTGGTCGAGTCGGACTGAATGACGAGTGAGCGCAGCGCTACCTGCAAAGTAAACATTTTCTGATCGGTGATATAGAGCAGTCCAGGCGTCAGTTGATTCCAACGTGAAACGAATTCGAACAATGCAACAGTAGCCAATCCTGGTTTAGCAAGCGGCACATACATGGTAGAAAAAATGCGAAACTCACCTGCTCCGTCGATTTTAGCGGATTCCGCCATTTCGTACGAAACAGCTCCAAAGAAATTTCTCATTAGTAAAATACTGAAACCTGAAACCAAACTATATAAAATCAAAGCATATACGGAATTCAATAAGCCTAGCTCTTTATTCACAACGTAAAGGGGGATCATCACGGCTTCATTCGGAACCATCATGGTAAGCAAAATAAAGCTAATGATCAGCTTGCGCCCAGGCAGCCCCTTGTGCAGCAGCACATATCCAGCCATTGCACATAGCAGCAAGTGGACAAACGTCCCCAACAACGTCACCAGTACATTCAAACCGAAAGGTCTCCACAGCTCAATACGCTGCCACACTGTCTGGTATCCCTCTAGGCTCGGCTCAGAAGGCCATAATCGAATACCGCCATGCATGGATGAGATGTTAGAGGAAATGGAGATGACAAAGGTGTTCCAAATAGGCAGGATCATCGTCGCTACAAGCAGCAGCAGGAAGAGGCTGTTTACTATATGGAAGGGCAAGTCTCTGCCGTTCAACGATTTATTCATAACACGATTTCACTCCTCGTCATAACGAATCAGTTTGCGGGTTGCGAACACTAAGATCAGCGTTGCCAATACAACGAGAAAGCCTGCGGCTGATGCAACGCCCATTTTGAACTCAAGAATTCCTTTTTGATACGTATACGTCATCAGTACATCCACTTTACGGGCAATAACAGGATTACTTAGAATGATCATTTGGTCGAACATCCGAAGCATCCCGATCATATTCAGCAAGGTCACAACCTTCATCGTCGGAATGAGCTGAGGCAGGGTTACATAACGAATTTGCTGCCAGCGTCCAGCTCCATCCATACGCGCGGCTTCATACAAAGAAGGGGAAATGGTCACTATAGAGGCCAAATAAAGAATGCAAGTGAAACCCATTTCCTTCCAAGTGTTCGTTAAGACCATTAAAGCTTGGGCATAGTCGACTTCCGCAAAAAAATGAATCGGTTTAGCAGCACCAAGCAGCTTCAACAAATCATTAACAAATCCTCCGTCCGGAGACAGCATAATGATCCAGATGCCTCCTACAACAACCCAAGAAAAAAGATGCGGCAAGTAAATAACCATTTGTGTCAGCTTCTTAAACCACGTTTTAAGCACTTCGTTTAACGACAGAGCCGTTATAATCGGGGCAAAAAAGCCAACTATCAGCATCCCGACTCCGATGATTAAGGTGTTCTCCAAGACGCGCCAGAATACCGGATCGTTCCAAACCGTGATGTAATTCTGAAGACCAACGAACGGACGATTTCCAATAATCCGAAAGTTTTGCATGGAGATTTGCAAGCCCTTAATGAGCGGGTAATAAGAGAAAATCAAAAAATAAATCACAACGGGAATCATCATGATATACATTACGCGATAACGTGCCCATGCGGTCACTTGACGTCCCACCTTATCCATGAAAAGTAAAGCGGCGGCTGGGGAGTTATTCCCTGCCTCCGCTCTCTCATTAGTCAATTAGTTTAGCTGCTTTTAGCTCATCATTCATTTTTTTCACAGCCTCTGCTGCTGGCAGTTTACCCATCATCGCTTGGAAAGCATAATTGGTAACGATTTTTTCAGCGCTCGGCCAGTCTTTGGTGGAGTTTTCAATCGTTGCATTATTATCGAAAATAACTTGACGGCCTTCCATAGCGCCTGGCAGCGTACCAATCGGGTTCTTAAAGTTCGTGTTGTTCGGGAACGGAGCGCCATGGTCCATACCATGTTTAACTCCCTCATCGGTTAGCGTATATTTCCCATCTTTAACGGTGTAATCACTGCCTTCAATACCTAATGTGCTAAGAATGTTGCCCTTCTCGGAGTGCCAGAATTCTAAAAATTTAATCGCCGTATCTGCATGCTCAGCATTCACTGGAACTCCCCAAACACTTGGGTCGCCGCGACGAAGCATGATTTTACCATCTGGACCTACAGCCCCAGCGATTGCTTTGGCTTTAAAGTTAGGATCATCCGTTTTTTTCATATTATTGAACAAACCTACCCATGCATCCCAGTACGTGACCATCCCAACACGATTCGTCAAGAAGAGCTCTCTCATTTTGGCTGAATCGTTGGTGGCGAAGTTCGGGTCTAGAATACCTTCCTTGTACAGCTTCGCAAACCACTCATAAATCGGAACCGCTGCTTCTGTTGCATAAGGAATCGAACGCTTGCCACTGGCATCAATCACATATTTGTATTTCACGCCTGCTGCGCTCATAAACCCTTGAATGTCGTATAACCCAGCCGTGGACAAGCCATAGGTGTCGTCTTTACCGTTGCCGTCTGGATCTTTTTCCTTGAATGACTTCAGTACTTGGTAGAAATCCTCCAATGATTTCGGCTGCTGCAGCTTCAGCTTGTCCATCCAATCTTGACGAACGGTAGGCAGTGTGCCGCCTTCTGATTTATTAAATACACTAAAGATCTGACCGTCTTTGTAAGTGATCATGTCCCATTCCTTGGTTGGAATCACTTTAGGATCGGATAAAATTTTGGAGGCTTTGATCTTATCGTTTAACGGCATCAGAGCACCTTGATCAACAAGGACATCCATATTACCTTTGCCCATATAGATGAGGTCATACTTTTCGCCGGCTGAAATCGCTGCATATAGTTTCTTATCATAGTCGGCTGCTGGTTTCTCAATGGTGACCTTAATACCGGTCAATCTTTCTACTTCCTTCTCAAATAGGGCATTCTCTTCCGGCGTCTTGCCCCCTGCAACATTGCTCAGAACGCGGAGGGTTTCTTGTTTGGCCGGCTTGGAAGTTTCGCTGCCAGCGTTTGTTGTTGTTTTATCACTATTCGTGCTGCACGCAGTGGCTAGTAAACTTGTCGATAAAACAAGTGCTGCGATCATTCCTGCTTTTTTGTTGAACATGGGTATGGCCTCCTATTTTTCTATCTATTTATGGGGTTTGATGGTATAGCTAACTCTCGCTCGGGCACATGAGCCTCTATAAACTAAACTGGCAGGAATCAAAATTCGTTTGGCAATGGCGTTGGGCTGACGGCACTGTTCGATGAGCAGCTTGGCTGCTTCGCTTCCCAGTACCTCCCCGTTGAGCCTGACTCCGGTAAGGGGTGGCTTGAATTCAGGTGCGAAGACAGAATCATCGCTGAAAGCAAAGACAGAAAGGTCATGCGGTATTTGGAAATTAAGCTCCGCAGCCGCTTGGTAAACTCCTAATGCGACTTTATCTGTATCCGTAATGATGGCTGTAATATGCGGATAAGCTGCTAATAGCTTCTTGGTCATCTGGTAACCGTAGACAGTGGACGTTAATCTGCTATCTTTATACACAATGAACTTTGCATCAACCGACAGCTCCGCTTTATTGTAGGCTCTGTAGTAACCATGCTCCCGGTCTTGAGCAACCGTTCTTTCCTTCGGTGCATTGAGGAACGCGATATGAATATGACCTAATTGCAGAAGGTACTCGGTAACGATTTGTCCCATCTCTATATTATCGTTATCCACATAGGAGACACTGGATTCGAACTCCTCCTGTGGTCTTCCTATCACGACAAGCGGCACGTTACGCTTTATTCGTTCGGAAATTCGCTCATCATTTGCGGCAGGATCCAGAAGAATGTCACCATCTACGGGATCTGTAGCCAAATGCTCAACTTGGCAGGAGAATTCGGTAGACAGGGTGTTTACCAGCAACCGGTAGCCCTGGTTATAGCACTCTCTCAACACGCCATTAAAGAGACCAAGATGGAACTGACTGAATTTCACTTGCTCACCAGGCATATTTAACCCGATGATATTCGTTTTTTTATTAGCTAAACTGCGAGCCCAGTAATTGGGTCGATAATTCAAATTTAAAGCTGCATCAAGTACACGCTGCGACACTTCCTTGCTAATCGGCCTTTTTTTACTAAACACGTTGGACACTGTACTCTTGGATACCCCAGCTACTTTTGCAACATCATCTATGTTGGCCATATGAGCTCGCCTCACTTCTATTTCATATTAAACCGGTTTTATCAACGGAGTTTTAAATAGAGCTTAATGATTTGTAAAGGAAATGCGCGTTTTTGATGATCGTTTTAATCAAAAACCAGGAAATTCAAGCATTTCCTTACAATCCATAACTACAAATCATGAAACCGGTTCGACGATTTGTTTACACAAAAAGAGAAAACCGCCAGGGAATATCCCTGACGGTTCTTTTAAGTTCGATAAATCTTTACGCTTACTCGCTAACCCAAACCGTCTTCTGCTCGAACGGCACCCGCTGCGCCTTAGGAGGAGCCATGTCTGGATAGCCGATGTAGATGAATCCGACCAGCTCCTCTTTTCCCGCTAAACTGAACGCTTCACGCATCTTCGGATGATAGGTAGGTGCACCCGACCGCCATACTGCTCCTAGGCCTAGTGCGTGCGCTGTAAGCAGCATGTTCTGAACTGCGGCGTGTGCTGCCGCATATTCCTCGGTCTCCGGAACTACAGGCTTCACTGAGGGTGTTACGGCCACGGCAATAACGACAGGCGCTCGGAACGCTTTCTTCTCCTGAGCGCTTTTCAGCTTGGATAACTCCTCCTCAGAGAGTGTTGGATCCGCTTCAGCAGCGGCAACCTCAGCGTAGCCTCGACCAAGCAATCCTCTGCCTTCTCCAGTCATGACCCAGAACCTCCATGGCTCTGTGTGACAATGGTTAGGCGCCCAAATGCCTGCTTCAAGGATTTGTTCGATTAGCGGCTTGTCGACAGGATCCTGTTTAACCTTGCCGATACTGCGGCGATGGCGAATCGCTTCTTTAATTTCCATGAACCCCACTCCTCTCCCTTTTGCTTATTCTCTCTCTATTGTTGCACGACCCAAGCTCACACTGCAAACTACATCGGAAGCATCGTCCTAGTAGCTATGAACTTTTCCTTGCAGCTTAATGAATCATGCTTTATGCTTTCACTGCTGTTTGCGGCAGCTCAATATCGTGCAAATTCAGCTTTTTATCTGTCGGAAGGAAGGCTGCCAATAACCCAATTAACGGTAAAAAGGCACAGAGCTTAATAACAAAGGTGATGCTTGTTGCATCAGCCAGCGTTCCCAGCACAGCTGATCCGATCCCGCCTAAACCAAAGGCCAATCCGAAGAACAATCCAGAAACTGTACCCACCTTGCCTGGCAGCAGCTCTTGTGCATAAACGACAATGACGGAAAAGCCGGATAACAAAATAAACCCGATACACGCACAAAGAACACCTGCCCAGAACAAATTGGCGTATGGCAGAAGCAGCGAGAACGGCGCAGTGCCTAGAATAGAGAACCAGATCATATTACGTCTCCCAAAACGATCCGCTAAAGGTCCACCCATGAAAGTACCTACAGCTCCGGCAGCAAGCAGGGTGAAAATGAAAAGCTGCGCTCTTTCGACCGAGAGCTGGTCATGTTCGATCAAATAAAAGGCGTAGAACCCTGTCATACTGGCCACATAAACAAACTTAGAAAATAGCAGCATGATGAGAATAAATATCGCATAGGCAACCATTTTGCGTGGGAGCTTCTTTCGGACACCCCCGGTTTTGTTGGCTGTGGATGGACGGCTTCCCGCCTTCCGATACCATTTGGCAACGAAAAACTGAACAACGATCGCCGCCGCAGCGACAAATGAAAACCAGATGATACCGAATTGACCAAACGGTACAAAGATTAGGGCTGTAAAGACAGGAGCCAAAGCCTGCCCGATGTTACCGCCTGTTTGGAAGATCGACTGCGCCAGTCCTCTGCGAGGCCCAGCAGCCAAATAGGCCACACGCGATGCTTCCGGGTGAAGGACCGAGGAACCCAGACCAACCAGAATGACGGCTAATATAACCTGCACGAACGATGACGCCACAGCCAAGACAATCACGCCCATAAGAGAGAAAAACACACCTGCGGGAAGCAGAAATGGCTTCGGTTTAGCGTCTGTGTACAGACCAATTAAGGGTTGAAACATCGATGCGGTCACATTCAGAGTGAAGGCAATCCACCCGATTTGTGTAAAACTGAGCTGTAACGAATCATGAAGAATCGGGAACACTGCAGGGATAACGGATTGAATCGCATCATTCAACAAATGAACCAAGCTTATTGAAAATAAAATAGCATAAACGGTACTATTACGGGCATTGTTTGATACGGACATGTGATCTCAAACCCTTTCATCATATCATCTGATGTTTAAAATTAGAGGAGAATAAAGCTACTCCTGGTTAACATACTTTTTAAGCTGGCTGACCGTATCATCTAGATTTTGCTTGGTCCAGTACTCGGCAGCCGATACATCCTTGTCTTTAATCGCCTGATACATATTTTCATGCTGGAGATTGTGGGAATCATGTGGACTCTCGACACTCACCAATTTGTATGACGTTTCGAGGAGAACGGTTGAGAAAGTCCGGTACAGGTCGATGGCAACGCTGTTCTTGCTGGCGATAGCTATGGACAGATGGAACTTTACATCAGAGTTCAGATAGGTGCTCGTATCGCCTTTCTCCAGCGCTTCCGACCGTTGATCCAGTGCGCTGCGCATCTGCTCAAGATCATGATCATCGCGGCGCTCCGCGGCTAATCGGGCGATTTCCAGCTCGAGCATCCTTCTTACCTCATAGACCTCCAGAATCTCGGCTCTGCGAAGCCTATGATCAAGCGGTTCCTGCACACCGGTGTTAGCCGTCAAAAAAGTGCCGAAGCCCTGCTTCTTTTCGAGCAGACCCGCATGAACAAGCACTCTGACCGCTTCACGGATCGTCGAACGTCCGACACCGAATTGCTGCATCAGCTCGGGTTCCGTTGGAATCTTGTCGCCCGGCTTCATTTCGCCTTCCGATATTTTCTTTTGTAATTGATTAACAACATCGTCAACCAATTTAGGGCGATTTAGCGGCTGGAATGACATTTTGGAATTCATCAGATCATCTCCTGTTTGTTGAGTATAGCATAGGTGAGCTTGGATTTTCATCCTATTTTTTACAATGGGGCTCCGTACAAAGATCACGGTTGCCTCCTTCCTTATATGAGTGCCTTAAATCGACTGAAAACACGGCTTATGTTGCTCTTGTGCGAGGTATTGTAAAGGTTGCTGCGTAGAAGGTTGCGTCTATGGCGTATAGTTTATTTTAAAGCAAGTTACTCACACGGCGTATGTGTTTACGTACGCGCTTACTCATCCATTCTAATGTTGTATTTTATGCAAGATTATGCAAGAAAATCTGCCTTTTCCACATAATTGTTGCAAAAAATACAACAATTCCAGCCAAAAGTAGCTCTATTGCCTCTAAATCGGTTAAATTGTTGTACGACATACAACAGTCCTTAGCTTGCCCAGAAGGAAATGAAGGAAATTGTTGTACGTTGTACAACTTGTCTTCGAAATTCCCTCCTTTCATCCAAAAGCAGAAAACAAAAACATCAGCAATTATCCGCGCATCAAAGAAAGCCACGGTCAAGGTACTCATTCGCTTGCTCGTCCACATGCTAATGTTGTACTTTGTACAACATTATGCAAGCTAATCCGCGTTTTCCACGTAATTGTTGCAAAAAATACAACAATTCCAGCCAAAAGTAGCTCTATTGCCTCTAAATCGAATAAATTGTTGTACGACATACAACAATCCTTAACTTGCCCAGAAGAAATGAAGGAAATTGTTGTACGTTGTACAACTTGTCTTCGAAATAAAAATTCGGAAGCCCCTTTTTCACCTATATGTATGAGACATATGTGTCTTTTTAGCGTGTGAAAACCATCGAAGTTACCTTTAGTGTTTTGGGTGTTCCTTATGCGCATTGCACATCATCCAAGCTTCTTCATTTATCATTCTCATTTTTCATTTTCATCTATCATTCTCAGTCTTCATTTCATTATCATTTTCATCTATCATTCTAATTTTATTTATCATTCTTATTTATCATTCTCATTCTTCAATCTCACTTATCATTCTCATTCTTCAATCGACTTATCATTCTCACTCCAATCAACCAAACCCCCTTAGCACTCCCCTACCGAGACTGCCAAGAATTTGACAATGACGTACTCCATCATGCAAGGTATAGTTATAGCAACAGAAGATGAACGATAGTTTGCTAGATTCAAATAAAATAATTAACCCTTGGGAGGTACTATGAAATCCACGAAACTCACGATGATCGCGACGGCCGCAATGGCTTTCTCCTTATTCACTTCAGCTTCACTTTCTCTTCCAGCTTCCGCTGCTGCAGCCAAAACAAGCGCTGATTTCACAGATTTGGCCGGCAGTGATGCCGCGCTTAAAGCTAAGATTGATGCGATGATTGCAGCTGGTATTTTCGAAGGCGTCTCAGACAGCACATTTGGCATTACGCAAAATATGACTCGTGCTCAATTTGCCAAAGTAGCCACATTGATCTACAACATCACTGTTGACCCAACCGTTAAGGTGTCCAGTTTCTCCGATGTTAATGCCAACGATGCAGCAAATGGCTGGGCTATCCCTTATATTGAAGCCGCCAAAAAAGCAGGCCTCATAGACGGTGTTACCGACACCACTTTCATGCCCGGCGATTCAGTAACGACAGCTCAACTGGATACTGTCCTACTTAAAGGCTTAGGCAAAAAGATTTCCATGACAGGTTCACCTTGGTACACAGACGCTGTGAAACAAGCAACAGAACTTGGTATTCACCCTACTAGCAAATCTGGCGACCAGGCTGCCAACCGCGCTGACCTTGTTCTAAGCTCCTATACAGCTCAGCAAGCTTTCGGGAATCAAACACTCATTTCGATTACAAAAACGCAAGCCTCTTCTTCCGACAATAAGAAGGTTCAAGTTACTTTCAATAAAAAGGTAGATGCTAGCAAAGCAACGCTCACTTTGAAAAATGGTTCAACGGTTGTCTTTACGATAACAGAATGGGCTAGTGATAGCCAATCGGCAACATTAACAGCCAACGTAGCGCTTGCTGCAGGTGATTACACGGTTACGCTTGGCGGACTCGACGCTTCCACTGTCCAAACAACAACTGGCAGCTTTAGCGTTACAGCTCCTAGCACAGGGAACGTTTCAATTAACGGCACCTATACAATAGCTAGTGTGCTCGATAGCGGTCTAACAGATGCGGCAACAGGATTGAATGATCTCGTTGACAAAGCAACTGCTGAAGATCCAACTAAAAGTAAATTAGCTAAAGAAATTGAAATTAAAGTGACATCAGCTAGTGGCGATCCCATTGCGATCCCTGGGGTTGTTCAATCTGTTCATTCCTCTGATTCTAGCATAGCTAAAGTCGGTCTTACCTCAGACCATCACGCTTATGTTCTGGGCAACAAACCTGGAACAGCAGACATCAGTGTCATTGTCCAAATTGGAAATGGCGACGCTAAGCAATTACACGTAACTGTTACGGTTAAAAGCGACGCGATCACTGCCAAGGAAATAAAAGCAGGACAAACTTCCATTGAGAAGACGGTAACAGGCAGCGTTTATACCTTCAATGCTTATACGGAAATGGATCTTTCCATCACAGATAACTACGGTATTAAGTATACAAGTGCGGACATTAAAGGCTATAATTTCGCACTAGGCACCCTTTTCATCACGAATGATATTAAGGGAACTGCCGGCACACCTGTAGGAACCGTAGAGGTTGACGCGGCTGGAAACGTTAAAGTGACTGACAATGTGACTTCCTTCGAATTAACCGCAGTAACTCCAACTGGTGAAAAAACAACAAGCTACGTGACACTTAAGCACTAATAAAATCAAAGAAAAACCGTCAGGGACACCCTGACGGTTTTTCTAAATTATGGCTTAAACGCCAGCAATGCCTCTCTAACCTCGGCCGCCGTGTCCATCTCCAAAATCCTTTCAACTAACGACTCGCAATCGCTGCGGTTCAAATCCGTAATCACTTTCTTCACCTTGGAAAGCGATGAAGCCGCCATACTCCATTCATGCAGACCTAAGCCGAGCAAAAGCGGTGCTGCAATCGGGTCACCTGCCATGCTGCCGCACATTCCACTCCATTTGCCTACAGCATTAGAAGCATCGATGACCGTCTTGATCAGTCGAATGACGGCCGGATGGAAATAATCGTATAAATAAGCTACCTTCTCATTCATACGATCGACAGCAACCGTGTACTGCACAAGATCGTTCGTCCCGATGCTGAAGAAGTCTACTTCCTTGGCAAATCTGGAAGCGAGCAATGCTGCTGACGGAATTTCAATCATAATTCCCAATTCTACAGAATCCGCATAAGGGACTCCTTCTTGGCCCAGCTGCTCACGCACCAGCTCATAGATTTCTTTCGCCTGACGCCATTCTTCCATGCCCGAAATCATCGGAAACATGATTTTCACATCACCGTGAACCCCCGCTCGCAAAATCGCACGAAGCTGGGTTATAAGCAATTCCTTACGGTCTAGACAAAGTCGAATGGCTCGGTAACCAAGAAAGGGATTCATCTCCTTCGGCAAATCCAGATAAGGAAGCTCCTTATCGCCGCCAATATCGAGCGTACGAATAACAACAGGACGTCCCTTCATTGCTTCTGCTACCTGCCGGTAAGCCTTATATTGGGTTTCCTCGTCAGGCATCTGAGATTGTCCCATAAATAAAAACTCTGTACGATACAGTCCTACTGCTTCAGCCCCTTGGCTCAGCAGGCTTACCGATTCTTCCACCGTACCGATGTTTGCTGCCAGTTCCACACGGAAGCCGTCCTTCGTAACAGCATCCCGTTCCACATAAGCCAGCAGCTCGGCCTTCTCAGCTTCATCACGCAGCATAAGAACATGAAAAGATTCTTTGGTTGACGCTGTTGGATTTAAGATACAGTTTCCAGTCGAGCCATCAATGAGAAGCTCATCTCCATGCTGAATCTGATCTATCCCATCCCCCAACCCAAGGATCGCTGCAATCCCTAAAGAATTGGCCAAAATAGCCGTGTGGGAAGTTTTGCCGCCAATACGGGTGACAAACCCGAGCACCAAATTTTTGTCCAACTGAACCGTATCAGAAGGTGTCAAATCATCCGCTACAAGAATGACAGGCTCCCCGATATCGGAAAGCTGTGTTCCTTTGCGTTCACATAGCTGAGCAAACATCCTGTTTCCTACATCCCGGACATCCGCCGCGCGCTCCCGCATATATTCATTCTTCATGCTTTCGAACAGAGCAGCAATCTGCGTAACCACTTGATATATCGCGCTTTCCGCTGTCCACTGCTCGCTTACAATTAATTTCTCCATAGGTGGATAAAAGGTTGGATCTTGCAAAAAGCTGATCTGCCCTTTCAGAATCACAGCCTTTTCTTCCCCAAGTGTACGCTGCGCCTTTTCAATCAGAACTTGCAGTTCAGCCTCGCACGCTGTTTTGGCTTTGCGAAGCCGTTCAACCTCGGTATCGGTATCTTGCGTTTTCTTTTTCTCTACGTCCGTTAGCCGCACTGGAGCGTACACGAATGCTTTACCAGTGCGAATGCCGGCAGATACCCCGAGACCTTGCAATACTCTCTCCGTCATGCTAGCATCTCCTATCCCTCAAGCTGCTATAAGCAGTTCTTATACTTCTCCAAAGCCGCTTTCCACCAATTCAGCCAAAGCATCCAGCGCCGCTTGTTCATCCGGTCCTTCTGTTGTCAGGGTAATGACCGAACCCTTCTCCAACCCAAGCGTCATAAGACCAAGAATACTTTTCCCGTCAATGATCGCGTTATTAGGCTCATTGTAATATTCCAGCTTTACAGTTGATTGAAAAGATGCCGCCTTTTCCGTAAACAGTTGGGCAGGGCGAATATGAAAGCCGGAATCGTTCCGGATCGTAAGTTCTTTTGAAATCATGGTTGTCTTCTCCTCTTAGATGGTTTGTAGAATCGTTATCAATTGCTGCGCATCAGTTACTTTCAATAAGCTTTCACGGAACTCCTCGTTAATCAGCTTACGGGAGAGCGCGATCAAAATTTGCAGATGCTCATTGCCAGCAGCAGCCTCCGGCACAGCAATCATGAAGACGATGCGAACAGGCTGTTCATCTAGAGATTTCCAATCAAGAGGCTGTGTCAACTTGGCAAAAGCAACGCCCGGCTTGCTGACTCCGTTCGACTTCCCGTGAGGAATAGCCACCCCAAAACCAATACCAGTTGAGCCCGTTTCTTCCCGCTTCAAAACCGCCTCCAGATATGCTGCTTTATCCGAAATACAGCCAGCGGCTGCAAGTCCGTCGATCATGGATTGCATACATTCTTCTTTGCTTGTTGCTTCCAATGGAATCAAAATGCTTTGTTCATTCAGTAGTTCTTGAATATTCATATTCGTATCCTCCCTAAATGTAAAGGGGGAAGAGATTCCCCCTGCGTGATTAGTTTTAATTGGTGTAAAATTTTAGTCTTTTACAGGCTTCTTCAATATATTCAGCATGATGGCTGTAACAACAGTCCCTGCTACGATAGCAAGAGCATACATACCCAGGTGGCTGACGGCATTCGGGATCGGCAGGACGAAAATCCCTCCATGAGGCGCGCGCAAAGTAGCACCGAACAGCATGGATAGAGCGCCTGTTAAAGCGGAGCCGACCATGATCGAAGGGATCACGCGGAACGGATCGCCTGCGGCAAACGGAATGGCACCTTCCGTGATAAATGAAATTCCCAGAACAGAAGCCGCTTTACCGGCATCCCGCTCCTCCTTCGTAAATTTCTTCGGAGCTAATATCGTTGCCAGCCACAAACCAAGCGGAGGTGTCATACCAGCAGCCATTACTGCTGCCATTGGACCATATACACTGCTGGCCAATAACCCTACAGCGAACGTATAAGCCGCTTTATTCACAGGGCCGCCCATATCAAATGCCATCATCGCTCCAAGTAGAAGACCGAGCAATACGGCATTCGTGGATCCGAGCGATTTGAGCCATACCGTTAAACCATCCATAATTGCTTTTACAGGTTCTCCAATGACATATATCATTAAAAGTCCAGTAATTCCGGTAGCTAGTAAAGGAATAATTAGAATAGGTTTCAAGCCTTCAAAATTCTTAGGCATCTTGATATAATCTTTCAACAATTTCGCGACATAACCCGCAAGAAATCCGGCGATGATTCCGCCAAGGAAACCTGCTCCCATTTTTGAAGCGAGCATCCCGCCAACAAGACCTGGCGCCAAGCCCGGCTTTTCCGCAATGGAGAAGGCGATGAATCCTGCCAAGATCGGTACCATTAAAGCAAAAGCTGCTCCGCCGCCAATGTCCATTAAAGCTGCGGCAAATGTACCCTGTTCTTTAAAAGCCTCAATTCCAAAAATAAAAGAAAGTGCAATTAGCAATCCGCCAGCGACAACCAAAGGAAGCATGTTTGAAACACCTGTCATCAGATGCTTATAGGCTCCGGTTCGTGAAGCGCTGCGCTGTGATTTCGACTGCTCTACTTGCTTCAGATAATCACCCGCAGAGGCTGCTTCTTTGTTCAACGCTTCATCGAGAAGGCCTACCGGATTTTTGATCGCCTGCGCCACAGGGACTTTAACAACCGGCTTTCCAGCGAAACGGGATTCTAATACATCCGTGTCCGCAGCTACAATAATGGCATGTGCCTCAGCAATCTCCTGCTCAGTAAACTCGTTTTCTACACCGACAGCTCCTCTGGTTTCTACTTTAATCGAAATACCCTTTTCTCTAGCTGCTTTTGCTAAGGATTCAGCAGCCATGTACGTATGGGCAACACCGGTTGGACAAGCAGTAACAGCAAGAATCTTTTTCATAGACGCCCCCGCCTTCAATTCGAATTTGTTGTTTTTGGAATAGACCATATGTTCACACTACCCAGTTTTTCTTCCACTTCAGCAAGCGTACAAACTTGTGTTCCTGGCTTCAAAGCCGTTACGGTTCCTGCAGCTGAGCTCCACCTCGCAGCTTCTTCCAGCGACATGCCATGCAGCATGCAATAAATGAGCGCGGCTACCATGGAGTCCCCAGCCCCCACTGTACTTAGGGGAGTAATTGGAGCAGGTTTGGCGCGAATGGCCTCCGTCTCCGTTACAAGAATCGATCCCTCTCCACCTAAAGAAACAGCCACGTAAGCAATTCCTTTAACGATTAATCTTCTTGCCGCATCGATAATCTCTTCATCTGTCCGGAAGGACTCTCCGAAGAACGACTCCAGCTCATGAATGTTCGGTTTGATCGCGTAGGGAACAGCCTCAATACCATGCACGAAAGACTCACCATCCGCATCCAATACGGTCCGTACACCTGCCTCATTGGCAATTTGGATAAGTGTCTTATAGAAATCACTCGGTATTCCCTTTGGCAAACTGCCCCCCAGGACAACTAACGCAACGTGACTAACATCGTTTCTGAAACGATCAAGAAATTGACTTAACACGTCTTCGTCTACCGTAAAACCTGGCTCATTCAACTCCGTTGTTTCCCGGGTATGTTCCACATACAGCTTCAGGTTCGTTCTCGTTTCACCCTTGGCCTGAACAAACCAATTCGGGATGCCTAGACTCGAAAGTGTATCCGTCAGCACATTCCCCTGGCGCCCTGCACACAGGCCCCAAGCCGTCACATCAACGGAAAAATTCTTCAGCACTTTGGCAACATTGATGCCCTTTCCTCCAGCATCCATTCGCCATTCTTTAATCCGGTTCAACCCGCCAAGAACAAAATCTTCTACCGTTACCGTTTTATCTAAGGCCGGATTCAATGTAATCGTTAAGACAGGCAGCTTCATGACTTCCTCCCACCTGTCTGTACGACGGTAACGGTAACCCCAGCAGTATCAAGCTCTTTCAGTGCATTGTCCGATATACCGTCATCCGTCAACAGCTGGTCAATCTCGGATAATGCCGCAACCTTAGCAAAAGATACTCTTCCGTATTTGCTGTGATCCATGAGTAAAATCACTTGCTTGGTTGAACGGAAGAAAGCCCGTTTGGTGGAAGCCTCCAACATATTCGGTGTTGTCAATCCAATGACAGGATCCAGACCATTGATAGCCACGAAGGCTTTATCAACATGCACAGTTTCCAGCGCCTTCTCAGCTAACGGACCTACCATCGCCAACGTTTCATGACGCAAGGTGCCGCCCGTGAGAATCAAATCGATTCCTGTATTGGCAGACAATTCTTGAGCTACCGCAACGGAATTGGTTACTACCGTAAGCTTTTTGAATGTTTTCAATTCTTTAGCCAAATAATACGTTGTAGTTCCCGAATCGAGTATGATGGAATCGCCTTCTCGAACCATAGAAGCGGCTTCTTTGGCTATCAGCTCCTTTTGTAAACGATAGCGATCTTCTTTTTCCACAAAAGTAGGCTCAGAATTGTCACTGACAAAAGCTACAGCTCCTCCATGCGTACGGCGAAGCTTGCCTTCTTCCTCAAGGATCTTCAGATCTCTGCGGACCGTTGATTCAGACACCTGAAAATGCTGAGCCAGCTCTTGAACGGACGCACGCTCTTTCACTTGAACATAATCGGCGATCTTCTGCTGACGTTCTTCCTCAAACAGCATCACGACCCCCCCTATTCCATTTCATATATTTGCGCATATACGGTCATGCATTTGATTATTTACTCTCATTTATGATTATATGTGATCGATATTTATTTGTAAAGCGCTTTCCAGAGGTAATTTCTTTCATATTAGTCATATTTGATTACAACATAATAAGCTGCCGCGAATGAAAAACCCACCCTCAAAAGGGTGGGTTTTTAGAAGCTGCTATGATGAGGTCACTTTCGCTTTTCTCCGAGTTCGGGATGAAAACGTCCAATTCACGAAAAAAATACCGATAAGGATGAGTGATCCCCCTACATACACGAACCATTCTATGACTTCACCAAGCAGCAGCCACCCTGATACAACCCCAAAGAACGGGGCGAGAAATAAGAAAGCGCTCGTTTTACCAGGATCCCCTTGTTTCAATAAGAAGAACCATGAAGCGAATTGCACGATAGAAGCCATGATTGCAAGCCACAATAGAATCAACACGGCGGATACGCCTAGGATTAGCTTCGGAGTTTCTATGATCACACTCATAACAAGGAGAAGGAGACCACCGAACAGCATTTGGTAAGCGGTTAGGACCCACACATCGAAACTGGCTCCCCATTTCTTAACGAGCAGTGTGGAGATAGCCCACGAAATCGCAGAGCCCATCCCAAGCAGCGTACCCGTTTGCAACTGCATGTGAACACCAAGCGTGATAAACACACCAGCACAACCGATCATGACACCCATCCATTGGGATATTCGGTATTTTGCGCCTAGAAACAGCGTTCCCAGCACGATGACAAGCAGTGGATTGGTGAAAGTCAGAATCGAAGACTCCCCAGCGGTAATCGTGCGTAAGCTTAGAAAAATGCAACCCATGACGCCGGCTGTTTGGAAGAGCCCCACGCTCATGATTCTGCTCCAGTCTCGAAGATCACCTGGACGCGGTCTTTTTCTCACAAACAGAGCCATAATTAGTCCTGCCAGCGTAAAGCGGCAGCCTACCAACAAAAGAGGTGAGAAATAGGCCAAACCCATTTTACCGACAGCGAATGAAGATCCCATCAGTGATGTTGTGACAACAACCATTAATCCAAATAAATAGCGATTCATATTATCCTCCCATAGATTGCATACACGTTCAGGATGATTGTTGTCTTCACACTGAAATTTCGTTTATTATCGAAGTATGACTGTAATACTTATCTTTGTATATATATTATAAACTGAATTGATTTCGTTCTGTATCGAATTATGATTGTATGAAACGGAGGCTGATATGGATGTGTACGAATCCAAATATTGTGGAAGTGGCTTCGCTGATAGGCGAACCATCACGTATCACGATTCTGCTGAATCTTCTCGGCGGCAAATCGCTACCCGCCAGCGAACTAGCACGATTCGCGCGCATAACGCCTCAGACAGCAAGCTCCCACCTATCGAAGATGGTGGAAGGCGGACTGCTCGTCCATGAGTCGTATGGACGGCACAAGTATTACCGGCTGGCTAACGCCGAGGTGGCCTATGCCCTGGAGGCGCTGCAAGCGATCGCCTCCCCGAAGCCGATTCGCTCGCTGCGCGAATCAGATCAACTAAGGGCGCTGCGTTATGCGCGCACCTGCTATGATCATATAGCCGGCCAGATTGGCGTAGCCCTGACGGACCGGCTTCTTGAATTAGGCCTGCTGCAGGAGGCAGGCAAGGATTTCATCCTCAGCCCTGCGGGTAAGCAGCGACTGGAACGCTTCGGCGTCGAGGTCGAGGAAGACCGTAAACGCAGGCGCCATTATGCACGGCAATGCCTCGACTGGAGCGAGCGCCGTCATCATATCTCGGGTACGCTTGGCGCTGCTCTCACACGCCGGCTATTCGAACTTCGCTGGATTGAACGGCTGGCCGATAGTCGGGCTGTGCGCATCACTCCTGAAGGTCTGCAAGGGCTTCGCGATGAATTCGGTGTTGATCTGTGACTCCTAACGAATACATAAATTTCAGGAACCACAACAGCCCCCGTTCACATATATTGGTGTAGCGTATATCTGGCAAAAAAATCTAAAGGAGATTATTCATGAATTATCCTCCTTCCTATTACACATACACATCCCCCTACTCACCCTATAATCGTTACCCTATTCCTGCTGCTTACTATCCTGCTTACTGGGCTTGGCATCGTGATTTTCCTCCAGTCGATACGAAGGTACTCTCGCATTCGGTTGCAACCTCTCAGACCCTCCTACGAGACGCCTCTCTCTTAATTCAAAAGCTGGAAGACCCAGCTATAGCCGGCCAATTGATGAGCAATGCCCAGAATGGCAATCAGAAGGAAGTGGATCGGATTGTTCACACTTTCGGCATTGAGTCCATCATACTGACTAAATTTACACCAAGCGTTGTTCATTTCACTATCGATCCTCGCGTCCCCGAGAAACAGTGCTGTGAAGTGGTATTGTCCCTTAAATGGGGTAAATGACAAAAACAAAGAGCAATCGAAACCAATATGTTCGTTGGCTTGGATTGCTCTTCATAGTTCTTAACGGACGTCCGCTGCGTTCAACAATGGCCATATTTTCCCCAGCCAATAAGCTAGAATGACGAGCACAATCCAATAAAAGATATAATAAACATCTAGCATCGAATAGGAAGATACATAATAATAAGTCCGTTTTTTTTGCGCGGAAAAACGCTTCGCTTCCATGGCCACAGCTGTCCGGTGGGCGCGGCGTATGCTCTGGGCAAGCAGTGGAATGGCATACATTCGCAGTGTCGTATACCATCCGGTGATAGGATTACGCTTCTTCTTGCCCCGCACCTTCAGCGCATAGCGAAGGGTTTGGAATTCTTCGAGCATGAGCGGAAGCATTCGCAGCGCGGCGAGGAAGCTGTAGGCGTATTTCGGCGCTACCTTCCACTGCTGCATCATAGCATAAAATAGTGCAACGGGCCGTGTGGTTAAGCTAAACAGCAGCCCGACCGCAGCAACCTGAAGGCCCCGAAAGCCCAGATGGATCCCGCGATAGAAGCTTTCTTCGGTGATACGGATGAAGCCCAGCTGGTACCAAAGCGTATCTCCGCTGCCGAACATCATCATCCCCGTGGAAGAGGATAGGAAGATTAGCAAGAACGGTGAGGCATACAACAGCAGCCGCTTCATCGGATGGCCTGAGAACAAGAAGAGCGGCATCAGAGCGCCCAAGGTCAAATACATCATCGCATTCAAATTATGCGTGAACACGACAACAATAAACAGAAGGATGGACAGGATCAGCTTCACACCCGGATTCACCCGGTGCAGCCAGGTTTCACGATACGCGAATGTTAGTTGCATAGCATCGCAGCTCCTTCTGCAGCATGTGCAGCGGAGGCCGGCAGCTTCCCAGCCGGCAACTCCTTCACATGCCCATCTTCAACCTGCCAAACGCGAGTGGCGCAGCGTTTCACAATCTCCAGATCGTGCGTGACCATCACAATCACAGTTCCGCTCGCCCGCAGCTGCTCCAGCTGCTGCAAGATGCGGAGGGTACCACGGGCATCAAGCCCGAAGGTGGGCTCATCCAGCAGCAGAATGCGGGGGCCGCGTACCATCGCGGACGCCACGCTTAAGCGCCTCTTCTGGCCCATCGACAGCTGGAACGGATGCCTCTTGCGCAGCGCGAGCAGGTCGTATTCCCTAAGCAGCAGCTCTATAGCCGCCCACTGCACATCCCGCCCCTGATCCGTCTCCAGCAAGGAGTAGGCCAGTTCTTCCTCCACCGAATTCGTGACGAATTGGAATTCGGGGTTCTGGAACACAAAGCCGACTTGCTCCGCAAGCTGCTCGACTTTACTGCCCTTAACCCCCTCGATCCAGCAGCTGCCGCGGGTTGGGATGAGCCGCATGATCGCTAACAGCAGCGAGCTTTTGCCTGCGCCATTGGCACCGACAACGGTAATCCAGTCGCCAGGATAGACGTTCAAGTTATCCACAGAGGTCTTGATCTGCCCTCCGCGTAACCCTACAAAATCGCGAAAGGTCATGACCGGCGCCGAAGTCTGAATGATGGAGGTTGTTTTTAACTCCATCTCCTTATCGTCCCAAACACCAGGGTACCAGATCCCATAGTCAATCATTTGCTGTTTATAAGCTTCGAACACCTCTTGAGGCGTGCCATCTGCTAGCAGTCCTCCATCTGGTGACATAACGATCAAGCGGTTGATGAATCCTAGGATGCCGCTTATTTTATGCTCCACGATAACCAGTGTCTTCTCAGCACTAATCCTTCGAATCGTTTCCCATACCTGCTCAGTGCCTTCTTCATCTAGAAGCGCCGTAGGCTCGTCTAGGAACAGCACTTCCGGCTCTAGGGCGAGCACACTCGCAATAGCCAGCCGCTGTTTCATCCCTTGCGACAGATTCCCAACCAAAGTATGGGTGTCTTCTAGTTCAAGCCCCACCAACTCCAGATAATACGCGATACGAGCAGGCATCTCCTCACGAGGGACTTGTAAATTTTCCAAGACGAAAGCAATTTCCTCATCTACATACGGCATGCAGAACTGTGTCTCCGGATCTTGAAAGACATAGCCTGAGCGGCTTGGAGTGTGAATGCCATCTGCCTTCAGCGGAATCTCTACAATGTCGGGCACAATACCGCTTAACACTTGAAGCAGGGTTGATTTGCCGCAGCCGCTCGGCCCCAGAAGCAGGACCTTCTCTCCAGGTTCTATCGAAAAGGAAACCCCCTGAAATAACAGGGGGGCGTCTTCTCCGGGATATTTTAACCTTAGATTCGTCACGCTCATTCCTTCGCTCATCACGTTACCCCAATGCGTCGTAATCTTTCTTCGAAACAGGACGAACTAGGCTGAGCACACCGGTACGGGCCAGTGCACCCGCTAAGTAGTATGCGAATACGCCGGCGATCAAAGCGCTGCCCAAGAGACGAAGTCCAATAAACAGACAGTAGTTCCAGAATGTGAGTTGATCAATATAGCCATAGTAATTATCCACGAGTAAGGATAAAGCTGCGGATGCGAAGGACGCTAGGATTGTCACGCCCACATTTGCACGGCGGTAAAGGAAAAGAGCAAAAACGAGTTCAGCACCAAGCCCTTGCAGCAACCCATAGACAAGTGTCGAGACACCCCATGAGCCGCCAAAAAGCGCCTCTATCGTCGCCGCCGCTACCTCAGCCAATAACGCAACGCCGGGTTTGCGAATAACCAGAAATGCGAAGGTCGCAGCCATAAACCACATGCCATAGCTCAACTGCTCTGCGTGAAGACCGAATGGTTTCAAAATATCGTACATTGGCCCCCATACGCGATAAATCACACCAAACACCGCTGCGATCACTATAGTGATCAAGATATCAGTCAATTTCAAACCCTTTGCTGCTGTTTCTTTTTGTGCCATCTGTTTGTTCGACTCCTTTTCATATAGATATGTAAAATGGATAGGCGAACACGAAAAAAAAGCCCACCGGGTAGCGGCAGGCATAAAATTAGTGCGGAAAGGCACTTCATTCTCTACGCTGGCATTACCCAGATCAGATTAACGGTCAGTGGCATAGGGCCACTATCTCAGCCTGACTTCATCAAGCACCCGTGTTGCTATTCATTTGGCTTAACTGTAGCGGATTCCCAACTTTTTGGCAATCCTTTTTTTGGGACATTCGCTCTATTTCTCAATCAAATGCTGCAGATCATGCGTCAATCCGTTCAGCTGGCGAATACTGTCTACGATATCTTCAACACGCCTTTGCTGCACTTCAGCACTAGCAAGCACTTCTTGCACGGAAGCTGCGGATTGCTCAGTAATCGCCGCAACGGACGTCATTTCCTCAGCGACTCTTTGTGACGATGTTAGCAATTGAGCATTCATGCGCTGCAGGTTCTCCGCTTGTTCCATGACTTCAGCCGTATTGCTGTTGATGACTTCGAACAGCTGATCGACGCTCTCCGCTGATTTCTTACCAGACTCTACGGCGGTAATGCCGACGGCAACCTTCTCTACAGCTGTCTCTACTTTATCTTGAATAGAGCCTAGAATTTCCGAGATGTCTGTGGAAGCGACGTGCGCATTCTGCGCCAGCTTACGAATTTCGTTCGCAACAACGGAGAAGCCTTTGCCATGCTCGCCTGCGCGGGCAGCCTCGATGGAAGCATTTAACGACAAGAGATTCGTTTGATTCGCTATGTCGGCAATCGTTGTAACGATATTTCCGATTTTCACATTTTCTTCATTGACTGCATTCATAATTTCTGACGTTTCGGTCACGATAACCGTAATATCATTGATTTTGAGTGACAAATCTTCCATCTGATTCTTGCCTTCATTCGTCATCCGCGCCGTATCTCGGGATCTGCTGCTCATCGTGTTCGAAGCGGAAGAGGTCCTCTCAACCGTCTCATTTACTTCCTGAATAGCGGTTGTAATATCCGTGATGCTGGTTGCTTGCGACTCAATACCAATCGAGATTTCTTGAAAAGCAGCCACGACTTCTTCGGTAATTCTGCCCGTAACCGACGCATTATCCTGAAGCGTATTGCTGGATGTTCCAAGCACTTCTGTTGTTGTACGGACGCCTGTCAGAATTTCTTCTGACTTTATACGAGACACCTCAGACTCTTTCACGCTCTTCACTACATTAGCAAGCATTCTAGTTCCAATTTGGCCTTGCCCTACCAAGGTTAAAATGGTCAACAAGTAGAAAGCATTAATGGTTACTAGGCCGAAATCCCCGGGTAATGTGGAGCAAAAATAGTTCAAATTGATAAGTCCAATCACGGCATTAAGCAAAAGCGGTCGGAAGTTCATATACAAAGAAACGAGGGTCAAACCGAGAAACAAGATTAGAATACTGGACAGTGCGGGGTCATGGGCCATAAAAAAGTAAGAAATGATGTTAAAACCAACAGCAATGACATACATCGTGTAAGGTACCCAGATTTTTTTCCAAGTTAAAATGGTACATAAAAGTGCAATCGGTGCTCCGTAAGAGAGCAAAGTCATGATCAATTTCGGCGATTGATAGGCTGCCGCAATTCCAAGCACCAAGCATCCCCATAACAATTTGACCATTAATCCATTTCTTCTGTGTAGTTCTAATCGTTGTTCTGACACTGGAACTTCTCTCCTTTTATTCTACATGAAATGACATTTTATTACATAATTCAACAAAGGGTTGAATAATCCTCTATTTGGAATGATAAAGAGCAAGATCATTACGCAGAAATTGACTTCTAGCTAATAGTGAAACTACAATATGTAGTGTTGGTAATTAAAAATTTATTCTAAAAGGAGATCATTTATAATGGATCATTCAACCATGCAGCACGGACCTGATTTTATGGCTATTTTGCTTTACATAGGATTGGCTATTTTTGTTTTATCGATTATTGGCTATGTATTGGCCGCGAAAGCGCACAAACAGAACTCTAGTCGATTGAAAAAGGCGGAGAAACAGGTTTTGAAAAAAAAGCAAAAGACCTGGCTGCTTCTCTCTCACACTCTTGTTATTATCGCGATATGCTGTGTGGGAACCTCGCTTATTCAGCAAAATTCCAGCAAATACAGTGTAGAAAAACTGAATTTTAATGCTCCTATTCAGGTCGTGACAGATAAAGATTATGGACGAGGGCATGCAGAGGGTACACTATCCTATGAAATGAAAATCCCGACCTCCGGTACACACAGTCCGCATGACTTAAAGTTCGGCTTTTATAAGGAAAGACCTTCCTATGAAATGCTTGTTCATAATTTGGAGCATGGCGATATCATTATTCATTACCACCCTGATGCTCCTAAAGAATTGCTGGATCGCCTCGACTACTTGACGCATTTCAAGAAAGCCGGCGCCGGTGTATTAGCTGTACCGAATCCAGATGTACCTAGCGATCAGGAGGTCGTTGTAACAGCATGGACCAAAACGATGCAGCTAACAAAGTTTGACGAAGCAAGTGTGGGGACGTTCATCTATCAGAACATTGATAAAGGCCCTGAACAGATCCCTTCCGAAGTACGCCGCGGCGGCGGTACGATGTAAGTTAATACTACTTGCGAATTGTTTCACGGTCGGATACTAAATCTGTCGGCACTAGGCCGGTTAGACGCCTGAATACACGGTAAAAATAAGACGGGTCATTGTACCCGATGAACTCGGAGATCTCGGTCACTGACAGTGCAGAATGTCTAAGCATGTAAATGCCCGTTTTGATCCTTGTGGCATGGACGAACTCGCTGATCGTTTGACCTGTCACTTTGCGAAAAAGCGCCGCTGTGTAGTTCGGAGATCGGCTTATGCACGCGGCAAGCTCGTCTTTGGTCACGTGCTCGCGGTAATGATTCTGAATGTAGCCTTTCATCTGCTCCACTAGCTGTGCAGTGGCGGTCGTTGTCGTATCTTGATCCCACTCTCTATGGAGATAGACAAACAGCTCTTTGAGCAGCGCTTCACACAGCGTTTGGTAATAGGATTGCTTGTCTTGCCACTGCTGATGGATAAGTCGCAAACGTTCGACAATCAACTCATATTTACCCGTTAATCGGCTAGTATAATGCGGCAGCTGAAGAAGTGGGAACAGTTCATCTGATGCATCAGCGGTGAATTGAACAACGTACTTTTCATGGATCTGGGTCGGTACACTTCTTCCATAAAAGGGGACTTTGCTCGGAATGAGCAGCCATTGCCCTTTCTCAACTACCTGCTTCTTCTCATTGATCCAATACACACATCGGCCATAGGTAACGAGAACGAGCGTCCAAGCAGGACATCCCTCCAGCTCTTCCTTGTACCAATTGCTGCTCTTGTCATACGTAAAGGTTATCACCTGCATAATGGCACCTTCCCACATACTATAGTACATACATCATACTATAGTTCATAGAACTTCGGCTCATTTAGGCATATAATGAAGCCAAAATTCAATCGTTACTATTGAAAGGAAGTTCTAACACCATGCGTAAAACAAAAATCATTTGTACCATGGGACCTGCTTGTGATTCCGTCCCTACTCTTAAAGAATTAATTCGCGCGGGCATGAGCGTCGCCAGATTAAATATGGCTCATGGCGATTTAGATGAGCATCGGGGACGCATTCAGCGCGTACGCCAAGCAGCTGCGGAGCTTGGTGTCATTATCCCTATTCTGATGGATATTAAAGGTCCGGAAATCCGCATTGGTCAATTGAAGGATGCTTCCTACGATTTGCAAAGCGGCGATCACATTGTGCTTACGACTGAACAAATTATCGGCGATTCAAGCCGTGTTTCCGTGAATTATCCTGGCCTTCCGCAAGATGTTAAGCCGGGGAACCTCATTCTTATCGATGATGGCTCTATCGAGCTACGTGTAGAAATGATTGACGGCACCGAAGTTACTTGCAGCGTCTTGAATCAAAGTGTATTGAAACAGCGTAAAGGCGTTAATTTACCAGGCGTGCGCACCTCTCTACCTGGTGTAACTGAGCGCGATGTGATGCATATTAAGTTCGGTGTTGAAGAGAATATCTCCATCGTCGCAATGTCTTTCGTACGTAACGGAAACGATGTTAGAGAAGTTCGCGCGATTTTGGAACAGAACGGCGCAGCGTTTACGCCGATTATTTCGAAGATTGAGAACGAAGAAGGCATGACGAATTTCGCTTCGATCCTTGAAGCTTCCGACGGCATCATGGTTGCACGGGGCGATCTCGGCGTCGAGATTCCAACGGAGGAAGTTCCAATTGCGCAGAAAGACATGATTCGCGCTTGTAATTTAGCTGGCAAGCCTGTTATTACGGCGACGCAAATGTTGGATTCCATGCAGCGCAACCCTCGTCCAACACGCGCAGAAGTGAGTGACGTGGCGAATGCGGTGCTCGACGGCAGCGACGTGGTCATGCTTTCCGGCGAAACAGCTGCAGGCAAGTATCCCATCGAGTCCGTGACGATGATGGCGACGATTGCCGAGCGCGTAGAGCAAACCATGGAGCGCAGCTCCTTGATCGATGCGCAGCTTCAGTCGAACAACGAAGTGACTGAGGTGCTATGCCAAGCGGTTGTGTCATCTGCTAACAAGCTGCACGCTGCAGCGATCTTGACGCCAACAGAGAGCGGCTTTACCGCTCGGATGATCGCAAAGTACCGCCCGGAAGCGCCGATTATCGCGGTGACGTCCAATGAATATGCGATCAACTACTTGAGCATGGTGCAAGGCGTTATCCCGATCCTTGGCGAATTCTGCGACTCCACTGACGCGATGATTCGCTCTGCCATCGGGCAAGCTGAGACGCTCGGCTACGTGAAGAAAGGCGACCTCACCGTCGTCTCCGCCGGTATCCCAGTAGGGAAATCAGGCACGACTAACCTGTTGAAGGTTGAGCGGGTTTAGTTTAAATAATCGTCTGCTGTGTCCTTCACCAGACTTATACGAAATGTTCAAAAAAAGACACCTCTGGTGTCTTTTTTTTGTTGGGTGGCATGGGAATCTCCCCTGAATTTCTCCTAAATTCATGCGCCCAAAAGGCTGAAAGCCCTTCTTATACCCACTATTCCACCTTTTTGCACTTACTGCACTCGCTTCGCTCTTCGCATGTACTGTTTCTACGATTCTCCCCCTTCACCGTTCGGTACTTGCTTCCTTTTGGGGCAGACTAATCAAGCTAAATGATGATGGAATAACGGAGGCCCCATGATTATCCGACTCGGATTTGTGTCTATAGCAATGGCGATCTTTAATAATACCCCTAGCTCCACTTTTACATATAAGCTCTTCTCTCAGCGCCCGCGTGAGGAAGCTATGCTGCGAGCCATCGAGATCGGACGCAA
Source organism: Paenibacillus sp. Soil724D2 (assembly GCF_001427935.1). Lineage (NCBI taxonomy): Bacteria > Bacillati > Bacillota > Bacilli > Caryophanales > Paenibacillaceae > Paenibacillus > Paenibacillus sp. Soil724D2. The sequence goes on from NZ_LMRY01000009.1 coordinate 130,261, forward strand.
AAATCTCGAGGCGACTCAGCGGATTCTATACTATAATGCCGCTCACGGCATTCGCTTATTTCGTCTATCGTCATCGCTCATTCCACTAGCTACGCACCCAGATGTGCAGATTGATGTGGCCACCGAATATAAAGATGAGCTTCGAAAGCTCGGCGATTTCGCCAACACGCAGGGAATCCGACTAAGTATGCATCCTAATCAATTCACGCTGCTAAACGGTAGTGATTCAGTCGTGGAGGCTGCTGTAAGAGACTTGTCCTATCACGCGGCGATTTTGGATGGGATGGGACTTGATGAGTCAGCCATCATCAATATCCATGTTGGCGGTGTGTATGGAGATAAAGATGCCGCCACGGAGCGGCTATTTACTAAGATCTCTGAAGTGCCCGAGCAGGCCATGCGGCGTCTTACATTTGAGAATGACGATAAAACTTACACATTAGCGGAAACACTGGCCGTGAGCAAAAGGCTGCGCCGCCCCTGCATGCTGGATTTGCACCATGATTGGTGCAACCCATCCACAGCTTCCCCCATCGAACTACTGCCAGACATCGCTAAGACCTGGGGCGATATTCCGATGAAAATTCACGTCTCCTCGCCAAAGGATGCGAAAGAGTTCCGATCTCATTCTGACTACATTGAGCCCGATCAGCTCATCCCATTTCTGAAAAGCTGCAAGGAGGCAGGCCTCCCCCGCATTGACGTCATGATTGAAGCCAAAATGAAGGATCTAGCCTTGTTCCGGCTGGCGGAGCAGCTTGGAAAAATTCGCGGCGTGAAGCGAGTGGATGGTGGCGTTTTGACGTGGTAGAACAAAAAACCGTTTCTGACCGGATATCAGAAGCGGTTTTTATTCGTTGTTGTATCCTTTTTATCCAACGGAACTGTTTGAATCTGGCTCTTCACATGCCTTATCGCATTAATTTCACCGCCGATGATAATGATGAGCGCCGAAATATAGAACCACGTCATGAGCACGATGATCCCCCCGACACTGCCGTAAGTGGCGCTGTAGTTGGTGAAGTTATTGACATAGAAGGAGAAACCGAAGGATGTTAATTGCCACCCAGCTGCCGCGAATATCGCTCCGGGAAGGACGCTTTTGCAGGTTAGACAAGTATTGGGGGCTATATAGTAAATGCCGATGAAAACCACAAACACGATGACAAAGTTCACAATCCAGCGCAAGTTGTTCCACAAACCTACATGCTTCGCTGAAATCGAAATGTTGGCAAGTGTCCAATCCCCAATCCAATGGCCAAACACACTGAGCAGCAGCGCTGAAGCGATGACAATGAGCATGCCCAGCGTCAGCATCACAGCGAGCAAGCGAGAGTGAATGAAGCTTTTGCGCTCCGGCAAACCGTACGCTTTATTAACGGCAATGACGATCGCATTCATCGCTGCGCTGGCACTCATCAGGGCCAATATGATCCCGAAGGAAAGTGCGCCTCCTCTTTTCACATCAAGCAGATTGCTAAGCGTTTCCTCAAGCCAACCAGCGACAGCCCCCGGTATATATTCTTTAATAAGCCCCATGACATCATCCGAGGAGAACGGCAAATACCCCAACAAACTCAGAATAAATAGCAGAAAGGGGAACAGGGATAGCAGAAAATAGTAGGCACATTGGGCAGCAAGCCCTGTGGCATCGTGCTTTTCGAACTGATTCCAAAGCAATTTAAAGTAAGATATCCCCATATGTATATAGGTCCTTTCATCGGTCTATAAATGTGATAGAATAGGTAGTCCACTATTGCTATGAAACAGGTGATGATTTTGAATTCTCTTTCTATTTACCCTACACCATTAGGTACGAAACAAACCACTGAGCGACCTATCCCGCATGCGCGTATGGCGCTTTTAACGAATAGTTCCAATTTTTTGTCCGATGCCGATCGTGACGCTTATTTTTTCCGCGATTTAGAAAGCCATCAGATTCTGTTGAATGAAGCGCAGGTTCAGGCTGTGCGCCACTTCAAAGGTCCCTTACTTACCCTGGCGGGAGCCGGTTCCGGCAAGACAACTGTTCTGGTGTGCCGAGTGGCTTATTTATTGCGTGTCCACCGGGTCCATCCGTCGAATTTGTTATTGATTACTTTCTCGAAAAAGGCTGCCGAAGAGATGCGGGAACGCCTCACGTCTATGCCGGGTCTTGATCATAGTATGACCAATACGATGCAGGTGCGGACATTTCATGCTTTTTGCCTAAGATTACTGCGAATGAACGGGTTACAACAAGAGATTCTGAGTGATGGCCGCTATCAGCAAATCGTCTTCAAGCGCATCATGCTAAGCATGGGGCTGCAGGATACATACCAACCCGAAGTGCTCATTTCCTTGCTTTCCTCTTATAAAATGCAGTTGATCGAGGTCGAAGACCTTCCTGAAGGAACGGAAGAAGACAAAGAAGTAAAGCGGATTTTCATGCAGTATGAGCAGTGGAAAATGGAACAGCAGAAGATTGATTTTGATGATATTTTAATCAAAGCCTACCACTTATTGCGGCAAAACACCGATGTCCTGCGCTCCCTGCAGCGAAAGTTCACTTATATCAGTGTCGATGAGTTTCAGGATACGAATACCGTGCAATACGAAATCATTCAAATGATTGCAAAGGACCACGAGAATTTGATGGTCGTTGGTGATGATGACCAGACGATTTATTCGTTTAATGGTGCGCGAAATGAATTTATTCTACAGTTTCATGAGCAGTATCCTGCTGCCAAGACGGTCACTCTTGATATTAATTACCGCTCTACTTCAAGCATCGTCGGTTTGGGAAATGCGATCATCAAACATAATATACAGCGGAAGTCGAAGACCCTCCTCGCCACGAAGGAAAGTGATCGAAAGCCGCAATATGTGAAACCTATGAATAGCGATGATGAGGCTGATTGGTTAATTAACGATCTTCGGATTAAAGTAGCCGAGGGCGGCAGTCAGTATGGTGATTTCGCTATTCTGTATCGGACAGCCAGCAACAGTCGGGCGATTATCGAGCAGTTGATTCTTCATAATTTGCCTTTTGTGGATTACGGAAGCAACGACTCCTTCTACGATCAGTGGATGGTGAAACCGATTATCGATCACTTAAGGCTTGCTCATGAGCGGCGCAATTTCGAGGCTATAGAAGGTGTCCTCCCTTCATTATATATAGGACGAGACCAGGGCATGCGGATTATTCAAGATCAGGAAGCGATTCAGGCGAAAAAGTGGCCGCTTATCCATCTGCTCGGTCTGCCTCAGCTGAAAGATTTTCAGAAAGAAAAGCTCAAAAGCCGCATCCGTCTTATTAAGTCGCTTGCTGACATGAAACCTTTGGATGCCGTTCAGGCTATTCGCAAGGATTTCTACGATGCTTTCCTAGAGACAAACAAGCGCAGCAAGTTGACGAGTCATAGGGAGATGCTGAAGGAAACGCTGGACGAGCTGGAATCTTCGGCCAAGCGGTTCGATAGCGTGGAGCAATTTCTTTATTTTATCCATGAGGTCGCGGAAAAACGCACCGAAATGAGTCGGCTCCAAAAAGAACAATTTGCGAATAAAATTTCGCTCATGACGATTCATAAATCGAAGGGACTGGAGTTCCCGATCGTGTACTTGCTCTGTGCGATTGAGGGCAATCTGCCGCATAGCTCGGCACTCGACGCCAGCCATCTGGACGATGTGAAGATGGCTGGGGTTACGGGGCGCGATAAGGGAACCGCCGCGCTGGAGGAAGAACGGCGACTCGCCTACGTCGCCGTCACGCGCGCCAAGGCTGAGCTGCTGATCAGCTCGCCGGCGTTTTATCGCGGGAAGAAGGCGGAGCCTTCCCGCTTCCTGCTGTCCGCGTTCCCTGGCGCGGACCCTGTTGTCAGCCGCGAGCCTGCTGCGGCTGCGGGTTCTGCAGCGGCGCGGCGCCCGGCTGCTGCAGGGAAACCCGCCGCCGCGACTGAACGGGTCGCGGCGTGGATCTGCGAGCAGGCCGGCTGCAAGGCCTGGTCACGCATCTCTTCGCCGCAGGAAGCGAAGCTTGCGGCGAAGGCGTGCCCCTTGTGCAGCGCAGCGATGGTCAAGGGCAGCCGCATGGTTACGCTCACTCGTTAGCCGAGCATGGCCTGCATGCCTTCTAAAGCGGGTAGAATACACCCGCATCTGTCGGGGGGATTATCTAGGCTGGCAGATATTAACAAGGATTCACGTTGAAACAAAAAAAACGCCTTAGGCCGCCTTGAGCGAGAATGTTCGTAAAATAGATGCAAATCAAGTACTCCCAAAACGAATATTTTGAAACATTCATTAACCATGCAAAGTTGTACTTTGTACAACTTTACGCAAGCTAATCCATGTTTTCCAGGCGAATGTTGCATAAAATACATCAATTTCAGCCAAAAGTAGCTCTATAGCAGGGAAATAGGTTAAATTGTTGCACCAAATACAACAATCCTTAGCCTACCCATAAGAAACCAAGGAAATTGTTGTACGTTGTACAACTTGCCTTCCTATTTTCCCAAATCTCATGGCCCTTAGGTCCATTCAGCTTCAAAGAAAAACCTAGTCACCTCCCCATCCGAAAACATGCAAATATCCACATTCTCACTCGGCTCAGCTAAACATGCTAAATAGGGGGTAAGCTTCACCTTACCCCTTAACTTAATAAGAGCAGCAATCCCTAGTGGGAATGCTGCTCTTTTTTCAGTTACACAAGTTCCTTCAAAGCCTCTAAAGCCGCATCATAATTCGGATGCTCCTTCATTTCCGTTAAATACTCCACATAACGAACCGTATTGTTCTCATCCAAGATGAATATCGCACGCTGATCGAGCTGAATCTCTTTAATCAAAACGCCATACGCTTGGCCGAATGCGCGGCTTTTATAATCAGATAAGGTTACAACTTTATCAATGCCTGCAGCCCCGCAGAAACGACTCAGCGCAAAAGGAAGATCCACCGAGATTGTCAAAATGACGACATTATCTCCTAGCTTATCTGCTTCCACATTGAAACGACGCGTCTGTGCATCGCATGTACCTGTGTCCACGGAAGGTACCACCGAAATCAGCTTCACTTTACCTGCATAATCGGATAGGCTTACCTCTGTCATCAAATCCTTATTAACCTTAAAATCTGGCGCTTGATCCCCTACCTTGATCTCCGGTCCCAGCAAAGTAACTGGATTCCCTCCTACCGTTGCTACCCCTGTGCGTTCTTGTACCTGTGTCATATTCGTATTCCTCCTGTGATTTTATATGTTTTCACACATTAGATTCGTTGCTTTATGCTTTCTCAATTACCGCTTTCAGCTTCTCTTTGGGTTGTACCCCAACCATCTGATCAACCAATTGACCATTCTTGAATACGAGCAGTGTAGGGATACTCATGACGTTATATTTGGAAGCGGATTCTGGGTTATCATCCACGTTGATTTTTACGATCTTGGCTGCATTGCCGATCTCAGCTGATAGTTCATCTAGGATGGGAGCGATTATTTTACAAGGTCCGCACCAAGGGGCCCAAAAATCTACGAGTACAATACCCGCTTCAATTTCATTGTTAAATGTGGCATCGGAAATTTGTTTAACTGACATGGCTAATTCCTCCTAAAGGTTCTTTTATTTTAAAAGCATTAAGCATGCTGTTCGGAAAGATATCGTTCACAATCCAGCGCCGCCATACAACCGCTTCCCGCCGAAGTAATTGCTTGGCGATAAATGCGATCCTGCACATCCCCACAAGCAAATACGCCAGGGACAGTCGTTTGTGAGGTTCCGGGAATGACCTGCAAATATCCGAGCTCATCTGTTGGCAGTTGTCCGCCTAGGAAGCCAGTATTCGGTGTATGCCCAATCGCTAGGAAAATACCATCTGCCTCCAGCAGCTCTTCCTCTCCGGTTACATTATTGAGCACCTTAAGTCCCGTTACTCCGAGAGGGCCAGCTACGACTTCAAGCGGTGTCCGATTGAGGCTCCAAGCCACTTTTTGATTGCCGCGGGCGTGATCCTGCATGATTTTCGATGCTTTCAGATCGTCACGACGATGCACAACGCGCACTTCGGAAGCGAATCGAGTCAAGAACTGCGCCTCTTCCATCGCTGTATCCCCGCCGCCAATCACGATAATTTTCTTATTTCTAAAGAAAAATCCATCACAAGTTGCACAGGTGCTAACGCCTTTCCCAATATTGTCGGATTCACCGGTGATGCCTAGTTTCTTAGCCGTTGCTCCTGTGGAAATGATCAGCGAATCCGCCGTCAATTGAGCCCCGTCCTCTAAGAACAAGGTAAATGGACGTTTGGACATATCGACTTCTGTGACCCGGCCTGACTGAATCGTAGCGCCAAAACGCAACGCCTGTTTACGCATATTGTCCATCAACTCTGGTCCCGTGATGCCATCCGGGAATCCTGGGAAATTGTCTACTTCTGTAGTGGTAGTTAATTGGCCTCCAGGCTGTATACCTTCTATGACTAAAGGCGACATGTTCGCCCTTGCAAGGTAAATCGCTGCGGTTAACCCCGCTGGTCCAGTTCCGATAATGATCGCTTTGTGATGCATAGGAACGCCTCCTTTGATGCTGCATGTTAATTGTATGATTTCATTTGTTTGTTAGCAATTTAATTTGAAACAACTTTATGAATGAATCATACCAATTCCATTCAACGTTGTCAACAATTAATTTGTGCACAATCTAAATTGTTTAAAATCTTTTCCGGTCCCTAAAAAAAGAAAAAGCCGCGACTAACGCTGTCGCAGCTTAAATTTTAGGTCGGGTCATATATGGCAGATTAAGTATTAACCAAACGTTCAGTTAGCGTTCAACTTGTCTTCAGCATTGATAGGCATAATGGGATACAGAACGAATCAAGCAGAACAAGAAGGGAGTAAATAATATGAACACAAAAAAAGCAGATTACAAATGGGTATGGGTGTCTTCCCTATTGATGATAAGCCTACTAGTCTACGTCACTATATATCCACCTGTTTCAAAAAACGAAAGCGAAAAAACCGTGGCCAAGGTCAATGGCGTCAGCATAAGCTCTACCCAGCTATACGAGGCAATGGTAGCTAGCGGTGGTGAGCAAACGCTCGATTCTTTGATAACTACCGAGCTTGTTAGCCAAGAGGGTCAAAAAGCGGGGATTCAAATCACAGATGCCGATTTGAATAGCGAGATTACATCCATCCAAAGCTCCTACTCCTCCGAGGATGAGTTCCAGCAAGCACTTACTTCCTATGGAATGACACTTGACGATTTGAAAAATAATCTAAAAACCCAGGTTCTTCTGAAAAAGATTTTAGCACCTCAAGTAACCGTTTCCGATGACGAAATCAAACAGTACTATGATGATAATCTTGAATCCTTGAAGGTGCCTGAGCAGGTGCAGGCTTCTCATATCTCCGTTGCAACCAAGGAAGAAGCCGATGCCATCTTGGCCGAACTGAAAAATGGGGGAGATTTCGCAACCCTGGCGAAGGAGAAATCAGTAGACACCGCTACAAAAGACAAGGGAGGAGAGCTAGGCTATTTCTCCAGTGGAAAAAAGGAGCAAGCTGTTGAAACCTCGGCGTGCGCTTTAGATGTGGGTGCGATTAGTAAAGCTGTACAAACAAGCACCGGGTACGACATCATTAAAGTAACCGACCACAAAGCAGCCTCGACTCCTACATTGGATGAGAAGAAAGAGGAGATTAAACAAACGTTAACAGACCAAAAAATAACAGCCTTATCTTCGACCTGGCTGGAACAAAAGAAATCTGAATCCACTGTCGAGAACTATCTAACCAAAAACGCATAATCCTCTAAAAAAGAACTCCTTAGCCTTGTACTATCTAGGCTAAGGAGTTTTCACTTTGTGCGGCTTATTTAAGGCGTCCGGTTTTGCATCTCATCAAGACTCTTGAACTGGTAGCCCTTACTCTTCGCATCGTCAATGATTCTGGCCAGTGCCTCCATATTATCCTTGGACACCGAATGGAGCAAAATGACAGCACCTGGATGCAGCTGCGCCATCACATTTTTGTACGCATATTCCCAGCCCTTCTGACGCTTTGGCTCCCAATCGCGGTAAGCGACGGACCAAAATACGTTCGTATAGCCAAGCCCCTGACTAACGGCTAACGATTGGCTATTAAATATCCCCCGCGGCGCGCGCAGATAGCGCATTTCCTTTTGTCCAGTGAGCGTGCTGACCTCATCTTTCACTTGATTCAGTTCTTTCTGGATGCGTTCTGCAGATATTTGACTCATATCCGGATGGCTCCAAGAATGGTTGCCGATCAAGTGGCCTTCCTGGGCCATCCGCTTCAGCAGTTCAGGCTCCGTCTTGATATAATGCCCCGTCACGAAGAAGATCGCAGGTACCTGTTTCTCTTTCAGCACATCCAAAATCTTGCCGGTATAGCCCTGCTCATAACCATTATCGAAGGTTAAGTACAATTCCTTGACTGCTGGATCTCCTGTGAAAATAGCCCCTCGCTGCTTCAAAAGAGCTTTGAAGCCTTCTTCATCAATCGACGGGGGCTGCCCGTTTACGCTTTTCTTAAACCCAAAGTGATAAGTGCCATCGGCAGACGCTATCGTCGCTTGCCCTAGCAGCATGGCGAGAACGATCGTCAGAATTCGCATGTATTTCACGGTTGAAGATTCACTCCTTGCCTTCTGTGGATTGGTTCAGTCAACAAGACTGTTACTAATATGCCACATGTTAGACGGAGATTATGTGTTCTTTTTCAATCTATTACTTTCCCAAAAGCGTCCACAATGTCAGCCCGAAAAGCATGTCCGATTAGCTTCTGAATTTCAGCGTACGCTTCTCTCGGCGACGTGGCTTGTCGGTATGACCGCAGCGTCGTCATGGCGAGGAACACTTCCACTAAGCCGAGCATCTGCGAAAGGAGCGGTATCTGATCGCCAGCGAGACGGTAAGGATAGCCAGTGCCATCTACTTTTTCATGATGATAAAGGAACGCTTTCTCGACCTCTTGAAAATCCGGGATACCCTCGCATAATTCTTTCGCCATAAAGCAGTGCTCCTGTACCACTTCGAACTCAAACTCTGTCAATTTCCCTTCTTTTTCAAACATATAATCCGGAAGCTTGACCCTGCTTACAAAATGCAAAAGTGACAATAAATCAATCTCCCAATCCTGCACATGCCAGCTTCCGTATTCTTTCACAAGTGCTTTGAGCAGAACACTCATTTCACCGATTTCTTTACGCGACGTTTGTGTTTTCCGTTCTCCTACTGGGATGAAACATTGCAAGATGTTAATCACTTGCTGTTTTTGCTGCTGGAAAGCGGCTGCCTCCACGCGCAATTTATGTTGATTAAAGGCAATAATAATAATCCCGCCTAAGATCACGCAGCCTAATGCATATACACCTTTTGTCGTTGCCATAATAATGGGAGAGAACCCGTCGTTATTCCCATACGTGGGACCAAAAATTTGAAAGAGTAAGAAATACAGTGAAAAAATGATTGAACCAACTACATACACCCTAAATTCCACCAATAAACTGAGCATAACAGGGAAAAAGATAAGAGCAACCCACATCTGCTGCATAGCCACAGGGTTGTATAAAGTAATAACAACAATCACTAAGAATAGTAATGATGGGGTTATCAGATTCGTATATGGACTGTCTTTCGACATACTTTTCTGAATCGCATACATCCCCCAGGCAAAAAAGGTAACCGTAAAAGAGGTCATCATATACAACCTAGATTCGGAGTTACCGCTAACTAACCAGTATGATAAGCCACTCAGTGCACAAATAGAGGACATACTACCAATGATAGCCATCAATAGTTGATGGACAGGCAGTTGGCCGAATCTTAGTAAATTCATCATAGTGGACTCCTTCTTGTATCCGCTTTATCGTTGTTGTTTTCCTTCGGATGGAAAATAGAGGCACCTTTCATGACATTCTCAATGGTGGATAGAATCACTTCAGGACTCGTATCTTTCATCAAATAACCGTCAATCCCCGCGTTAAAAGCCCGATAAATATCCTCACTCTCATCAACAGCCGTTAAAATGATAATTTTCATCTGCGGATACATATGCTTAAGGGTCTTAGCCCCTTCAATAATTGAAGTACCGGGCATCTTCAGATCCGTTAAAAGAAGATCGGGCACTAACGCTAACGATTGAGAAATAGCTTCATTTCCGTTCGCAGCCTCACCCGTAACCTCGTAACCTCTACAACTTTTAAGCAAAATATGAAGACCTTCTCTTACGATACAATGGTCATCGGCAATGACTACTTTATACATAGGCGATACTCCTTTCACGTGGGATATAGGCTGTAATCGTTGTACCCATGACAGCTTCGGATTGAAAGGAAATCGCTCCATTCAAGGCTTTAATCCGATTCTCCATGCCTCTCAGCCCAAATCGCCCCTGCTCGTACACCTCGGATATCTGCATTCCGATCCCATCATCCTTAATGGTAATCGACCATTGTACACTCGTGACTTCAATCCTCACATGGATATGTTTGGCTTTGGCATGTTTAATGACGTTGTTGGCTGCTTCCTCTACCAAGTGATAAATTGCTTCTTCGATATCAAGCTGCTCATGCGCTGCCCAACCAATGTTCTCAAAGATCGGCACCACCTCGGTATGTTCAGTAACACGGTGCAGCAGCTTCTCAATGGCACTATGGAGATTGAATTTCCTCTTCTCATCCTTTAACTCGATGATGAATTGACGAATGTTACGATGACTTTCTTTCACTTTTTTCTCGATCTCCGTCACATAAGGAAGCGTCTCCTCGCGAACATCCGGGGGAAGCGCATTTTTCAATTGAAACAGCTGAATAGAGATAAAGAAAAGCTCCTGAGCGATACCATCATGAATATTTTGAGCAATAGCATCGCGTTCGAGAGCGACAGCCGTTTCTTGAGCATCTAGCAATTCCTCGTTGACGAATTGGAAAGCTTCCAGCTTCATAAGGATAAATTGCATATAAATTTTGTGTAAAATAGACAATTCGTTCTTGCCTGATTTAACAAGCAGCCAACCATATTTTTGCCCACTACGGTCCAGAAGGACTTGGACGTAATATGGCACAACTTCACCTGTAGGCGATGGTAATTGGGTGTAGATCTTCTGGCTATTCAGCCTATTCTGTTTCATATAATTCATAAAATACGTATGCTTCCAACTTTGAACTTTTTCGTAACGACCGACGCTTTCCACGCAAAGGATAACTTCCCGATCATCTAAAACTCGCTGAAGCAGTTCCTCTACATAGGATATCGTTCCTTGCTTCATCGTCTGTACGGTCATGTGACGAGAAGAATAAATCATGACTAACTTACGGAATTGCTTTCGTACATTTTGCATAACAAAGTGAACTAGACTTACTAGGCAAAAGAATGCGCATACGATAAATCCGTAATCAAAATGAGCCAGCACATATTTATATATGACTACACCTGATGTCATAGCAAACAGAATCGGGATACCGGCCACATAAAACAAGATGATCGGATAGTATTGTCTCCAGCTTACAAATGACTTGACCATCCAGAGACCTGTAAAACTATACATTAAGAACGGACTGGAAAGGCCGCCCGTCAGCCCAAGCAAATAAATCCCAAAGCCTAAATCCGCGATAGCGGCTATGATCGCCACTTTTCTACGCATTTTATTTAGCTGCAATAGACTGTATATCGTCTGAAAAAGAACTGCAGCCAACAGCAGTCCGGGCGTTACACCGCCACTTTTTGAATAAAGGATGAGCCCGGACAACAGTAATGCCCATCTACAGCCAAAAATTAAATATAAGCCCGTTCTGTTATGTAAGGACATGCCTGAATTCTCCTAAACTTTATGAATTCTTAATGGTCTTTTGTCATACTTTGTTATACAATGAAGCCAATTGACTAACATAGGTAAATAGTAATAGGCATTTGGTACTATTTTAGTATAACATAGCTGAGATCTTTTTGGAGGGAACCCGCTTGGTTAATATGATTATCCTTGATGATCACCCGCTTGTTCGCAAAGGAATTCGCACGGTTGTATCATCCGGCCAATCGATGAATGTTGTTGGGGAAGCTGCGAATGCGAAGGAGGCTCTACGGCTCCTTGAGCAGACAAAGCCTGATCTTGTACTCGTTGATTTAAATTTGGGGAATGAAAATGGACTGGACTTGATTCGAGAGGCTCGACGGTCGGGACATACTTGCAAATATATTATTTTAACCTCATCGGTAACTCGAAGTGAGCTTCAATTAGCGCAAGCTTTACAGGTTGAAGGCATCTGTTTGAAAGAAGCATTTCCCGAAGATTTACTATATGCCGTCGAAAGCGTTGCCCGTGGTCGTAAATACTATGATCCTGTCCTCATGGGATCCATGATGGGCGATAAATCTCATAGCGAAGAGCAGGAGCTCTCCGAACTAACCCCCAAAGAGCTAGAAGTTCTTATGTCTCTTGGCAAAGGACTTTCTAATAAGGAAATCGCCAGCTCCCTGTACATTACAGAGTTTACGGTGAAAAAGCATGTGAGTCAGGTGTTAGCCAAATTAGTTTTAGCTGATCGCACACAAGCCGCCTTATATGCCCTATCCAAAGGACTCGTGCAATTCGAAATGCAGCGATAAATACAAGGAAAGATCCGTCGGGATAACCCGTCGGATCTTTTTGCCTTATAGGTCAAGCGGTTCCGCGATCCTGTGCATAGGAAGCAATGAGAAGACCGCATAACCCTTCACATCTTTGATATGAACAGGCCCTAATGAAGGATCCCGACTGTCCTTGCTCTCACCCAAATTCCGATTATCTCCGACAACGAACAAGTGTCCGCTCGGAATCGTCTGCATAGCCATATCTTCCGACTTCCCAGCTGTATATAGCTCAGGCAGCGGTGTTTCGTTCACGAAGATAACACCATCACGAATGAGAACGCGATCCCCTTGAACAGCGATAACCCGTTTGATAATGCTAAAGCCTAGTCGCTCATCCTTAATAACGACGACATCTCCATATTTGGGCGTTGAAAAGAACAACGATATTTTATTCATCAGCAGCACATTGCCGTTCTGTAACGAAGGATTCATGGAATTACCCGAAACTTTCGTAAGGCCAATCATGTTATTAATCAAAATAAAGGCTAGTGTCAGGAGTAGAATGAATCGAATCCAACCCCAAACTTCACTTTTTTTCTTGATTGCAGGCTGTCTAAGCTCCGAGATTTCTTCCTTCATTTCTGCTCTCACCTCAATCTTTTAAGTCTAATTATTCTTGATTGTACGTGGCATGAACCACGGTTGCTGGTTTTGGTTGCTGCCCATAGACATCATCCGTTACTGTTGGTGGCTGCGGTGCAGGCACTGGCACTGGCACTAGTGGTTGATTAGGTCCTGCTGGTGCAGGCAGCGGTGCCGGTGCCCCTGGTGGCAGAACTAAGACAACTGGCGGGCTAGGTGTGAACACGAGTGCAGGCGGAACATAGCTGTTCGCTAAAGTATCCATCGCCCCCTGTGCACTATCCACAATCGCTTGGAGCTTATTCAAGATTTGCTGACGATCTTGTGCTGTCTTGATATCCGTACTGGCGAGCAAAGATTGCGCATACTGTCCAAGAGCCTGAAGACGAATTCGCTTCTGCTCCTCCGTGAATGATTCCAAACTTCTAGAAGATGCTTCGAGTCGAAGCTGCAATTCTTTCTTCAACAGTTCCTTCTGCGTTTCGGTCTCTGACTTCATCGATTGATCCAAGCCTTGGATAACTTGCTCTGTTTTCTTATTGAACCAAGCTGCCATGGAGCCCGCAATATCAATATCCGCATAGGAAATTCCGACCGACGCCGTAAGTACAACAGTTAAAGAAACAATTCCAGCTGCGACAATCCGTTTGGATTTCAGGTTGCGTTGCTTTTCATTTCTGGTGACCATATGAATTCCTCCTTCTCCTCTTAGTGAATATAAAAGTAAGCTTGAGGCCCCGTCACCGGGGCCTGTTCGCCTATGTTATTATTTCAATCCGTTGATTACGATACTTTCCAACGCTGCTAAACCAGTAGTTTCAAGGGAAGCACCTTTATCCGTAATTGCTTTTTTGTTTGCTGTTTCTAGAGTATCAGCAAGTGTTTGAAGTTCTGCTAATTTAGCTGCGATTTTAGCAGCCAGGTTGTCTTTAATTTCTTGGGATGCAGCTGTTCTTTCAGCAGCAAGCAAAGTGTTCAGTTCTGCTTTCGTATCTTCGATTTTCTTAGTCAAAGTAGTCGCTGCTTGAGTTTGAGTTGTACCTACAGCAGTTTCCAGGCTTTTCACTGATGAAGTTCCTTGAGCGTTAACATCTTTTTTGATGTCAAATTTACCAGCTTCACCCAATCCCCATACAACACCATTGTTAAAATTGTTTGCTTCGTTTACAACATTGTTGTACTCGCCAGGCATGTTGCCTTTGATGCTTGCATTTTTACTGTCAATAGCATTCGAGTATGTGGTAACTTGACCATTGATGGAACCTTGTACACGAGCTGTTTCAGTTGTTCCAGCTGTTTTCACGTCATTAACTGCTGTGTTATTAATGGTGTTGTAGTCGGATACAAGCTTAGCTTTGTTGCTTTCTACATAACCGTATACATCACCGGCAACAAGTGCTTTTGTTGCTTTTGTTGCTGAGGAGTACCAGCTTTGAAGTTGGCCGCCAGCGTCTGTTGCTGCGAAAGCTGTACCCATACCTGCTACTAAACCTGTTGCAATAACACCAATTGCTAATTTACTTTTCAATGCTTTCATCATTCATCAATCTCCCTTAAAATAGTATATTGTTTCATTGCGCTCACCTGAAGTGAACCCAAAACTCACCATGACTGACTAGTTGCCCAGCTTCAACGTTAATCCTTGAATCGTATCCTGAGCCCATTGATCGATTTCACGGTCATTTGCACTTTTCGAAGCACTTACGTACTTGTCGAAATCTACTGCAGCACCAGTCTTAGCAAGCCCTGCCGCGCTTTTGATTTGACTACTATAGAATTGACTAGCCGCTTCTATGCTATCGATTGCATGATGACTAGTGTCATCTGCCATCTTCTTCAAGTTGGCATTTGCCTTAGATACCGATTCATTCGCTGATACACTAAAGGATTGAGATGCTTCGTCCAACCCTTGTTGGGCCATAGCATTCATTTCTTTCGTCCCCTGCTGGAAACTTGCTTTGTACCAATTTTGCAGAGGCGTACTTACATCAGAGTAGGCGTAAGCCGTACCCATAATGAGGAAAGTCGAGAGGCCGAGTGAAACAGTCATCACTTTGCGTTTCAAACGAATCATCGTGCTGCCCTGCCTCCTTCTTGTTCTAATCTCGCTTACAAACCTATTGTATCTCGCCATACGATTCGTGACTTCGTCCTTTAGAGTAATTTATACCTACTACTTTAGCAGTGTCTGGTGGTATACTTTCGTACCAGATGAAATGTAGTAAATAAGCTTTTACAACCAAGAAGCTGCACGATACAATGCTCCTATACACCTAATTCACTATAATGGGGGCTAGAATCTTGAATCTATTAGAAGTAAACTACCTTGCCGTACTTGTTGCGACAATAAGCACCATGATACTTGGATTCCTGTGGTATTCACCGGTCTTATTCGGAAACGCATGGGTCAAACTGCGAAATATGAAAATGGAAGAGATGAAAGGCGGAGGCCCCATCACTTACGTCCTCACGGCACTAACTGCATTAGGGGGCGCCTTTATCCTGGCACTTCTCTTGACGCTTGGCAGTGAGACAACTTGGTTAACAGGGCTTACGATTGGGCTGCTTATCGGTCTAAGCATTTCGCTGAAAATCGGGATGAATTATTTGTTTGAGAATAGCAAACTGCAGTTGTATTTCATCACCATCGGCTACCACTTGGTATCCTACTTGATTGCTGGCATTATCATTGGAGCCTGGCAGTCCTAATATTGTTGGGATAGACTCACAATTCCGCTCAAATAGCCACTTTCTTCGCAAATAGAAGCTCCCAAAGACTCTTATTTCTGTGAGTAGCTAGCTTTTCACCATTCAACGACAAATAAGAGCCTCTAAAGGCTCTTATTCCGCTCAATTAGCCACTTTCTTCGCAAATAGAAGCTCATAAAGACTCTTATTTCTGTGAGTAGCTATCTTTTCACCATTTCAACGACAAATAAGAGCCTCTAAAGGCTCTTATTCCGCTCAATTAACCACTTTCTTCGCAAATAGAAGCTCATAAAGACTCTTATTTCTGTGAGTAGCTATCTTTTCCCTTATGCGACAAATGGATATACGGCTGCCTCAAGGTCTAATTGACCTTTGGGACAGCCCCTTTTTTTCCCTCTAACGTGTTTCAAAATCGTCTAAATCGTTTATTCAGGTATATCCCCCCATTCCACTTGGCATTCACTCGAATATACTAGAGCACAAGATCTTTGGGGGTGGAGATAGTGCTTCAACTTAATGGAATCGTTGGCGGCAGCTCACCAATCTCGGTTGGCGCTGGGAAAACGATACTGCTGCAGCAAATATTTATTCGTGTGAAAAGTAAACAAAAGTTAATTTTGAGAGATATCAACTTCTTGTTTAACAACGAGGCTTTTGCTATCAAAATAGAGGCCGAACCCTCGACCGGCGTCTTTATAGCCAGAGGCGGAGCTGGTGATTTAACACCTCGTAAAGTGTTAGTTAATAATACAACTGGCGAGGATTTGCTTATATTCCTACTCGTAAGTGCCGTAAATAAAGCCAAGAACTCAAGATCCTTGAGTCGTTCAGACAGTTGGCACATGACCTTTGTGCGGCGCTAAGCATGATGACCAAATGTTTAATCAGTAGAAAAGAGGATACAATGAACCGGAAGCAAATGCTCCTGATCAGCACAATGGCCCTTACCCTAAGCATGGGGGGAACCACATGGATTGATCCTTTAAGAGCTAGTCCAATTGCAAATAAACAGAATACTGTTCCTATAAAAGAAGACCTGCTGCATGTACTGGGGCTATCCTCAGAGGAGGACATTTACATTGCCCAGTATAATGGGCTATCTCTTGCCGATATTGCCGAAGCCAACAAAGTTGATGTTCAGAAAGTCATTGAGCTTCAATTAGCCGAGTTAACCGAACAATTGAACTTACGGCTGTCCAGCGGCAGTATTACGCCTGAGCAATATGAAGCACAACGCACAGAATTACCTGAAATTATTATCAAAAGTGTATACGCCATGTGATAAACGACTCAGTCGTCCTTCATGGACAACCAAGGATGCAAACCGATTCATGGTTTGCATCCTTTTTTACAGTGCCAGCTAGTGGCTGGTTGGGCTTAAACATGAGCTGAAGTTGTATAACATACAACACTTTCGTTGGTTTCTGACTTAACGAGCTATCAATGTTGTATGTTGTGCAACATTTTAACCGCATTCATTCCTCGGAGCTATTTTAGGGAAAAATTGTTGTACTTCCTGCAACAATCGCGGAAAAAATGCGGATTAGCCAGCCTAATGTTGTACAAAATACAACCTCACTTTGAGCAAAAGGTATCCTAAGCATTTACACATCAATCTTGACTTACACTCCCATCCAAACGGACAGCATAAGCCATTTATCCTCTCCATTCTTAGCATGTTACGCATCGAGCTTGACCAAAACTCTCATCCAAAAGGAAACCGTTATCCGTTTATCATTCCTTCCGAAGTTACTGTTCCCTAAACCATCCCGCGCAAACGATCCGCAATAACTCTCATCATGCTTCGCAGCACATCAATATTCTGGAAACAAAAGGTCAGCACCAGATCCCGATGAAGCTGCAGCAGGACGGCAGCTTCCTTCGCTGTACAGTCAGCCGAGCGAGGACCGCTGTCGATAATCGCCATTTCACCGAAGAACGCACCTTCCTGTAGAACCGCGTACTCTTCACTGCCTCTATGCACACGTACGCTTCCTTCGATAATGCCATACATCGTATCTCCGAAATCACCTGCGCGGCAGATGACTTCTCCAGGTTGGTAGGCGACTTCTTCCACTCTTTGAGCGAGCCATAAGAAATCCTCTGGAGCTAGATGCACGAACAAATCTATTTTTTGCAGCACAAGGATCCGCCGTAAAATCACTTCGTCCTTCGTTAAGCCTTCTCTCAGCCTGGTTTCAGGCATTTGCAGGGCGGCTGCGACTTCCAAATGCCCTTGCTCTAGTTCAGACTTATCCGCTGACTGTCCCCGCTCCAATTCGGACCGCAGCCTGCGTGACAACAGTTTCATCATTTCAACCGCAATGCTGGTCTGATCGAACATCATATCATAGAAAACAGAGGAATCCAGTCGCCACAGAAGAACATCCTCCTCGGCTCGAATGGTTGCTGTTCGGGCTCCCTGAGTCAGAATCGCCATTTCACCGAAGCAATCTCCCCGCTTCAGCCCGCCCAGCAGCTGCCCGTTGCGATAAACGCCAGCTTGGCCTCCATCCATAATCATCAGGGAGTCACCCACATCCCCTTCCTGAATGATGATTGCCCCCTTCTGAACACTCAGCTTATGTAATCGCCGTGCAATAACAGATAGATCTCTGCTTGTCATCCCTTGGAACAGAGATACATGACGGAGCAAATGCACGCGATTCATCAGATCCGCGAGATCCTCATTCGGTGAAGTTCCCAACTTACTCACGTTGAGATGCTGTATCGCTTGCTTGAGCCAATCATCCCCTTTCGCAGATAACCAGTTCAAATGTTCGCTGAACGGCATGTCCGTTACTGAATTTCTCGCCACCGCACTTGAGCCTGACATGAATGTCGTCATTTCCGTACGTAGGCTTCCTCGCAGCGTTTGATCGATCACTTCTTCCGCATTAGCCTGCTGCCTGGAATCCCCTTCGGACCAGTCGATATAGACAGCCTGCATCGTTTTCTCTTCATAGATGAGCGATAACAACTGGAAGATGCGTCGACTGATCGCTGTTCGAATTTCTCTAATGATATTCTCGATGTCAGCGCAGCCCTCTATCCCAACTATGCTCGCCCCGTGTTCAGCAAACTGTTCATGCAGCTTTAACTCGTGAAGAATATAAGTCTCTACTTTATGGCTGTCCACAAAGGGCAGTCTCTTATGCATACGAAGCAGCGATTCCAAAATACGATCACGCATGTCATAGTTGGCAGCCTCGTAACAATCGAACAACATATCGAAGGCACTCTGCGTTGCGATTCGTTCGAATACGGCTGGTAAATATAAGCCAATTTCTCTCTGTTTCAAATAAGGCGCTAACCGCGGCAAAATATCTTGTTCATCATAAGCAGCAAGGGCCTGGGTGGCGTAGCGCCGGGTTTGGCTGTCTTTTAACATAGCAATAATCGGTTCAATTAACGGAGGTACATGAAGAATAGCCGCAGATTCTAAAGCGCGAATTCGAACCTGAGGACTGCTGTCTTGTAAAAGAGAAATCAGCGGTTTATAGAAATTTTTCACACGAATTTGTCCAAATAAAGCAGCCATCGCGATCCGTTCTTCTTCCTGCCCGCTTTCCATCATTTGCTTCAGTTTTCCGACGGCTCGAAACATACCCTCAATGCTATAATATTTGACCAATCCAGCAATGGCAGCTGCTTGTACTTCCACCGACTGATCTTCTAGATGAACAGTTATTTCGTCTACATATTCCTCTTTTGCATACGCTGCTAGCGCTAGTATTGCTTTCGCTTTCACCTGATTGTTTTCGGTTGCCGCCAAGGATTGCAGGATAGCTTCGAATCCGTCCGGCACCTTTTGCTCCACATAGGCCAATGCTTCTATACACATTTCAGGAATTGAATGATGCAGCAGTCCTTCCAAATGAGGTGTTAAGTCGAAGGAGTCCATCTCTCGCATAAGACCGAAGGCATACAAAGCTTGCTGCTTATCCGAGCTGGATAGCGCATCTATCAGGATTTGCCGACTGGCTGGGTCCATTAGATTGAGTTCAACCTTCTGAAGATCGTCTCCCCCTGTTTTGAGATTGGACAAGAGGGTATGCAAATATGCTTTCTTGACCTTTACCCCCGCAACAATCCCAATCATAAGCAAAACCAGCACAATATAACTCAGTTGTTCAGGAGCTAGCAGCCGCGTTACGATAAGTAAACAAATGGCCGCCAACCCTTTGGCCCCATTGCGGACAATGCCGTCTAGGAAGCTCTTCGCTCTGCCCCGCCATTCCAGTGGAACAGGAAACATGACTAATTGGCTCACTGACGAGTAGAGCGTATCGCCAACAACTTTATCGCTTCCCTTCACGATGACAGCCATAGCCAGTACAGGCAGCACTAAAATACCGAAGCTGCCGGCAATTAACGTAATCGGGAAAACTAGCAAGGCAGTCATCACGCCGAATCGCGTCAAAATGCGACTTGAAATAAACAATTGAACGAATAAAGCAATCAGTCCGGAGAACCCATAGAAGCTGCCCATAAATCCAGCCAAGGCCTCATTCTGTAAAGTCCCTCTCAGGATCACCTTGAATTGATAATCGATTAATGTGAGAGATAATACGAGTGCTGCGGATAAAACGGCGACATATTTCAGATGAGAAACGCTCGCGAATAAACCTGATTTCCGTTGTACGGCCTGCTTCGCCGTTGTTGTCCTAGGCTGTGCCGGTTTGGCTTCTATCGTTTCCTTTGCGAAACTTAATATCAAATAAACGGCCACCAAACCAAGCAGCTGTAAACCCGCATAAAAGTAAATCAGATTCGCCGTGCCTACGAGCGGAACGAGCGCTTTTAGCCCAAAACCGCTTAAAATCCCCCCCGTAATCCCCCCGCTCCCTACGATTCCGATCATCTGTTTCGCTTTCCTCTGATTCATCACGGATGTAGCGAACTGCCAGAAACAAACAATCATTAGGAAATTAAACACGTCATAGCCGATGTAGATAACGGGAAACACCCACCGCAGCTCAAGTCCCACACCAAACCTAGATACTAGAACCAGTACGGAGATAAGCGGTATTAAGATCTTCATGAGACTCTCCAACCGAACCTTCGGTGAGTATCGCTGAAAAAGAATTCCCGCCATAATCATGACAAGGGCCTGCGGTAAGTACATCAGGGACAAATAGGAATTATCAAACCGGCTTAAAAAAAGCGTATCTGCCGCTGTTCTCCCGATGGTTGAGGCTGAAACGACACAAAACAAATAAGCGAATAAGAGAAAAACTTTTCCATACTCTTGCTTATCTTCAGCGAATTTATGTAAGAAGGACTGATAGGTCTTACTAAACATCATACGGCTCATGATACACCTCATTTTAGAATCGACGCTTAAATACGCCTAATGAAATTGTACCAGAAGTCCTAGGATTAAATAACTAGTTTTATATAAAAAAGAGACAAAATCCGTCACAATATGACGAAGCATAACCAACTTCAATTGGCTAAAAACGCAAAGAAACCGCTCCAGCACCGGAACGGTTCTATGCGATGACGATTTCCTTTCAGATCATCTCTTTAAGGTGAAGAACTGAGCCCTATTCGGGGACTGATTTACTCCTTATTGGGATCTCTCATGCTCTTGCGTGCCACCCCTGTACGATAGGCAGCTTCAACAACAGCCTCCCTTACCTTTTCCACCACTTTCTGGTTAAAAACACTGGGGATAATGTAAGTCTCATTCAATTCTTCATCGGTTACTACGGATGCAATGGCCTTAGCAGCCGCGAGCTTCATTTCCTCATTAATCTCACTCGCCCTGCAATCCAAAGCACCGCGGAAAATACCGGGAAAGCAAAGAACGTTATTGATTTGATTCGGCTTATCAGATCTCCCTGTAGCCATCACTCTCACATATGGCTTGGCAAGCTCAGGATCGATCTCCGGCGTTGGGTTCGCCATCGCAAAGACAATGGGGTCCCTTGCCATGGATCGGACATCATCTACCGATAAAATGTTAGGAGCGGAAACGCCAATGAATACATCCGCCTGCTGGATAACGTCGGACAAGCTCCCTGCTTCCAAGTTCGGATTCGTCATCAGGGCAAACTCGGTCCAATGCGTATTATCGTACTGTGTATTTCGGTTAATGGCGCCATAGCGGTCCACCCCGATTAAGTTACGCACTCCGGCAGCAAGCAGCATCTTAGAACAAGCGATACCTGCCGCCCCAATGCCGTTAACAACAACTTTAATGTCCGACATTTGTTTGCCCGTTATTTTCAACGCATTCAACAAACCGGCCAGCAGCACGACCGCCGTTCCGTGTTGATCATCATGAAACACAGGAATATCGAGTTCACGCTTCAGCCGTTCTTCGATCTCAAAGCAGCGAGGCGACGATATGTCCTCTAGATTGATGCCTCCGAACGCCGGAGCTATCGCTTTGATGATGCTGACGATTTCGTCCGGGTCCTTCGTGTCAAGGCAGATGGGGAATGCATCCACGCCCGCGAATTGTTTGAACAGCATCGCCTTGCCTTCCATCACCGGCATCGCGGCCAATGGTCCGATGTCGCCAAGCCCAAGTACAGCCGTACCGTCGGATACCACCGCGATCATATTCCGTTTGATCGTCAGCAAATAGGCTTTGCTTGGCTCTTCCGCAATAGCGGTACAAATTTGCGCGACCCCAGGGGTGTACACCCGGGACAAATCATCACGGTTTTTGACTGGAATTTTCGAATTGATCTCAATCTTCCCGCCTAAGTGGACAAGGAAGGTCCGGTCGGATACGTGAATCACCTTTACACCGCTTAAACTTTGAAGAGACTCACCGATAAGTTGACTATGTGTTTGATCGAAAACATTCACAGTAATATCGCGGACTGTACTCGTGCGACTGGAAGAAATGACGTCTATGCCTACGATATCTCCTCCTGCCTTTTCTATGGTAGCCGCGATATCGCCGAGCGAGGTTAACTCTTTATCGATTTGAAGCCGAAAAATCATATAAGTCGATGCACCGCTTGGAACTGACATGTTCCTGTTCACTCCCTTTAATTTTGCTCTAATTGAGCCTTGCCTTCCAGCTTTTATTGCTTGCCTTCTAGCAGCTCAGCTCCCGCGATCCCCGGGTTTGTCATCTCATATGGATCGAGAATAATCTGCAGTTCCTCTTCCGTCAGAACATTGTAGATCAGACAAAGCTCTCTAACAGGCTTTCCTGTTAAAATGGCTTCACGCGCAATTCGCGCCACCACTTCGTAGCCGAGATGTGGATTAAGCGCCGTAATCACGCCTACACTTTGTTCTACATATTGTTTGCAGCGCTCCTCATTAGCTTCGATACCTTCCAAACAATGCACGCGGAATGCTTGGAATACTTGATTCATCATGCTAAGCGATTGCAATAAATTGAACACCAGCACAGGCTCCATCACATTAAGCTCAAGCTGTCCCGCCTCGGACGCCAGACAAATCGTATGATCGTTGCCGATGACCTGGAATGCTACTTGATTGACGACCTCAGCCATCACTGGATTCACCTTGCCCGGCATAATAGAAGAGCCCGGTTGGCGCGCAGGCAGCTGAATCTCCCCGAGCCCGGCGCGAGGTCCTGAAGCGAGCAATCGCAAGTCGTTGGCAATCTTGGACATATTGATCATGCACACCTTTAATGCAGACGACACTTCCGTGTAGGCATCCGTATTCTGAGTCGCATCCACCAGATGCTCGGCATTGATAAGCGGCAATCCACTCAGCTCGGCAAGCACTTCCACTACCCGTTTAATGTAGCGCGGGTCTGCATTTAGGCCAGTTCCAACGGCTGTTGCACCCATGTTGACTTCATATAAATGATCACGTGTTTGCTTAATCCGCTTAATATCGCGAGCCAGCACTCGACTATAGGCCTCGAATTCCTGTCCCAGTCGAATAGGTACGCCGTCCTGCAGATGGGTCCGGCCCATTTTGATAATACCGTCGAATTGAACGGCTTTGATGCAAAACGCCTCAAGCATCTCTTCCATCGTCACAAGCAGCTTCTCAATCTGAGAGAGTGTGGCAATATGAATCGCGGTCGGAAACGCATCATTGGTTGACTGAGCCATATTCACATGTGTATTGGGACTTACCGCAAAATAATCTCCCTTCGTACCCCCGAGCAGCTCGATAGCCCGATTGGCGATGACCTCGTTGGCATTCATGTTGATGGACGTACCTGCTCCGCCTTGTATCGGATCGACGATGAATTGATCGTGCCATTTACCATCTATAATTTCCTGTGCCGCTTGAACGACTGCATTCCCGATGCGAGGGTTCAACTGCCTGATCTCCATGTTCGCTACGGCTGCCGCTTTTTTCACAGTCGCCATCGCACGAATTAATTCTTCATGAATACGGTAACCTGTTATCGGGAAGTTTTCGACTGCACGCAATGTTTGAATTCCGTAATAAGCATCTATTGGCACTTCTTTTGAACCAAGAAAATCTTTTTCCACCCTTAACTGAGCTGTTGTCATTGTTATAACCCCCAAGTGATTTCAATTACGCAGCTTTCTTAACTGACTCTACATATTGCTTTCCTTTTTTCTTATCGTACTGCCCTTCCCACTTCGCCATAACAACCGCGGCAATCGAATTGCCGACCACATTGACTGCCGTACGGGCCATATCTAGAATACGGTCAATTCCTGCAATAAAAGCAAGTCCTTCGAGCGGAATCCCAACCGATCCCAGCGTAGCCAGCAGCACGATAAAAGATGCACCCGGTACACCAGCAATCCCTTTGGAAGTGAGCATCAGAGCAATCACCAAGGTGATCTGAGCGCTGATCGACATGTTAATGCCATACATTTGAGCAATAAATAGAGCAGCAATGGCTTGATACAGCGTAGAGCCGTCCAGGTTGAACGAATAGCCCGTAGGAATGACAAATGAGGTGATGGCCTTCGGTACACCGAATTTCTCCATTTTCTCCATCATCTTAGGCATTGCCGTTTCGGAGCTTGCTGTAGAGAAAGCGAGGATCAGCTCGTCTTTTAGAATGCGAATAATGGTCATTACACTAGTGCCGCAAAGCTTGGAGATCAAGCCTAGCACGACGAACACAAACAGGAACATCCCAAGGTACACAGCAAACACCAGCTTACCCAGTGGAACCAAAGAGCCTACCCCAAATTTCGATACCGTCACACCAATCAATCCGAAAACACCAAGCGGTGCGAATTTCATAATTTGGTTGGTCACCCAAAACATCGATTCTGAGAGTCCCTGAAAGAAGGATAGTACCGGCTTCCCTTTCTCACCGACTGCGGCAATTCCCAAGCCTAGAAATACCGAGAAGAAAATAATGGCGAGCATATCACCCGCGACAAGAGATTCAAACACGTTTCTCGGAACGATATTGACGAACGTATCAACGAAGCTGTGACTGGTCATCTTCTCCGTCGCATCGACGTACTTGCTAATATCCGTCTTTGCAAGCGCAGACATATTGACGCCCGCTCCAGGCTTCAACACATTGGCCACGACTAATCCAAAAATAATGGCGATCGTCGTTACGATTTCAAAATAAAGAATCGTCTTTCCGCCAAGCTTGCCAAGCCTTTTTATATCCCCAACGCCCGCTACTCCGACAACAAGCGAAGAAACGACGATGGGAACGACGATCATTTTAATTAAACGGATGAAAATATCGCCCAATGGCTTTAAGTAGCTCTCAACAGTTGGGTTTCCAAAAAATATAGCTCCTACGATAATCCCCAAGATGAGACCAAACAAAATTTGAAATGCTAATCCGAACTTTTTCATGATGATTCCCCCTTTTGTTAAGCGCTTTCTTTTTCATGAAAGCTTTTGGTAACGCTTTAATAGATTTCATCTTAATGGGGAATCTACAGAAAGCTAGATGAATCTACAAATTCTCTTTATAATTTTTTTCAAAAAATATAGGTGTATAAAAGCTAGCTATAGGTATAGAAGGAATAACGCAAACTATGTCGAATGACTTTTACTT
This sequence comes from Paenibacillus sp. Soil724D2, assembly GCF_001427935.1. NCBI lineage: Bacteria > Bacillati > Bacillota > Bacilli > Caryophanales > Paenibacillaceae > Paenibacillus > Paenibacillus sp. Soil724D2. The sequence goes on from NZ_LMRY01000009.1 coordinate 156,149, forward strand.
CATGTGAGAAGGAGGGAAATAAGACACTTTGAAGGAAAAATGGTTCCTGCTCATACTTATGATCATTTCGGTTCCGATCGCAGGCGAGTTGAATTTCTATCCGTTTCAAGATGAGTTTCGGGTTAGTTTAGGCACCCCAACCTTCTTCCTTTTCCTGTTGTGGCTGCGGACTCCTTCGCCTCTTGTCTCAGGTCTTCTTGTCGGGATATCCGTTGCGCTCTTTCGCACAGGGCTTCAGGCGTTCCTTGGCTCGGATTGGAACTGGTCTGCTTCCTTTCATCATCATTACCCGGTATTCTTCTACTACCTGACCTATGGAATCGTCTTCACGGCAGTTCGTATGAACCGGTATCATAATCGGCCGCTTATTGTCGGCTTTCTCGGTGTTTCGATTGAAATCGCCGCGACGTCGGCAGAACTGCTGTTTCGATATACCTCCATCACCGAGATGGCTTCTCTTACCACCTGGAATCAGATTGCCTTAATTGCTTTTTTTCGCAGTTTTTTCGTGCTAGGAATTTTCAATATCGTGAAGTTGCGCCATTCGAGGGCAGCCGAAGAGCAGCAGCGCAAAGAAAACGAGAAGATGATCATGCTGATCTCCGAGCTGTATGAAGAATCTATTCAGTTGAAGAAAACGCTGCACAATGCGGAATATATAACGCGGGTTAGCTATGAACTATATCAGTCTTTAAAGGATGTGCATCTTCAGGGACTCGATGACCTGTCGCAAAAAGCGCTCCGAATCGCCGGTCAGGTTCATGAAATCAAAAAAGATAATCAACGGATTTACGCGGGGTTGTCCGGTTTAATTTCACATGATAGCGATTACTTACCCATAGATGAATTGGCCGGAATCGTCTTACGTTCTAATGAGAAATATGCCAGATCCCTCGGCAAGAAGATTGCATTCTCGCTGAACAACGATGGTGAATTCCCATTATGTCACGTGTATGCCACCTTATCCTTGCTTAACAACCTAGTGACTAATGCCGTTGAAGCCATTCGGGAGTCGGGCTATATCAGGATTAGCGTGATTCGAAACGGAGATGATATTGTTATCAGTGTAGTTGACAACGGTCCAGGTATTGCGCCTAAGCTTCATGATCGGATCTTCATGCCAGGGTTTACTACGAAATACGATGAATCCGGCACCCCTTCCACGGGTATAGGACTCGCTTACGTGAAACAAGAAACCGAGCAGCTTCATGGGACCATACGGGTTCAAACCGGCAATGACGGGGTTGGTGCTAATTTCATCATCACATTACCAGTGAGCCAGATCGGAAAGGAGGAATAGCATGATGCGATTTTTTATTATCGATGACGATCCGGCCGTGCGTTCCATGCTGGAGCATATTATCGAGGACGAGGATTTGGGAACTATCGTAGGTGAGGCCGCAGATGGGGCACACATTGACAGCGACCTGCTTGCCCTCAAGCAAGTGGATATCGTTCTTATCGATTTATTGATGCCTGATCGTGACGGCATAGAAACCGTTCGTGAGATTTCCGGTAACTTCGAAGGCAAAATCATCATGATTTCTCAAGTAGAGTCGAAGGAAATGATTGGGTTGGCTTATTCCTGCGGAATTGAGTATTACATCACGAAACCGATCAACCGATTGGAATTGATCGCTGTTATTCGTAAGGTTTCCGAGCTGCTTAGGCTGCACCAATCCATACGAAACATTCAGAAATCACTAAGTGCCATCGGCATTAACGGCGTCCTTACGGAGAAAGATTCGTCTTCCAGTGCAAAAACGATAGTAACAAGCGGGAATTATGTCTTATCGGACCTTGGATTAATCGGCGAGTCCGGCTGCAAGGACTTATTGGAGATGCTTGATTATTTGTATCGTACCGATATGAATCAACCGCTGGAGCTTAACTTTCCGCCGCTTCATGAAATTTTTCAAAAAGTCGCCGAGAAAAAATTAGCCCCCTCAGCCTCCGACAGCGATTTGAGAAAAGAAGTCAAGGCAGCCGAGCAGCGGGTACGACGGACTGTGAACCAAGCGCTAACAAACCTTGCCTCCCTTGGATTGCTTGATTATTCGAATCCGAAGTTTGAGGAATACTCGAATAAATTTTTTGACCTAAGCGATGTCCGCAAGAGAATGAGGGAACTGGAGAATAAGGAAGATGAATCTCAGAGTATCATCCGACAAAACACAAAAAAGTTTATTCAGGTGCTTTATTTGGAAGCTAAAAAATGGATTAGCCAACTGTGAGATTTCCGTATAATTTGACCCGGAATATTCAATCAGGGATTCAGCCGTCGATCGCAAAAAAAAATGGCAGAGCAAGGAATAAACCTTGCACCACCATTTTCTACTTTTCTAACCTATAGGAGCCGCACTATACTCGGTAGTTGTCGCTTCTCCAGCTCCTGATCGACTTCTTAATCGCATCAGGTGACAATTGCTCCGCGGCAGCCTTCTTACAAAGTGTAGGAAACTCCTCATCGGAAGCAAAACGTAGAGCCGCAATTTGCCCTATCGTGAGCTTGTTATCCAGCAACTTCTGAGTCAACACATAGTGCCTGAGATTCTCTTCTGCCCGTATCGCGCGATCCTGCGCTTTTAACGGATAGGACCGTACAAGGAGAAATACAATGACTAAAATAATGGAAATAAGCAGAAAAATAGCCGCGGGCAGCATGTCTGTCCCGGATTGCACTGACCTAACGAGCTGGATAAGTGATAAAATCACTAAACCCAGCGCCAGCACACTGTAAACAAAGTGAAAAAGCGGATGCATTCTACGATGATTCGCATAGTTTTGATGACCGTTACTCATAATTTCTCCACGATTTCATCGATCTCACTTTTTAATAACAGATAGCGATGAACACTTCTCATAATTGGCACCTTGGTTAACTTGTTTTTGTCCACATACAGTTTCATCTGATCTTTAGAAAGACCTAATGATTCTCCAGCTTCCATAACGGTTAGTACTTCTTCATTACTTGTAGCGTTGAACGTTGACTTCACTTTCTGATTCCAGTCTTCAAAAGTATTCATTTCCTCGCACCCTTCTAATTCCGTTACCTTGATTATACCACAGAAATTAAAAGAGGCATCATCCAATTAGCGGATACTACTTCACGTCCTCATCATTTAAAAGCTCCAGCAGCGCTTGTGGCAAGGCAAATTGCTGATTGTTAATAATAATTCGATTCAACTTATCGTCCATTGTTTCCGATTGTTCTTCTTTAATGACTTCAATTTCGGCATGCAAGCGTTCCATTTGCAGATCCAAAGCTGACGCGGCTGCAGCCGCTTGCTTTAATTCATCCAGAAGCCGCGCGGGTACAGCTTGATTGCCTTGATTGAACTTATAATAGATTTTATGCTCCAAACTTGCCCAAAAGTCCATTGCAATCGTTCGAATCTGAACTTCGATGCACACACTTTCTAGTCGATCCGACAAATGCACAGGCACTTCGATGATCAAATGAAGACTTTGGTAGCCATTAGGCTTCGGGTTCTTGATATAATCCTTCTCATCCAGTACTTTAAGGTCGCTTTGACTCTTCAGCATCTGGCTTATGACATAAATATCAGAGACAAACGAACACGTAATCCGCATACCTGCAATGTCTTTAATACTCTCCTTAATCCCTGAGAACGAAAGATCTCCTCCTTTTCTGTTGAGCTTGTGAAAGATACTTTCCGGTGACTTCAAGCGGGACTTGGTATGTTCAATCGGATTATATTCATGCAGCATTTCGAATTCCTGTACGAGAATTTCAATTCTAGTCTCTATCTCATCCAATGCGAACTTATACGTCATCATAAATCGTGTCAGTTCGTTCTTGAATCGTTTTAAATCATTGATCGAAAGTTGATTCATCATGGGTTGCTTCCATCCTTTGGTCGTGGTTATTTTACCAGTCCTTGCTAGTGTAATTCACATGTATCACTCGGTGCAAATTTGGTGTTCTTATTGACACCCTCCATTGCGTCTTGGTATAGTACTCCTATCAAATGAATACTTACGACGGAAGCACCCGTAAGATATGGCCGATGGCCTTTCTTGCAGGTGCTTTTTTTGTTGTATTCCCATCCCATTTTCAAATTTGAAGGAGGTTGTCTATTGAAAAATTTCACTGCTTTACTCACCGCTTTAGCCCTCGCCTCAGCCGTTCCAGCAGAATTGGCTTCAGCTGCCTCGATCGAAATCACAAGCACCATTCAATCCTCTCTGGACAAAACGATTGCCGGCGCGACTCAAACACAAGCTAATAAAATCAATTCACTCTACACCGAATTCCTCACCCTTCAGAAACAAGAACAGGATTGGGACAGCAAGATCAATACACTACATAACAGAAATAAAGACACTTCGGCAGAGCTGAGCAAACAGGCCAAAGAAATTGATTCCGCCAAATTGGCGAAATTGGAGGAGGAGATCACGCGAACGAGAGCTCGGCATCAACCTTTATTATCTCAATATGCCGCGCTAAATAAGCAAATCGAAGCCGCCCGATTGCTGAACAGCAAAAGCTTAAGCGCTCTGCTAAGAATCCAAGCGGCTGCAATGAAAATCCCCGTACAACTAGCTCGCATCGATATCAGCGCCAAGGTAAAAGCTTCCCAAGCCGCTAAAGACAAAGCATCCAAGGCAACGAAAAAAATTCGCAGCAGCCTGAATGACATTGACCCCATTAACGTACAGATCAAAGCTAAGCAAGGTGCTTTCAAAACGATCCAAAACAGCCTCTCCCCGATATGGTCCTCATTTAAACAAGGAGCCAAAAAAGAAGATACGAATGCTGTTCAAAGCTCACTCACCTCCATGATTTCTCTGTCCCGTCAAATGAATGCGGAAAAAGAAAGTATCTTTAAGCTTGAAACGAAGATAAGTGATGCACTTATTGCGATTAAGGCTCAAATCCCGTAGGTGGATTTGTTGATATTTTGCACATAGGGCTATTCCAATATAATTTGTATAATTGTATAATTGTTATAACAACTGAATAAGATAGTAAGGAGTTGATTTTACATGAGCAAGGTGATGGACATGGAGCGTAAGGTTTCGAAATTCGGCAATAGCCTCGGCATAACGATGACGGATGCTCTTAAGCAAATTGGTCTTGAAGTTGGTGATACCGTAAACATTGATGTGCGAGAAAACGATGGAGAAATCGTCATCAAGAAGGTAAACAAAGTTGCTCTTCCCACAGGGATTAGTCCCGATTTTCTTGACACACTCTCTCAAGTCATGGAGGAGTACGACGAAACATTGAAAGGTTTAAAAGATAGATAATGAACACAATTCGCTATTTGACCACACAAGAAGCCATAGCAATTAATGTTGCTGTCATTCAAAAATATAGTCCTAGCGAACATATAGGTGTAAAAGATAGCCATTTGCTGGAGTCTGCATTATTGCGCCCGCAATCATCAGCCTTTGGAGACGATGCTTATCCCACTATTTTTCAAAAAGCAGCAGCATTATTCGAATCCTTGGGGCAAAATCATCCCTTTCAAAATGCGAACAAACGTACAGCCTTTACTGCACTATTCATCTTTCTTCGTTATAATGGTTATGGTTTCTCGATGGACAACAAGGCTGCGGAAGATTTGACAGTAGACATGGTTAACCACAGATATTCTTTCGATGACGTAGCTGAGATAATTAGGAAACATTCAGTCCCCATTGAATAATGAGACTGTCCCGAAAGTAAATAAAATTCACTTAGGGGCAAAGAAAACAAAAAAAATGAGGTGGCAAGGTTATTCTTGCCTTCTCATTTTTTGTTTTGTATCGATTATAAAGGAATGTCACCCGGACCTCTAGCTTGCGGAACGTCGATTCGCTATTTCAGGGAATCTGCGTTAGAAACCGAATTAGAGGAACGTGTGTGTGCTATTTGGTCAAAATGAGCGATCCGGAGGCAAAAAAACGAGAAATAACACATCGTAGTTCCTCTTCCTCATGATTTCGGGTGTTTTTCGTCCGAATAGTGCATCGACGTTCCCCTCTGCAAATACTGGTTACCTACAAAGGAATACGAACCTTGAACGTACTGCCCTCTCCAACTGTGCTTTCCACATGAATAGTACCTCGGCCTGCGTCCACGATGTTCTTGGCGATTGCAAGCCCAAGACCTTGGCCGCCGATTTGACGCGTTCGCGACTTATCCTGGCGGTAGAAACGGTCGAAGATGCGAGGAAGTGCTTCGGCTGCAATGCCGATCCCCTTATCCTTCACTTCGATGATGAAACTACGCTCCCCTTTTTCCTTAGCCTCTGCTAGCGCTACATGTACCATTCCCTTGCCCGGCGTATACTTAATCGCATTATCGATTAGCAGGATGAGCAGCTGAGTTAATTTCTCGGCGTCCCAATTCACCGTCAGCTCATGAGGAGCATGCAGCTCAATGTCGATGTCCTTGGCTTGCGCTAATGGCTGAACCTTACTAATCACTCTTGCGGCTATTTCACTCAGATTAAATAAGGATCGATCCAGCTCGAATTCGCCAGAATCAGAGCGGGCTAGGTGCAGCAATTCGCCGGCCAGCTTCGTTATGGAGTTAACCTCCTCTTTCATGCCGTTAAGCACGTTCTTCGAGAAGGGGTCGTTATCGATGCTTTCTTCAACCTGAAGCGCTTCGATCGATGTTAGCATGACACTCAGCGGTGTACGCAGCTCATGAGAAGCATCGGCTACGAACTCACGTTGTTTCGCATACGCCTTGGCTATCGGTATAATCGCTTTGCGTGCCATCAGATGGCTGAACCATAAGGCTAGAACAAAGAAAAGCAGCGCCATCCCGATCAGCAGAATGAGCAGCAGGCGGAATAAATCGTTTTGGAACGTAACTTCCTTCCCTACATATAAGGTTCCGATCCGCGCCCCATTCCATAGCAGTTGACGGTCCGAAACTAGAAACCTGGCATTCTCGCCCAGTTTCTGGCGTCCTAAGTCGTCTGTAGGCGGCTTATCGAATGTTTGCAAGGTAACTTTCTCGATCCCTTTCCCCTTGAAATGTCCATCCGCGATGGCCTCCATCACCTGATTACGCAGTTCCGGCTGAATCTCATCCCCTAACTGTATGTTCCCATTTTCAGCAATCAAGTAGTAGAACGATTGGTCCGTGCTGATCGAGAAAGCATCCTCTATAGAGCGTGGGGGCCGTCTATTCGGATCGCTATCTTGGTCGGCCCACTTTTGCAAGGTGCGAATTTCACTGTCAGCAAGCTCATTCAGACCCGTTCGTTGATCGTTCCAGATGAATAGATAGAGTAGAACATAAACAATGATGACGAACAAACTCAGAAAAGCAATAAGTACACCGCTGTATTGCAGCGTCAACTTATTGCGGGTTCGATCGAACAAATCGCCTTCGGATGGCCGTTTTTTTAAAGAGCCCCAGTTAATCTCCAATTTTATAACCTATGCCTCTCACGCTCTGAATGAGCTCCCGTGAGTAGGAGGGCTCGAGCTTCTTTCGAATTAATTTCACAGTAGCATCGATCGTCTTTAGATTTACTTCGGCATCAAGACCCCATACTTTGTCCAGGATGACCTCGCGGGTCAGTGTACGTCCTTTGTTCTGCAGCAGCAGGTCTAGAATTTGAAATTCCCGCGGGGATAATTGGATTTCTTGTTCGCCTTGAATGACGACTTGACTCATCCGCTGCAGTTCTAGATCACGAATACGGATGACATCCTCCTGAATGGGAACGAAGTTTCTGCGCATTAATGCTCGCAAACGTGCCAGCAGTTCGTCCATCTCGAACGGCTTGACCAAATAATCGTCGGCTCCCGCATCGAGACCTTCCACACGATCCTGCAAAGCATCCTTCGCAGTCAGCATCAGAATCGCACCGAGATAGCCCCTTTTACGAAGTTTAGCACACGTTTCGAGACCATCCCCATCCGGCATCATCCAATCGAGAACGATAACATCGTAGCTGGAAGCCGTCGCATAGTCGAACGCATCGCTGCCCGTCTTCACCCAATCAACCGTGCATCCAGACTTTTTTCTCAACATATGCGCGGTTAATTCACCCAGACGACTATCATCTTCCGCCAATAAAATTTTCATTTTCTTCCCCATTTCCCGATTTTACCATCTTCATAAAAGTATAACCGAAAGCTTTCGTGCTTTCACCATACTTTCACCAAGTCCAAGTAACATAGGTTTCAAGAAACAAACACAAACAATCTAAGAAAATGAAGGGAAGAATGACGATGAACTTAAAAACGAAAATCATTACCGCTAGTACGCTAGTGGCCGTAATTGTAGTAAGTGGAGGCATAGCACTGAGCAGTAATAACACGGTATTAGCGGCAGGAAATAATAAATCGGTTAAGGATGCACCCGCAAGAGAAGCAGGCAACAAAGGACAGAACTGTAAACCTGATCCCGCTCCTGCTCCACCATCAAGCCCAACTCCATCTGCGGGCATAACGAATGGCAGCAATCCTGGTCAAGCAGATAATTCCGTCGTGATATCGAGTGGTTTTAACACAGATCCGCAAGACCATGGCAGGCCTGTCGTACTTATTGCCGCGGCCCTTGGGGTACCCACTGAGGTTTTTAGAGAGGCATTTCGCGGCGTAACTCCTGCAGGACTGGATAGTGGACCAACCTCCGAACAAGCTCAGCAAAATAAAGCAGCTCTCCTTAAAGTTCTGGCCCCCTATGGGATCACGAATGAACGCTTAGATGAGGTGTCCAACTATTACCGTTATAACGGAAGAAAAAGTGACACATGGCAAAAGACGCAGGCAACCGCAACCGCAATAGTTACGAATGGCATTGTGACTGGTGTAACCATTACAAATCCAGGGGCAGGTTATTCTTCCAATCCAACGATCACCGTAACGGGACCAAACGGTACATTCACTGCGACAGCTACATTAGCCTACACGAAAGACTTTAAAACAAATGGAAGCATTTCTGCTATCACTATCAAATAGAAACGTGTATAAACTTTACTCGCTTTAACACCCAATAAATCAAAAAAGCACCCTCTCAGGTGCTTTAAACGCTTCCTAAACTACCTTGCAAAGGCTTATGGTGTGAAATACGGGGGTGCTTTTAACCACCCTTTTCTCATTAATACATCTTTTAACGTTATCGCGTATGTAAACTTCTTCATCTGAAATTTGGCGAACATTGCCGCAACATCCGGCCGTACTGCCTCTGTCATGCCCCGGCAAGCATAATTTATACCCAGTACAATATTGAAGCTGAGAAGACTCGCTATTTCCTCATCAGAAAGTTTGGATCCCTCCGGAATATTTCGAAAATCGCCAACCGGTTTATTCGGCGACGCCTCGGGCATCGGGACACCTTCTGCTTTTAAAAACTCAGTTAACTCTGCAAATATGGGACCATGAACATCGTTAATGACTTCTTTCAACTTCTCCTGTAGTTCAAGGTCCTCTACAATATTATAAGATACCTGTTCGCCGCGCATGGTTTGTTCCGTTGCGGTCAAATAAAACCATAGATTCATGACTTCTCCGACGTTTAAAGGCGGCTTTTTACCATCGAGAAACGGCTTAATCGCATCATTGAGTACTTCCATGATATTCATGTTCGCAGCTCCTTTTTGCTAGTTAGAGTACCCATCTGCCTAATTTTTATTTCATGCTTTTAATTGAAATATTTCTCGACCATTTTTTCAGCAGTGCGAGTGGCGAGAGCTTGCGTTGTAAGCGTTGGATTTGCCCCGCCCAATGCGTTAAAATGCACACTATTATCAGCTATAAATAACCGCTTGACCTGATAGGATTCACAGTTGTCATCAACGACAAACCCCATCCTCATTGTGCTCTCCATATGTATCATCAGGGAAGCCGGCCAATCCGTCCGGAGCACCTTCTTGGCTCCTGCTTTCCGCAAAATGTCCACTGCGATTTTAACCAATTCGTTGCGGTTCCTACTCCCTCGTTGTCCGCCAACGTAGCTCACCTTCGGGACAGGTCCATGTTCATCCTTATTGGCCAAATCAACCGTAACCCTGTTTCGATAATCCACCTCATCATCGGCAAATATGACTATGCTTAACGTTCTTCGATAGTTTTCCATCCACTGCTGCAGCTCAAGCCCTACAACTCGACCTCGCGCATACCACGGCATACTGGTGAAAGGCGACTGCAAGGAGCTGTATCCTGATTGACTTACTCCATAGCTCATGGAGGCGGTTAATCCTGGGCTCATCCCTGTAACCAAAATGGACCCAAGTCCAGGATAGTCCAGCCTCCCCCCAGATGTATGGCCTACAAAGGGATTGATATCCGGGCTTCCCAGAATGGCAATCAGATCTCTTTCATCGAACATTCCTGTGACCCAGTCAAAATAATGATTAACCAATCCCCGTCCTACCCATGGATTACTGGGTAAACCAGAATTTAGCCAAAGCCGGGGAGTTTCAATCGTTCCGGCAGCCATGACCACGACTCCAGCTCTGATCTCTTCTATCTCCCCTGTCCATGTATCCCTTATACGTACACCTAACGCGCGCAACCCTTCCGTCAGATGAGTCTCCGTCAAAATTTGGGTCACAAAGGCATTGGGCCTTATGGTTACACGGCCTGTCTTTAAGGCTAGCGGGACATAGCTAACGTTGGTTGAACGCTTTGCAATTTTATCCACAGAGGGCCCGTGCGGGCATCCGTTGATACAATGACCAGCAAGCGTACAGCCTTGCATCCAAGACAACTGTTCAACGGAATAGTCTGGATTGGTAAGGTTCTTATTCGGAGGCAGAATAGCGTTGGGCTGCGGGCGATAGCCAGGAACTGTCACATCCAATGTAGGAATCAGCTGCCAGCCGGCCTTTTTTGCACCGTAAAAAAACAGCTCCTCTTTGGAAGTCATAGGCGCAAACTCAACCGGCAGCGTCGCTTCAACCTTTTCATAATAAGGAATAAGCGTGCGATAAGAAATCGGCCAAACACGGTCAACCGTCACTGGAAAAGCGCGCGGAGAATTGGCAAGATAGGATTGCGTCGTCCCTCCTACACCGGAATTTTGCCAAACAAACCCCCGCCTCGTTACATTCCGAAACCACGGAGAGCGATTCCTATCAGCAGGCCCCCATCGAAGTCTGCCTGTAATCAAGTCATTCATTTCTCCCTCATCCTTGTTGTATTGCTCCTTAAACAAAAATATATTCAAGTCGTCCGACTTGGAGCTGCTTTGGGCTCCTTGGTTCTTATTCGGGTCAGGCCACTGTGAATTCCCATACCAGGGACCTGCCTCCAATACCAAGACCTGAAGACCTTTTTCCCCAAGCTCTTTGGCGATTACAGCCCCACCGCCACCCGAGCCAATCACAATAACATCCGGATCAGTCACTCGGATATTCCCCCTTTGCATGAGGATATTTCAACAAAAATCCTCGAAAATCACGGTATCCGAATGCTGGCCCGGGATAATCGGCCAGACGCCAGCCCGGAGGAAAAAACTCAACCTGGCGGTAGTCTGGAGGAAAAAGACGGGTTGTTCCATACCCGTACCATTCTGAATAGTAACCGAACATCGTTAACTGAGATAACGAATCTATCATGGTTTGAATCATTCCGGGGTTGTTTTGGTAAGGAGGAGGAACCAAGTGGAGAGGGATCTCAAGCTGATCCAATAAAGCCAATGTTTGCAGCCTATCTTCGCGAGACAGAGCAGAAAACGGTCCACCTCCATGGAAAAACCAAGGGTTTAACGGAAGCTGAGCTAGCCCTCTTCGAATTAATTGCTCAGCCCCCCTATCAAGTAATTGAGCAGTTGACCTTGAAAGAGGCATCTGAATTGGATGCTCGTCATTTACAGGAACAAATTGCGAATGATCGAGCTCGTTCATCACGAATTCATCCACACAGAGCTGAACCGCCCCGGCTGCAGGTACCGTTCCTACCACCTCTACTTGTCGTAGTGTAGGCGGAATTATAGTATCCACTACTGCTTGAAAAGTCGCCTTGATGTATATATCCCCTGTGCCTTTGCTTCCATTGGAACGCGACACTGAACTCACCACCCCATTTAGTCGAGCCGCTTCGTATACTATCTACATATATTTGAATCTGTGCTCACTATGTCAAAATAATGGACAATAGGTGTACGCAGAGCGAAATATTGGTGCTTAATACAATAAAAGAGCCTGCCAACGATCACGTGGCAAAGCTCTTTTTTGCGGCTTAAGGCATCTCTCCATTACCGCCCCTATCGGTCTCTAACAGTCGAACCCTGTCTGAATTACTCCATGGATACTCCGTTACCAAATAGTCAGCGAACTTCTTGCTTTCCTCTCGTCGGTGCTTCCTCATTTCCGCCGCGATTTTCCTCTCACCACTTCTTAAATCTTCTCTGATCACTTTCACAAAAACCTCTATGTGACGAAGGACTCTAAGGAAACAGAATCCGTTGGCATCGAGTTTCTCTTATAATTTCTTTTCCAACATATCCACACAACTTTCTTACAAAATGTAGTCATTCGGACATTTTTCCCCGATCATGATTCCGCTATGCTTAATAAAAAAACACTACCCAATTCATTTGAATGGATAGTGTCTTATTGATTTAGTATGGAGGTATGTTCCCTCCGCTTTCACTTAGGTATTAACAGATTTTCCACCTACAGAGGGAAGTCTGCTATCTCTTTTCTTTAAAGTCCCTATCACAATACCAACCGTGGTAAGAAGAAAGGCCACAACGTGAATCCAACCAATTTTTTCATCCAAAAAAATAATTCCCCCAACCATACTGGCAAAAGGCAGCCCATTTAGAAACATCGCTGTTTTATTGGCACCTAGAAATTTTATACCATGATTCCACCCTAGTGTACCCAGTGAAGACGCTCCCCAAGCTGACATCAACATAACGGCCCAAGCGATGGCTGGCATATGAATCTGAGCATACGACGAAGGCCCAAAGAAAGTCACCGTACCCAGATTTAACATGACTCCCCCAATTAACGTGGAATAGGTAGTGACAACTACTGTTGGCATGGAAGTTGTCGACAACTTCTTGATGAACAATGCACCAACAACATAAGCCAACATGGATAGAAGCATGATGACATCTCCCCATCCGGATAAACCAACCGAACTATCTGCTGATTTGGAGGTCACCACCAAAACGACCCCTGAGAATCCAAACAGAATGCCGAGGCCTAATCTCATACTGAATTTTTCCCCAATGAAAATGGATGCAAGCAGAGCGGTAGTTAGCGGATTTAATCCTAGGATCAGCGATGCATTTGTAGCTGTAGTTGTTACAACCCCATAAGCTAAAAATAACTGATGAAAGAAAATCGATGTTAGCCCAATAAGAAAAAGAAGCCCCCACTGTTTTGCATTGGGTTTATAGAATCCATACTTTTTAAGTACAAACGGAAGCAGCACAATTCCAGCGAGCGGTATCCTAATTGCGGCTACTAACATGGGCGAGATAAACTGTGTAAGGTATTTTACCATTACAATATTTAACCCCCATGAGATGACCACCAAAGCTAGGATGAAATAAATGGTTTTCTCTGACTTTACCAAGTTGATGCACGCCTGCCTCTCTATCGATTATTGATTAATACTATCTTATTACACCACAAAAAGACACCTAAGGCGGCGTCTTCTAGTAACTCTCATCTTTCTAAACTCTTTGCTTCCATTTTAATAGACCATATAGTACCTATACTTGTTTTCTACTAGGCCGAGCTGCTTTTTTGATTTACATATCTGTGCATAGACGAGCTAAATGGTACATATTTATGAAAGAGAATTCCCTGGAAGGATGCGAAATACTACATATGGAACATCTTTTACCACTACAAATAGAATTTATTCTTCAGTTTGGCATCGTCTTTTTTTGGACAATTGCTTATATATGGATCATTTATAAAGGGTTCCGGGATCGAACCTGCGGAATGCCAATTGCCGCTCTGTGTGCAAATATTACTTGGGAATTTCTATTTTCCCTCGTCATGCCTTTCCACCCACTCCAGCAAATCGTAACTTTACTATGGTTTTTATTAGACTGTATCATCCTGTTTCAATTTTTCTATTATTCAAAAAGCCTATCTCCTAAATGGCCTATAAAACCTATAGTCCTCTCCCTACTTTTCATTGCTCTACTGCTTCACTACGGAATGGCTATCGAATTTCATGACCTTGAGGGCAAATATTCCGCATTTGGAATCAACCTAATGATGTCTATCCTATTTATAAAAATGCTGCTGAAACAAGATTTACACGGCCAATCCATCTACATCGCCTACTCTAAAATGGTCGGTACCCTTTGTGCATCGATTTGGTGCTATTCCCTAAACCCGCATTCCATCTTATTAAATATAATGTACATTTTGATATTTATTCTAGACGTCGTTTACATCCTGTTGGTTTATAGCAAGTCTGTTAAGATCATTCATAGATCCACTATAACTCACCGTTCCTTCTATTAAGGGGCTATAATCTTCATTGATTTCTCATTGTTCTCAAATTGATCGGCAGCATTACGAGCCCTAATGAGAAAATAGTAAGTTTTCCCGGATATATATGTTGAATCCCTATTCTCGGTTCAAGTAAGGTTTACCGAACGGAGGTGTCATCGTATTAATCCATGACCCCCTTCCTTTTTGTAAACAAGTTATTTACTTAGTGATAATACTCCAATTACATATGTACCCTACAATTGAGATATCTTATTGTGGCGGAGGCATCGAAAATATGAGAGCAAAAATAATTTTTGTGCTTGGCTGTATGTTATCCCTATCTGCATTAGGCGTCAAAGCATCAGAGAATCATATTGTCCGTCCGTACTCACCAGAACTTTATAGCTCTACCGAACAATTTGAATATGAATTTGAGTGGCAAAACGGTAAAATTATAGCCAATCCTTAATGAGAAAACATAATTTTCCTACCTAGAGTAGAATTAACTAACATATGCTTGCCGTGAGTTTATAAAAAGCACCCTAACGGGTGCTTCTTCATTTTTTAAAAGTGCCGGTTTCCCCTTTTAACGCAATCCAGAATCTCCCAACCATATTTCCATCATCTTCGATAAACTCTGATTCAAAGGCGCCACCCTGCTTGAGAATTGTCTTCTCAGACCCTATGTTGCCTTTATCGCAAACCACTAATACTTTATCCAAGCCCATCTCTTTCGCTATTTGTAATGTCTGATGTAACAAGGCACTCGCATACCCTCTTCGTCTAAAGGAGGGCCGTATGCCATAACCAATATGACCACCGCAATTTAGCAGCTTTTGGTTTAAACGGTGACGAATGTTTACAGCCCCCACTAGAAAGTTCTCTTCATTTAATAACCAGTAGGTTGAATGGGGCACCCAATTAGAAGTGACTAATTTCTCTTCGCTGTCTTCCGAATAGAGAAATTCTAGCATTGCATGGAAATCGCTAGGATCTTTTTCAACAACCCAAGGCACGATATCATCACCACTGCTGATCCAGTCTTGGTAGAACGATAAATACTGATCACGGAATTCCATAGAAGGTTTAATTAGACGGACTTTGTTCATTCAATTCAACTCCTGACTGTTAAACTAAATTTCGTCCCAGCCCTTTGCTTCTATTTTCATTTACAAAAATTACCTTAATGGAATTTTGGTCTATTATAGATGCAAAAGAGACACTTGTATAGTGTCTCTTCAAATGTTATTTAAACGACCGATATGATAACGATTCTTCCTGAATATTTCATCTTAACTAAATCACCGTTTCATCATTACCTTGCTGCTGATTAACCCCTTCTAAGGAGGGTTTAAGTGGGGCTTGTTCTGGTATTGGCGTTTTTACATAATGAGTGGAATAGTGTCGTTCAACTTGGTAATCACCTGTTTTGGAGAAACGCAGCTGACTTTTCGCCCCTTTTCCCCAGGACATATAGGGTCTATAAGATTCCTTAAGGTTTAATTCCCTTGCCGTTTTCCGGAATTCTTTCATGATGAAGCTGAGTTGACCCAAATTCCCGTTAAGGACCCTCTCTAGGTAGGGAACCCTTCGGAATCGCCATTCCTCTACAAGCTTTGGAGAGATCTTCTCCATCTTCAAGAACAAATCCAGTGGGCTCGCATACCCTTTTTCCCAGATCAATTGATGATTTGAGCCACGTTCATGCTTTCATTTTCTCAAATTTGTCTCTTCTTGCCTACTATTGCTTTCTCAAATTAACAATAAAGAAGCCTTCCGGGATACAGCAAATCGAATTGCCCAAAGAAAACACCCTCTCGGGTGCTTCTTCATTATCCGAAACTACCGCCACACAGGCAGCGCTTCGCGATGGGTGTATTCATAGTTTCGATGTCATCCGAGCAGCGCCCCGTACGACCTAAAGATACATTCCGTAATAATCCAAACCTTTTTCGAACCCTAAAGGATGTTTGTCTATACCATGCTAAAGTCATTGAATATATTGTAATTATTTTAGTCTTATTTAAGGGTTTTCTAAAAAACGGTCGGGGGTATCCGCTACAGTATCATCATTCCAACCTTTAATAGAACCCAGCAGCTTTTGCTCACGCTCGTTTCATTTGAAACACAAACTCATCCGAAGCATCTGCTGAAGTCTGGTAAAGTAACATTACTCGATTTCCCGGTGTATGCATGATTATGAGTGGGGTTGGTGATAGGTTTTGATCTATACAGCTCTTGGAGATTCCATTACATTTGGGGAAAACGCCTCCTCTTTGGTAAAGGCCTATCCCCAATTGGCCATATCTACTTTAAATTCACGCTCCCGTAAGGTAACTGGGTATGTTTTGGCTCGACCTGGTTGGAGCAGTTACGATCTGTTAGATGCGGTGATATGGCAAGGGGCCTCAATGATTAGACAATCTGCTGTTGTTTCTATATGGATCGGAGGTGTTGATTTAGCCAACGCGGCACTGTTTTCATTTAGAAACCAGCAACCATTAAATGCAAAACAAATTGCAACCAACTATAAGCGAAATGTATGTGCTATTCTATCGCAAATAAAAAATGGCAGCCATGCCCGAATTATTTGCTGCACGCAGTACAATCCATTTCCGAACAGTCCTCTTGCGGTTGAGTCGATAGCCCGATTAAATCATTTAACGAACGAGTTCGCCCAAAGTTACGATGCAACTATCGTTCCCGTTCATACGTGGTTTGAAGGAAAACAAGCAGATCTGATTTATGGTTATCAAAAAGGAAAGATTGAAGATGCGTTAAGCGGATCTTTGCCCATCCATCCAAATGATCGGGGGCATCAAGTAATTGCAATGGGATTGGCCCCATATCTATTCCCTCGCAAGTAGCCACGCATGTTGAAAATGAAAAAAGCACCCTCATCGGGTGCTTTTTCATTCGTTAAACCTTTCCCTCCATCACTGCTGTGCCAAACCAACATTCAAGAAAGCTTTCGTCCGATCAAACTTCGGATTTGTAAAAAGCTGCTGCGGATGGCCGGATTCAACGATTTCTCCTTTATCCATAAACATGACCCGATTCGCTACTTCTCTGGCGAAGCCCATTTCATGGGTCACAACGATCATCGTCATGTGTTCCTCTGCGAGGTTCTTCATCACCTGCATCACCTCTCCCGTCAACTCAGGGTCGAGGGCGGAGGTAGGCTCATCGAACAACAGGATCTCGGGGTTCATCATTAATGCTCGGGCAATCGCGACCCTCTGCTTCTGGCCCCCTGAAAGCTTAGCTGGATAATCCAATGCCTTCTCGGAGAGTCCAACCTTTTCCAACAATTCCAAGCTACGTTTTCGAAATCCGGTCATCGGCTCACCTTTAACGATTCGCGGAGCGAGCTCCAAATTTTCTCTCACCGTAAGATGAGGATACAAATTAAAGTGTTGGAACACCATCCCCATCTTGGAGGTGATCCGTTTGATTTCAGAGGGCTTGGCATAGATCCCATCTTTGACCAAAACCTCATCTGCTATGTGAATCGTGCCGCTATTAATCTGCTCAAGATGAATAAGACTTCGGAGCATCGTACTTTTGCCGGAACCCGAGGGACCAATGACTGCAACAACATCTTTCTTTTCCACTTGAAACGTCATTTGCTTCAACACGTTCATCTCACCATATGACTTACTGAGGTTAGCTACTTCAATGATTACCACATACGCCATCCCTTTTATTCAAATTTAAATCTTCGCTCCAGCCATTTAAAAAACACAGTTAGCAGAAGTGTCATGACCAAATAAATAATGCCCGCGATAAAGAAAGGCATGATGGAGAAGTCACGATTGACCGCCGTCTGGGCAAAATGAAGCAACTCCGGAACTGCAACAGCATAAAGCAGCGCGGTATCTTTAATCAGCGTAATCGACTCATTGGATACTGCAGGCAAGACGACTCGAAACATTTGAGGCAGGATGATTCGCAGCATGGTCTGCCACTTGCTAAAGCCTAGCACCTGCGAAGCCTCATATTGGCCTTTATCAATAGCTAGCAAACCGCCTCTAAAAATTTCGGCAAAATAAGCCGCATAGTTCAGAATAAAACCTAAACAGGCAGCGGTAAATCGGTCCAGCACCAGATATTGTCCGATCCCCGGCAGCATGGGAAGCCCGAAACATATCACGAGCAATTGCAGCAAGAGCGGCGTTCCGCGCATGATATAAATATACGTATTAGCGAGCCCCGCAATCGATCGGTTATTGCTTTTCACCGCCAATGTAAGGACAAAACCCAAAGGGATGGACACCACAATGGCAATTAAAAACAAAAGGATCGTCATTTGGGCCCCTTCCAGCATAGGGATGACCATCGAAGTGAAATAATCAGCTGACATCAAAAAATACCCCCAAAAACAAAAACGGAATTTCCCAAAAGAAATCCGATTTTGCCTTATCTTCTTCGATTACGTTACTTCAATACTTTATCTTCACCAAACCACTTTTGCGAAATTTTAGCAGCCGTGCCGTCTTGGTTCATCTCATCAAGCGCTTTTTGCAGCTTTTGAAGCAGTGCCTCGTTGCCTTTCTTCACGCCAATCCCGTATTCTTCAGGAGCTAGCGATTCACCAAGCAGCTTGAAGCTTCCCTTTTCTTTGGACATGTAGTACTTAATGACAACTTCATCAATGATCACCGCATCAATGCGGCCAATCTTCAAATCGTTTAGCGCTAGAACATTATCGGCATACTCCGTAACGGTCTTGACTTTGGATTTTAACGGACTCCCGTTTAATGCGTCTGCTGCCGAAGAGAGGGATTGAAGCCCTACAACTTTACCAGTCAGATCATCCAGCTTGGCGAAATTGGATTTAGCCAGCGTGACAGCCACCTGCGCATTTTTTAAATAAGGTTTGGTAAAAAGAACTTTACCTTTACGCTCGTCCGTAATCGTATATCCGTTCCAAATGAGATCAATCCTGCCGCTGTTCAGCTCTGATTCTTTGGTTGTCCAGTCAATCGGTTGAAAAACTGCCGTTGTACCCATTTTTTCAACAGCTGCTTTCGCATAATCGATATCAAAACCGACGATTTCATTCTTCTCATCTCGGAAACCCATCGGCGCAAATTTGTCATCAATGCCGATCACTACCTTTTCTGCGTCACCTGTGTTACCTTTTGAACTCGAACATCCTGTAATTAGAGAAATTGCCGCCGTAATTACTAATGCCATCGTTGCCAATCGTTTCATAAACTCCAACTCCACCTTTAACATTTGTATCAAAGACTTTAGCACGTTACCACTTTATCAAGAACTACATGATATCATATATGCTCAGAAAATGTCGATACAGTTATTGGTAGATGTTCTTCCGCACCTCAGTCCGCGCGGACTGAACCCTCGAGGGGTTCTCCTCCCGAATCTCGTACAATGAAAAAAGCACCCTCTCGGGTGCTTCTTCATTGT
>NZ_LMRY01000009.1:176026-218939 GCF_001427935.1 Paenibacillus sp. Soil724D2
GGACTGAACCCTCGAGGGGTTCTCCTCCCGAATCTCGTACAATGAAAAAAGCACCCTCTCGGGTGCTTCTTCATTGTATGGAGGTGAGGGGAGTCGAACCCCTGTCCGAAAATATCGCCACACAGGCATCTACGGGTGTAGTCACAGTTTTGATGTCACCCGAGCATCGCCCCGTAACCGGCTATGCGTTGGGTCAGCCTGATTGTCTTCCTACGTCCGACCCCAGGCGGAGACCAAACGTCGTATCCCACTATAGTTGAGCCCCTATCCCAGTCACATGGGCGATGCTGAGGAGGAGCACGCTAACAGGTTATTAAGCTGCTAAAGCGTAGTTGTTTTGTGTTTTGCCATTTAATAGGCTTTAGCGTTTTATAGTGGACGCGGCCCCACTACCCGCAACCCGTGCCCAAACTATCCCCGTCGAATCCAAGAACACCCCCGGATTGCCTTCGTTGCCGTCAGAGACGGTGAAGGTAAAAGAAAAGCAGGATAATCATTTGAGCCAAATTGCTTTCAAATCTTTGCTGCTAAATTAGTATAACACATGCTGATGAAAAATGAACGACTACGTTCATGGAAGTCGAGGAGTTGCCTTCCAGTATTGGTAGGCTACCTATCTGGCAATCTTCTGCTTCTCGCGCAGAGCACGTTGAATGTCTCGCTGTGCATCCTTTTTCGCTGCGGATTCACGCTTGTCGAACTGCTTTTTCCCTTTGCCTATGCCGACCAAAAGTTTGGCGTAACCATTCCGGATATACACCTTCAGTGGAACGAGGGTATAACCTTCTTGTTTTGCCTGGCCTAACATCTTGGCGATCTGGGCCTTTTTTAAGAGCAGCTTCCGCGTCCGTGTTGGATCTTCCGGATTGCTTCGGTTGCCTTGATCAAAAGGACTGATGTGCATGTTGTGTACAAATGCTTCGCCATTGCGAATAGTGGAAAAGCTATCGCCTATGTTTGCTTTACCTGCCCGTAAGGATTTGATCTCCGTGCCGGTCAGGACAAGACCGCATTCATACGTTTCTTCAATAAAATAGTCGTGTGAAGCCTTTTTGTTCTGGGCGAGCAATTTGCCATCTGCCTTCTTCGTTGCCACATGAGATCCTCCTCCCGCACGTTCAATGCAGGTAAATACTGCTACAATGTGCATCCTATTGTAGCAAGATCAAGGCGGAAAAGCAAGAAGCGGCGTTATCTCCGCCGCTTCTTGCTTCCATCGCCGTCGTCACTCCGACGACGACCACCCTTGGCGAGCGCGTTCACGCCGCTCGCCCAATCACTGCCGCCTGTGCTGCGTTCAGCAGCAGGCGAACCGCCACCCGCTTGGGCTTCGCCCCCAAGCGCAATCCCACCGCGGCCGCGCTTGCTTTCGCCGCGGGCAACACCGCTCTCTGTCCGCCCCGCGCCGACAGATTCAAGCCTTGCACTCAAGCTGCCGCCTTCGCTGAGCTTAGGACCGCCTGCTTTGCCGCGGCCAGCTCCACCTTTGCCGCGCTTCTCGCTCCACGGCGTGCTCCCTGCCTTACCGCGCCGGGTTTTGCCTTGTCCTGCTCCGCCCTCTGCGCGTCCGGCTCCACCTTCTGCGCGCCCAGCGCCTTCACCGCGCCCTTGCCCTGCTCCGGCTTCAGCACGCGCTGCCGCTTCTATTCTACGAGCTGCGCCACCTGCAGCACGTCCCGCTTCGCGCCCTTGACCTACTCCTTCAGCTGCACGTCCCATACCGCCACGCCCTTGACCGGCTCTTTCCTTACCTTCAACCGAACCTCCGGTTCTTTCCTTGCGCTCTCCGCCAGCAGCACCAGCTCCCTGAGCCTTCGCATAGCCGCCTTTGCCCTTAGCGGCAAATCCGCTCTTACCTTTTTCAGGTTTGCCTTTATCGGATCCCCCGCGGAAACCTTTAAAACCAGCTGCACCCTTAAATGGAGGTTTTCCACCGCGGTTTGAACTTCCTCCGCCGCGACTAAACCCGCCCTCTTTGCGAGGCTTCATATCGAGCAGTTCAAAATCAATTGTATGCTCATCCATATTGACACGAGCAACACGAATCTTGATCTCATCGCCAATTCGATAAATCTTGGACGTACGTTCACCTATGAGGGCAAACTGTCTCTCATGGAAATTGTAATAATCGTCGGTCAAATCGCTAAGGCGAATCAGGCCTTCAACCGTATTGTCGAGCTCCACGAACATACCGAAACCGGTAACACTGGAGATAATACCTTCGAATTCCTCGCCGACTTTATCCAGCATGTATTGAGCTTTCTTCAGCGCTTCCGTTTCACGTTCAGCATCAACGGCAACTCGCTCACGTTCTGAGGATTGCTGCGCAATATCACTCATCCGCGAAGACAAATATTCATGACGCTTATCGGATAATGTACCGCTGCTTTCCAGCACTTCGCGAATCACCCGATGAATAATTAAATCGGGATAACGGCGAATCGGAGATGTAAAGTGAGAATAAAATTCTGCCGCCAAACCAAAGTGCCCCAAACTCTGCGCATCATAGCGAGCTTGCTTCATGGAGCGAAGCATAATTTTACTAAGAACCGTCTCTTCAGGGGTCCCTTTAATTTCTTCCAAAAGCGCCTGCAAAGCCCGTGGATGTACCGAATTCCCTTTACCTTTAACCGAGTACCCGAAGTTCGTCACAAACTCCATGAAATTCATCAACTTTTCAGCATCCGGGTCTTCATGGACACGGTAAAGGAAAGGTACTTTCAACCATGAAAAATGCTCAGCAACCGTTTCATTGGCGGCTAACATAAACTCTTCGATCATCATTTCTGCGACGGAACGCTCTCTTTTCACAATATCCGTAGGCTTGCCTTCGGCATCGACGATAATTTTAGACTCCTCAAAATCAAAATCTATCGCCCCGCGCTTCATCCGTCTGGAACGCAGCCTTGCAGCCAGCTCTTCCATTCGTTTGAAATCTTCCATCAAGTAGTCATATTTCTCGACAATCTCCGGCTCCGCTTCACCAGTCAGAAGCTTACGCACATTCGTATACGTCATGCGTTCGCTAGTTTTAATAACACTCGTGAAAATTTCGTGGTTCACCAGTTTTAAATCCTCATCGAACTCCATCTCACAAGACATCGTTAAACGGTCTACACGAGGGTTCAACGAACATATTCCGTTAGACAATCTATGAGGCAGCATCGGGATAACACGATCAGTCAAATACACGGAGCAGCCGCGATTATAAGCTTCAATATCAAGCGCAGTACCTTCCCGCACATAATAGCTCACATCGGCAATGTGCACGCCCAAACGAAGATTCCCATTTTCCAGAAGCTCCACATTTACCGCGTCATCCAAGTCCTTCGCATCTTCACCATCAATCGTTACAATACGCTTGGAACGAAGATCGCGGCGTCCTTGATCAATAATTTCTGCTTCCGTAATGGAATCCGGTGCGGCATCTGCCTCAGCCAATACGCCCTCTTGGAAAGCCTCTGGCAGTTGGTGTTTACGTACGATTGCTAAAATATCAACACCTGGATCATCTTTGTGGCCAAGAATCTCGATAACTTCCCCTTCAGCCGCAGAACGTCCCTCTGGATAGTTAACAATCTTGACGACGACTTTTTGCCCCGTAACAGCTCCCATGAAGGCATGCTGAGGGATGAAAATATCCCGAGACACACGCTTATCATCCGCAATCACGAACCCAAACGTCTCCTGACTCTGAAAAACGCCAACAATTTGCGTATTCGCACGCGTAATAACTCGCACGACTTCCCCTTCAAGCCGGCCTCCGCCTTGACTCCTTGCCGTTATCTTTACGAAAACAATGTCGCCATTCATTGCGGTATTTAGATCATGTGCATTAATGTATACGTCCGGGTGGTCCCGATCATCTGGAATTAAGAAACCGAAGCCTTTGGCATGGGCTTGCAGCTTACCTCTCACCAAATTCATTCGTTCAGGAACGCCGTAGCGGTCATTTCCGCCTCTGACAATGTGACCACTTTCCTCTAATTGATTTAACAATTTAATAAAATCCTTAAACTCGTTCGCACTTTCAATCCCAAAATGCTTTTCAAGCTCCTTATAGGACATAGGCTTATAAGCCTCTTCTTGCATCAAACTTATGATTTCTTTATCTGTGATCATACTCTCTTCACCTTCTTGTTGTTGTTGAGCCTAGCTTTCTAATTCGCCGTACTTGCTTCCTTTACTCCATAGTATGCCACTTTCAGAGAAAGGATAAACGCAGTAATATCGGCATAGATAAGCTCTCTCTCTTGATCCAGCAGCATTCCGTGGGATGACTCTGGATAATAACGAAGTTCTTTCACTTGGGAACTAATGCGCTTATGTAAAAACGCTGCGCTTTCCTGATGGACCACGCCATCCTTGCTCCCTTGACCGATCCATATCGGTGCTTCGACTTGAGGCAGCAAGTTTTTCACTTGTTTTAACAGCTTGCGCAGGCTTACTACGCAACGAATCGGCGTTTTGGTATATGCACATGACTCATCTAATAACGTGGAGACTTGTTTGGGCTTCTTGGCTACATATTTGATAAAATATTGCAGCAGTACGGCCAGCGCCGACTTCCTTGATGTCAAAAAAATAGGCGTAGCCAGCGAAATAACGCCAGCCGCATGACGTTCCACAGCCAGCTTCAAGGCGAGCAGTCCGCCCATGGAATGTCCCATAACAATAACGCTTTTGCATTTAGCTGCAAGCTCGTCATAACTCTCCAGCACATGCCCATACCAATCCGTCCATCCGGTTCGTATCATTTCTTCGGGTGAGGTGCCGTGTCCTGGAAGCTTTACAGCCTGGATGGTGTAGCCTTCATCTCTGAGCACATATCCAATCCTTCTAAACTCCGAGGGCGACCCCGTGAATCCGTGGATCATCAATATGCCTGTCTCTTGATTATCTCCACTTCCCGACCAAAAGAATGGTTCTGTCGACTTGTAAATTCTGCTCTCGATGGTAACCAACTCCTACTCCTAACACCCGTTTAAAATGAAAAAACAGCAGGAGTATATTTCCCCTGCTGTTATCGTTTTATGTGTGTTAAGCCTTCACTACGTATGCTACGACAATGGAAAGAATGAAAAATGCAGCAGCAAGCCCCATAGTAAAACGGGACAAAAATAGATCCAAACCGCGTGCTTTTTGCTTACCAAATAAGTGTTCTGCACCACCGGAAATGGCACCGGACAAACCTGCGCTTTTACCTTTTTGTAAAAGTACAATCGCAATTAATCCAACCGAAGCTATGATTAACAAAATTTTCATAAAGATTACCATGTTATTAGCACCCCAATTGCCTGTTCTTTGCCTTATACAACTAGCATGAGTATTTTAACACAGTTCGTCCTAGAATACAACAAAGAGGCACCCTAGTGATTCCCCTTCTAGTCACGGTAGGACGGTGTTGGTGATTGTCGGCTAGAGCTCCTAGCACGTTTGTTACGTCCTAGAAAAGCTTGCACGGCTTGTTTCGCACACAACAAAGCAAATAGTGTGAAGCCGACGGCCCATACTATAGCCGGAATACCGGTATGCAGTGCCAGATTCGTGGCATCACCCGCTTGCCGGGCATTGCCCCATGCATAGATGATCAGAGAGAATGGGCCAAACACAGACTCTTCCAAGCATAAGAAAGCGAGCAATAAATAATAGAAATCACTTAACCATTTGGGCGTAAGCGCCAAAATAATGATTGTCAGAGCAATGAAGCCAACTAAGAACGTGATTCCAAAACCATTTCGCACGAACAATATTAACGAAAGACCAGATAGGAGAATCATAACCTGCAATCCTAAACGCTGCTTGCCCCTCGAATAAGCTGAGAACAGGAACCACGCAAAGAGCGAGGCGGTTATATAACCTGCTAAGGCTACCGGGATGATTGCCCATTGCTTCGTAATTGATGAATAAGTAACCCCGCTATGATCCTGATAGAGCTCAATGTACATCACTTTTCCCGATAGGGCCAAAGTGACTACTGCATGCCCAAACTCATGAACCATCGTGTCGATGTTGCGAAAAAAAGAAGAAGGGATCCAGTGCGTGAGCAACGCGGAACCTATCAGAAATAAAATAGTTTTCACCCAATTGCTCATACAGCAGACCCCCAAGGTATTTAATTATTTACTACGATTTATATTATTTAAAGTTTCTCAAGTTGTAGAATGCTTTTTTACCAGCGTATTGAGCTACAGTGAACAACTCGTCTTCGATACGAAGAAGTTGGTTGTATTTCGCTACACGGTCCGTACGGGACGGAGCACCTGTTTTGATTTGACCAGCGTTTGTAGCAACAGCGATATCAGCGATTGTGCTGTCTTCGCTCTCACCGGAACGGTGGGAGATAACCGCTGTGTAACCAGCGCGTTTTGCCATTTCGATCGCATCAAAAGTCTCAGTAAGTGTACCGATTTGGTTAACTTTAACCAAGATGGAGTTACCGATGTTTTGCTCGATACCTGTGGAAAGGCGCTCAGTGTTCGTAACGAACAGATCGTCACCAACCAGTTGTACTTTGCTGCCCAATTTCTCAGTAAGCAATTTCCAACCTTCCCAATCGTCTTCGGAACAACCATCTTCAACTGTGATGATTGGATATTTATCAACCCATGCAGCAAGGAAGTCAACCCACTCAGCGGATGTGAAGGATTTGCCTTCGCCTTCAAGGTGGTATTTACCATCTTTGAAGAACTCAGTGGAAGCTACGTCCATACCCAAGAATACATCAACACCTGGTTTGTAGCCAGCTTTTTCAATGGCTGTAAGGATGGTAGTGATTGCTTCTTCGTTGGAAGTGAAGTTAGGAGCGAACCCGCCTTCGTCGCCAACAGCTGTGTTAAGGCCTTTTTCTTTCAATACGGATTTCAAGCTATGGAAAATCTCAGCGCCAATGCGAAGAGCTTCTTTGAATGTAGGCGCGCCTACCGGCAGAACCATGAACTCTTGAACGTCAACGTTGTTATCGGCATGCGCCCCACCGTTGATGATGTTCATCATAGGAACTGGAAGCGTCTTAGCGTTGAATCCGCCAAGGTATACGTAAAGTGGAACATCCAAAGCGTCAGCAGCTGCGCGAGCTACTGCCATGGAAACAGCTAGGATCGCGTTAGCGCCTAATTTTGCTTTGTTAGGAGTACCGTCAAGCTCGATCATTTTGTGGTCGATGCCAACTTGATCAAGCGCATCTAGACCGATGATTTCAGGAGCGATGATTTCGTTCACGTTCTCAACGGCTTTCAGAACGCCTTTACCAAGGTAACGGCCTTTGTCACCATCACGAAGCTCAACAGCCTCGTATGCGCCTGTGGAAGCGCCTGAAGGTACGATAGCGCGGCCGAATGCGCCGGACTCTAGATATACTTCTACCTCTACTGTCGGGTTACCGCGGGAATCCAATACTTCGCGTGCATAAACATCAGAAATAATCGTCATTGTTAGAAAACACTCCTTTAATATTATGGTTTAATTAGCGCTTTATGATGGTTGTCCCGGTCATTTGTTCCGGTTGTGTAACCTCTAAGAAGTCTAGCATCGTTGGGGCAATATCTGCCAAAATTCCGCCGTCTCTTAGTGTAACAGATTTGTCCGTAACAATAAAAGGCACAGGATTCGTTGTATGTGCTGTATTGCGTGATCCATCTGCGTTCGTAACAACATCCGCATTCCCGTGATCGGCTGTAATGCACACCACGCCGCCTTTGGCGAGGATTGCTTCTACCACTTGACCTAGACAAGCATCTGTTGCTTCGATTGCTTTCACCGTTGGCTCCAACAAACCGGAGTGACCTACCATGTCAGGGTTAGCGAAGTTGAGAATGATCACGTCATGACGCTCATCTTCGACTTCCTTAACCACAGCAGCTGCCAACTCATATGCACTCATTTCTGGTTGCAAATCGTACGTAGCTACTTTCGGCGAAGGAATGAGAAGACGCGTTTCACCTGGCAATTCAGCATCACGCCCGCCGCTGAAGAAGAACGTCACATGCGGATATTTCTCAGTTTCCGCTGCGCGAAGCTGCTTCAGACCATTCTGAGCCAGCACTTCTCCGAGGGTGTTGTCCAGATCCTTAGGCTTGTAGGCAACGAAGCCTTCTACGGACTCACTGAACAATGTCAGACATACGTAGTACAGGTTCTTAGCTGCTTTAGGACCACGGTCAAAGCCGCGGAAATCTTCATTCGTGAAGACTTGTGAAAGCTGAATCGCACGGTCAGGGCGGAAGTTGAAGAAGATAACTGCATCCCCTGATTCTACAAGACCTACCGGCTTGCCGTCATCACCAACGATAACCGTTGGCATAACGAACTCGTCGAAGACAGATTTCTCATACGATTCAACAATAGCTTTCATTGGATCTGTGTAAGCAGGGCCCTCGCCATAAACCATGGCACGGTAGGATTTCTCCGTCCGCTCCCAACGCTTATCGCGATCCATCGCATAATAGCGGCCTTGAACAGTCGCAATATGCCCTACGCCGACTTCCATGATTTTGTGCTGCAGGCTGGCCATATAACTCTTTGCAGAGTCGGGAGCCACGTCGCGGCCATCTAAGAAAGCATGGATGTACACATCATCAAATTGTTCTTTTTTAGCCAAGTCCAGCAAAGCGAACAAATGCTGAATGTGACTATGTACTCCGCCATCGGAGAGCAGTCCGTAGAGGTGCAGCTTCTTTCCGTTCTCTTTTGCATGATGAAATGCGCCTAGAATCGTTTCATTATCGTAAAATTCACCATCACGAATCGATTTGGAAATCCGCGTCAGATCCTGATAAACGATACGGCCTGCGCCGATGTTCAAGTGTCCCACTTCAGAATTCCCCATCTGGCCTTCCGGCAAACCTACGGCCTCACCGCTAGCGGTAAGGGTTGTATGTGGATAACTCGTCCAGTAACGGTCGTAGTTAGGCTTTTTGGCATGAGCAACCGCATTCCCCTGCTCTTCTGAGCGGAGTCCGAAGCCATCGAGAATGATGAGTGCTACCGGTTTCGGTCTGGACATGTTACTTCGCCCCCTGGACAAGCTGGATGTAGGAAGCTGACTCTAAGCTCGCTCCGCCTACAAGTGCGCCGTCAATGTCAGGCTGTGCCATATACTCAGCAATGTTGTTCGGCTTCACGCTGCCGCCGTATTGAATGCGAACCGCATCAGCTACGGACGCGCCATATAGACCGCTCACAAGCTGACGAATGTAGCCGATAACATCTTGTGCATCTGCAGCAGTGGAAGATTTACCTGTTCCAATAGCCCAGATTGGCTCATAAGCGATAACAACTTGCGCTGCTTGCTCTGCGCTAAGACCAGCAAAAGCTGCTTCTGTTTGCACTTTACAAACATCTTTCGTTTGACCCGCTTCGCGCTCTTCCAACTTCTCGCCTACGCAAAGGATTGGAGTTAAGCCGTGTTTGAAAGCCGCTACGACTTTCTTATTCACGATTTCATCTGTCTCAGCGAAATAAGCTCTACGCTCGGAGTGACCGATAATGACATACTCTACGCCTAGATCTTTCAGCATAACGCCGCTGATTTCACCTGTGAACGCGCCATTGTCTTCAAAATGCAGATTTTGTGCGCCTACATGAACATCGGTACCTTTTGCAGCTTCAACTAGAGCTGGCAGATTCGTGAACGGAGAGCAAATTACGCTTTCTACGCCTTCAACTGTGCTGCCTTTTACTTCGTTCACGAAGCTAATAGCTTCGGAAACGGTTTTGAACATTTTCCAGTTACCCGCGATAATCGGTTTTCTACTCATTGGATAGGCTCTCCTTAAAGTTATTCGCCAGAATAACTGGCATCGTAAGCATTCACTGTGTGAAAATCATTATTTATCGTTCAAGGCTACTACGCCTGGCAATGCTTTACCTTCCATAAACTCCAAGGAAGCTCCGCCACCTGTGGACATATGGTTCATTTGTTCAGCCAAGTGGAATTTCTCTGTTGCTGCAGCGGAATCGCCACCACCGATAACCGTGTAACCTTCAGTAGTTGCACAAGCTTGCGCTACAGCACGTGTACCATGGGAGAAAGGCTCGATTTCGAAAACGCCCATCGGTCCGTTCCAAACAACCAGTTTGGATTTCGCGATAACGTCTGCGTATAGTTCACGTGTTTTCGGTCCGATATCAATACCTTCCCAATCAGCAGGAATGCCGTCAACGTCAACGATTTGTGTGTTCGCATCTGCGCCGAATTTATCAGCAACAACGATATCAACTGGAATCAAGAAGTTAACGCCTTTTTCTTTCGCTTTTTCAATAAAGCTAAGCGCTAGGTCGAGTTTCTCGTTATCCACGAGAGATTTACCGATTTCGTGACCTTGTGCTTTCAGGAATGTATAAGTCAGACCGCCGCCAATAAGGACGTTATCTGCAATGTTCAGGAGGTTGTTAATGACAGCGATTTTGTCTTTCACTTTGGATCCGCCAACGATGGCTGTGAAAGGACGCTCTGGGTTGTTCAATGCTTTACCTAGCACATCAAGTTCTTTCTCCATCAATAAGCCGGAAACCGCTGGAATGAAGTGTGCGATTCCTTCTGTCGAAGCATGCGCACGGTGAGCTGCACCAAATGCATCATTGACGAACAGGTCTGCAAGCTCGGCAAAAGCTTTTGCCAATTCAGGATCATTCTTCTCTTCGCCTTCATTGAAACGAACGTTTTCAAGCAAGAGAACGTCACCACTTTCTAGAGCATCCACTTGCGCTTTCACGATTTCGCCAACCGATACATCCGCTTTAATCACGGATTGACCAAGCAATTCAGCCAATTTTGCAGCCACAGGTGTTAAACGTAATTCTTCAACGACTTGACCATTTGGACGTCCGAAGTGACTTGCAAGAATGACTTTCGCACCTTTTTCGACTAAAAATTTAATCGTAGGCAGTGTTTCTCTGATCCGTGTATCGTCAGTGATCTGACCATTTTCTACAGGTACGTTGAAATCAACGCGAACAAATACTCTTTTACCAGCTACTTCAACATCGCGAACACTTTTCTTACTCATAGGTCAAAGCCTCCTGAACATAATATAGGGATCTTTGAGTAGAGCTCAAAGTCTCTCCTTTTTAGGGATCTTTGAGCGGAGCTCAAAGTCTCTCCTTGTAGGGTATACTTCCTGTCAACCTTTTCTAGGGGTAAATCGCACATAAAGAGGAGAATCTCTTCTCCCCTTCATGTGTTTTCCAAATCTGTGATTAGTAAATATTATAGACCTTTTTTAGCAATGAAAGCTACTAAATCAACAACACGGTTGGAATAGCCCCACTCGTTATCGTACCAGGAAACCACTTTCAGCATGTTGTCGCCAACTACCATTGTGGAAAGAGCATCGATTGTGGAGGAAGCTGGGTCACCATTGAAGTCGCTGGATACAAGCGGATCTTCTGTGTAATTCAAAATGCCTTTAAGAGGGCCTTCGGAAGCTGCTTTCAGAGCTGCGTTTACTTCGTCAACTGTTACGTTAACTTTAAGCTCAACAACCAAATCAGTTACGGATACGTTAGGTGTAGGAACACGCATAGCCATACCGTTCAATTTGCCTTTAAGTTCTGGAAGAACAAGACCGATTGCTTTTGCTGCACCAGTGCTGGAAGGAATGATGTTCTCAGCTGCTGCGCGAGCACGACGAAGGTCTTTATGAGGAACGTCAAGCACGGATTGGTCATTTGTGTAAGAGTGAACAGTTGTCATCATACCTTTTACGATACCGAAGCTATCGTTGATAACTTTCGCGAAAGGAGCCAGACAGTTTGTTGTACAAGAAGCGTTGGAGATAATTGTATGAGCTGCTGGATCGTATTTATCTTCGTTCACACCAAGTACGATTGTGATATCTTCGTCGGAAGCTGGAGCGGAAATGATAACTTTCTTAGCTCCGCCTTTCAAGTGAAGGGCTGCTTTTTCTTTAGCTGTGAAAATACCAGTAGATTCGATAACGATTTCTGCACCTACAGATGCCCAAGGCAGGTTCCCAGGGTCACGCTCAGCAAAAACTTTGATGGAACGACCGTTAACGATCAATTCGCCTTCACCAGCTTCAACTGTAGCGTCTAGTTTACCGTGAGTTGTGTCATATTTGAGCAAATGAGCCAATGTTTTAACGTCAGTCAAATCGTTTACTGCAACGATCTGTACTTCTGAATTGTTCAAAGCTGCGCGAAATACGTTACGACCAATACGTCCGAAACCATTAATACCTACTTTTGTTGTCATAGCCAATTCCTCCTAAGATTAAATAAATAATTATATTTCAAAACGCAGCTGATGAAGGCATACGTTATGATGTCTTTCGTCTTTATTAAACATGTTTCATAATTTCCAAAGCTGCTGCCTCATCGGTTACAAGAACATCTTCCTGTCCATGACGAAGCACGGAAGCGATCGCTTCCCCCTTACTCTTCCCGCCGGCTACACCAATAACGACTTCAATACGCTGAAGATCCTCCAGACGAAGCCCTACGGTTGGCATCTTGTGAACCACATTTCCTTGGCGGTCAAAATAGTACCCTAACGCCTCTGCGAGAGCACCCTCGAGTTCCAGACTGCGTGTCGTCTCAGCGTCCACCTTACGTCTGCGTGCCATGACCATAGCATCCCCGATACCGTGTACAACGATGCGACAACTACGAACAGCGTCAACAACTTCTTGAATTTGCGGATCTTGGATAAGCGATTGGTAGGCTTCCTCCCCGAGATGATCCGGTACATGCAGCAATCGGTATTTACCGCCTGTTTTCTTGGCCATAATAGAAGCAATGGTGTTCGCCTGCATATCCACACTTTCACCAAGTCCACCGCGAGCCGGTACGAACCAGCTGCCTTTCATGGAAGAGGATATCGCCAGGTTATTGGCAATCTGCGCCATCGTAGATCCGCCGGTTACAGCGATGATATCATCTTTGGACACGTACTTGCGGAGTGCTGCTGCACCTGCACGTCCTAGCTCCTTCTTCGTAAATACCGAAGTGTCGGAATCACCAGGAACAACAATCACTTGCGAGATGCCATATGACTTAGCAATACTTTCCTCCAAGTCCGTTAATCCAAAAGCCATCTTAATGATGGGCTGCATGTCCTCGAGCAATTGACGACCCGATTCACTAATCTTCATCCCTGTTGCATCCGATTCGAGAAGTCCAAGCTCCTTAAGGAAATCAACTTCCCCGCGCAGCACGCGTTCGGTCATATCGAGCGAAGAAGCTAACGTTCTGCGTCCGACAACACCGGAGACTAAGATATGATGTAAAATCGAGTACCGCTTCTTCATGATGTCCATGAGATCCGGCAAGAGCTGTTTCTGAATGTCAAGAATTTCTCTCATATGACGACTTATAACGCTCCTGATCCGTCGATGGACGTTTTATGTCCCGGGTATACATTTTGTGTCCCACCCGGGCGAAAAAAAAGTTCCTTACCCAAATCCCAAATCAGAAAGAGGAATTCACTGAAGATTGTTCTGCGTGAATGCTTTCTGATAGCTTACTATTTCATTATAACCAATTTTCTTTCCAGATTCAACATTTGTTCAAACATTTTTCACTAATATGGGCTGAAAGGGCTTACTGTCTTGCTTTTTCTGGGCGTCTGACATATAATAACCCTTGCTTCACTTATTAACTTTTTATGCGCCCGTGGTCCAATGGATATGACGTAGGCCTCCGAAGCCTGAGATAAAGGTTCGATTCCTTTCGGGCGCGTTCTTAAGAATTACAGCAGAATCAGCACCAGATTGGCCAAAATCAGCATCCTTGCTGATTTTTTTTATTGTTAGTTTGACCTTTCTTGACCTTCAGAGGTTTTTTCGTTATCATACTTGTAGATACTGTAAACAGTATGTACAAAGGAGATCAATTTCATTATTCTATGATTACATTGACTCCACGTATCCATCTTTTAAACCATGTACCCACCCCAAGGAGGTCATTCTCATGAGTTTTATTCCTATGGTCGTCGAACAGGACGCGCGCGGTGAAAGAGGGTATGACATCTACTCTCGCTTGCTGAAGGACCGCATTATTTTCTTAGGCACGGGTGTCAACGATGTTGTGGCTAATTCCATCATTGCTCAGCTACTTTTCTTGGCCGCACAAGATCCTGATAAAGATATCTCGCTTTACATCAACAGCCCTGGCGGGTCCATTACAGCTGGTATGGCTATCTTTGACACGATGCAGTTCATTAAGCCAGACGTATCCACGATCTGCGTTGGTATGGCTGCTTCTATGGGGGCATTCCTCCTCACAGCAGGTGCCAAAGGCAAACGTTACGCCTTGCCTAACAGCGAAGTTATGATTCACCAACCACTTGGTGGTGCTGAAGGTCAAGCCTCAGACATCGAAATCCGCGCTAAGCGTATTTTGAAAATGAGAGACAACCTGAACAAAATCCTCGCAGAGCGTACGGGTCAAACTTTCGAGCGCATCGAAAAGGACACAGACCGCGACAACTTCATGAGCGCTGCGGAAGCGGCCGAATACGGACTCATCGATAAAGTTATCGAGCGCGTCTAATTTGTAAAATAAAAACCAGCCTGCGGTGACTGCTCAAATGAGCGGTTCTGCGGCTGGTTTTTTTATTGGATCTCCCCACTCTTCCCTTCTCACCGCCGCCGTAAGCTCGAAAAAAAAGAGCCTCCAGAGACACTAGTGTTATGCAACACTGGATCTCCATAGGCTCTTTTCTATTCAAACTTATCTTAATTCTTCTCATCCAATGGATAGAAAATCAGGTCAATCGGGAATGCCGAGCCTGCCGGAGGCGTGAACTCGATGTCCAGCGCGTCTTCCGTACCTGTTGTACGAGCTAGCACTTCCATTCCGTCAAATGCTGTAATGACACCGGAATAAGGAACCGGAATGATTTCACCGTTTATTTTGAATGGTCCTTTGAACACGCCGCCTTTGGCCATAATCATAACAGCCATTTTGCGCGGCTTATCCGCATGGATTTTATAAACCACGCCATAATTACCGCCATTCTCTACATTCTGCTTACGCATCACGTCATACCCTTTAACGAACGGATCCGTCTTATTATCACCAATCGTTAGTACCGACGTTTTCGTGAAGCTTGAGGCGTCTATATCCCATTTAATTTCCGATGTCGGGAATGTGCCGCGTACGTGGCCTGTGAAGCCCAATAACGGAAGCTCCTGCGCTATCGTTGGCGTCAGCATGCGATCCGTCACACCGAATGAGATTTGCAGCTCACCGTCTGTTTCTACATCGTAAAATAAGTTCACGCCCTGTCCCGGATAGAAGTCCGGAAGCTTCGCATACACGTAAGTCTCATGAGGAGGCACTGTCAGTTCGTCCGTATACACATTGCCTAGAAGAAAGTCTACGGACGCTTCACTACCGATCAAATTCGCATAAACGGAGGGATACACCTCTCCTTTATTCGTTGTCTTGATCTTAACCGGTTTATCCGAGTTATTCGTTGCGAATATCGCCATGGTCATCTTCTGCTTAGTACCGTTGATATGATCGGCATACAGTCGCGCCTTACCATTGATGTTATCGCGGTACAGAATACCGCTCTCTGTAAATTCCTCCGGACTATCACTCACTAGCAGCGTACGCCCTGGAACTTCGGTTACTTTCTTAGGCAAAGGAGCCATCTCATTGAAATGAGCCCAAATCGTGCCCCAGTCTGACTTGATGAAACCACCAACCGGCTTCATATAAATCGGGTATTCCACTTCAGTCAAATAAGGTTCATTAACCACCGTTACAAAGCTTTTGAACAATTTACTTACATGTCCGTGACCATCTTTAACCGTCAACGTAACCGGATATTTACCTGGTTTGAAAAAGGCTTCCTGATTACCTGCCCAATCATAGGATGCAATACCTTCTGCATCGGGATCATAGCTAAGATCGAGATACTTCACAGGCTCTCCAAGACGGTATGTAGGCTTTGCTGTTGTAAACTTAGCTACAGGTCTGGAGTTGCTATCCTGGTCAATGTAGATGCCTTCAGGCGTCTTAAAGTGTACGATTTCCACTCGGCGAAGTTCGTTGTTATATTTATACTTCGCGCCCATATAATCGGCTAACCAAGTTAGCTTCACCAGAAGCTTTCCATTAACGATTGCAGCAACCGAGTTAAAATCCGTATCTACCCCATTGGTCGTCACGGTCTTATGATCAGCATCGAGAACGATGTTGTAACCCGGAGGGGTCATCTGAATAGTCCGTGAAGCATCATTCCATTCCACCTTGAAACCCATTGTATCCCCGAGGAACTTAGCAGGGACAAATGTACTTCCATTGATTATCGTAGACGGAGACTCCAAATGGATTTGCTCCTCATTCACGAAAGCTTCTGACTTATCGATATAAAGTAAAATGAAGGACGAGCTTGTCGATACCGCGTAAGCTGCCGGCGCTGTTATCGTACTAGCAAGAAACACGATGAACGCAAGCAGGAGGGTAACCTCTTTTTTTAGCGAATTCAATTTCATTCTCTTCTCTGGCTCCTTTAACATTTGAATGCAGCACGGCAGAAACGGCAAATAGCCCTTTCCTCCGCCAGCCACGTACATTAGACGTCGACAAGAGAAAAAGGTTGCTAATTTCCCTAATTGTTAACAAATTTGACACTTATTAAACTTTGCTGTACTGTACGGCCACTTCACTCGCAAAAAAGCCTCCTCGAGAGGAAGCTTTTGAAGGATTATTGGTTTTCCAATTCTTCCTTGCTAACTAATGTGACTAAAGCGTTTACAGCCTGC
Organism: Paenibacillus sp. Soil724D2; assembly: GCF_001427935.1. Lineage (NCBI taxonomy): Bacteria > Bacillati > Bacillota > Bacilli > Caryophanales > Paenibacillaceae > Paenibacillus > Paenibacillus sp. Soil724D2. The sequence continues at coordinate 192,766 of NZ_LMRY01000009.1, forward strand.
TCGGCGTCCGAACCTTCTGCACTTATGAAGACTTCGGTCCCTGTACTGATCGCAAGACTCATAATTCCCATGATGCTTTTCGCATTCACTTTCTTTTCATCCTTCTCAACAAAGATCTCGGATGAAAATTTATTCGCCTCTTGAACAAACAATGCCGCAGGTCTGGCATGAAGTCCTGTTCTCAACTTCACAACGACTGGACGTCTGGACATGGAACTAATTCCCCCTAATATGGAGCTTATATGAATTACTATTGATAACAGTGCTATACCCTATGTTTTAACATTATAGCATTTTTCCCCGAAGTACACTAGAAAAAATGAGAAAAACTTATAGATGCGCTGTACAGGGGCTTCTTATCTACGAATTCCGCTGTTTTTCAGCCAATTCGTCGATTTTCCGCAGACGATGATTGACGCCGGATTTGCTTACACTGCCCTTAAGCATGTCGCCAACTTCCTTGAGATTCAGATCGGGGTGCTGAAGTCTTATTTCGGCAACCTCTCTTAGCTTCTCAGGCAAGCTATCCAGTCCAACCTCCCTTTGCAGGAGGCGGATATTTTCGATCTGTCTAACAGCAGCACCAATCGTCTTGTTGAGGTTCGCTGTTTCACAATTGACAATGCGATTCACCGAGTTACGCATATCCTTCATGATCCGGACATCCTCAAAGCGCAGAAGCGCTTGATGTGCCCCAATGATACTTAGAAACTCGATAATCTTCTCGCCTTCCTTGATATACAAGACGAAACCTTTTTTGCGTTCGATGCAGCGGGCATTCAAATCGAATTTGTTCGCAAGCTGTGACAATGCCTTACAATGCTCTTCGTAAATCGAGGCAATCTCGAGATGATAAGAAGAACCCTCGGGATTATTCACCGAGCCTCCAGCCATGAATGCCCCGCGAAGATAGGCCCGTTTGCAGCAGTTGCCTCGAATGATCTCTTTGTTAATTCCCGTGGTGAAGATGAACCCTTCGGAAACAATTTTCAGATCACTGAGGAGCTCTTGAACTTGACCAGGAACTCTAACGATGTACACGTTATTCTTCTTCAAACGCATTTTTTTACGCACGAGCAGTTCCGTGTGTAATTTGTACGTCTTTTTGATTAGCGTATATATCCGCCTAGCAATAGCTGCATTTTCGGTGGAGATATCAAGTACGACGCGTTGGCTGGTTAACTGCACAGATCCATTCATTCGAATCAAAGCCGACAGCTCCGCTTTCTCACAACATGCTTCCGCATCTGTAATTAGCGTTAATTCTTTTTTGGTTGTTGCCGCAAAGGACAAGGGACTCACTTCTTCCTTAACATCCAGCTTTCGACGAGCTGATAAATATGATCACTCAATTTCTCTGCATCATGACGAAGGTAGGTACGAAATAGCACGAGTCGATCAGCAATAATCCGATACCCTCTCTTCGTGACTTCTTCTAGGTCCAAATGAACCGCTTTAGAACCCTTTTCCGCATATCTCGCCTGGACTTGCGGAGGGATTTCCCCATTGTTCACAATCACATAGTCAAACAAATGTTGGCCCAGATGATCATAAATGGCATCCAGATGATCGCTGACCGAGTAGTCGTCGGTTTCGCCTGGCTGTGTCATCACATTGCAGATGAACAACTTTACAGCATTCGATTTCACAATCTCTTCCGCAATCCCAGGGACAAGTAGATTCGGCAGCAAGCTGGTATATAAACTACCGGGGCCGCATAATATAGCATCCGCCTCACGTATAGCTTGAACGGCTTCAGCTAGCGGTGTCACATTAGCCGGCTCGATGAATACACGCTTGATGCGTCCATCCGCTTTTGGAATCTTGGACTCGCCTACGACTAAGGTACCATCTTCCATGATCGCTTTCAACACGATAGCTTGATTCGATGCGGGAAGCACCCGACCTCGGACAGCAAATACCCGGTTCATCTCTTGAACCGCAGTGACAAAGTCACCTGTAATATCCGTAAGTGCTGCTAGTATTAGATTTCCCAGACTGTGTCCAGCTAAACCTGTACCCACTTGAAATCTGTATTGCAGAATAAGCGACAGCAAGGGTTCGACATCAGCAAGGGCCGTTAGCACACTGCGAATGTCACCTGGGGGCGGCATCTGCAATTCATTCCGGAGAATACCTGAGCTTCCTCCATCATCCGCTACCGTCACAATGGCTGTAATATCAACCGGTTTCTCCTTCAATCCTCTAAGCATAACCGAAAGACCTGTTCCACCGCCAATAACGACTATTCTGGGCTTGCGTTGTAATTCAACATGTTCCATACTTCTTTCACCCTCTTAATCGTAGGACTGCTTATACACGGTCCCGCTCGGCGTCTCGATGACTCAAACGCACGGTTTCGGTTTCGCTGTTCCCCATCACCTTACCGAGGTATTCAGTGATGGCGACGGATCGATGTTTACCTCCAGTGCAACCTATGCCTACAACAACCTGACTCTTGCCTTCTTTCTTATACTGAGGCATTAAGAAATGCAGCATATCGAGCAGCTTATTCAGGAACTCTTGTGTTTCGCTCCACTTCATCACGTAGTCATACACATCGGGATCTTGACCTGTCTGCGGACGAAGCTGTTCCACATAGTGTGGATTCGGTAAAAAGCGAACATCGAAGATTAAATCAGCATCAATAGGGACACCATACTTAAATCCGAAGGAGATTACATTTATAGATATGCGGTTTGTTTCCAAATTGGTAAACCTGGAAATAATTCTTTCTTTGAGCTGCACCGGCTTAAGCGTGCTTGTGTCAATAACCTGTGTGGCTAAGCCTTTCAGCTCTTCAAGCAGTTTACGCTCAAGACCAATACCTTCAAGCGGCGCTCCATTAGGAGCTAGCGGGTGACGGCGGCGGCTTTCCTTATAACGCTGCACTAGCGTCGCATCGGTAGCATCTAGGAATAGAATTTCATAACTAAGCGTGTAATTCTCTTGAATATAACGAAGCGACTCCTGAAGTGCAGTGAAAAATTCACGCCCTCGCAAATCAATCACCAGTGCCACTTTGCCGATTTTCCCCATCGACTGCTCGATCAATTCAGCAAATTTAGGAATCAGCACAGGAGGTAGATTATCGACGCAGAAGAATCCTAGATCCTCTAGACTCTGAACGGCAATCGTCTTACCTGCACCTGACATTCCTGTAATTATGACCAGTTTCGCTAAAGGGTGGTTTTCTTCCATGAATGACACCTTCCTTTGGAGTGCTTCTCGCAGGCCAACTCAGATTCGCTAACCATACGAACAGTTCATACTACATCTATCTTAAATTCAAACCAGCAGCGCCTACGATGCCCGCGTCGTTACCGAGTGTTGCAGCAACGATCTCAACACCTTCAGAGGCTGTCTCTGGCGTGTATTTTTTAAAGGTTTCACGAATCGGTTGGAATAAAATTTCCCCTGCTTTAGAAACACCACCACCGAGTATGAATCGTTTCGGGTTAATAATAACAGCCATCGCAGCCATCGAACGTCCAATATAATAAGCAGCACGGTTCACGATGCGCAGGGATACTTCATCTCCACTCTTCGCTGCATCGAAAACATGCTTCGCTTCAATCTTCTCATGAAGAGCTAGTGACGTTTTCTCGCCGCGTTCAACCGCTTCATTGGCCATACGGACGATGCCTGTTGCCGACGAAACTGTTTCTAGACAACCCATTTGTCCACATCCACACTGAATCGCTTCAATGTCTGGTACAACGGACATATGCCCCAGCTCTCCAGCCATACCCGTAGAACCTTGATAAATTTTCCCGTTAATAATAATCCCGCCGCCAACACCTGTTCCAAGTGTATAGCAAACCACATTTGGAATTCCTGCTCCGCTGCCTGCCCAAGCTTCGCCTAACGCAGCTACATTGGCATCGTTGTCGATTTTAACTGTTTTACCAAGAAATTCTTCCAACATTTTCTTCGCAGGCACATTGTGCCATAGCAAATTTGGAGAGAATTTGACGAAGCCTTCCGGAATATCCATGAATCCGGCTAAACCTGCCCCAATACCAGCCACTTGCTCCCATTCAAACGGAGACTCTTCGACAATTTGGCGTACATACTGCGCAATTCGCTCAATTACAAAATCAGAACCATTCTCCGCGCCTGTAGGGCCTTCAAACGTATGCAGCAGTTTTCCCTGCTCGTCGCAGATACCCACTTTGATATTCGTACCGCCTAAATCTACACCGATATAAATCTGATCTGACATTGCAAGGTCACCTCATGAATATTCATATAATTTTCGGTAATATGCTCCTGTTCCAACTATAAGTCAAGCCTGTAAACTGGTCAAGATTCAACAGCACCCAAAGAAATGAGAAAACGTGGAGAGATTGCCCTCCACGTTTGCTGTAAAGACTCCAGACCACTTACAGCGACTGGCTCCAATCGTGTACGATGTTGCCTTCTAGGAACTTTTCAGCTTCCAGAGCAGCTGCGCATCCACTTCCTGCCGCTGTAATCGCTTGACGATACTTCGTGTCTTGCACGTCACCACAAGCAAATACACCAGGGATATTCGTCTCCGTCGTGCCTGGCTTCACAATAATATAGCCTTGCTCATCCGTATCGATTTGTCCACCTAAGAACTTCGTATTCGGTGTATGTCCGATAGCTACAAAGATACCATCCGTTTCGATGATTTCATCTTCACCGGTTTCGTTATTTTTGACCTTTAGGCCTGTTACACCTTTTTCGCCAGCTACAACTTCAAGCGGCGTATTATTCAGTGCCCATTTCACTTTCTCGTTGCCGCGAGCACGGTCCTGCATAATCTTCGAAGCGCGCAGCTCATCGCGGCGGTGGACTAAGCGAACTTCCGAAGCAAAGCGAGTAAGGAAATTCGCCTCTTCCATGGCGGAATCACCGCCACCAACAACAACAATCTTTTTGCCGCGGAAGAAGAATCCATCACACGTTGCGCAAGTACTTACGCCGCGTCCGATGTTTTCTCTTTCATTGGTAATTCCCAGCAATCTGGCAGAAGCACCCGTGGAGATAATCAGTGTTTCTGTCTCGATCTCGCCGAGACCTTCAACTTGCAGTTTAAACGGACGATTCGTCAGCTCAACAGAGTTCACCCAACCAGTTTTGAATTCGGCGCCGAAACGTTCTGCTTGCTTACGCATATTCTCCATTAATTCAGGACCCATAATCCCTTCAGGGAAGCCGGGGAAGTTCTCTACTTCGGTAGTAGTGGTAAGCTGTCCGCCTGGCTCTGGTCCCTCAATAACGAGTGGGCTAAGATTGGCGCGCGCTAAATAAATGGCTGCTGTTAGACCGGATGGTCCTGTTCCTACAACGACTGATTTGTACATATGGTTTCCCTCCTAGGTGCTTTCCTCAGGAAAGCTATCTACGTAAGCATCGCCTGTGTTTTGCTTCAGCAAGACAGCCTTCGTATGCTCCGCTTTATTGTGCTTCCATGCGAGCAGTTGAAACCGCCGCTTTATTTATGTATGAAAGCCAAGTCTTTCGACAAGGCAAAAGACTGGCTATCAAATACTCGTGAATTTGTTGAAAATAGCTTCCATTTTCTCACGTAAACCGCACGTGTCATCAATCAACTTTACATTGCGGCTTACTGTCGAGACCGTAACGCCATAGCGTGTAGATACTTCCTGGTAGGAAATAGCTCGGCGATGCATTTTGGCGATCAAATATTCTAACGCTGCCGCCCAGCCCTCGGATTTATGAATCTTAGGCACGCCCGGGTAGATCTTCGTTAGAAATTCAACCCATAGGATTTCCAAGTCATACTGTTGAACCATATCATAGCGTTTGTGCATATGCGACAGCGCTGTTTCCATCACACTCTGCCATTTGGCATCCCAAATAGGCAAATGCGGCGAGTATGGAGAGGCCTCCACCGTAATCTCTTGATTCTCAAGATAAGCTGGAAGTGACTCTCGGATCCCCATGCTGCGGAGCACGAAAATGGCGACTCGTTTCAAATAGTCATCCTCTTGGCGATCTAGGATGAAATCCTGTAAAGCATCTCTCACTTCATTATCAGCAATTAAGCCGAACGCTTGGATCACCTGCAGCTTCGTCTCGATATCGCCATGGCGCAAAGCCCAGAAGAAGGAGGATCGCACTAATGGATCTTTCTTCAGTTGGTCTGGGATTCCTTGCGTGGATTTCTCCAATACCCTAAACTGCTCTTCGAAAGGCAGATGGTAATGATAGCTCCACGTTAGCGGCCCTTCGACCTTCTCGCGTGAGCGCAGCTGCTCCAAGTAAAACTTGGAGATTTCGGCACCAGGATCAAGCTTCTCGGCTTGTTTCCAATAACGGTAAGCTTCGCCGAATCGACCGATGTGGCTGGCTGCTACCGCTGCGTAATGATAGAGGCAAGGGTCTGCTGTCCCGTCTCCTGCTTTAAGCAGTCGCTTAAACAAGTGGTATGCCTTCTCATGCTCAGAAAGGATACCCATTGTTGTAGCAAGCTTGAACACATGATCCTGCTGAAAAGGAAACGTCTTGCACAATAGAGATGTTAGCTCAGCTAACTCCTCCTTGTTACCGAAATGCTGATGGAAAATGGCCATGTTACATAGCGCATGCAGATTTCCGGCATCGATGTCGAGCACCGCACGAATCGTTTCCATCGCCTTCTCAAACTGACCCATATAGTAATAAGCAAGGGCCAGATTGTTGCGGGCAGCTGTGAATTCAGGCTGATTCTTCACCAATTTCTCTAACTGCCTCACAGCTTCAGCGAATTTTCCCTCTTCGAGAAGCGCACGGGCTTTATCATGCTCGAAGAGCCCTTCTCGACTCTTAATGCTAGTGAGAGGGGCGGGACGTTCAAGCTCGTAGCTCAGCATTTCCATCATTTCTTCGGACTCATCCATGAATTGACCTGTTGGGTCAGTTTCCAAATATCGAACCAACGCTTGTTCGGCCTGCTCGAAATTTTCCATGTTGGCATAGTTGTTTGCCATATAAAAGTGACATTCCGTCATCTCGGGATCGATCGTATCAAGGACATGCTGCAGAATTTGGTTCGACTCGTCATAATTGCCCATTTCGGAGAGAACTCCTGCGAGATTACAGTGATTCACAGGGTTATCCTGCTCATACTCTGCAGCTCGCCGGAAATATTTCAATGCCTTATCATAATGAAACCGATCCAAAGATTGAACCGCTCTCTCGAAAAAGAATGCGGCATCCATGTTAATTGAGATAACTTTAGGCTTTGGCGCTTCGGACACACGCTTAATCTTTTCCATAGCAAGACACCTCCGGCAATTTGATTACACTCAAATTATACCATAGATCGCTTGGAAGCCAAAAACATAATCCGAAGGTAAGATCTGGTCTTGATTTTGCACTTAAACTTTGCTCTTGAACTTGCTCTAGACCCTCGTGCAATAGTGGCTTTAAAAGTCGGCTTTCAAAACCGAGAAGGTTGAACGAAATCCGAGGAACGAGGAACGGAGCGTAGGTAAGCCTACGTGAGTACCACAGTTCCCGGATTTCGTTCAAGATTCGACGCCGAATCCACTTCCCTGCTTAATCCTCGTTTTCAAAGTCGCCTTTTAAAGCTTCCTTATACGCCGCCGTATTTGAAGAGGGAGGATAGGGATCCACCTTCGTTGATAATGCGAATCGCATCAGACAACAGCGGAGCTACTGAAAGCACATTGAATTTATCGGAATGTCCTTCCGGAATCGCAATGGAGTCCGTGATGATAACTTCCTTAATGCTAGGATGATCTAAACGCTGCAGGGCAGGTCCGGAGAACACAGGATGTGTCGCACAGATATATACATCATGCGCTCCTCTTTCCTTCAGACTCTCAACAACGTTGACAATCGTCGTACCGGTATCGATAAGATCCTCGATAATGATCGGTGTACGTCCTACAACATCACCAATGACGTGAGTAATCACAGACTCATTGTGTTCTGGGCGTTTCTTAATCATCATCGCGAAAGGCGCATCGAGAATGTTCGCCATTTTTTCAGCGGTTGTCGCACGTCCCGCATCTGGAGATACGATGATCGGGTTAGGTAAGTTTTTCTTCTTGATGCAATCACTGATAAGATCAAGAGCGGTCAGATGATCCACCGGAATATTGAAGAAGCCTTGAATCGCAGGCGCATGAAGGTCAATCGTTACAACACGAGTTGCACCTGCTGCACTGAACAAGTCAGCTACTAATTTAGCAGAAATCGGCTCACGGGGAGCAGCTTTACGTTCTTGACGAGAGTAACCATAGTAAGGGATGACAAGGTTGATCGTTCTTGCAGAAGCTCTTTTCGCCGCATCCATCATGACCAAAAGTTCCATCATGTGCTCATTAATCGGATGGGAAAAAGTTTGTACCAGGAATACGTCACAGTTACGAATCGTTTCTTCGTAAAGACAGTAAATTTCTCCGCTTTTAAAACGGGAAAGCTTAATTTGTCCAAGCGGCTGGCCGAGCTCTTTACAAATACGTTCCGCAAGCTTCGGATTCGAAGATCCGGAAAAGATTTTAACATTGTCGCTATGCATGGTTAATGGTTACCTCCGAAGGTTCATTAAATAGATTATACAGTTCCTACTCATTATACATGAAACATGTCGAAATTAAAAAGTCACAAGATGTCGTTTTCGGGCAGAAAATGTGGCTATTTCGTTAAATCCAACGGATTTCAAGAGTTCCCTAGCTTCGTCCAAATATTGGGACAACCGATCCGGCTGGTGCGCGTCCGAACCTATCGTGAGTGGAATTCCCACCTTATGACAATATTCCAGCATTCGGCGGCTCGGGAACATCTCTTTACACGGATGGCGCAAGCCAGAAGCATTCAGCTCGATCGCAAGCCCACATTCTTTCACAGTGTCCAGTGCCGCCTTCTCAAGCTCCCATGTATCACGATCCGGGACGTAACCAAATCGTTTAATCATATCGATATGACCGATATAGTCATACAGTCCGGTTCGGACTGCTTTCTTCACTGCCTCGTAGTATTGGGTATAAACGGCGTAAATATCCTTGCCTTCCCAACCCGCTAGCTGCCTAAAATCAGAAATATCCCACTCGCCAAGGAAATGGACAGAACCGATAACATAGTCCCATGGGTACGCTTGGATGATTGCGGCAATCTGCGTCTCATAGCCTTCGATATAATCGCCTTCTAGCCCGACACGGATATCAATCTGATCTTTGTACTTCTCTTTAAGATGCAGACACTCCTCTACATAGCGAGGCAGCTCTTCCATCGGCATGGCCATTTCCGGCCAATAAGTCGCAGGGTCCACATGCAAAAGCGGCATATGATCCGAAAGCCCCAACTGTGTGAGCCCGATCTCGATGCCGCGTTTGACGTATTCCTCCAGTTCCCCGGAGGCGTGACCGCAGCGTACATGATGTGTATGATAATCAATCAACATCGTGAATCCACTCCAGGTCGTTTTTATTTATTTTTTGACGTGCCGATTGGCCAGCTCTTTCATTATATCATCCAAAGGCAATTTATTATTACGTAAAAGGACCATTAAGTGGAAAATAAGATCACTCGCTTCATAGCGAAGCTCATCGTTATCTTTGTTTTTGGCTGCGATAATCACTTCGGCCGTTTCTTCGCCGACTTTTTTGAGAATCTTATCGACACCTTTTTCGAAAAGATAAGTTGTATAAGCACCCTCAGGGCGCTCAGCGTCACGCGAAGCAATAACAGCCTCCAACTCGCCAAGGATCGCGAAACGATCGCCAGCAGAGGCAGTAGGTGCATCTTCTTGTGCAGAACCTTCTGTTTCTAGGGGGATATTAGCTGTGAAGCACGTATAAGTACCATTGTGGCAAGCAGGTCCCACTTGTTCCACGAGAACCAGAAGTGTATCTGCATCGCAGTCGTAACGCAGTGATTTTACTTTTTGTGTATGACCGGAAGTTGCCCCTTTGTTCCACAGCTCCCCGCGGGAACGACTCCAGAACCAAGTATCACCCGTTTGTATCGTACGCTGCAATGACTCGCTATTCATGTAAGCAAGCATGAGCACTTCTTTGCTGACTGCGTCCTGTACGATGGCAGGTACAAGCCCCTGTGCATCATAAGTAATCTGATTTATTGAAAATGTCATCGGATTTCAACCCCTTTACCTTTAAGGTCGTCTTTGACCCCTTGAATCGTTAACTCTTTATAGTGAAAAATAGTTGCCGCCAGCCCTGCATCGGCTTTGCCTTCGGTAAATACATCGTAGAAATGTTCCGCTTTGCCCGCTCCACCGGAAGCAATCACAGGAATCGTGAGCAGCTCGGACACGGCACGCGTTAGCTTCAAATCAAAGCCGTCCTTCGTCCCGTCCGCATCCATGCTAGTAAGCAGGATTTCTCCAGCGCCAAGCTCTTCCATACGTTTCGCCCACTCCAACGTCTTAATGCCAGTGGCGTTGCGTCCGCCATGCGTGAACACTTCCCACTCGCCCCACTCTGCATTAAATTTCGCATCAATGGCAACGACAATACATTGGGAACCGAACTTCCGCGCTCCATCCGAAACCAGCTGAGGATTACGAACCGCCGCTGTGTTGATTCCGATTTTATCCGCTCCGGCGCGAAGCAGGCGTTTCATGTCGTCCACACTGGAGATGCCGCCGCCAACGGTGAAAGGGATCGTAATCTCTCCTGCCGTTTGACGGACAACCTCTACCATTGTCGCCCGTCCTTCCACCGAAGCCGAAATGTCGAGGAACACCAGTTCGTCCGCGCCCTCTTTATCATAAATCGCTGCCAGCTCCACCGGATCGCCTGCATCGCGCAGATTAACGAAATTAACGCCCTTGACCACCCTGCCATCCTTGACGTCTAGGCAAGGTATAATTCTTTTGGCTAACATGATGGCACTTCCTTCCTAAGCTAAACTTCAATTTGTGCAAAATTGTTGGATTGGATTGCTTATCCTCCACAATAAAGCTCCATGGCTTTGAATCGAATAAGAGTCTCTAAAAGCTTCTATTTCTGCAAAACTGACTAAATTACTCTAAATAAGAGTCTTTGCAGACTTCTATTTTCCCGAAACCGATCCTTTTCAGACTTTTCACACGGAATAGGAGTCCCTAGAAGCTTCTATCTGTGTCTAACCCGCCCTATCGCACCAAATAAGAGACGATAAAGACTGTTATTTGCTAACACACATAGCGAGGAAATTATTAAGCAGCTGCATGCCGATGTCTCCGCTTTTTTCGGGGTGAAACTGCATGCCGTATACGTTGTCTCTGCCTACAATGGCCGTCACTGGCTGATGGTAATCCGTTACCGCGAGCAGATCGCTTTCGCGCTCCGGCTTCGCATGATAGGAGTGGACGAAGTACACGTGCCCTTCTTCGATACCTTGGAAAATCGGACTCTCATTTTGCTTGGTGACTAATCGATTCCAACCCATATGCGGCACCTTGTAGTCGCCGCGAAAGCGAACGACCGAGCCAGGCAAAAGGGCAAGCCCCTCATGATCCCCATGCTCCTCGCTGCTGGCGAATAACAACTGCATACCAAGGCAAATGCCTAATAGAGGCTTACCCGATTCCGCATAACGGATGACGACATCATTCAAGCCCGACTCGCGCAGCTGCTCCATCGCATCCCCGAATGCGCCTACACCTGGCAGGATAGCGCCCTCAGCTGAGAGGATCTGCTCAGCATCCCCTGTTACAACAGCTTCGTAACCTAAACGCTCGACAGCCTTGCTTACGCTGTGTAAATTGCCCATCCCATAATCAATAATAGCGATCATTCCTACAACACTCCCTTCGTCGAAGGAACCCCCTGCACACGAGGATCAATCGATGTCGCTTCATCTAGCGCTCGGCCTAAAGCTTTAAATACAGCTTCAATCATGTGATGCGTGTTTTGTCCGTAATGCACGATAACATGCAGCGTGATACGGGCTTCTAGAGCAAATTTCCACAGAAACTCTTGAACAAGCTGAGTATCAAAACTGCCCACAGTTTGTGAAGGATATTGCGCACGATATTCGAAATGCGGTCGGTTGCTAATGTCGATAACCACTTGAGCAAGGGCTTCATCCATAGGAACGAACACGCTGGCATAACGTTTAATCCCTTTTTTATCGCCTAGTGCTTCACGAAGGGTTTGACCTAAGCAAATGCCGATATCTTCAACCGTATGATGATCATCGATCTCGATATCGCCTTTAGCATCAACGTTCAGATCGAACTGTCCGTGTTTCGTGAACAAATCAAGCATATGGTTCAAGAAAGGAACATCGGTTTGGATCTCAGAAACCCCTGTTCCATCTACTTGAAACGCGAGGGCAATGTCAGTCTCATTCGTTTTGCGGGTTACACGCGCTGAGCGAGTGATCCCTTTATCTTGTTCAGCCATTATTTCAACTTCCCTTCCTTCTTGAGTCGGATCTCTACCGCTCTAGCATGACCTTCCAACCCTTCGTTACGGGCCAGTGTCATAATCATTTCGCCATTTGCGATCAGCGCTTCCTTGCTATAGTGAATAACGCTTGATTTTTTTAGGAAATCGTCCACATTCAGTGGCGATGAAAAGCGAGCAGTGCCATTCGTCGGCAGCACATGATTGGGCCCAGCGAAATAATCGCCGACGGGTTCCGTGCTGTAGGCGCCGAGGAAAATAGCTCCAGCATTCTCAATGCGAGGCAGCAGGTTAAAAGGCTCCTGTACCAGCAGCTCGCAATGCTCGGGCGCTAAACGATTGACAACGTCAACGCCCTCGTCCAAGTTATCCACAAGGAGTATAGCTCCTTTGGTTGCTGTGGACACAGAGGCGATCGCTTTCTTCGGCAGCACATCCAGCTGCCGCCACAGCTCTTGCCGAACCGCTTCGGCAAGCTCTCTTGATGGTGTCACCAGAATCGACGGTGACATCTCATCATGCTCTGCCTGCGCCAGCAAATCGGCCGCGACGTATTCAGGATCGGCGTACTCATCAGCAAGCACGACGATGTCCGTTGGTCCGGCGATCATGTCGATATCGACGACGCCGAATACGAAGCGCTTCGCCAGCGCGACATAGATGTTGCCGGGCCCAACGATCTTATCGACCGGCGGGATCGATTCCGTGCCGTAGGCCAGCGCGGCTACCGCCTGCGCCCCGCCTACGCGGTAGATCTCTTTCACACCCGCTTCGGCTGCTGCCACGAGGATATGCGGGTTGATGCCCTCTTCCCCCGCGGTGGCCGGAGGCGTCACCATCGCGATCTCCGGCACCCCCGCAACGATCGCGGGGATGGCGTTCATGAGCACGGAGGAAGGGTAAGCCGCCTTCCCTCCGGGCACGTACAATCCGACCCGCTTCAGCGGTCGGATGATTTGGCCCAGCAGGCTGCCGTTCGCCTGCAGGTCCATCCATGATGTGCGTTTCTGCTTCTCATGAAACGCACGAATGTTGGCGGCGGCTTGTCGCAGCGCCGCCAGGAACTCGGCGTCGACCTGCGCGTACGCCGCTTGGATCTCCTCGTCGCTGACGCGAAGCTCAGCGACGGTGACGCGATCGAACTGCTGCGCCATGCGTCGCAGCGCGGCATCTCCGTCCTGCCGCACCTCATCGATGATGCGGCGGACGGTCTCATTTTGCTCGGGTGAGCCGTATTCGACCTCGCGGTTCAATTGAAATTCCGAGGCGGGAAGTATCCGCATCTTCATCATCCTCTCTTGATCGTCTTACTTTATCTCTTGATCTTGTTACTTTATCTATTTGCTCCATTTTCCGCGCAGTACGATAACATTTCCTCTATGAGTGGGAACGTCGATGCGTTATTTGCCGGAAAACAGCCTATTTCATGAATTCGAGGAACGAGGATCCCTTATTTCGTTGTTTCTGCCTCATTGAACCCTAATTTCGCTCAAATAGAGTACTCTCGTTCCGCTAATTTGAGTTTCTTAACGTTATCGTTCAAATAGAGGATCGTCGTTCCTCTAAAGTGAGTAAACTTAGACTGCATAACAGATTCAACATTCAATGTGAGTGGTCAAATCTCGATGGTTTGCTCTACGCTTTAATCACAGGCAAAACAGCCTGGAGCATATCACATAACCGCTGAATAGAGTCATTCTTCATGCGGTAACTCACCCGATTCGCAATTAAGCGGCTCGTAATCTGAAAAATCTCCTCTTGCTCCACAAGTCCGTTCTCCCGAAGCGTCTCTCCCGTTTCGACCATATCCACGATCCGGTCAGCAAGGCCAATCAGCGGCGCAAGCTCGATTGAGCCGTTTAGCTTGATAACTTCAACCTGCTGCCCTCGCTCGCGAAAATACTGAGAAGCAACGTTCGGATATTTCGTCGCGACGCGCGGATTAATCTCTTGCTTCCAATCCGGCAGTCCAATAACCGACATCCGGCAGCGTGCTATGCCCAGATCCAGCAGCTCGTACACGTTGCGGTTCTCCTCCATCAGGACATCCTTACCGACAACCCCGATATCCGCTACGCCATATTCGACATAGGTAGGAACATCCACCGGTTTGGCCAAAATGAATTCCATTCTTGCTTCATGAACCGGAATTATTAACCGGCGTCCTTCTTCCAGGTCCTCCGGAATCGGCAGACCCGCTTTATGAAAAAGCTTTGCTGCTTGTTTATATATACGGCCTTTCGGCATCGCTACTTTGAGAATATCATCCACCGTACCAACCTCCTTCAAAACTTCCAACCAACGGAGCGAGACGAACTCATTCATTTGATTTCGCTTTTGCAACTGCATTTTCTACTGCACTTGTGGATCTTATACTTGCTTTTGCTTTTGCTCTTGCTCTTGCTCTCACTCTTGCACTTGTTTCTTGCTCTTGTTCTTGCTATTGTTCTTGCACTTGCTCTTGTGCTTGCTCTCGCACTTGTTCTTTCACTTGCTCCGAATCAAACCGCCGCTCTTTCAATCATCGTAATAACATCACTATAAACCGTTCCACCAAGCTCGTACTGGCCGTCTCCCTTGTTCAACAACTCGTTCGACCAAGCTTCATACTCGCTCACCAACTGTGTGATAATGATAACCTCATCATCACTGCTGCGCATAGCCTTCGCCAGCTGCAGCGCTTCTTCACGATGCTCAGCATCGTAGGCAATCAGCACACGGCCTGGCTGCTCTACGCTTTCTTTGCCTGTAACCTCAAGGATTCTGTTCGTCTTAAGCGCAAACCCCGTCGCCGGAGCCGGACGTCCAAATTGACTTAGTAGATTGTCATATCTGCCGCCGCTGCAAACCGGGAAGCCTAAATCGGAAGCATAGCCTTCAAAGGTCATGCCAGTATAGTAGGAGAAATCTCCAATCATCGTTAAGTCAATGACTACATGCTCACTAACCCCATAGGCTTTCAGTACATCCCATACTTCGCATAAATGACGAATCGCATCCTGCGCGATAGGGTGCTGAGATACCATACGAGCTTGCTCGCATATTTCATCTCCGCCTCTAAGTCGCAGCACGCCAATAAGCTCACGCTCCACCTCAGGTGTAAGAGCCAACGACTTAATAGCTTCGCGGTACCCCACATAATCGCGACTGAGCAAATGCTCCTTCAGCGCGAGCTGTGCATCACTGCGTCCTTCCAGCGTTTCCTGGAACAAACCGTTCAGGAAACCTACGTGACCGAGCGCAATTTTGAATGCGCCTACGCCAGCCGCTTGCAGCGAAGCAATCGCTAACGCTACAACCTCAGCATCCGCTTCAGATGAACCATCTCCAATAAGCTCGACGCCCGTCTGGAAAAACTCTGAATCCCGGCCAGCTTCCTCTTCAATCGAACGAAAGACATTCGAATGGTAGGACAGACGCAATGGGAACGCATGTTCTTTGAGCAAGGAAGAAGCCACACGCGCAATTGGCGCTGTCAATTCAGACCGCAAAACAAGCGTCTTACCCTTACGGTCGAGCAGCTTGAACAGCTTTTTATCTTCTGTGGAGCTCGCAACACCAACGGTATCGTAATATTCGAGTGTAGGCGTAATGATCTGGTTATAACCCCAGCGTTCCATACAGGCCAATACTCGGAATTCTATATTTCTCAATTTCGTAACCGCTTCGGGCAAATAATCTTTAACCCCTAACGGTTTTTCAAATACTTTTGGCTTTGACACCGTCTCACCTCAATATGTAGGAATTCAATTTCCTTTTATTCACTTTAACACAGTAACGTGCTACCATACTACCAAAATAAAGAATGTACGGCTATTTTATCACGTAAGCTTAGGACCGTCAATCGTCTTTCCCCTGATTATCCGCTCTTGATATCTCTTCATTCATACGCAAAAAAAGAGCTGTACGGCTCTAGAGCATACAACTCTCATTTCTCATTCATTCTTTCACGAATCGTCTGAAGTGGATTCCCTGCTACAAAGCTATACGGTGCCACATCCTTGTGCACAACCGAACCCGCTCCAATAATGGCATAGTCTCCAATCGTCACACCCGGTAGGATCGTCGTATTGGCACCGACCATCACATGCGAACCTATATTTACGGCCCCGAGTCTATACTCATTGGTTAAATATTCATGGGCCAATATCGTTGTGTTATACCCAATAATCGTATTGCTCCCAATATGAATCTTCTCTGGAAAAAAGACATCCACCATCACCATCAAAGCAAAAGCGGTATGTTCACCAACCTTCATCCCCAATACGTGCCGGTAGATCCAATTTTTCATACGCAGCGAAGGCGAGTACCGCGTTATCTGTATGAAAACGAAATTCCGCATCGCCTTCCATTTGCTAACGGTATGATAGATTTGCCATAAAGCATTAGGTCCATCTACCGGATACTTATCCGTTTTCCTCAAACAGCATCCACATCCGACGTCAGCCCCACAATAGGAAGCAGGTCAAGCATATCGTCGATCAAATGATCCGGGTTATACTGCTCTAAGTAGGAGCGCCCTTTCCATGACCAGGATACGCCAACAGATATGACTCCCGCATTTTTGGCTGCCTCAATGTCGTAATGGCTATCTCCAACCATAACCGCTTGATCCGCAGTACTTCCTAACACCTTAAGCGCTGCAATTATACCTTCCGGATGCGGTTTCGGTTCCTTTACATCTTCAACGGTCACAATGGTACTAACGAAAGTATCCAGCCCATACAGTTTTAAACCCATCAGAGTTGTTTGTCGAATCTTGCTCGTTACGATCCCGATTTTAATCCCGTTTGCGTGCAGCTTCGCCATCGCCGTGTGCACATTCGGGAATTCTTTGACCAGCTCATCATGCTTGGATAAATTGAAGGTCCGATACTTCTTAATGATTTCTTCAACTTCTTTCCTGCCTGTAAAGAATTCCATTTGTTCCACAAGCGGACGCCCCATATTCGGAATGATGAGTTCCCGACTGACAGGCTCTGCCGTCTCACCTTCCAAACTATGCAAAAAAGATTGCACGATAAGCTCGTTAGTATCAACAATCGTTCCATCCAGATCAAACAGTACGGTTTGAATCATAGTCTGCTCCTTTATCTATCTCTTGATCTTTCATTACTTTGTTTTTCTCTTCAGCTTTCGTGGAAACAATCGGATCAGCATAACGCACATTCGCGTAACCTTTTTGCCTTCTCACGATAATAACGATAACCATCCCTATCACAATCAGAAGCGCTAACAACTGCGAGAATCTCACATTGCCGCCATAGGTAAGCACGCCCGGTTCAAATACAACCGTCATTGGTGACCACAGTGTATTCAAGAGTGACGCAAGCCACGTGGGCCCTGTGAAATCAAGACTATCTGTACGCACACCTTCGATAAAGAAACGACCAATGGAATACCAGATAAAATAACTGAAAAATAGTTCCCCTGCCCGAAGGAACGGCCTACGACGAAGCCAGAGTAGAACCAGCAGCCCTAAGATATTCCAGACGGATTCATACAGGAAAGCCGGATGATAAAAAGTACCCTCAATGTTCATTTGATTTACGATAAAATTAGGTAGGTGCAAGGTGTTGCGTAAGAATGACTCCGTAACAGGGCCTCCGTGGGCTTCCTGATTCATAAAGTTGCCCCAACGTCCTATCGCTTGTCCCACAATTAAACCTGGTGCACAAATGTCCGCGATTCTTAAGAATGAGTACCCTTTGGCTCTTACATAGAAAAAAGTACCGATTATCGCACCAATTAGCGCTCCATAAATGGCAATACCGCCGTGCCATATCATAAAAATTTCTGCTAAATTATCCTTATAATCGGACCATTGGAAGGCTACATAGTAAATTCTAGCGCCAATAATCGCTGAAGGTACCCCAATTAACAATAAATCCATGAAAAAGTCAGGAACGATTCGGAACCGTTTCCCTTCTCGAATTGCCAGTAACAAACCAATTAACGCGGCTGTACCTAAAATAATGCCATACCACCGGACATGAATAGGTCCTAAGGAAAACGCAACACTTTCGAGCATATTTTCACTCCTTCATTAATCTTTATATAAATTGCTTCTTAATCAATCGAAATCCTCAAAATCCTCGTTCAACGACTCCGTCAGTTTATTCGTAAACTGAAGTGCCGCGTTGTATCCCATTCGTTTTAAACGATAGTTCATCGCGGCCACTTCCACGATAACCGCTAAGTTTCGTCCTGGTCGAACAGGAATAGTGACGAGTGGAAGATCCGTATCAATGATGCGTGTCAATTCTTCATCAAGACCCAATCGGTCATATTGCTTGTCCTGCTGCCAATTTTCCAATTTAACAACAACCGAAATTTTCTTCACATTACGAATCGCACCAGCTCCGAATAAAGTCATTACATTAATGATACCTACACCGCGGATTTCAAGCAAATGACGAATAAGCTCAGGAGCATTTCCTGTGAGCACCTTATCGCCATTTTGACGAATTTCTACGGCGTCATCCGCAATAAGCCGGTGACCTCTTTTTACAAGCTCAAGTGCTGTTTCACTTTTCCCGATGCCGCTGCTCCCTGTAATGAGCATACCAATTCCGTATACATCGACAAGTACACCATGGATTGTCGTGCTTGGAGCTAATTTATTCTCTAGAAACCCTGTTAAACGACTTGCAAAAATCGTTGTAGACATTTGGCTTCGAAGTACGGGGAGATCACGCTTAGTCGCTTCTTCCAGTAATTCAACAGGAACATCTAATCCTCTTGTCACGATGATACAAGGTGTTTCCTCCGGCGAACATAGCTGCTCTACCCGATTTCGCCTTACACCCGTCGTTAACATTTCCATGAAGGTGACTTCCGTCTTCCCTAACATTTGGATACGTTCTCTTGGATGGTAATTAAAATATCCGGCCATCTCGAGACCTGGACGGTATAGATCACCGGTTGTTATGGGACGTTTCAGTCCAGACTCACCTGCAAGAACCTCCATATGGAGTTGTTCTACCAATTCGGAAACCTTCACTTTTTTGGCCATCGTCCTGTCTCCTCCGAGTTTTGCCTGTGCAAAACGTGCTTCATCTGCTGTTATTCATTCTTTCCAATAGTTTCATCGTAATGGAATAGTTAGTTGAAATCAACTAAAGTGTTCATGAAACTGTATGAACATACAAAAAAGGCCAGCCGCTAACGGCTGGCCTTACTGTTAAAACTTATAGATTAGGGTTAACCAAGATGGACAATGTTGTATCTTTATCGAAGAAATGAACTTTGTTCATGTCTAGAGCCAATTTAACATTTGTGCCTTCTTTGATTCCTGAACGACCGTCAACACGTGCGATTACAGTGTTAGCGCCGATACCATTCAGGTACAAGTACATTTCGTGACCCAAGTTCTCAGTCAATTCAACGTTAACGTTAAATACTGTGTTTGGGGATGCTTCCAAGAATACTGGCTCTTCGTGGATATCTTCTGGACGAACACCCAGAATAACTTCTTTACCAACGAAACCTTTATCTTTCAATACTTGTGCTTTACCAGCTGGAACTTCAACGTTCACAGTACCTGCTTTGAAGAAAACACCACTGCCTTCTTGTGTCAATGAACCTGTCATGAAGTTCATGGATGGGGATCCAATGAAGCCCGCAACGAAGATGTTCACTGGGAAGTTGTAGATTTCTTCAGGTGTAGCTGCTTGTTGAATGATACCTTTATCCATAACAACGATGCGATCGCCCATTGTCATTGCTTCGATTTGGTCATGCGTTACGTAGATCGTTGTAACACCAAGACGTTTTGTTAATTTTGTGATTTCCGCACGCATTTGTACACGAAGTTTCGCATCCAAGTTGGAAAGCGGCTCATCCATTAAGAATACTTGTGGCTCACGAACAATCGCACGACCCAAGGCAACACGTTGACGTTGACCACCGGAAAGAGCTTTTGGTTTGCGATCAAGCAAATGAACAATGTCCAAGATTTTCGCTGCTTCACGAACGCGAGCATCGATATCTGCTTTTTTGAATTTACGAAGTTTCAAGCCGAATGCCATGTTTTGATATACAGTCATATGTGGGTAAAGAGCGTAAGATTGGAAAACCATCGCGATATCGCGATCTTTTGGAGCTACGTCATTTACAAGGCGGTCGCCGATGTAAAGTTCACCTTCAGTAATTTCCTCTAATCCTGCGATCATACGAAGAGTTGTGGATTTTCCGCAACCGGATGCTCCAACCAATACAACGAACTCTTTATCTTCAACTTCAAGATGGAAATCTTTAACTGTGGATTCTTCTGCACCAGAATATCTTTTCACGATATGGTTTAAACGTACGCCTGCCATGGTTTCATTCCCCCTACGATTTATCGATCATATGCTTGCTGATCAACTTTTCAATATACTCATCTTACCTTACGAAGTCCGGACTGACTATGCACAATCCCTACAAAAAAATCACTTTCTTTTCGTTACTTTGTACAATAGTAATGCAAGTCTCACTAAAACCGCATGATTGAACGTTCTCACATCGAGTCCGGTCTCATTTTTAAACTTGTCCAAACGATAGAGCAAGGTATTGCGGTGTATATATAACTTCTTCGCTGTTTCACTAACGTTGCAATCCAGTGTGAAGAAATGTTCCAATGTGATGACCGTCTCTGCATCCAACACATGGTCTATGCCGCGAAGCACCTGCTCTAAGAATTCAGCCTTTTCCTCTTCATCAATCAAGTGCAGCAGCTTCTCCAAACGAAGCTCCCAACGAAGATGAATAAAGCTGCCTACATGAAAGGAACGCCCTAACATGATGGTTTCCCTCAGCTTGAGAATCGTGGCAAACAGCGATTTCGAAGGCTTTACCGGGTAATCAATAGCTAGGTGGCATTCGCCAACCCATTCATTAGCAAGCATTTCATACAGCCCAGACCCGAGAGCGTCGAGTATCTGCTCTACGCTTTCTTCCTCATCCCCTTCTCGCTCTTCGCTGCCACTAGTTAGTAGACCTTCGGGCGCTAGGATCAGCCACTCTTTTTCTAGTAAAGGAATCAAGATAATCTCCGATTCAAAAAAAGACTCCAACAGTTTCTTCAGTTCCGTATAGGAAACGCGCTGATTTTGAGAATAATCCCCATATAACAACAGCGGAATTTTCGTTGAATAGAGGGAGGATTGTGAAGCAAGCGCATCCGGGAGCTCGGCATGGGTTGAACCGCGTTCCATCTGCAGCAGCAGCCAATCTTTTAATTGGTGCGCCTTTCTTTCATCTTCAGATAGAAAGACTCCCCACTGCTTCTTTTCTAATGTCATCTTAGACTCTACAGTTAGTTCCACGAGCTTGCGCTCTGAAGATGTTAATTTGTCTTTGGAAACCTGCAGAATGCGAATATCTTTGTGTTCTTTGGATAAATAAAAAAGCACATCCTGACCACGCACAACACTTCGACTAAAGCTCTCAAGATTCTCTGCCTGCTCTTCCGCCAAATGCTCCCAATCCGCCTCGGATATCAAGCTAATCTGCATAGGCGACTGTAAAACCGCTTCCAAACGCTCTTTGACACGCTCCCAATCCATCTGCCTCTCTCCTTACTCCCATATATCTTCTATATCTATCTCCTTATTGTAACATATGTGCCCCCCCTCATGTGAATGTGAAAGAACCCTCCTGCAACTACTACAAAATGGATCTGTTTAGTTAGGTGACTTAGTTAAGTACTCAACTAGCCGTTACAATGGAAGCTTGGTAAATATGGCTAAATAAAACCAACTCATAATCTTTGGTAATTTGGAAATAATTGTACTGGGGTGAATTCGTCCTATAGGAGGTTCAGACAAATGGTTTGGAGTGAGTGTAGGTGACCTTATCGCATTATCGACAAAACTTTAATAACAAATTTTTGTGTGGCTCTTGTGATTAGTTTAGTCTCTATCATCAGTACACTGCTGAATAGTAAAGGCTGGTATATAGTGACCATATCTGCTTCTGGCTTGGCGTCATTTAAGGAATAATCGGCTTTATTTTTCACATCAAAGGTGTTCAGAAAGGCGTAGGTGGCTTTGTATTACTAAATTTCTTACGGGTCCGCCGGTGATGATGCCTTTACTATTTTCTGTCATTAGCATTTTGGGTCATACTGCTATTTATGGAGGTTGATTTACCTTGAAGAATCATACTTATTATCCGACCTACAACGTCATGGATGAGCAAAAGGAATGGGATTCCCATACACAAACCATCGTGTCCTCCCGACTGGTTCGTGAACATTCTTATCAATTTCTAACTCCAGTAGAAACGGAAACATTACGGGCTTGGTGCGCTCTGCTCATGGATGATCATCGAGGAGATATTATTCAAACGATCCTTACTCATATCGATCAAACGTTGGCAGAAAATAAAGGGGAAGGACAGCGCAAGGTCAATGTCCCCCCCATTCAAAACCTCCTGCGTCAGGGGCTTAAAGCAATTGACGAAGCTGGATGGATAGCCGATAGCCGACCTTTCTTCCAATTAGACGAAGCTGCTCAAAAACACATCATGCTCCAGATCAGTGAGGCCAGCTACCCTCCGACGGAAGCTTGGGATGACATTCCACAAAAAGCACTGTTTCATAAACTCCTTCAGTTAAGTGTAGAAGCCTATTACTCACATCCATTGGTTTGGTCGGAGATCGGTTTTGGCGGTCCTGCCTATCCTCGCGGATATGTAAGAGTGGATCCAGGCCAACTTGATCCTTGGGAAGCAGTGAGAAAGCCATGAAGTGGAGACATGAACATGATGCTGTCGATATCGTAATTGTAGGTGCAGGGGCAGCAGGCGGTGTATTAGCCAAAGAGTTAAGTGAAGCCGGCTTGAGTGTTGTTATGCTCGATGCGGGCCCTTGGCGGGATCCTCAGAAGGATTTCGCTAGTGACGAGCTGAGCATGCGGAGTTTAGCATGGGAGGATACTCGTATCGTCGATGGGACGGAACCATTTGGTATGGGGATCCACAATTCGGGTAGGGGGATAGGCGGCGGGACGCAGAACTTTACCGGTGTTTTTTTGCGCTTCCATGAATCAGATTTCAAAACAAAGTCCATTGATTGGCGCTGGTGAAAATTGGCCCATTCACTACAAAGATCTTGAACCTTACTGCAGTAGAATCGAAAAAGAAATTGCGGTTTCCGGACCAAAGCATTTCCCTTGGGGAAATTTCAATGGACATTACCCTTACCCAGAACGTGACTCCCTAAGTCCTAATGCTTATTTATTTCAGAAAGGCTGCGAAGCACTTGGCATTCAATCCGCGGTTACACCGATTGCTATTCTATCTGCTCCTTTTGAAGGTCGTCCTCCATGTTCCAATCGCGGCTTCTGTATCCAAGGCTGTATGCCGAACGCCAAGTTTAGTACCTTGATCGTTCATATTCCTAAGCTGTTCAAGCTTGGGGCTGAAATTCTTCCTAATTGTATGGTTACGCAAATCGAAGTCGATAAAGAGGGGCATGTGGACGGGGTTCTCTTTGTTAACCAAGGAAAGACCTACCGCCAACGTGCCAAAACAGCCATTATATGCGCTCATGTCGTCGAGACCCCTCGTCTGCTGCTTCACTCTGCTACTTCTCAATTTCCTGACGGTCTAGCGAATTCCAGCGGCTGGGTAGGCCGTGCGATTATGACTCATAGCAGTAATGATGTCTACGCCAAATTTGAGCAAGAGGTTCGTTTGTACAAAGGCACACCTGTGTTAGCCTCTACACAAGATTTCTATGAAACCGATCCGCGCAGAGGCTTCGCTCGTGGCTATACGATTCACTCTCACGGCTCGAGACCGATAGATATGGCTCAGGGGATTAGCAAAGCGTCTCATGAGCCCATCTGGGGGACGCAGCTTAGGCAAATCATGCTTGATTACAATTACTATGGGCGCTTAACCATGGTTGGTGAAGTGCTTCCACAATGGGATAACCATATCTCCTTATCCGCTGAAAAAGATGAAAATGGAATGCCTCGTGCCTCCGTAACCTTCAATTATGGAGATAACGATCGCAAATTAATCGATCATGCCGTTGAGAATATGAAACTCATCCTCAAAGCAGCCGGTGGTGAGGTTGCCCACGTGGTATCTGACACACAGCATCTCATGGGCGGCTGCCGCATGGGGAATGACCCAGCTACCTCCGTCGTCAATTCTTACGGTCAAAGCCACGACATTCCCAACTTGTTCATTTGCGATGCAAGTCTCTTCGTAACCTCCAGTGGAGGGAATCCCACTAACACCGTCATGGCGCTTGCAGCAAGAACAGCTGATTATATTTTTGACCTCGCCATTTCTTAATTTACGGAGTTAGCTTCTCGGTGAATTGCATTGCCTGTTGTCACTCATCTACAATGTAAGAGAGCATTACAAAATGAAAGGAGAAAGTGACCTCCATGGCCATCGCTGAATTCACCATTATCCCTATAGGAACTGCCACCACCAGCCTTAGCGGTTATGTAGCAGATCTGCACAAAGAACTAGAAAAACATTCCGATATCGTTTTTGAAATGACACCTATGGGTACCATCCTTGAGGGTCCCATAGATCGACTGCTGGAAGTCATTCGTGCCGTCCACGAAGTCCCTTTTACGAATGGAGCAGAGCGAGTCTCCACATCCATCAAAATCGACGATCGCCGTGATAAGCCGGCCTCTATGAAGCAAAAAATGAAGTCCGTTGCAGACAAGTTGAAATAGAAAAAAGCATCCTGCTTATGGATGCTTTTTCTTTATGTAAGAAAGGGGCAAACTCTGCCTTTTGTGATTATATAAAACAAAAAAAGACCTCACGGCCTTCAACGTTTACTTATAAAAGTGAGTCATGTAGGATTCGAACCTACGACACCCTGATTAAAAGTCAGGTGCTCTACCAACTGAGCTAATGACTCAAGGTAAAATGGAGGCTGATGGATTCGAACCACCGAACTCGAAGAGAGCAGATTTACAGTCTGCCGTGTTTAGCCACTTCACTAAGCCTCCAGATGAGAGATAACCATACTGCATTGTTGCAGCACAACCATCTCAATGGCTCGGGACGGAATCGAACCGCCGACACGAGGATTTTCAGTCCTCTGCTCTACCGACTGAGCTACCGAGCCTTATGTAATTGTCTTTAGCTTGTCCTAATTTACTAAAAAAATAAATGGCGGAGCTGACGGGATTCGAACCCGCGGTCTCCTGCGTGACAGGCAGGCATGTTAGGCCACTACACCACAGCTCCAAGCTAAAAATTAGTGGTGCCGTCGAGAGGACTTGAACCCCCAACCTACTGATTACAAGTCAGTTGCTCTACCAGTTGAGCTACAACGGCATAAAGATAAAAATGGTGGAGGCTGACGGGATCGAACCGCCGACCCTCTGCTTGTAAGGCAGATGCTCTCCCAGCTGAGCTAAGCCTCCGACTGGTTTTGGTTTTATGGTAGCGGCAGAGGGGCTCGAACCCCCGACCTTACGGGTATGAACCGTACGCTCTAGCCAGCTGAGCTACGCCGCCACATAAAAGGTATATATATTTGGAAACTGGCGGAGAGAGAGGGATTCGAACCCTCGCACCACTTACGCAGTCTAACCCCTTAGCAGAGGGTCCCCTTATAGCCACTTGGGTATCTCTCCAAGATATATATACACTCAGGAAATATTATTCCCTGAAAACTAGATACGAAACTTGCGTAAAGTTGAACATTTAGGTTTCAAGCAGAGAGACTTTAATCTACGATTAAAGATCCCTGTATTAGGTTAAGCCCTCGACCGATTAGTATTCGTCAGCTGCATGCATTGCTGCACTTCCACCTCGAACCTATCAACCTCGTCGTCTACAAGGGGTCTT
>NZ_LMRY01000010.1:0-128377 GCF_001427935.1 Paenibacillus sp. Soil724D2
GTATTTCTTCTCCTAATCTTTTTCCCATGTATTTCTTCTCCTAATCTTTTTCCCATTCCGGATCATCCCCTTTGTAAATAAGTTTAATTTATTTGAAAGGAGGACTCCAGTTTATTTAGGGGGCCTAGGAGCAAACTGCAACTTTGAGTTGAAGAAAAACCACTGGGCATGTGAATTGTTGTAATAAATACAACATTGATAACCGCTATAGCCCAACTACCAAATGTTGAATCTGGTTAATGCAATGAAAAGAGCAGGTGCAAAATGCATTCTGTTCTTTTTTATTATAGGAAAGGGCTAAGTTCTTGTCCTCTGACACAAGAAAAAAACCACCATATTTGGTGGTTAACGAATAAAAAAGTGACTAGATAAATTTACTTAGATTATCTATTTAATTGTGGTAGGGCTTGGCTTAAGGGGAGAAGCTGTTTTTCTATGATAAAGCCCGTAATACAGAATGGCAGAGCACGCGACAACCATGCCAGCTATGAAGTACATCGTATGGTAATTCGTTCTCGAAGCGACAGCGCCAAGCACATAGGAACCAATCCCATATCCAGAGTCGAAAAGTAAGAAATACGTGCCTGTCGCAAGCCCTCTGCGGTGAGCCGGCGCGGCTTGAATAGCAATCGTCTGGAAGCTGGGAAGCATCGCCCCGAATCCAAGGCCTAGCATACCACCTGCAACTAAAAATAGGACAGGGGATGACGCTATGCTTAGGGTTATCATCCCTGATGTGAAAAGGATGACTCCAGGATATACTAATAAATGAGGACCTGAACGATCAAACCATTTACCTGTAAAGGGTCTGGATAAAACAATCATCAATGCGAAGACCATGAAGAAGTAACTCGCATACGAATCCAACCCGATGGTTTTGGCATACACGGACAGAAACGTAGTAATAGCTCCATAAGAAAAGGCCAACACACTACCTGCCAAAGAAATTGGCAAAGCCCGCGGCTCAATGAATTTTCTCCAACCAGACTCTGATTTGACGGCCACTCTAGAGATAGCTCGAGGAATACGAATGGTCACTCCCAACAAGAAAGCAAGAAGCGCGAACACAATGCACACTCCAAATAGAAGACTATTATTGTGAGTCTGCATAATGGTTAGCCCCAGAAATGGCCCCACAACCATAGCTAAGCTCATGAAAAGGCTGAAATACCCAATTCCTTCACCTTTGCGGCGATCAGGAACAAGCTCGATGGCAACTGCACCTGCAGCCGTTGTCGCCATCCCGAAACCTATGCCATGAAGAAACCTTAAGCCTAGCAAAAAAGTATATTGATGAACGAGTGGATAAAGAGCCGTACAAATCATAAAAAGCGCCAATGAAAAAAGAACAATCTTTTTCCGGTTCCATTCATCCATCCACTTACCGGTTAAAGGCCGTAAAATGACAGTTGAAATAATAAAGACGGTCATGACCAGACCAATCTGCTGTTGTCCACCATGCAATGTATCAGTAACGAAGATTGGCAGCGTGACGGCAAGGATGTAAAAAGTCATAAATAAAAAAAAGCTGCTGAAACAAACAGCAACAAAATTACGATTCCACAATTTCTGATTCGTATTCACTGTAAATCCTCCACTTCTTTCATGCATGCATTGGCTTGGTGGGTCAATTGGATGAGCATTCCCCGCAATATTGATGTTTGTTCCTCCGTAAAACCGTTAAGAACCAAGGAGATTACCTTCTGCTCGATCGGTGTCAGAACATCATTCAAAGCCTTGCCTTGCTCCGTGATAAAGGTAAGAAACGATCTTCGATCCGTCTCATTGGCCCGTCGTTCCACAAAGCCTTTGCGCTCCAATTGATCGAGGATTCGAGTGATGTTGGTTTGATCCTTTTCAGCTCGGACCGCCAGTAACTTCTGTGTTATGCCGTCTTCATCAGCTAAACGATTGAGTACAGTCCATTGCTCTGTTGTCATATCATAGGCCTGAAAATGGCTGTTCAATAATTGTGTCAAACGTCTGCCGGCATGGTTCAAAATAAATCCAAATGAGTTATCCAATCCCAAAATCATTCACCTCACGAAATTAGTTGCTATAGCAATTATATTCCTAGCAAATAAATTCGTCAATAAAATGAATCCCAAGATGTATAACATTTTCGAGAACGGACATATTACTTTATGACGGTGATTCAGCGAGGTGTTGTGTCGCATATTATGCAGCTAACTACCAGGGAAGTTGTTATTGAATCTATATAGAAGCGAGGAGATGTGCCGCAGATTCATTAATGTAGTCATGTACTGCAGGAATGTGATGAGGTAGAGACCCAGCTAAGTAAGGTTCAAGGCAAAAGTACCATCAATCTATCACCGTCGAAAAAGACCCTGAAAGGGGTCTTTTTTATTTTGAAATAATTAAATTGGTTACTGGGATTAGTTTTCAAAATTTGGTGTTAACGGCAGGAATACGCAAAAAATACTGCGAATTATTCTGTAAGTAAGCTGTGAGGAGGATTTCTATGGGCGCCAGTGTAGTAGTTGTAGAATACGATCCTAGTTGGGTTCAGTTGTTTGAAGAGTTACGAGACTTCGTACTTCCGGTTTTAAGCGACCTCGAAGTCAGGATAGAACATGTCGGAAGTACTTCCGTCCCAGGGTTAGCAGCAAAACCAATTGTTGATATTGACGTGGCAATTACTACGCAAGATGATATCCATAAAGCAATACAAAGGCTCGCCACTCTTGGGTACGTACATGAAGGTGATTTAGGAGCTACTGGGCGAGAGGCTTTTATTCCTCCCGATGGCATAACTTGGCATCACCTTTACGTATGTACTGTTGAAAACGACGAATTTAAGCGTCATATCCTTTTTCGAGATTATTTAAGAAGTCATCCAGATGATGCTAAAATGTACGGCGACTTGAAGATGGAACTTGCACTTCGATTCCACAATGATCGTTTGGCATACTCAAATGCCAAGAGTGATTTCGTGAAAGGGATTTTGAAACATGCTGGATGGAAATAACAAGATCTTACGACTTAGAGGGAGAACTGAGATGGGTTCAAAAGTCCCTATCCCCATTGGAAAATATTTGCTAAAATTGAACAAGAGAAAATCTCACGATGACATGTCTTTAGCGGTCTTTAGGATCCTTGATCATTTGAGCTCTCAGAGGGAGCAGCAAGGTAAGTACTTGAACTATATCCCTTCCACTTACACTTAATTCGATCAGAGAATCTGTCAAATGGCCCAATACATCATCGAAATGCGCAGATGTAATGTTCAGGTGTTCATGTGATTGCGTCAAGCTTTTGCCTGTGTAGTAATTCGGGCCACCGGATGCAAAAGAGAGGAATATCGTTTGATGCTCCATCAGTTTTGTTAAGTCAACATTTTGGAAGTAATGTGACACTCTCGAATCATCTTTAATTTTGTCATAGAAAAGTTCTACTGCCGACTGAATACCATTTTTCCCTCCAAGACGGTCATACAATGATAGGTTCAGTTCGTTTCTGTTCTCCATAGCCTGCCCCCTCATTATAATTTCCTTATTTATCCATTGTAAGAAAATCTCCTACCTATAGGCAAGTGAAATTTCATCTCGATTCCAAGGAGTGTATGTTCAGAAAAGGGGAATACCATGCAGCCGATTCAAGTTTTCGTGTGCGACGATGATCCGTTATTTCGTGAACTAATCGTCGATTATTTATCACGTGAGCCCGACCTGTTTATATCCGGATCTGCCGCTTATAAGTACCAACTGTTAAAAGCTATTGAAGAGATACCTATCGATATATTGCTGCTAGATATCAATTTAACGGGAAATAATTATGATGGACTCGAAGCGGCCATTGAATTACAATCGACAGAACCTAACCTGAAGATAATCGTGCTCTCCTCACTGGATGAGGAGGAAGTCATGACTCATGCCATCGCATACGGACGCGTTAGCAATTATATTACTAAGGCACATTACCGAGATATCCCCGATGCCATTCGTGGCGTTGTAGCAGGCAAGGGAAACCTGCATCACTCTTCTGCCGGTAAATTAATGAGACGGGTGGCTTCTTCCTATGAAGAGGAGCTTAAAAGAAAATTAACTACGCTCCAAAAAGAGATTTTACGCTATCTTCAACAAGGCAAAAGTAGCAGTGAAATTGCGGAGCTCTTGTTCTACAACGAACAGTCCATCAATAACGAGCTATGCAAGATTACCAAAATAATCAAAGGTAAGTTCCCCTATTTGGAGTGGCTTCGAATCAAAAAGCACAACCGCCAACAACTCTTGGAGATGTCGATTCAGCTGCGGTTGTTGGAATAAAGAAATAAACCGGACGCAGGAAACGTCCGATTTATTTCTTTAAATAAAGCCTGGTGGATCTGGTTGCGGATTGAAGGCAAGTAAGGCAGACGGGGGGGATGTGATTCCCGGGGGATCGGGCTGTGGATTAAATGATGGCGAAAGCATGACCCCTGCAGCAGCAACTAGTAAAGTACATAGAAAAGTTATTTTTTTCATCGGGTTAACCTACAGGCTGAACGATGACTGTATAATAGCCCCATGAGCCGGTACTATTCGTAATTGTCACAGTTACCGTTGTTTTGGCTCCGTCAGAGCTGAACAAGATTTTGGATCCGAAATTTGTAATTTGTGCATGGACGAATTGGCTCAACGGGCCCGTGATTTCAATGGATTGCACATCATATTTAAAGCTTGCTGGCAAATACTGTTCAACTGGACCTGAAGCGCCTGGGTGCAAATACACCGTTCCCAAGTTATGCAACTGACGGATCACCGTAGTTTGCGGAGTTGTGGACAAGAACTCATTTGACGAAGAAGTTTGGGCACTCGCCGCCACTGGTAAAGCCAAGATCGCAGAAGCTACAGCACCTAGTAAACCTAATTTGATTGTCTTTCTCATTATAAAAACGCCTCCTGTTTTTTCCCTCATGGGGGTTATTTGCTACAAAATCATCATAAGCCATTTTCAAAGAGGGAAATATACTCGGAAATCAGAGTATAAAGGGAGTCTGGAATTCACGATCCCTTAGCGAACAAGTTGGTCTTGTGGAAAGCTGTTTGTGCCGGAATCGTCAATTAGGTAGTTGACAGGTGGGAATACAATGATCTTTTCAGCCATTATTGATCTTTTACTTGCCGTTTTACTTTATTTTTATGGACGAAAACAGGAAGCGACGAAGTGGTTGGTATTATTTTTGATTTTCGCAGGTTTGGGCAGCCTTTCCGAAGTCGTTGTTGAACCTGCATGGCGCAGCCTTTTTTTCTTTATACTCCAAGTTTGTACTCCATACGGTTTCCTCATGTTCTCGATCGTATATTCCGTAACAACGACTCGTCGAGTCAAAAATACGCTCGCTTGCGCGCTTGTTCTTCCAATTATCATTACACTCCTAATTACTCCGATGAAGGAAAGTATTCAGTTAGATTTTGTCATTTTGTTCTACTGGACAGTTCCTTATTACCTGGTAGGATGTTTATTGGTTATTTATTCATATAGCAAGGAAACAAATTTGGTTAGAAAAAGAAATCGTCTAATTACAGTCTTTTTTGTTGTTCCTCCTATTATCGTTATTGTTGTGTTAAATCATATGGAAAGAGCGAATCAAACATTTGACGGGTATCGGTTCATCAGTATGTTTGTATGGTTGGCTTTTGTTGTTTTTATTGTATCTGCGATCCGATTCGGGGTACTTGGTGTAAGAATTAAATTTGAAAAGCAATTACATGATCAAACGATCATCGGGATAGTTTCAGGTGCGGCCATGCTTAATCATGCGATGAAAAACCACATTACCAACATTGATATGCTGGCGGGCCGAATGAAAGAAAACTTACAATACCGACCGGATGAACAAACGGAGCAAGACATTGCGAATATTCAGGCAGAGACGAGACAAATGATGTACATGGTAAATCGGATTAAGAAGCAAATCGAAGATATAGATATTGTAGAAGGTACTATCAACTTGTCCGATATTGTGGATCGGGCGATTCAATCAAATCGCTATTTGCTCGACGATAAAGGGATTAAGCTTATTACAAATTATCCACCTACTTACAACTTGATGTGCGATAAGCTGCATATGCAGGAAGTATTCGCTAACTTGATTCGCAATGCGATCGATGCTGTGGATTCGGAAAACGGAATGATTGAAATAAGAATTCATGAGAGCAGAAAAGATATTTTGATAGAGTTCTCCAACAATGGAAAGGGAATGGATAAGGAGACTGCTGCCCAACTGTTTGAGCCGTTCTTTACTACTAAACTTCAGGAGAATAATTTCGGGCTGGGTCTGACTTATTGTTATCTGATCCTGCAGAAGCATGGAGGAAGTATTGAAGTAGTGAGCGAACAGACCGGCGTGACTTTCACCATTCAATTGCCGAAAAGTCGCAAAATATTACGAAGCAACAGTTTAGATCAAGGTCAAAGAGATCAAAAACATTCTTTATAAAAGTCCGAAGTGGAGTAACCACTAGGACTTTTTTTGTTTAATCCGTCTCTTATATGAGCTGTCAATCATCACTATTTCAAGTATATTTCCACAAGTGGTATTCGATTACGATAAGGATCGAACCAACCAATTGAGGGAGGAATACATGAATGAATGTGAATGGAAAGTTACACGAAATTACGAATATACCACTATTTATCTCCAGCTACTCAGCGAATCCCGCACATCCGAATCCAGCATCGTTCAAACCTATGGCAGAGGCCCAGGTATTTCTGGGAACCGACTTTCCCGCGGGCTTTACAAACAGTTTTATACCGGGATTTTCCTTTCAATCAAAAACCGATGCAACCGGCGCATTCACCATATTCGTACCGGATGGATTTCCTACTACGATCAAGGCATTCTTGCTGGCAACACATACGATCATGAAAGTGCTCCCGCCATTGAATGTCCCTATTTTCGCGCCAGTGTACCGATCAGAAACTTTCCAATTCAGCCAAATCAATTCCAAAGTACAGGATATTTATGTTATTCGAACGGATGGAACGACGCAACAAAGCTTCTCGCAGGCACAGATTAACGAAATGACTACCCACATACAGCAACAAATGCATCTGGATAGCCTTTCCGCCTTTATAAATGACGGGTCAATCGGCATCGTAGGTCATGATCAAGGAGCAACACTCAAAGCAGACTTATTTCTAAGTCCGTTTACAGGTCCAGATCTGAATAGCTTTATTAGCGAAAAAGTCGAAAATATCGATATCGATTTGCCTGGGCCTGATTTTATCGTCGGACTCTTTGTAAGCAAGGATGAAATAGCGAAGCAATTCCGGCAAGGTATTCATAATATGATGCCTTCGTTGAACAAACAAATTATAGACAGAGTTCAAAAGGATTTCGGCATGTTGATCACTCAACTTGAAAAGAATACAAACAGCAAAGTGACTCTGACGTTCGAAAAATTGCGGTTTCCTGTAGTAGAAACAAGAATCATTGGTCCTTTCACCATAAAAACACGTGCTATTGTACCGGATCTATTCGTAGGCCTATCTCGAAAACTGTTCAGTTAGAATTTTATTAGGGCTGACGTTCAAAACCCAGCAAAAAAGCGTACACTTGTTGGGTGTTCGCTTTTTTGCTGGGTTTATTGTTAAATATATTGATATACTTAAGACTAGTAAAGAACAACTTAAAGGGGAGTATTTCGTTGACTCTACAACAATTAAAGTACGTTATTGAGGTTGCAAATCGGGGTTCCATTAACGAAGCCGCCAAGCGGTTGTTTATTTCTCAGCCTAGTCTTTCAAATGCGATTAAGGATCTGGAAGAAGAAATGCAGCTTGCAATTTTCGAAAGATCTAATAAGGGGATCTCACTTTCTAAGGAGGGAATTGAATTCTTAAGCTACGCGCGACAAGTAGTCGAGCAGGCGGAATTATTGGAAAGCCGCTACCTCAATGCGAAGCCTTCCCCGCAGCATTTTTCGGTTTCCACTCAGCATTACGCTTTCGCGGTGAATGCATTTGTTAGTCTGGTCCAGGAGTATGGCCAAGATGAATATGAGTTAGTTTTGAGAGAGACCAAAACCTATGAAATTATCGAAGATGTCAAAAATTTACGCAGCGAGATCGGTATTTTATATCTGAATGAATTTAATGGGAATGTCATCAACAAGTTGCTCAAAACCGCAAATTTGCAATTCAACAGTTTATTAACGGCTAAGCCGCATATTTTCATCAGTATTAAAAACCCGTTGGCTAAGCAATCCATCGTAACCATTGACCAGCTTCAGAATTATCCGTATCTGTCCTTTGATCAAGGGGAGTATAATTCCTTTCATTTTTCAGAAGAGATTCTCAGCACGATGTCACATAAGAAAAGCATACGAGTTAATGACAGGGCGACGCTATTCAATTTATTGATCGGATTGAACGGATATACCATATCGACAGGGGTGTTAAGCGCTGATTTGAATGGAAATGAAATTATTCCCGTACCATTGGATTGTGAGGAAACGATCAATGTCGGTTGGATTTCCCATAGAAATGCTTCGCTATCCAAGCTAGGAGCGGCATATATACAAGCACTTATGCAGGCAATATCCCAATAATAAATTTGATATAGTCATTAGCTATGACTAGATATAGTTTATTCCAGTTACACTATAACTACTAATCCGTGATATCTTTCTTGTAACAAATTGTAGAGGGGTTTTACAGATGGTGAAAAGCAGTGTGTTGGGATATCCGCGTATTGGTGCGGATCGAGAATGGAAGAAAGCGCTCGAGGCTTTCTGGTCAGGCAAGCTCGAAGAATCGGAGTTTCACCGTCAGCTGCAAGAGATCCGTTTGAATCATTTGCGTAAGCAGCAGGAGAAGGGCATCGACTTCATCGCAGTCAACGATTTCAGCTATTACGATCATATTCTTGATACATCCACGATGCTCGGTATTATTCCGAAACGTTTTCCGTATGAGGGCGGCACGGTACCCTTATCTGTTTATTACGGAATTGCCCGTGGGACGAAGGATGCAACCGCTAGCGAAATGACCAAGTGGTTTAATACCAACTATCATTATATTGTACCAGAACTGGGTGAAACAACGCCGGTGCTTACCGAAAATAGACCTCTTAAGGCTTATCGGGAGGCTAAGGAAAAGCTCGGTATCGAGGGCAAGCCGGTAATCGTTGGACCACTGACATTCTTGAAGCTGTCCAAAGGATACCGTATTTCGGAGACCGACGACTGGCTGGGACGGTTGCTTCCACGCTATGTGCAGATACTTCAAGAGCTTGCGAGTGAAGGGGTTCAATGGGTACAGATCGACGAACCGATTCTCGTAACGAAGTTAAGCGCAGATGATTTGCAGCGATTAAAGACAATTTATGAGACGTTTGCCGCTTCAGTGCCGAACCTGAACATCATGCTGCAAACCTACTTTGAATCGGTAGAGCACTACAGTGATATCGTTGCGCTGCCCGTCAAAGGAATAGGGTTGGATTTCGTGCACGGATACTCAGGCAATATATCGTCGATTAAAACGCTAGGTTTCCCGGCGGACAAGGTTTTAGGAGCAGGGGTTATTGATGGACGTGGCATCTGGAAGGCGCCACTGCGTGAGAAACTGGCACTCGTAGAAGAACTCTCTGAAATCGTAACGGCTGAGCGGCTCATCGTGCAGACGTCGTGCAGTTTGCTTCATGTCCCTGTATCGGTAAATAATGAGACGAAGCTCGGAGCTGAACTGAAGGATGCTCTCGCATTTGCAGAGGAGAAGCTGGACGAACTAGTACTTCTGGCGAAGGCAGTCTCTCGAGACGGGGCTGTTACCACAGGCGAACTGGCAGAACGAGATCGTGCTCTTCAGGCACTCAAGCTGTCAGATGAGCGCAACCGAAGCGACATTCAGCATGCTGTCGCCGCCATCAGTGCTCAACGTCCAGAGCGCAGTCGATCTTTTGCTGAGCGTCATATTGCTCAACAGAAGAAGTGGCAATTGCCGATTTTCCCGACGACGACAATTGGCAGCTTTCCGCAATCCCCAGAGGTGCGTAAGGCCCGTCAACTGTGGCGCAAGGGTGAATGGAACAACGAGCAGTATGCTAACTTCATCCGAGAACAGATCGATATCTGGATCAAGCTCCAGGAGGAAATCGGATTGGATGTACTCGTGCATGGCGAATTTGAGCGAACCGACATGGTCGA
Source organism: Paenibacillus sp. Soil724D2 (assembly GCF_001427935.1). Classification (NCBI taxonomy): domain Bacteria; kingdom Bacillati; phylum Bacillota; class Bacilli; order Caryophanales; family Paenibacillaceae; genus Paenibacillus; species Paenibacillus sp. Soil724D2. Next base: position 10,152 of record NZ_LMRY01000010.1, read on the forward strand.
GTTCTTTGGTGAGAAGCTCGCGGGCTTTGCGTTCACGCAGAACGGATGGGTGCAGTCATACGGTTCTCGCTGCGTTAAACCGCCAATTATTTTTGGGGACGTTGCGTTCAAGGGGCCAATGACTGTCGAAGAAACAAAGTTTGCACAGACACAGACCAAACGCCCCGTAAAAGGAATGCTGACTGGCCCGATTACAATCATGAATTGGTCCTTCGTTCGCGAGGACATCACGCGTGAACAAATTGCCTACCAATTGGCCTATGCACTTAGACAAGAGGTGGAAGCCCTTGAGCAGGCGGGCATTGGTATGATTCAGGTCGACGAGCCTGCGGTTCGCGAAGGGCTGCCGCTCAAGGGGGATGACCAAGCGAAGTACTTGGCATGGGCGGTCAGAGCTTTTCGCATGGCTACCTGCACGGTACAGGATACAACTCAAATTCACACCCATATGTGCTATTGCGAGTTCCATGACATGATCCATTCGATCGAAGCGATGGATGCCGATGTGATTTCAATCGAGACATCACGCAGTCATGGTGAACTGATTCATAGCTTCGAATTGAACACATACAAACTGGGCATAGGTTTAGGCGTATACGATATCCACAGTCCTCGTATTCCGCGTGTGGAGGAAATGACCAGTATGATCGAACGCGCCTTACATGTGCTGGATCCGAAGTTATTCTGGATTAATCCGGACTGCGGACTTAAAACTCGTGGAGTCGAAGAAACTGTCGCTTCCTTGCGCAATATGGTTGAAGCGACGCAGATCGCCCGTGCGAAGCAGTCCCAAAAGCTTATATCCAATAATCGGTAAACCCAATATTCCTGTAAGGAGTAAGATTTGGATTTCGGACTTCGTTAAAAGGAATGCATAGGTCGTAAAAAAAGAATCGGAAAGCGGCAGTTTAAAACTGCTCGCTATCCGATTCTTTTGGCATGGATTTACTCTTTTTTGGACAATCCATAGGCTTCGCGAATAAGCGTGAAATACTGATCGGCGTTTACGATCTTATATTCCTCACCAAGTGATTCAGCGATGGCCTGAATATCGTGTGGTCTCATCCCCCATGCGTTAACCCCGACGGAAAGGAATAACGGCGATTTACCATCCCAGCCTTTCTTGGCCTCGGCTAGAATATTGATTCCATCCTGAGCCGTTCCAATTCCTGGCATCATCGATACCGGAAGCGTATCATTCATGATTTCGATGCCGAATTTATCTCCTACAAGCAGAATGCCGGGAACTTTATAATTTTGCTCGTATGCGGCCGCTTCGGATGAGCTTATTGGTATGTCTTTGGTGACATCCCGGTTAATCACCATCGGAATGGTCATACCGGTCTGTTTGAGATATCGGTAGTTATCCCTCAGGAAATCCGGGAGGGTTTCTTCCGGCCATGGATGTGGGTTGAAATAACCAGCACCGGACGGTCCGGCGATCAGCAGGTCATTCTCTGTCGCCGTTTTCCGGTAATAATTAAGAACCATTGGAGCGGCATCGTAGAGTAATGGACTGGAAGTCCAGTTAATGGGTACTTTGCCGCGCGCAGGATCTTCCCATAGTATCTCGCGCATATGGTTCAAATCGTATTGCAAATTGTCACCCTCACCGAAAGTGAAAGTCACATAGATTTTGTTTTCCAGTTCGAGCGGATTAGGCTTGATCTTAGGGGCCGCTTCCACCTTTGTTCCCGAGAAGACGGTCATATTTTGGAACCAATCAGCTGCCAATACAAAGACGCTATGCCTGGAGAGTAGGTCGACGGAGGCGGCTTCGCCTTCGAAGTCATTGCTGAACCAGCCCAGATAAGGTGTCCCTGGCTCGACATCGGACAGAATTTTTTCTAAGAGTGCTCGCTGATCCGGCACATCCGTCGAAAGCCAGAAAACCATTGCTTTGTTAGCAACCGCATAGTCGCGCAAATATCCGTAAGGCTCTTTCTGCTCTGAAGAGAGAGGGCGAGTGTTGCCGACCGAAACTTTATATTGATTCCACATCTCTACAGAGATCGTCAACTGTTTCGTGTCTGCAGTAGGTTTAAATTCATACATGAAGTAACTTCCATTATCAGCGAAGCGGTGATCTGCACCCGGTAAATGCTTGGAATTTTGCCTGTCATATAAGTACAATTCTTCTTCAGGTGTACCGGCGTCAAATTGAGCGATGACCTTCCCATCTGCCTTTACGGTGATGGCATGAACGGCCGGTCCCCAACCGTCCTGCGTGAAGGAGTCGTCGAAACGAACGTAAACCGCTTCATTCCCTAAAAACGATGAAAGGTCGTATTCATACGTTCCCCGGTTACTGGCATCACGTATTTGCCTTTTCTCTTCTGCAATCGTTACGAAGGATTCGGGTAGACCCGGTGGGAGAGAGATCGATGTGTCCGGACTTAGCCCAATCAACATCCGGTGGGTCGTCTGATTCCATAAGTGCTCGTACTGCCAGGTATATGCGTCAATTTTATTTTTGAATTTGCCCCGGAAATCTTCGATCACGTTCAATTTGTAGGGAGCTGCAGTTAGTTTGCCTGCCAGATCAGGGCTGACGACAACGGCATTCTTCAGTCCCGCCAATGTGGTCGCGACGTTGATGGAATCCGGAGTTTTCGGATCGTAGATGATGATTCCATTTACTTCATTTTTATACAAATCGAAGACATCCATGCTGTTATCGTGGAGCTTATGCGGTATGGTCATTTCGTTATACCAGGGGTCCACCTTGTTCTGAATCAGATAGATACGCGGGCGCTCTCGATTCACAATGCCCTGAAGAGTAGTCATCAGCAGTTTTACGTCTCCAGGTGCATTAGAGACATTGACAACGTCCAAATGCTTGGGTTGATTAAACGTTGGAAGCGCTTGATTTTTCGGCCATTTAATCCCATCAGCAGTCACACCATCAGCCTGAGCCGCAGAAATGCTGAAAGGCAGCATTGTCACACATAGTAATACCATGCATAAAATTCTTAATTTCCCTATCAATCTGCTCACCTCATTTAGAAATTTTTTAAAAAAACAAAGCTGTCTTTGTTTCGACGTAACCTCCTTCATCGAAGAGTAGCGTGCATTGTAATGTCATAGCATATCTGTATAGATATATTTAACATGTTGTATATAATACTTCAAGTGTTTCGATAAACAATCTTATAAAGTTACAAAATAATATTGTCTTCTACACGATTAAAACCATAGTTATGACATATTTTGCGGTAGAAGGTGTCTGCTCAATGGCCGTGAGTAATCTTTATTTGATATATCATATAATACAGTTCAATGTTTTTTCTGAAGAAGGATAAAGTAACAGGAAGAATTATCGTTTCAGCCATGTTAAAATCGCAATGGAAAATAAAGGATACCCAGTTTAGTTCCCCGAATTAATATTATTTGGTTTTACGATTTGAAGGTCATACATTTCAAGAAGGAAAGTTGGTCATACGAATGAAAAACAGGACTATTATTACATTAATTGTGACAGTGAGTACAGCCATAGGGATATGGCTAGTTTCTGTTTTGGGACTATTCCCTTTTGATCAAGTGAAGGATTCCGCCGTTACAAAAGATTTACTCAACCCAAGCTCACCAGTAATTATTAATGAAACACAGATTAAGAAGGGGACTGAGAAAAAAACGGTTATAGAGTTAGTTGAGCAATATCGCAATTTAAAAGTCATCGATTCCCACAATCATGATGCATCTGATTCAAAGTATATAAATATGCTGGAAGTTTGGAAGCGTAATGCCGTCAATCAAGTTGTTCTCTTTGGGGATGTATCAGAGCCAAGCGCAGTAATGATCGACCAGATGTCTTGGATGGCTTACAAAGATAACCCTGACGTAATTATTCCTTACTTTTCAGGCTTCGATATGCATAATAAATCGAGTCTCGATGTAGTGACACATAACCTGGAACAAGGATATTTTGGTTTAGGTGAAATTGCAGCTGCTTCTTTGTATTCACCTGCGGTATCAAAAGTGGCTTGGAAGGGTGAAAGCCCAATGGACGGCTATTTACCTGACATATACGACATATGTGCAAAATACAAAGTTCCCATTCTGTTGCATATTGACCCTCCAAACGGAATGGTTATAGATAAGTTAGAAGAGGCACTCGACAAACATCCAAACACAATCATCATATTCGCACACGCTAACGCGTTTAACTCACCGGAAAATATCAGAAAACTACTCCAAAAGCACCCAAATTTGTACGCGGATTTTTATGCGGGTTTCACCGCTCTCAATCCTGCTAGTACCAATAAGTTGGAGGATTTCGTACCTGTGATGAAGCAGTTTCCTGATCAGTTTATGTTGAGTACGGACTCTGGATTTGATATTGGTGAAGAGGCTGCAATTGGTGCGATGTATCAGTTATTAGATAAGCTTGACGACCCTAATTTGGCACGAAAAATTGCACATGATAACCTAGACGCCATTATTCGTAACCAACCAGCTACAGAGACTCAGATTGCGGAAATTCGTAAGAAATCCAAAGAAACCGGACAAAGTTATGAATGGAGTCATCTATCTAAGGTAGAGGCCGGACAAATTCTTTGGAGTAAATAAAGATATCGATTTTCTGTTATTATGTAGTAAATAGTTATTTCTGAGGTGTTTATCTATGAAAACAATTGGGCTAATAGGTGGAATGAGCTGGGAGTCGTCCTTGCTTTATTACCAAATCATCAATCAACGTATAAAGGAAAAATTAGGCGGGCACCATTCCGCAAAAAGTCTTATGTATTCAGTGGATTTTCATGAGATCAAGACTCTTCAACATGAAGGGAAATGGGATGAAGCCACGAAGATCATGATTAATTCCGCACAAAAACTCGAATCTGGTGGTTCAGATTTCATTGTTATATGCACGAATACGATGCACAAGATGGCAAAAGAAGTAGAAGAATCGGTCTCAATACCATTACTACATATAGCTGATGCAACGGCAATTGAAATTGTTAAATGTGGCATTAAAAAAGTCGCTTTGCTCGGTACTGCTTTTACAATGGAACAAGATTTTTACAAGGGTAGATTGATTGAGAAATTTGGTCTTGATGTTATCGTTCCAAATGAAGAAGCAAGGAAGATTGTACATGATATTATCTATCAGGAACTTTGTCTTGGAATTATTAAAGAAAATTCTAAACAATCCTACTTAGAGATAATTAATAGTCTCGTCCAAGATGGGGTAGAGGCCGTTATCCTTGGCTGCACAGAAATCACCTTATTAATATCTCAACTGGATTGCAGGGTTCCTATATTCGATACAACGAAAATCCATGCTGAATATGCAGTTGATTTTGCTTTGAAAGATAAATAGACAGTACGTAAAGGAGCTGATCTACTTAATGAAGGTTACTGTTTTAGGTTGTGGAAGATGGGGATCTTTTTTGGCTTGGTATGCAAATAAAATAGGACATGATGTCATTTTATGGGGAAGAGAAGAATCGAAAAATTATCAAAGATTAGTTCATCGTAGAACAAATGAATATTTACAATTACCTCAAAACATACATTTAACAGATAGAATTACTGAAGCAATTGAGTTTGCCGAAATTATATTTATCGCTATTAGTGCCCAAGAACTTAGAGGTTTTGCAAGGCAATTAGCTACCATGGAAATTACAAACAAGATCTTTGTTTTATGTATGAAAGGACTTGAAATGGAGTCCGGAGAGAGACTCTCACAAATTTTTATGGAAGAAATTCAATCACCTGTAAATGTAGCCATTTGGGTTGGACCTGGTCATGTTCAAGATTTTGTTAAGGACATTCCAAACTGTATGGTTATTGATTCAGATCACATGAACGTAACGAAACTACTTGTAGGCAGCTTTGGAAGTGAGATTATAAGATTTTATTATGGGCAAGATTTGTTAGGTAATGAAATAGGTGCTGCAGCAAAAAATGTCATTGGAATCGCAGCAGGGATGTTGGATGGATTAGGTTATACAAGTTTGAAGGGAGCCTTAATGGCTAGAGGAACAAAAGAAATTGCGAGATTAGTCAAGGCAATGGGAGGAAACGAATTAACCATTTATGGTTTAGGCCATCTTGGTGATTACGAAGCAACGGTGTTCTCTAATCATAGTCATAATCGACGTTTTGGTGAGGCATTCGTAAAAAAGGAACCATTCGGGAAATTAGCTGAAGGTGTAGCTACCGTAAAAGCTTTATTGCAATTGTCTACTAAATATGACGTGGAGCTACCCATCTGTCAGGCTGTTCATTCCGTACTCTCTGATGATAATGATCCAAAAGAGCAACTAATAAGATTATTTATGAGGCCCGTGAAATTTGAAGGTATGTAATTAACAAGCATAATTATAAAGACACAAATTAGAGAAGATGATATCCTTATTAAGGTAGACTTTTGTCGAATTGGCCCGAATGGCGGTTCGAAAGTCAATTGATATAAGGGAGATGAAGCCGTGGACACAAGACAATGGATGTCGGTAACGCTTTTTCTCGCAACGGCGCTGATGGTGTTCGTCTCTTACTTGTCTTACCGGAAACGCCATCTGCCTGTTGCCAAAACGATGGTTCTGATCATGCTGGCAGCGGCTTGTTATTCGCTTGGCTACGCGTTTGAGGTGTTGAGCCGTAGCCTGAGCGATGTGAAGCTGTCGCTTCAAATCGAGTACTTGGGCATTCCCTTCGTTACTACACTCTGGCTCTTTCAGGTCATCCAATTTACCGGGACGGCGTCTCGCTACCGCAAGCGTCTTGCGCTAGTGCTATTCATTATCCCCATAGCGGTATTTTTTCTCCATTTGACCAACGATTGGCATCACCTGATCTATGAGCGTTATGTTCTGAATGAAAGCAATTCGGTTCCTTTGTATACGACTGTTAAGGGACCTTGGTATAAGGTGCACACCGTCTATAATTATTCCGTACTTCTGTGCGGAATGTTGCTGTTTATCCCCATGTATTGGCGGGCATTACCAATCGTGCGAAAGCAAATCGTCGTCCTTCTTTTGGGGGCAGTCGCGCCTATGGTGTTCAATTTATTCTTTTGGTCCGGGATGGACGTTGATTTGACGCCGTTTGGATTCGCCGTATCGGGTATCGCCTACGTGTTGGGGATTTTACGGTTTAATTTACTTCGCTTGACGCCTCTTGCGATGGCTAAAGTGTTCGAAACGATCCGGGATGGGGTCGTCTTGTTCGATTATGAGGACCAAATTGTAAGTTACAATAGAGCAGCCGAAAAGGTCCTTCCTGAACTCGGTTTGCCGAAACGATACCCCGCCAATATGGGGGTGGTTTTGTCGGAAAGTCCAGAACTTCTTGAACGTATTCGTGCCACTAGTGACGGGGACGAACGCTTCCCGTTTCACAGATTCCAAGCGAATCGCAACAAGCATTATAACTGTAGTTTGTCTCTGATTTATGATTCAGGTGATGTCCTGATTGGCAAGATCCTAATGTTTAACGATATTACGGAGATGAAAGAGAGCGAGGCACGGCTGCGTGAGAACGCTCGGCAGTTATCTGAGCTAAATGCGTTCAAGGACAAGCTTTTCACCGTCGTGGCGCACGATATTCGCGATCCGATCGCACTTCTCGTGAGCTTGACCGAGCTGCTGGGCGATGAACTGACTGCCGCCGACTTTGAGCATGCCGAATTGGTAAGGGAACTTAAAGGACAAGTGCAAAGCACGTTTCAACTCGTAGAAAATTTATTGGATTGGTATCGCAGCCAGAAAGGGAAAGTCGTGTTTCGTCCGACGAGCTGGAATTTGCAGCAGGTCATCAGGCAGGCTTTATTGCTTTCAGGCACGAAGGCTAGTATGAAGCAAATTCGGATGACAGAGCAGATCAACGAGAAACTAACTGTTAGAGCCGATAAAGAGATGTTAGATCTAATACTGCGCAACTTGCTTTCGAACGCGATCAAGTTTACTGGAATTGGCGGGGCGATTGATATTGGGGCTGTTCTGGAAGGTGATATGATCATCGTGTATGTACGTGATAATGGTGCAGGAATCGACGATCAGACCTCGGAACTGCTGCGACTAGAGGAGCCGTTCTTAAAGGTCATGGTTAACGGGGACGATTCGGAGGATATGAGATTCGGACTGGCGCTGATCCGCGAATTCGTTCGTATCCATGGTGGCAGCCTTTGGTTCGAGAGCGAGCCAGGGGTCGGGACGACCTTCTCATTCACGTTGCCCGGATCGGCTGGTGTACGGGAAGAGTCTGATGACGGGGGAATGGAGGAAGAATTTTATGAAAGTGATTTTGGTGGACGATGAGCCAACGATGCATCTGATTCTGCGTAAAATGCTGGTTAAGCTACCAGGGGTTCACGTGGTTGGCGCTTTTACGGATACGAAGTCCGCAGCCTCTTTTCTAAGTGAGAACACCGACATCGGACTTGCTTTCGTTGATATCTCCATGCCGGGAGGGAGTGGAATGGAGTTCGCCGCCAAGATGGAAGCCTCGGCTTCTCGGATGCAAATCGTCTTCGTCACGTCTCACAAAGAATTTGCCTTGAAAGCTTACGAACTATCTGTGGTGGATTACCTAGTCAAGCCCGTTGCGCAGGAACGGCTTCAGCGGACGGTAAATCGTGCATTGGCGAGCCAGCAGGGCATTCATTCGTCGTCGCTGTCTGCTCCAGCTTCCGAAAATTCAGGCAGAATCGTCCTAACATTGTTAGGTGATGTCGTCGTGAGCAACGATGCAGGTCGTGTCAAGTGGATCTCCAGGAAATGTGCGGAGCTGTTCGCGTACTTGCTGTTGTATCATGGCAAACGAATTCCACGTTCCAGGTTGGTTATGGACATCTTCGGAGGGATGCACCAAACCAATGCGGAGAATTATTTGAATACGACCGTCTATCAATTGCGCAAGTCTTTGGAGCCGCTTGGCATGCGCGAGGTCGTACAATCGGAGAACGATGGCTATGCGCTTGAATTGAAGGATTTCGTCATTGATTATGTGGAATTCGAAAAGCAAGTGGGGGAGATGCATTCCATTGATGTGGGAAATGTGGAGAGAGCACTGCGCATCGAACGGCTGTATACGGGCGATCTATTCGGGGACAAGGCGTATGTGTGGGCCATTCACGAAACGGTGCGTTATGCGGAATTGTACACCTCGTTCATAAAGCGGCTTGCCGAAGTGCTTATTTTGTTGCGGGATACGACCTCCTCATCGAAGTTGCTTCTCAAGCTGAACGGGCGTAATCCGTTGGACGAATCCGTTATACGCCATCTTATGACAATACACGAGATGACCGGGGACAAAAAAGGTTTGACGGCTCTGTATACCGACTATGTTCGGCTTCTCAGCAGGGAACTTGGCATACGTCCGTCTGAGGAACTGATACATTTATATGACATGTTGATAAGCCGATTAACTAACAAAAAATAATTATTTGGATTGAAGCCCTCTTTTTCTGTCAAGACTAGTTAGCATGACTTTTATAAAGCAGATGAGTGGTGAAAATGAAAGATATTACTTTTAAGGCTATGGCCGTCACAAATGAAATTGATCTGAACAAAATCGCCATCCACTGCGGTATACCCAAAAAATACACATGGGAACAGCCGTTAATCCTAAGAAGCGATATCCTTAAATCGATCCTTAAAAAAGATATTCACGCCTTTCAACAAGTGCTAGTCTTTTCTTTTGGCAGTGTAGTTTTTGTAAATCACACACACAAGGATGAGATCACAAGCTTTTTGAAATTCATTCAATCCTTCGAACCAGATATTGAGCTCCAGCCTGCTGACAGATACACGGACGATTACAGCCTTCACATCGAAGAAATCGAAAGCATGGAGTTAACTGACAAGTATGTAGTGGTAGCTGAGTATGAATCTTTTTACCCTGAATTAATCTCCACTGTCCTTGCCAAGTCGGTCGCTCTTGAGAAGATAGAGGAACAGCTTGGGAAAATTCATGATGGCCTCGAAATTATGATTGAGAGACTTGAAAAAGGGAATCTTCGTGTTGGCAACAAAGAATTGGCAAGAACGACCGCAAAAATCGTACGTCACGAGTATAACACTCTAGCCTACATCATGATTTTGGATAAACCTGATCTGACTTGGACAAATAGTACGGCTAGCCAATTTTACGATGGAATGATGGTTTTTTTTGAATTGAACGATCGATTTAAAATACTGAAAAGTAAAACGGATATTTTATATCATATCTTGGAAGGTTTTTCAAATATCAGTCATTCCATCCGGGGGCTATTTGTCGAATGGATCGTAGTGATTCTCATTGTTATTGAGGTGGTATTAACCATATTACAAATTATAGGTTGGATTCCTTCACATTAGAAACGATAAAAGATAACATCGACTTAACAAAAAAGCACAATGAACCAGGAGAATATAGCTCCTGATCCAATGTGTTTTTTTGTTGCACTGCTCCAACTTCATTAATGTAATGCTAAACGATGCGAAAATACTATGAGTAGAATAGGACAAGATTCATGAATGATTGTTAGCGATGCCCTCAGAAAATGATTTTCCTCGGCGGTTTCCTCCCAATGACAAACGTCCAAACAAGAAATATGTACCGTACATATGATTATACCGTAGTGAAATATCACCGAAGGGAATGAGTAAACATGGGAGCAGTAGGTTGTGGTGAAGGTTATGGGTATGGCCGTAACGTCGCATTTATCTTGGTTCTTTTTATTCTTTTGGTCATCATCACATCAGCTTTTGTAATTTAATATTCCTTAATCCAAAACAAATAATATCGAGAAAAATAAAGACGGCCCTATCGCGAATAGATGCGAATGCGAGCCGTTTTTTTCATTGTTCCATGAAAGAAACCAATCTTAATGAAGAATTAACTCCTTGGCTAAAAGGATCTGGACTTTTTTCGGAAGATTGGAACCATAAATCAAAGCTGGAGGAAGTCATTTCGATACTGTTCAAAATCGGATACTCGACACTCCAACTTAAGACGGGTACCATTCGGCTCATAGTTCGTTGAGTGAACATGGGCATGCTCATTGAAATAGGCTACTAATCGGCCATGCTCATAAGGAATCACAATTTCACATTGCATGTAATTCTGGAAAATGCGTTCACGAGTCAGTTGAGTGAGCTCCTCAATGCCCCGCTTCTGCAGGGCTGAGAGGTAGACGTTATCATCTTTTAACAAAGGGTAAGCATGCTCAGTCAAGTCGGTTTTGTTATAAGCAAAAATCATCGGAATTTGATCCGCTCCAAGTTCCTTCAACGTGTCATTTGTAACGTCAATGTGCTGTTTGTATTCCGGGTTTGCAAAGTCTACGACGTGAATCAGCAAATCGGCTTCAGCGACTTCTTCCAACGTAGATCGGAAAGCTTTAACCAAATGGTGGGGAAGCTGGCTTACGAATCCTACCGTGTCAGTTAACAAGAATGATTTACGGTCTGGCAAGTTGACGCTTCGAACGGATGTCTCCAATGTAGCGAACAACATGTCTTTGACAAAGACCTGCTTATGCGCGTGCGGATTATACCACTCGATCATGGCGTTCATTAAGCTTGATTTGCCCGCGTTCGTATAGCCGACCAGACAAATAACAGGGACCTCGTTCTTACGGCGCTGCTTTCGTTGAGTTTGACGACGGGCTACGAGTTTCTCCAGTTCGGATTGCAAAGCCGTGATTCGGTCTTCGATTTTACGGCGGTCGAGCTCAAGCTTGGTCTCACCAGATCCTCGGTTTTTAAGTCCAGCTCCGCCTCCTTGACGACCTAACGATTCTCGAAGTCCTACAAGTCTGGGAAGCATGTATTGGAGCCTCGCAACCTCAACTTGCAGCTGGGCTTCCCTGGTTTGTGCGCGTTCCGCAAAAATGTCTAAAATTAGGATCGTCCTGTCAATGACTTTGCATGCAAGAGATGCTTCCAGGTTTCGAATCTGAGAAGGGGATAGCTCATCGTTACAAATGACGACGGATGCGTTCCGTTCCGTAATTAGCTGCGATAATTCTTGGATTTTACCCGTTCCGATGTAATGGGAGGGAATCACACGAGTGACTTTCTGGCTTAGCTCACCAACCACCTCAATGCGGCATGCTGCAGCCAGGTTGTTCAGCTCCTCCATCGAGTATGAAAAATCAGGGTGGTTCAAAATATGGACCCCGACGATAATTGCTTTCTCTTTCAGTTGTTCCATTGTTCATCATCCTTTCAAGTTAAGAAGTAAAAAAGAAACAACACAAGCAAGCTGCTTGTGTTGTCGGTAGTTGAGGACAATGACTTTCGTAGCGGACGAAAGAAAACAATCCGCGATTTGGTCGATAAGGATGTTTCACCTTACTACAAGCCGCGTTGTTTGATCACCGATAGAAGTATCAATTCAGGGTTATAAATGGACAAACTTATCCTGAGTCCTCTGTACACAGACAGAATCTTGAGCGCTATTCAATTAGCCGCGCAAAGATCTAACTCGGATAAAATGTATCACACGTAACCCCTCCGTTTCCTTAAAGTACTTTAAGAGTATCACAATGAAGAGCTGCCTTGCCTCTCAAAGAATAATTATAATCATTTTTTACTATGCAACAAATGTACGGATATGGTGAGGTTACTGCTTCGCACGATTGATAACGTTCTCGATATAGGCTCTCAGAGTTTTGATGAACGTTCGCATAGCGTATCCGACATACCTGTCGCTGCGGTAGATCAGACAAATGTCTTGAGAAGGCGTAGGATTTCTCAGCTGAATAACCTGGATGTCTTTATTGTGAAGATTATCCAGCAGCAATCGAGGCAGAACACAAACGCCAACTCCGCTCTGCACCATCTGAAGGATGGAGGATAACGTTGTCGTCACCATATGGGGCTGTAGAACAAATCCCTTGTCCATGCAGAAGCGGTCGATCAGCTTGCGACATTGATGGTCGGGTGGGAACATGACCATCTTCATGGTATGCAGCCTATTCAAGGGTAGGAAGCTTTCCGAGGCAAGGGGATCATTCGTGCTTACCGCCAATGAGAATTCCTCGTGAAATAGAGGAATTGACGTGAGGCGTTCATCGAGAACAGGTCCGATGGTTACGCCAACATCGATGCTTCGGTCCAGCACTTGTTCTGTTATTTTCGTGGTTTCCAGAAGGGACAGCGAGATGGTGGGATAGGTCTGATGGAAGTTCAGCAGCAAGGCATTAAACATGAGATCCGCGTCGCCGGGCAAGACACCGATGGATAGCGATCCACCATGCATTTGCTTCAGGTCAGTAATGGCATCAATCGCTTGCTGCAGATGCCCGAACACGGCAGCGCCATGTTCATGAAGAATCACTCCGGCTTCTGTGAGGACGATTGTTTTTCCCACGCGATCGAACAGTAAAACCCCTAATTCTTCTTCCAATCTTCTTATCTGCTGGCTAATGTTAGGAGCACTAACTCCCATCTTCTCCGCTGCTCTCGTAAAGTGGAGATCTTCACAAATCGCCATAAAATACTGTAGTTGTTTTAACTCCATACTCACACCTGCTTTCAAATGAATCGCTGAATGCATGTTCAATAAATATTGTCACTTCATCTTCTCTATCTGTCAATTCATAATCGTTAACTTATACTTAACGTTCCGATAATCCGCACTGCATTGATGGAATATTCCACGGAATCTATACTAGGAACATATCAAGAGCTTCTTATTACAAAGGAGGAAAACAATATGTCAGAAATGATTATCGACACAGCAAAAACAGTGCGTCAAGTGGTGCTGTACAAGGTGCAGGCCATCCCAGAGGAACTGTTCGACATTCAAGTTGATTCCTATAATAACACGATTCGCTGGAACATTGGACACATGATTTATTGGATGGATACCTACATGACGCTTGGCTTCTCGAAAGACCCGGCTATTCCCACAAGCTATGCATCCTTCTTCAATTCCGGGACAGCTCCGGCAAACTGGGCCGAAACGCCTCCATCAAAGGAAGAGCTAATCCAACAGCTGTCAGGTCAGCTTAACTCCCTATCCGAGTTAGCTCCCGAGAGTCTGGAGGTATCGCTGGAAGCGCCGCTGCAGTTGGGGCCGCTCACTTTTAATCGAGCGGGAGAGTTGCTCAACTTTGGATTGGTCCATGAAGGGATGCATCTTGCAACCTGCGATTGCTTACTTAAGGTCATTCAAGGTAAGAATTAAAACGAAATTCGAAGAATAACTTGAACGAAACAAGCCGGAGCATGGTTGGTCATGCTTCGGTTTTTTGCTGTGTAATACAGCTCATCAAAGATAGTGAAACGTGGTCACTGCAGAACGGAGACGGCTCACAATTGCGTTGACCGAATTCTGGTATACTTGATCGAACATGATTATTTACCATAATTGCAATCTGATTGCAGGACCAATACTCGCCCCGACGCTTTGGTTACGACCCGTGCTGTGGGTCTTTTTTTAGTTCTTATGCTATTCAGGTTAAAATTGAACAGTGCCATTGTAAAAAAACGGTATTTTTGAGAAGATACGAGTATAGATAAATGAGGCATTTCAAAAAAATGCAACGGCGTAATTACATTTAGAGGGAGGTCTTTCATTGAAACGGAATTTTTCCCTCTTAGGTGTGGTTGCGTCCGTAGGATGCATACTTCTGTGTGTAATGTTTTTGTTTTGGAACCCATATTCAAGGATCCAAGCGGGTATGGATACGGTTTTAATCTTACTTATAATGTTGATATTTCCTGCATTTTTAGGCATCATAACCTCATTTTTGAGAAATCGAATCTTAATGTACATTGTATTTGCTTGGTCGCTGCCTTATTGTCTTTATTTATCTGTCGCGTCAATTCCAAGTATTTGGAATCTTTTTAGTGTAGTCCTTATTTTATATCTCGTTTCCGCCATAAGGATGAGCCATCAATACCCAAAGCTAAACTGAGGGGCGAAGAACTAATGTTGAACAGTAAATTTTTTCAAATTTGGAGGCACTGAAATGCAGCTTATTAATCCATCGGACGTACAGCATCGAATCGAGAGCTTAAAAGATCAGGAATTGTATATCCATCTAGAAATGACAACAGGCGCCTATGCGGCCCATCTTGACAGTACTAAGCATCCGGCGGCTAATTTCATAACCAATGCTTTGATCCGTTTCACCCATGGGTCGATTGCCGGGAATGGCCCTTATCGGGTCGGGCTGAAAATGCAGCAAGGGTGGGTATACTCCGAAGGGCTGACTCACATTGATCAAAATGAAACGGAGAGGTTGATCCTGGCAGGTCATGACAGTCAGGGCAAGCTGATTGTATCGTTGCAATTAAGCCGGGAGCCCTTCTAGAGGATGAGGAGATGAAGACATCTATGAAACAACATATTCTTGTAGTACTGCCGCATCCGGATGATGAGGCATTTGGCGTTTCTGGTACACTGGCCATGCATGTGCAGCAAGGTGATCGAGTTACATATGCTTGTTTAACACTAGGCGAAATGGGCCGAAACATGGGGATACCGCCTTTTGCCAATCGCGTCACACTGCCACAAATACGCAAGCAGGAATTGGAAGAATCTTGCCGAGCGATCGGGATCCAAGATCTTAGATTGCTTGGTTTTCATGATAAGATGATTGAATTCGAGGAACAAGAGCTGCTGGACGCCGTAATCGATGAACTCATACAAGAGCTTCGTCCCTCGCTGATCATTACTTTCTTTCCTGGTTATAGCGTTCATCCTGATCATGATGCGTGCGGAGCTGCTGTGATTCGAACGGTTGGAAAGCTTTCAAAAGACGAAAGGCCCCCCGTTCATTGCATAGCTTTTTCCAAAAATCATGAGCAAGCTATAGGAAAGCCTACCGTAATTAATGATGTCAGAAGCTTTTTGAAGCAAAAGATGGCCTCCATAAAAGCACATCGCACCCAATTCAAAGCCGCCGAGTTACTAGGTAACAAAGAACCTAACTCAAAAGAGCTACAGGAGCGTTTCGGAACAGAGCGCTTTTGGATTTACCCATTTGAGTGATAAAGTCTTTTCTGCAGACACTTGCAATTTAGGTTTTATCCTGACCGTGAGTTGCTTCATCTGTCGTTCAAAATAATATTTTCACATGATGTAGAAATCCATCGATCTGGCTCGTCATTATTATGAAGACGTCGTGAAACAACCCATTATGGACGTTGAGAGGAGCAATAACCATGAATTACACACTGTTAATGTATGAAACGACAGAGGATTTCGCCAAACGAACCGATCCGATTCAAAAGGAGGCGTATGTTGCAAGCTGGGCTCATTATGTCACAGCCTTACGCGATTCCGGCATTGTTGTAAGCAGTGCGGGTCTCCAGTCCCCAGGGACGGGGGCCACGCTCAGCCGTAAGGGCGGCGAATTGCTGGTTCAGGATGGCCCGAGCGTTGAAACGAAAGAACAAATCGGCGGTTTGATTATCATTGACGTGCCGGATTTGGACACTGCATTGGAATGGGCGGCACGCTGTCCCGGCAGCTCGGTTGATGTTCGCCCCAACTTACAGCCGATCACGAAATGAGCGTCATGCAAGCTCGCCAAATAATCGAACAGACGGCCCGTGATTCCTACGGCCGTCTGGTTGCATTTCTGGCTGTTCGTTGGCGAGATCTGGCCGCAGCGGAGGATGCGCTTGCAGACGCTTTTCTGGCCGCGCTGGAAAAATGGCCTGCGACCGGAGTGCCGGACAAACCCGAGGCATGGCTGCTCACTGCAGCGCGGCGTCGGATGATCGACGGCACGCGGCATGCCCGCGTACAAGCTGGTGCGGAGCAAGCTTTGGTCACGATGGCAGAAGATACGCAGCAGTTGGCCGGAACCGAGACATCTTTCCCGGACGAACGGCTCAAGATGCTGTTTATTTGTGCCCATCCCGGAATCGACCCTGCTGTGCGCACGCCGCTTATGCTCCAGTCCGTACTTGGCCTTGATGCGGCCCGTATTGCTTCGGCTTTTGTCGTTAAACCTGCTACGATGGGGCAGCGCCTTACCCGGGCTAAAGCGAAACTGAAGAGTGATGACATCAGATTCGACTTACCCGGTAAGGATGAATGGCCGGAGCGCCTTAATGCCGTTCTTGAAGCCGTCTATGCAGCCTATGGAAGCGGCTGGGATGGCATAAACGGCGAAGATCCTCGTCGTAATGGTCTGGCCGAAGAAGCGATTTTCATGGGAAAGCTGATCGTGCGATTCATGCCGGGGGAACCGGAAGCGCTGGGATTGCTGGCTTTTATGTTGCACTGCGAAGCGCGCCGCCATTCGCGGCGCGATGAGGCAGGCGGCTATGTGCCAATATCCGAACAGGATCTTTCACGTTGGTCAATCGGGATGATCGAGGAAGCGGAACATCACCTTCGCACTGCCGCTCAAGGGAACCGCATCGGGCGGTTCCAGCTTGAAGCGGCGATTCAATCCGTGCATGCTCAACGTGCCTGGACTAACCGTACGGAATGGGAAGAGATTGCGCTGCTGTACGAGGGACTTGTGAGCATCGCTCCAACGATCGGCGTAATCGTCGGCCGCGCGGCAGCTGTTGCCGAAGCGCGCGGCGCCGATACCGGGATGGCGCTGTTGGATGAAATACCGACAGAAGCGGTTAAGAGCTATCAGCCTTATTGGGCGCTGAGCGCCCATTTGTTCAAAAGGATGAAGAGGTTCGAGGAGGCCCGTGCCGCATATAGCCGGGCCATCGGACTGTGCATGGATCCCTCCATTCGAGCGTTTCTAGAGAAGCAACTCGTGAATATTAGTTGTTTCTATTGAATGACTTGTTCAGGTAAAACCCTGACCTCGACCTGATCAGAGATTTTGTACACATGTACTGCTAGGCACAGATCTATCGGGGAACGTTTGTTCAATAAAACAGCAGCAGTCTAGGACTTTTTTTTCTAGTCCATGGCTGCTGCTGTTTCGTTTTTTGAGTCAGTCTAATACTTTATTTTCACAGAACAGCAAGGATTCGATGATTTGATCTGGCATTAATCATTACGAATAATTAGATAAACAATCAGTCCTATGATTGGGAAAAACAACATAGCTAATAGAATAATTATTGCAAATTCAGTGCTTTTACCTCTCCTTATGCTATCTCGATATGCCCATACGCATAAAACTATGTGCACTAAAAATAACACAAAGGATATTAAAAAAAATAATAAAATAATACCGGAGCTAAATGCAACCAAGCTTGATCACCTCTTTTAATTATTAATTTGTACCAAATCACAATGGAAAAGTTTCAGGTATTTCTCTACTTATCATAATAATGTTTACATCTGCATCCCACCGCGGGAAGCATACAAAGTACATTGACATTGGTTTGATATCAAACTATAATGTGATTATGCAAAATAGAGATGCTATTTCATTAATTTCCAAAATTAGAGAGAAAGTTAACAGGTTTATTTTAGCAGAGATGGTGAAGTGTGGGATAGACGGTATTGGCACTTCGCATGG
This sequence comes from Paenibacillus sp. Soil724D2, assembly GCF_001427935.1. Classification (NCBI taxonomy): domain Bacteria; kingdom Bacillati; phylum Bacillota; class Bacilli; order Caryophanales; family Paenibacillaceae; genus Paenibacillus; species Paenibacillus sp. Soil724D2. The sequence goes on from NZ_LMRY01000010.1 coordinate 28,546, forward strand.
CGATATCATCTATCAACTATTTAAGAAGCCCAGACTCACTATGGCGGACATTTCTAAAGGGATTAATAAGGATAAATCTACAGTCACAGCACTTGTTGACAAGTTGGTCCGGCTTGGATATGTGACAAAGGAAAGGGACAGAGAGGACACGAGGGTAGTTTATGTTGCTTTAACCCATAAGGGGAGTGAACTGAAACCGATCTTTGAATCAATATCTAAAGAAATGTTAGACGTGTTTTACTTAAACATCTCTGAAAAAGAAAAAGAAGATCTGCTAAACGTTTTAAAAAAGATTTATAGCAACTTTTAAATTTTTTTCAATAAATAGTTTGATATCAAATTAAATGTTGAGGAGGAAATAATCGTGACAGATTTTACGAAAGAATTGCCCGATCATACGGAGAAATACATTGGGGAAAACGATTTATTTTTAGAGATATTTGAGGGGGAAAACCTTCCCAAAGCAACTAATAAAAGGCCCCCTCTGCTTTTTGTTCACGGGGCCTATACAGGAAGTTGGATGTGGAGCAAATACATTCCTCACTTTATCAGTGAAGGGTGGAAATGCTATGTCATGAACTTGAGAAGTCACTACAAAAGCAGGCTGCAGGATATGACTAAGATAACTTTCGAGGATTATTTGGAGGATATTAAAGAGGTTATCGCTGAGTGTAGTGATTCGCCGATTCTTATCGGATTTAGCATGGGAGGGATCTTGAGCCAGAAGTTGGCTGAAACCGTTGAGATCGCAGGGTTGGTGTTGATCGACTCAGTCATAAGCAGAGAAGTTCATGAAGTAGTACCATACAAAGAATTAGTCCAGATGCCACCTGGTATCATATTGCCTGCCCCAACACGTGAAGAGCTTTCAAGCATAGATGAATCGGCAGATGACATAGAATTTCAAAGAAAGTATCTGTCAATGGAGTCATCAAAGGCATTTAGCGCTTTTTCTTTTTCAATCGAAGCAAAAGGAATATCAATAGACAGTAGTTCAATTTCTTGCCCGTGTTTGGTTATCAAAGCAGTAAACTGTGATGATGACGACCGACGGGGGAGAGCGACAGCAGAGCATATCCGTGCTGCATATAAAGGGCTTTGGAACACCACTCATACAGGCGTGCTCGTAGGGCAGAGATATATGGAAACAGTAGATACAATCATGGACTGGTTAGCATACCGGATTCTATCCCAGGAAAACGATCGATCTGCCAAGAAACCATCACCTTGCAGGAAGTCAGATGCTGGCAATCCGCCCAACATCACCCCCTGAAAACGACAGAATTCGACGAATAGTTATAAAAGCTATGCATAAGGAGTGAATCAAGATGGCGAATAATTACAAACGCTTCATTCAAAATCAATTCGAAAAAGCGAAGTCTACCGCTTCCGAATTCATTTCTTCAAGAAGTGAAGAACAAGAAGAAGGCACTATAGAACTAAATCCGCAATATTATGCCCAGCTGAAAGCAATCGCCGATATGCAGCATACGACCGTGCAAGGGATCGTCAATGAAATCATTGTCCACTACCTGGCAAACGCCCCATACGAAACAACCCCCATCTCAGTGGATCAAAAGGAAGATAACCCGCTTCTGTATTTGGATGGTATTTGTAAACTATAGGACTAAGGAGTGCTGACATATGGATAACCACTTGAACATTCAGGATGCCATTTTTCTGGATGAAACAGCTTTAGCCGCTTTAATGAACCCTGAAGATCCTCGCTATGCGAAAGCCCGTTCCCTGTTTCTGGATTTGCATGATCTTGAACGTAATTACATAACAACCAACTCCATTATATTTGACATTCATGAATGGCTTCGCAATGAATACAGCTATCAGCAGGCGGAATATTTTCTGAATGCAATTGATAAAGCAGAGAGTAAAGGCAAGCTGGCGCTCATTTCCAGCGGCCCCGAATTAGAGGGGGAATCGCGAAGACTGCTTATTGACAGGCCCGAGCTCCGTTTCTCGCTCAGCGAAGCATTCACTGCTGTGACCATGTCCTATTATCAGGTAAAACGCATCTTTACTTTCAACCGCAATTTCATTATGCTTGCCAATTTGGATAAGGATATCCGAATCATTCCATCCAATTAAAAGCCTTTAAACAAATACAGCCTGCCCTCTTGAGAGGCCGGCTGTATTTGTTTCGTTGCAATGCCGTAAATTGCTTTTTCCAAGTGTAATTAAAGGGAAACAATCTGAGTTAAGCGAATTATTTAAAAAGTGATTGGTACATTTTAATAATATAAATTGCAGAGGGGGGAATACTCGTGCTAGAACTGACAAAGAACGTACTCGAAGACATGAACAAGCAGCTCGATCGAATCATAATGAGCTTAAACCAACTTGATGATGATTTAATTTGGAAAAAAATGAAGGATTCCATGAACAGCATTGGTAACCTTTGCTTACATTTAGCAGGAAACGAGTATCAGAATTTTATAAGTGCAATCGGAAACAAACCGTTCATTCGGGAACGCACTCGAGAATTTAATTCTGAAGGTGGCATATCGAAGGATGAATTGAGTGGTCTTCTTTTGAAGACAAGGTCCGAATCGGTAAGTATATTATCGGCTTTGTCCGAGGAGGATTTAAAAAGGGAAGTCATAATCCGATATGACTTGGAGGATTGGAATAGAATGCTTCGGGTTAACGCTTCAGAAGATGAAACCTATGAAGTGAGAGTAATCAGCCAGCTTCTTGTTCAGGTTGCGGCACACTACGGATATCATGCAGGACAAATTGTGCTACTCTCCAAATTAATGAAAGATAGGAATGAACACATAACAAGACAGTATCATTAAACATTCATCATTAAGCAAAGTGAAGCGGTCTGTTCTTTGTTTAAAACAGCATTCTTTCGAGAGGGATGTGAGAGATTATTTTGGTAAAACCACTGTTGATTATTGTGAACGGGCTTCCTGGAACCGGAAAGACAACCTTAGCAAAACGGCTTGCTGCAGAAATGCGTTTCCCATTGTTCTCTAGAGACGGTATATATGAGACGCTATTCGATGCTCTAGATTGTCAAAACAACGGGTGTCCCCCTTTGATAGGACCTTCAACGTTTACCCTCCTCTATGCCTATGCAAACTCATTATTAAAAGTTGGCCAATCATTGGTGATTGAGGGTTTTTTTGGTCGACCTGAACTAAGAAGTGCTGAGTTTCTCCAACTGAAACTTACAAGCGATTTTCAGCCATTTCAAATATTGTGTAAGACAGATGGGGAGGTTCTCTTGGATCGTTTCCTTAAACGCATGAGTACCGTAGAACGACATATCGGTCATCATGATCAGGAATGGATTGAAGAAGAACAAAACAAAGAGCGGCTTTTACAAGGACATCTTACGCCCCTTTCTCTCGGTGGTACGGTTGTTGAAATCGACACTACCACTCCTTACAGTTTTGACTATGATGAACTACTTAAGCAAGTCCGAGCTGTTCAATTCAACATGTAATACATGTTTTTACCAATGTTTGACAGATAACAAAACCCTGTGCTAAGATACAAATAATTCATTTTGGACGGAGGGTTGCGTGTGGCAAACTAATTTTTCGATCTATCTTTGCACAGTAAGAAGAGTAAATCTTATTGGCTATATTGTGTGCATAGTAATCGAAGAATGGTCTGCCTTCCACGGCACCCAATTTAATGATGATCGCTTACGTTTCAACTTGATGATCGACTTAGGTAAAGTTACATGTGTATGTGTTTTGACATGTATTTGCGTTAGTCGATGAGGTATTCGTAACGCGATCACTCCATTCTTTTATCGATTACTTGAACACAGGCAGCCGGCCTGTGTTTTTTTATTTTTATAATAGTAAGGAGAGATCTTGCAATGAGCGAACAGTTGTTTAAAGTTAACGGAATCGAACTTTGCGCAGAAAGCTTCGGCAACCCGGAACACCCGGCTATATTACTGATCATGGGAGCTCAAGCGTCCATGGTTTGGTGGGAAGAAGACTTCTGTAAACGCCTAGCCGCCAAAGGACACTTTATCATTCGTTACGATAATCGTGATGTCGGTCGGTCCGTCACCTACGAACCCGGCAATCCTGAATACACCTTTGAAGATATGACTGACGATGCTATCCATATCCTCGATCATTTTGGAATCGACCAAGCCCATATTATAGGTATTTCTATGGGCGGCATGCTGACTCAAATCCTGGCTTTGAGACATCCTGAAAGAGTATTGACCGTTTCGCTAATCTCTACATCGAATTTCGCCCCAGACCTCCCACCGATGAAGATAAGGTGATGGAATATTTCTCTAATGCGGCGGCGATAGATTGGACGAATGATGCGGTGGTCATTGCTTTTACGGTTGGCAAATGGAAAGTTCTCGCAGGCTCGAAGCATCCGTTTGATGAGAAAAGAATATATGATTTAGCTGCTGAAGAAGTCAAAAGAAGTCGTAATATGGCGAGCATGAATAATCACGGCATGGTGACGGGGGGAGAATCCTATTTGGTACGAACAGGCGATATCGACGTCCCCGCTCTGGTTATTCACGGTACGGAGGATCCGATTATATCTTATGAACATGGAGTCGCTCTTGCCTGCGCTATTCCCAAAGCGGTTTTACTCTCCTTAGAGGGGACAGGTCATGAGCTTCACCATGAAGACTGGGATACCATCATTGACGCGATTTCCAATCACACCCGATATCTTATCGTACCCGCTAACGAAGGAAGAATGTTGCCGTAACAGGCAGTTGGAGGTGAATAACCATGAATAGCCTGCTCTATTATTTAACCTTTGCGTCCGCAATGGGGTCCGGTTTGCTTGCTGGCATATTTTTCACTTTCTCGGCATTCGTAATGACCTCGCTCGCTCGCCTTCCGGCGGAGCAAGGCATAACTGCCATGCAGTCCATCAATACGACTATCCTACAATCGTTATTTATCTTGGTCTTCATGGGCACAACCTTTCTAAGCATCATCCTGGGAATAGCCTCATCCATCAAATTAGGTACGGTTGGAGCAGCATATGTACTTACAGGCAGTCTGCTCATCCTCGTCGGCACATTTCTGGTGACAGTCGTATTTAACGTACCGCTAAACGATACCTTAGCCTCTGTGACTTCAGGGAGTTCCGAGGGTACCCGGGTGTGGAGAGAATATCTTGCCGGTTGGATGCCCTGGAATCATGTGCGGACGATAACTTCAATCGCTGCTCTGGCTTGTTTTATCATCGCTCTTCGCAAGTGGTAGGCACTATGTTGAATTCGTCAGCCTAAATTACACGTCCGTCATTGGAGAGGGATTCAACTTATGAGAAACAATAGTTCAGGAGCTGCTTTGAAGCAGCTCCTTTTTGATTTCATTGAAGTTACGGGCAGGATTGCGTAGCGGCAAAAGTAAAGTTGTGGTATGTATAGAATTAATATATAAATGAACTGGTGGTGTAATTGAGATGCACTGTGATCAATTTATTGAAGCTACTCACTCACTCTTCGGTGACTTATTGACATCATTTGATGAAGGAGAAGAATATGCGTTTTACAATTTTGGTCCTCAGATGATATACCGTATTGGTTTTTCAACGAATATTACACCAGATATCGTACGTCAAGCTGCTGCAAACAAGATCGATCTAATCGTTACGCATCATGATGCTTGGGATTTCGTATTCGGGATGAAGGAAGAATGCCATAATCTACTGAAGCAATTTCAAATCAGTCATTATTTCGTTCATCTACCACTTGATTATGCTGATTTTGGTACATGTAATTCACTTTTTCAAGCATTAAAGGTTAACCAAATTATTCAAACTTCTTATCATAATGAAGGTAGGAGTATGCCCGGAGTAGGTATATTCAAAGAGCCATTAACGTTTGAAGCGTTGAATGAACGAGTAACAAACGTATTAAAAGAAAGTGTTAAGTCATGGAAGAATTCTGAAAAACGAATAAGCAAAGTAGGCATTATTACAGGAGCTGGAAACTCAACTAACAATATCCTCGACGCGTTAAAATTGGGATGCGATGCCTACTTAACAGGTGAAAAAACATTGTATTCGGTACAATATGCTCAATATGTCGGAATGAATATGATAGTCGGAAGTCATACGTTTACTGAAATATTTGGGGTAAGATCTTTGGTTGAACAGATCAGAATAAAGTTTAATCATCTCGAAATCATCGAGCTGTCTGAAGAGCATTTTGAATAATCAAAGCAAGCACTTTTTTGATACCAATATTAGAACGATTCCATCTAAATTAAATTATTTTGTAGATTGAACTAGATGAATCTGTGTTTGATGCAATGAAGCGTGAGGTCAAAGAAGAAACAGGGCTTGATGTTTTTCAGGCAACACTAATTGCTATTTATTCTTCTCCAACAACACAAACATTCACCGACCGTTGGGGGAATGAGCATCATGTGATTGAATATTTATTTCGGGTGGATATGTGGTCGGGTACTCTTGAAAAAGAGACAGATGAAAGTGTAGATGCTGAATTTTACCCATTGGATAATTTACCAGAAGCTTCAAGTGAGCTTTTTGCAAAACATCATCAAAGAGTATTTAAAGACTATAAAAAGTTCGATGGAAAATTAATATTGGAATAGTTGTCGGTGCTGTGACAATAAAAAATGAGAGCATAAATATCCTTAAAACGGAAATATGTACGTATAATTCCGAAGTGTATCTATTAGAAAATTGAATCCTATAGTATAAATATAGAAAGCGCTATCAGAGGAGGGGCAACTAGAGCATTTAGCACAAGGGAAATGTCGTTAAATTTTCTATATTTATCCAATAATATGAGGAGGTAGAAAAATGAAAATTCAATATTTCTCTGCAGCTGAAAAGTGGACAGAGGCGCTGCCCATTGGTAATGGCCGACTCGGTGCCATGATATTTGGCGGGGTGATGAACGAACATTTGCAATTCAATGAAGACACGTTGTGGTCCGGCTCCCCAAAGGACGGCAACAATCCCAGAGCCAAAGAAGTACTTCCAGAAGTCCGCCGTCTTCTCATGGATGGTAAATTCATAGAAGCAGAAAAACTGAGTAAGGAAATGTTAGGTCCTTACACACAATCCTATATGCCACTTGGTGACTTGCACCTTAAGTTTGATCACGGAGATCTTTATCAATCATATCACAGGAGCCTATCTCTTCAAGAAGGAATATCGCGTGTGGAGTATCGGATTGGCAATGTTACATACAGCAGGGAAATATTTGCTTCCCATCCGGACCAAGTCATTGTGCTTCGTTTGCAAGCAAGCAAAACGGGTATGTTGAATCTGCATGCTAGGCTGGATAGTCAGCTCCATTACCGTACGGATACAATTGGAAATGATCTTGTGCTTAAGGGAACTGCGCCTGAACATGTGGATCCGAATTACTATGCTACCGATAATCCGGTTGTATTCGGTGACCCTATAACTGCAGAAGCAATACGTTTTGAAGCTCATCTTGGGGCAGTGCTGGATGACGGTAAGCTGCAAGTCGATCATGACGGCATGCATATTCTTGGAGCTACGGGAGTCACTCTCTATTTCGTGGCAGAGACAAGCTTTAACGGTTATAACAAATCCCCCGGCAAGCAGGGGAAGAATCCTGAGCCTCTTGTTACCCGAGCGCTAGAGTTGGTGAAGGCGCAATCGTATGATTCACTGCGACGCAAACACATTGAGGATCATCAAGCTCTATTTAATCGAGTAGAGCTTAGCTTGGGTGAAACCATAGCGCCAGCCGATTTATCGACGGAGGAGCGGATATCCGAATATGGGGCCAAGGATCCCGGTCTGGTAGAGCTCTTATTTCATTATGGCCGTTATCTGATGATTGCTAGCTCTCGTCCAGGCACACAACCGGCTAATTTGCAGGGCATCTGGAATAAAGAAATACGGCCGCCGTGGAGCAGCAACTATACGCTTAACATCAATGCACAAATGAATTATTGGATGGTAGAAACCTGCAATCTTGCGGAATGCCATGAGCCTTTTCTCAGTTTTATTGGAAGATTATCGCAGAATGGAAAGAAAACGGCAGATGTACATTATGGGGCTCGTGGCTGGACGGCACATCATAATACGGATATTTGGTGCCAAGCCTCACCTGTCGGTGATTATGGTCAAGGTGATCCTGTTTGGGCTTTATGGCCGATGGGGGGACCGTGGACAACACAGCATTTATGGGAGCACTATGCATTTGGCAAAGATGACACTTTCCTGCGTAATTATGCTTATCCTATTATGAAAGAAGCAGCGCTTTTTTGCCTGGATTGGTTGGTAGATGATGGGTCTGGCCGATTGATTACCATGCCATCTACTTCTCCAGAACACAAATTTGTGACCGCAGAAGGAAAAGCCGGCGTTAGCGTAGCAGCCACCATGGATCTGTCAATCATTTGGGATTTGTTTACGAATTGTATGGAAGCATCAGAAATTTTGCAAATGGATGCTGACTTCCGCCAAGAATTGGACGATGCGCGAAGTCGATTATTTCCGATGCAAATCGGCAAATATGGCCAGCTTCAGGAGTGGTCCCAGGATTTCGAGGACGAAGATAAGCATCACAGGCACATCTCCCATTTATTCGGCGTTTATCCTGGCCGTCAGTTGACACAGCATACAACACCGGAGCTATATACTGCAGCGCAGCAATCCCTGAATAGGCGCGGAGATGAGGGGACGGGATGGAGTCTCGGCTGGAAAGTGGGATTATGGGCTCGATTTGGAGATGGAAACCGGGCACTAGGCCTTCTTACCAATCTGCTAAGGCTCGTTAAAGATGATACGGAAAATTACCAAACTGGGGGTATTTATGCGAATCTGTTTGATGCTCACCCCCCGTTTCAAATTGATGGCAATTTTGCCGCAGCATCAGGAATAGCTGAACTACTGCTGCAATCCCATCAAGGTTACCTTCACTTGCTTCCCGCTCTACCTGATGCTTGGCCGACAGGCTTCGTTAAAGGCTTAAGGGCACGCGGAGGATTCGAGGTGAACATAAGTTGGAATAAGGGCGAAATTGTTCAAGCAGAGATTTATTCTCATTTTGGAGGGCTTTGCAGCGTTCAGATCGATGCTTTGATTAGGAGTGAATTTCTAACTGTGACAGGAAAACGATATACGATTTCATTGAATCCGTTGACCATTCAAGAACATTGAATGTTTCCTGTGTGCAATAACCATGGATAAAAGGGCCACAAGGATTGGAAAAAGACACCTCATTCTGGGTGTCTTTTTTGGTTATCATCAGTCTATAGCTGACGATTGAATAAGACCGTAGGTGAAACTGTACTATTCAAATACAGAATGATTGTCAAACAAAACGGGAGGGAGGGAGTAATCCAATTTTTGACCCCATGAGACCTTATGAATAAACCTAGAGGAATCAATAGATTGATATATCAAGGTTTATTTTATTTTTGGTTGAAATGATTATGTTTCTCTTAAAATGAGATGTACGCTTGCGTATGGTCAAATAAGTATGTTCGATCCCAGATATATCTTTTATCCTTGTTGTCATTTAATGTCAGTACAACTTTTCCAAATAGATCCATTAATGCCGAATCAATTAATTCTAATCTCACGGGTCCCCATGCCTCTTGGTTTAGTTGAGTGTAGTTCATACATTCCACTAAGTTCAGACCTTTCATTCGCTGAAAAAGAGCAACCCACATAGTCAAATCGTATTTCAGGGTTTTACAAGGGATCGCAAATTCCCTTAAGCCAACTGATCCTGTATTTGTGGTAATAGCAATTAGCCCGCAAATATCTGTCTTGTCTCCAAGTTGCAGCTTTTCTGTAAGCTCACTGTCAAATCGAAAACATTCTATTCGGGAAATCTTGTACTGCTGCAAGAATTCAAGACCAATCGCCGAATTTTTCAAATTTAGCAATGCAATACGAAGGGGATGAATATCCTGGTGATACTCAACAGTTTCATCCATCGTAAAATTGTCGGAAATCGTGAACGGCATCCTGTCCCTCCTTTAAACAAGTTAAATTAGTTCATGAAAGCAAAAATGACCTTCTCTAGAATCAGAGAAAGGTCATAAGAACTCAAAGTCATATCCTCACTCTTATCTCCCAGATTCGCTTTGCACAGCGTTTCCGCAAGAATTAGCACCGTGCATTCCTTTGATTAACAAAGGTTTGTCGGTTGCCGGGTTTCATCGGGCTAGTCCCTCCACCTACTCTTGATAAGAAAATTCAACATATTCGATTATTTTTATAATACTATAAAGCACTCTGATGTCAAGGGATTTCACACCCAGCAAATCCGTTAGTTTGCTGGATTTTTGACCTTCAAAACATATTTGTCAACTTACAGCGTGCAAGGATACATCTGCAGTAACTATTGAAGGTATGAGTCCGAATGGAATACCGTTGATAATCAGCACAAAACGGTTCGAAATAATCATGTGAGCACATGACGCTAATATATATATAGGTAGTAATCGAGGCGGGAGAAGCAAATTAATCGTAATTCGAAACGAGGGGGGTGTAAGAATTGCTAAGCAAAAATCATTTAAAACTTATCGTAATCATCTTATGTGTAGTGGTTTTTAATATCGCGGTTCTTTCACCTGGGATTATAGGGATAGAGATCGGCGGTAGTGCTCTTGAAACTGCTTCAGGTGTGACAATCATTTTTGCCAGTATCCTCGCTCTATCGTACGCGACCAACATGTTGATATTCAAGCTGCCGTCAGTGAAACCAGTGAAAGAAATCAGGACTCACAATGAATATATAGATGCCCTTACTCATTATAAAGGAGTCAAAACATTGCAGAGCGATATTGGGCTAGCCCTTCGGCAGCTAGAGCGCCTTAGAAAAAGAATGGAGACCCTGTTAGGACTTTTAAATCAAAGGTTTGATCCTAATGAACTCACTTATAAGAAATTCACTTCCGTGGCGCAAGAAGTCGAGAATTTGTTCTATCTCAACATTCGCAGCATACTGGGCAGAATGCATGTATTCGATGAGAACGAGTACAAGATTGTTATGCTCAAGGAATCGTCGAGGTTACCTTCAGATCTCATCGCAGAAAAGATGATGGTGTATAACGAGTTCCTATCGTTCGTTAAAGATTCTCTCGGTACAAACGAAGAAATTTTGTTGAAAATAGACAAACTTTTAATGGAAATCTCACGATTGGACAGTTTAGAACTTGCTGACATAGAGCAGATGCCGTGCATGCAAGAAATAGACTCGTTGATAAAACAAACAAAACACTATAAGGAATAAGAGGTGACTTCGATGAAAAATAAGAGAGGTTTGTTCCTCCTATCGGGTATTATCATTGTTTTAGCATTCGGACTTGTGTATGCAGGTGTGAAACTGACTGCAAATCTTGGGAAATCTAGTGTTCAAGTTGCAGCTGAAAATGCTGGAGAACGTTTATCTGAACTATACTCCGATATATCTATTGCCACGGATAAGCCTTTAAAGGGACAGATAGACCTTAATCCGGTTGATGTAGCTGAAACGCTTCCGGATATCTCGAAGTTTCCAATAACAGTGGGAAGTACAACAGATAATTTTGTTGAGATCTTCTCCTCTACAGAAAAGTCGGGAACCGGCGTTGATGGTTGGTTAACCGAAGTGGCAACGGAGTTCAATCAAGCCAAGATTGAAGTAAACGGCAAACCAGCTTCCGTGAAGATACGTAATATTGCTTCAGGTACTGCAACGGACTATATCAAATCCCATAAATACATTCCTGACGCATTCACTCCATCCAACGAGTTATGGGGAGAAATCGTAAAGGCAAATGGCATCAAGACTCAGCTAATTACGAAGCGTTTAGTAGGAAACGTACCGGGGATCGTCATTTCAAAGGCAAAACATGATGCTCTGGTAGAGAAGTACGGATCAGTGAATATCAAAACCATCACAGAAGCAATTTCCAATAACGAGTTCGCAATGGGATATACCGATCCATTCGCCAGCTCTACTGGCCTGAACTTTCTCGTTACTGCTCTGAACACCTTCGACAGCTCCAACATATTGGGGGAGAAAGCGGTTAAAGGATTCGAGAATTTCCAATCCAATGTACCATTCACCGCGTCCACAACAATCCAAATGCGTGAAGCTGCCAAGTCTGGCGCTCTAGACGGGTTTGTATTGGAGTATCAGACATATGTCAACGCGGCGGATCTTAAAGGTAGCTATGTGTTCACACCATTTGGTGTTAGACATGATAGCCCACTCTATGCATTAGGGGACCTGCCACAGAATAAACTCGATGTAATAAAGAAATTTGCTGAATTCGTAACACAAGAGAAATACCAAAAAACAGCGAAAGAAAAGGGCTTTAACGGCCTCGAAGATTACAAGTCTGAACTCGCACCTGTTGATGGTAACCTTCTAGCTTCTGCTCAAAAAGTATGGAAAGAAAAGAAGAATGGCACCAAACCAATTGTCGCGGTATTTGTAACGGATGTTTCGGGAAGCATGGCGGGGGCGCCGCTCAATCGACTCAAGGAGTCCTTATTCAAGGGGCAGAAATACTTGGGCAAAGACAACAGCATCGGCTTGGTTTCGTACTCCAGTGGTGTAACAATCAAACTCCCGATCGCAAAGTACGACACAAATCAGCAATCCATGTTCGTCGGCGCGGTCAATAGCCTCCAGGCGAGTGGTGGAACGTCAACCTTTGACGGTATTATTGTTGCCTTAAAGATGATTCAAGACGAATTGGCTGTTAATCCGAACATGAAGCCAATCATTTTTGTATTGAGCGATGGCGAGACAAACGAAGGGCATTCTCTCAAGGACATAAAGGGATTAGTCGAAATCTATAAAGTCCCCATTTATACGATTGGCTATAACGCAAACATCAAAGCCCTCGAAAGCATTTCTAGTATCAACGAAGCTGCAAGCATCAATGCAGACACTGACGATGTGGTGTATAAACTCGGCAACCTGTTCAACGTCCAAATGTAATTCAAATCGAGGGGGGATTCACATGTCATTCACATTGGAAATAGCCAATCCTGAAGAAATTAAAGCAGTGATCGAACATGAGATTAAGCCGGTTCCCGAGGAAATTGCCAAGTTGAAAGAGATTGCTGACTCTAATGTAGCTACGATCATGTCATTGGAACTTGATTCGCTCGACAAACGGAGGGAAATTCTACAATCGATCGATACATTCGGTGTAGATACAATGAAATTGTCTTCCTCTAAAAATGCGTTACTGCAAGTGTCGGTCGGTAATCTTTCAAAAGCTGGCGAAGATGGCGGGCAAGTAGCCAAGGGATTAGCAGACCTGCACACACAAATCAAAGATTTGGACCCAAGCCTTGTTGATTTCGCCAAAACCGGCATCCTTGGTAAGTTCTTCAGCCCTATTCGGAGCTACTTCCTTAAATATGAAAAGGCAGACGGTATTATTGCAGAAATCATCGTTTCTTTAGATAAGGGAAAGTCCACACTCAAGAATGACAACACCACACTGGAATTCGAACAACAATCCTTGCGTGAATTATCCAAGAAACTTAGAAAGGAAATTCAGCTTGGAGCACTGATGGATGAATCCATTGAGGTACAAATCGAAACGGCAAAGATACGGAATGAAGATCCAGAAAAGATTCGGTTTATTACGGAGGAAATCCTTTTCCCTTTAAGGCAGAGGGTTATGGACTTGCAAGAGATGTTGGTTGTAAACCAACAGGGCATTATGGCAATGGAACTGGTTATACGGAACAATAGGCAGATGATGCGGGTTGTAGATCGCTCAAAGACCGTAACGATTTCCGCATTGAAGATATCTGTAATGGTTGCCAGCGCCCTGTACAATCAAAATATCGCTTTGAAAAAAGTTGAGCTCTTGAACCAAGTAACTAGCAATCTAATAACTGCTACTTCGCGTATGCTGAACGAACAAGGAACCGAAATTCATAAGAAATCGATTGAATCCAACATTTCAGTTGATACTCTAAAACAAGCATTTACAGATGTAATTTCTGCTCTGGACTCGATTAGTTCCTATAAACAGGAGGCTCTGCCAAAAATGCGCGAAACAATCAATGAGTTCCGGAATTTGGCTGATATCGGCGAAAAGCAAATATTGCGTCTGGAGAAGGGCAGCCAGTTATCCATATAGGAGCGCGGTATTAAAAAAGTGTTGGTTTAGCTATTATTATTGTGGGATCACTTAGTTTGAAAAAGAATAGGCAAAAGAATACCGGGAAACTATAGCTTAATACAACACCAAGTGAAGGCAGCCGACATCAAGCGGCTGTCTTTTCCCCGCTGACTGGCAGATTATCTTAAGAATCCGAAAAAAGTATATTCATATTAGGATATTATTCAGGTGGTGCCTTGTCATGAAGGAGGATAGGAAAATAGATTTATCTGAGAAGTTGCTTGATAGCTGAAGGCTTACATCTTGTTTTCTGCTGATATGTATAAGTTTAAAATGAAAAAATGAGAAAGCGAAAGGTGAGACGCTATGCATCTGCTTATTCCTGGGCAAGAAAACCTACTAATTAATCATCTCGTTTTAGATTTTAATGGAACGATTGCTTTAGACGGACTGATCTTACCTAATGTTAGGGAGAAGCTGTTAGGATTAGAGAAATTACTTAAGATCCATGTATTAACCGCTGATAGTAACGGTAGTGCCGCTAGAGAATGTGAGGGACTACCCGTAGAGCTGCATGTTATCGGTCAGGATGATCAACGAGAGGAGAAAAGAAGATTTGTTCGTACGATTTCACCAGGTGTGGTTGTTTTGGGCAACGGGGTAAACGATGAACTAATGTTTCGTGAAGCCGATCTTTCAATCGCAGTAATAGGGCAAGAAGGCTGTGCAACGGCGACATTAATGAGTAGTAAAATAGTCGTCACAGACATAATTGATGGATTGAATTTGTTGTTAATGCATCATCGGCTCATTCCAACGCTCAGAAAATAACCATTTTGTTTATTTCGCAGTACGAGAGTTAATGGCTACATTTAGGGGGCACAAATTATTTGGAGAGCTCCTTTTTTTGATTTGCGACCCTTAACAGGTATTTCTCCCGAAGTTTATAGGGACAGCCTGGTGCTGTTCCCTATTTTCGAGCGTGTAAGGCGACATCTTGAGTCGGATCAACACCCCTAAATTTGTAATGCTGCATGTCGTTGCCTGTGCGGCGCGTAAAAGGAAGAGGAGGTTATCTTGAAACATGAAGAAGAAACTACAGGCTCTTATCTGCGTCTGTTCCCTTGGTGTAATGGGGATGGCCGCACCGGTCGGTGCGCAATCGTTAGGTCAGGGCACACAAAGTGACCAAGTACTGGATTTACAAGAACGATTAAGCGCACTGGGTTACTTTAAAACAGGAATTACCGGTTATTACGGTATCCAAACTAAGAATGCGGTAAAGAAATTTCAAGCCAGTTATGGCTTGTCAGTTGATGGTGAAGCCGATTCCCTAACTCTTTCTAAACTAAATAAAACGATTTCACCCAAACAGTCGGTTCTGGACGAAATGGCGCGAATCATTCATTCCGAAGCTCGAGGGGAGTCCTTTTTAGGACAAGTAGCTGTGGGGGCTGTCGTTCTTAATCGAGTTCAGTCCGAGAAATTTCCTGATTCCATCACTGAGGTTATTCATCAGCCAGGTCAATTTTCAGCCGTTGAAGATGGCCAGTTTAACCTTAAACCAAATTCGTCAGCCTACCGCGCGGCAATGGCCGCTTTGAACGGTTTGGATCCAACAACTGGGGCACTATATTTTTATAATCCTGATATTGCCCAGGCATCTTGGAGCAAAAAAAGAACTGCCAAGATTACTATTGGCAATCACGTATTTACCTTTTAAGCCTAGATATAACGACAAAAGTCGCGTATATCCGGAGGAGTTGCTTAGCAGCAACTCCTCTTTTTGTATTAAAATAACCATTTTCGTATTTCTTGAACATTTAAAAAAAGAAAAATTAAGTACCAAAGATATTGTTACAGGAGATGCAGCGACAAATTAATCTGCCGGTGATAAACTCGGTGGCCTGTTGTGAATGGGCAGGATAGCCTAATCTTATTCATAAAAAAGGTTTTTTCTGGAAAATTGCGAAATATATTAACAGGATGTCTTCATCATGGATAATCGTAAGAGAGGAGAGGGTATTTTGCAGAAGTCGATAGCTGTTGAGTTAGTTGAGGTGGCGCCGATCAAAGCATTGGCAGTACGGACAGGGATGACACCTGACAAGAGCGGGACGCGGGTTGCGTGGAGCACGCTTACAGCGCAGGTCCCCCTTGAGGATGCGAGATTAACTGATGGGCCCTCTGCGTATGTGTTCATTCCACAGGAGCAGTGGAGCAAGCAAGTCGATACGCTCTGGGTCGGGCTGGCGGTTCACGAGTTCGGAGATGTACCTGATGGCATTGAGACTCTGGAGGTATGCGGAGGGCTCTGTGTAAGCGCCCGCGTATACGGGAATGAGGTACACATGTGGCGTGTATATGATGCGATGTTTGCGTGGCTAGAGCAGTCGCCCGATTATGAGCTCGATCGGCGCGAAGGAGTATTTGGGATGGAGACGGTTCCACTTGAACCGTTGAACGCTCTCACAATCCCCTATACGGAAATCGAAACATTCGACTTTACGATGTTATACCCGGTGCGCAAGAAGTCGGGATTTTAATGCACGACGAATATGGACGGATTGGAATATATTCAACGTGTCATTGAACTAAACGGAATTACTACCAAGGTTGCCGGTGATTCACTCGGCGGCCTATTCCGCTACGGCAGATTAGTTGAATAATCAAAGGGATTTTTCTTAAGGATATTGAAGTAGTAATAATTTTAGGGGGTTCATATGAAATTTCTAATCATCCAACCAAAATTTGAGAAGAACATAGTTCAACTTGAGACCGAACTGCGGAATAATCCTTTCGCTGATGTTGTAATCTTTCCAGAAGGTTATTTGAATGAAAATGTGGAACAAGCATGTATTTTAGCAAAGAATTATAACAAGATATTAATTGGAGGACATAGAAGGCTAAACGACAATCCAAAGGATAGAGCCATAATTATTAACCGCTCTGGTGATATCGTTTTGGATCGGATTAAGTACAGCCAGACGATTTTTAAGTCGGTAGAGGGTCTAAAGATAGGACACATACTTTGTGATGAATTGGTCAAACAAGGAGTGAAGAATGAAGATGCTCTTGCTATTGACCTAATTGTCCATCCAATCGGTGTAGGAATGTTCAGTGAGGAACAGTTCGACGAATGGATAAATGAAGCAAAAAAGATTGCTGTTACATATAAATCTATGATTATTGGTACGAGTCACGCCGACGGCTCATTCAGCGATAGTGATGTATCCATACCAATTGCATACTGCTTTGATGAAAATGGAGATGCTATTTTCGTTTCTAAAAACGATGTACGAACTCGAATGTTGGATATTCAAACAAAAACCGTTTCTTTTCCTCAACTCATCAATCAATAAACGCGAAAATTTTAAGCTAACGGATAACGTTTGTTCAATAACACCAATGTTAGGCTTCCGGTTTAGGGGCCTTTTTTTGTCAACAGGCCGTTAAACTAAAGCCATTCCACACAAAATGAAGAAAATATTATATGATTGAATGAGAATGGCTTCTAAATTCTTGAGGAGGTTGGCTGATTTGAAAAGAATAGGAATTATTGTTGGTAGTTTAAGGGGAAATTCGTTTAATCAAATGATTGCGAATACGATCCCTGAACTCGTAGATTCAGCGAAATATGAATTCATATCGATTGAGAATCTTCCCTTGTATAACGCGGATTTGGATCATGGAGAAGGGCCAGACCCAGTTATGCATTATCGTGAGGCGATTCAAAAGACGGATGGCATCATCATCGTTAGCCCTGAGTATAACTCAGGAATACCGGGAGTACTGAAAAATGCACTGGACTGGGCATCGACTCCAACCAAAACATCCGTCCTAATTCATAAGCCTTCAGGTGTGATAGGTGCAACGCCTGGCGCAAAAGGAACGATTCTGTCGCAGCAGCAAATTAGGCAAGCGTTGGATGCCACCCAATCATATGTTATGCCGTCTCAAAAAATGTATATATCTCAAGTTTTGGATAAGGTTGATTCAGATACTCGCAAGCTCATAGATGAAACGACCCGCAAATATCTGCAGCGCTATGTACAATCGTTTATGCAATGGATAGACCAGGTACAACGGCTGAATGAGTAGTACAGGTTCTACACATACAGATTCCATCGTTGATCGAATATTAGAAGAAGTTAAAAGAAGGTTTTCCTGACACTTAACAAGAGATACGATTGGAGGAGCTTGCAGCGAAGCAGCTCCTCTTTCTCATTGTAGTAACGGGCAGCATTTCTATAGAAACTTAATGGGTGATAATGATGAAATTAGAACGGTTAATATCGATTACTTATGCGCTTTTAAATAACGAAGTCATTTCTGCTTCAGAGCTTGCGAACAAATATCATGTATCCCAACGAACCATTTACCGTGATATAGAGGCTATTTGTGCGGCTGGAATCCCTGTTGTATCCTTTCAAGGCGTTAACGGCGGATATGGGATTATTAAAGAATATAAAATGGATAAAAGTTTATTGCACGCAAGCGACATTGAGTCATTAATCACGCTACTTCACAGTACGGCAACGGTGTTTAAGGATGACCGAGCAACGGAGACAATACATAGGCTTCAGACCATTCAAAGCGATAAGATGCCAAGCTTGACCATGGATCTTGGAAGCTGGCGAGCCAACAACGCAACTCTCCATACACTTCGAGCAGCCATAACGGATCGCCGTGTCATTCGATTTGAATACATGAATTCTAAGAATGAGAGAGCCAATAGGATAGTTGAACCAGTCAGCCTTCTGTTTAAATATTATTCTTGGTATTTACATGGGTACTGTAGGGCTCGTAACGATTATCGCGTATTTAAACTTACAAGAATGTTAGATTTGGTTAGCTTGCCGGAATTATACCAGCGTATCCACCCAACACTACTACAAGATATTTCTTTGGACTATCAGAAAGAAGAAATCGAGGGTGCTGTTCTTCATTTCTCAGGCAGATCCTTGGCACATGCCCTAGATTGTTTTTATGCGGAGGATAAATATTTCAATGAAGATGGCACGCTTACGGTTACCATTATCAATCCTTCTGAAGTTGAATGGTTAGTTGAAACGATTTTAAGCTTTGGTGATGATGTGGAGGTTCTTGAACCACTCGCGTTAAGGCAATTGCTCAAAGATAAGATTGAAAAAATGTTAAATCGATATCTTCAAGTATGACAGACTGTTGTCATACTTTTTTTATTATAATGAGCTCAAAGAGAAGGCAAGTCAGCTTTTCAAGGAATTGGAGGTACACACCATGCACAATTATCCATATTTTTTTGAGGAAAAGATAAGAGAACATAATCAGGAGCTCAAAGAGATTGAAAGTAACGCCTGGAAATGGGCTCGATCTGTCTCAAAGAAATCAAAACCCACTATCCAATCTGTCCTTTTGGCACTTATCGGACTGAAATGATGAAATACCTCCCCAAATCATTTGGTGGTGTTGTTTCTTTGCCTGGTATAATAGCTTCTGGCAAGATGCTAGAACTCCTCAATAACGAGCGAAACTACCTTCAATTCAAGCTAATAAGGTGTTGTTTGCGGATGATGAGCCCATTGCATTAGAAGGAATTCGAATGATGGTCGATTGGGAGGAGATGGGGTTTAATTGAGGACCGTCAGGAGGATCTTCCTGACGGTTTTTTTAACTCTCTGGGATTGGTTTCAGCCTTGAAAGCTCACTCAGTACACAATGTGCCATAAAGCGATTGCCTTCTATTTATTATTCCACAACCGCGGTTCATTCTTAGGTTCTTTTTTGCATGCTCGCCTTTGATGGAGGATAGCCTTTAATGGATCTAAATACATTGCTGAAATAGCAGTTGTCTTTGTACCCGCAGCGTTCCGCCACTTCCGAGACGGAAAACCCGCCGCCGGACAGCATCATTTCCGCGTTGTTGACCCGAATGATGTTAATGAAATGTTTGACGCTGAAGCTCGTGCTGGTTTTGAAGAGCTTGCCGAGATAAACAGGGTGCAGATTGACTACCTTGGCGACAGTCGCCAAATCCAGCTCATTCGAGTAGTGGTCGATGATGAACTCCTTGACCTTGTCGATCCGGATATCAGAATGGGATTCAGGGGAATGGCGAAAGGAAATCGCCAGTAACTGGTGGAGAATCAAATGAAAGATGCCTCTCGCAAACATTCGATATCCAGGCTGCATGCCACTCCAAACGCGATTAAATTCAAGGATGTAGTTTAAGATTTCGCTTGAGATTCGATTTTTGGTTACGATTTCGAACGGAAATCGGATTTTATCGGAGGGCTGCAACAGAGTAAAGTTGAAGGCGTAGGAATGCATGGGATCATCTTTGAAGGTATGTGCCTCGCGGATACTTCCCTGGGGAATGTAAAGCATATCCCCCGCTTCCACCGTTATTTTCTCGCCGTTAACAAAATAATTCGCTTTTCCTTCGACGATGAACGTCAGGTCATGAAAATCGATTTCCTGTCGGATGATTTCCCATTCGGGAAAACAGCGTCGGTCGACGAATAAGAAAACCTCGGGGACAATTGATTCGAACTGCTCGAAGTCCATGGCAAAGATCAGCTCCTGTATGATTCAGGATCGCTTCCTTTATCGGGAAAAGGAGGCACTGTGTCCATCATAGCATGCCCATAAGGCTCTTAAAAGATATTTAATAATTACAAGTATTCTTGTATTCTTCTATGGTAAAAAAATAGGCCATTTTGTAAAATTATATTAATTAGATGGTGCTCATACTTCAGCGAATACCGTTCTAGTTTGCAATGTTGTTATTTAATAATTACAGGTTTTTATGACTCGAATAACGAGGGGAACGGCAATTGATGTGCTGCTTGTATTAAACCTTCGGACTCCCCATAATTCGTGTTGACTTTTAAAAGAAGAGTATTTGTAATGATATTGTGACTAACTAGTAAGGAGGAAACGCAATGATATAAGTAACTTAACCGGGTTTTTAAAGTGTCTTGTATGCGCTTTCTGAATGCGCATAAGAATTCAGGGGACTAGTGATTAAGCGCAATTGCGAAGATTTTTTTGGTGTATGATTAGGAGACAATTTTTCAATAGAAAGTGGTGGGTAATTATATGTCAGTTGCGAATAAGGCGGTGTTACAGACACCTCTTCTAAGACACGTCAGGAAGGAGTGGAAGTTGTATTCCTTTCTACTTATTCCCGTTATTTACTTTATCATTTTCAAGTACATTCCTATGCTTGGTAATGTAATCGCTTTCCGTAAGTATAGAGGCGGAACCAACTTGTTCGGGACGGAATGGGTAGGATTATCTTACTTTACCATGTTCATGAAGGATCCCTCCTTTTGGAGAGCCTTCCGCAACGATTTGTATTTAAGTGTCTTGTATTTAGTCATTCGTTTCCCGCTCACTTTGATTTTTGCGCTGTTGCTGAATGAACTTCGGCGGATTCGCATCAAGAAATTCGTCCAGACCGTATCGTATCTGCCTCACTTTATCTCCATGGTCATCGTCGCGGGCATGACCAAGGAATTGCTATCCATGTCCGGGCCGTTTAACACACTGCTCGCCAATCTGGGTTTAGAGAAAATTGCATTCATTTCCTTACCGCAATGGTTTCCGACGATTTATGTGACGTCCGGCATTTGGCAAGGGCTCGGTTGGGGCACCATTCTCTACTTGGCGGCGATGACAGGCATCAATACCGATTTGTACGAGTCGGCCAAAGTGGATGGGGCTAATCGGTTACGGCTAGCATGGCACATTACGATTCCAGGTATTTTGCCGACGATCATGACGCTGCTCATTCTCGATATTGGCGGCATATTGGGAGCGAATTTTGAGAAAATCCTGCTTTTGTACAATCCATTAACCTATGAGTCGGCAGATGTTATCTCCACTTACGTCTACCGGATGGGGATCACCGGCGGGAACTTCAGTTATGCCACTGCAGTTGGTCTGTTCGAAGGCGTCATCGGTCTTATTCTGGTCACGTCGGCGAACTACATTTCCAAGAAAACAACGAATTCGGGCTTGTGGTAGAAAGGAGTAGTTCAGATGAAGGAGTCAGCGTCCTATCGTATGTTTCAGATTATTAACGGATTCATCATGGCCCTTGTCGTCGTCATGACTTTGTATCCATTCTTATATCTAGTCGCTCAGTCGTTCAGCTCGGAGGCTGCCGTATATGCAGGGAAGGTCACCATATTCCCCGTTGACTTTACGAACCAAACGTACCGAGCCGTGCTAAGCAGACCTGAATTCTTCAAATATTATGGCAATACGATCCTGTATGCCATTGTAGGAACGGTGATATCCGTAGCGGCGACGGCCGTTATGTCTTATCCGTTGTCGAAGGATAGGTTGCGTCTTAACAAATTCTTTATCCCTTTCGTCTTGTTCACGATGTATTTTGGCGGCGGGCTGATCCCGAACTATATCTTGGTCGCCAAAACGCTGCACATGAGGGATACCATCTGGGCCATTATCATACCCGGCGCCATCAGCGCCTTCAATGTCATCCTAATGAAGACCTTCTTTGCAAGCTTGCCGAACGAATTGGAAGAAGCGGCTAAGGTCGACGGCCTAGGTGTTTACCGCATCTTCCTAAGGATTACGCTTCCGCTCTCCAAACCGATTCTGGCCACGATGGTATTGTTCAGCATGGTCTCCATCTGGAACAACTGGTTTGGTCCGTCTCTCTACCTGGAATCGAAAGATAAATGGCCGGTCGCCCTCTATTTGCGGCAGATCATCGACAGCGCGATTAATCCTACTGAAGCTGGACTCAGCAGTGATGCGACCGCTCAGATCGCGGCAACCATTAAATCCACTGCGATGGTGTTGACTTCTTTGCCGATTATTTGTCTCTATCCTTTCGTGCAGAAGTATTTTGTGCAAGGCATGATGATTGGTTCCGTAAAAGGGTAATCGCGTTAGGTTTGTTTCGGAAAGGCTGCAATCGCGGGTTGTTACTAAGAGGCATCTATATGGCGGCGTTTCTGTTATATAAAAATATACATTTGAGAGGGTGCACAGAATGAAAAGATCTGCAAAAGCAGTAGGGGTTGCATTGGCGGTTCTGATGACCGTCGGCATGACAGCATGTACAAATAGCGACACGCAAGAATCGTCCAGCAGCGCATCCCCAGGTACAAGCTCCGCAGCACCACAGAATTACTCCTTTGGCGAAGGCCAAACGTTCCGTTCGAATGAGCCTGTGAATTACTCGATTATGTTCAGCGATCAACCGACCTATCCGTATAAGAAGGAATGGCGGCTCTGGAGCTCGATCACAGAAAAAACGAACGTATCGTTTGACGTAAACGTAGTTGCTGCTACCGAATACGAGAACAAGAAGTCGCTCTTAGTCAACAGCGGCGATGCTCCCTTCATTATCCCCAAAACTTATGACGAATCCGCTTACGTAGCCGGAGGCCAAATTGTACCGATCAGCGATTGGGTGCAGTACATGCCGAACTATCAGAAGGCTGTAAAAGCTTGGGGAATGGAAAGAGACCTGCAGCAGAAGCTGAAATCGGACGGGAAATATTATGTGCTGCCAGGGCTGTGGGAATCGCCGGGAGCAGGCTACTCCTACATGATTAGGAAAGACATTTTCGAAAAAGCGGGAGTCGACGTGAAAGGTCAGGAAGGCAAATGGACTTATGAAGACTTTTACCAAGCCCTCAAAAAAGTGAAAGAGTCTACCGGTGCGAAGTACGTAATGTCCGATGAATTCACGGGAAAATCGACGCTGAATATTACGGCAGCTCAATACGGCGTAACCGGCGGTTGGGGAGTTGCCAACGGCACGCGCTTCAATGAACAGACGAAACAGTTCGAATTCGCCAATTCGACCAATGAGTTCAAGGATTATGTGACGTTCTTAAACAAGCTGGTCAAAGAGGGGCTGCTCGATCCGGAGTCCTTCACCCAAGACGATAAAACCGCACAAGCCAAGTTCTATAAAGGCGATACTTATGTCATGAACGCCAACTACCAGATACTGGCCGATTCCAAGACCAAGATGCAGGTTCCGAACGCCGATCTGTATATGATCGTTCAACCGGGCGGCCCGAAAGGGATGCTTCAAATCGAAACGTCGCGTCTCGAGAACGGAGTTATGATCAGCCAGAATGCGCTCAAGAAGCTCGGCAAGGACAATTTTATCAAAATGCTTCGCTTTGTTGACTGGTTGTGGTATTCGGACGAAGGCCAAACGCTCAGTTTGTGGGGCGTCGAAGGCGAGACCTATACGAAGGATGCGAGCGGCAATATCACGCTCAAACCGGACATCTCCTTTAACGGCATGAACCCGACAGCAACGAAAAAATTAAACGTCGACTTCGGTTTCGGTGGCGGCAACTTCGCGTACGGCGGTTCCACTAAACTGCGGATGTCCAAAATGACTGAAGGCGAGAAAGACTACCTCAGCCGCATTCAGACTCATCGTAAACCGAGAACGCTGGCTCCGCCAATCATGGGTACTCCGGATGAAAGCGAACAAATGAACCTGATCTCGAAACCGCTGATGGATTATGTGGATACGATGACCCTGAAGTTCGTCACCGGCCAAGCTAATCTTGCAAACGATTGGAATGCTTATGTGGCTCAGGTCGAGGCGCTCGGCGCTTCCCGCTATATCAAAATGGCAAACGATATTTTTAACAAGACGAAGAGCAAGCTTGGATACTAATCATAACAAATAGCGCTCTTATAGGATCTGCGACAATGGACATTGTCGTAGATCCTGAATTTTTAATATGAAAATTACTGGTGGCGTTAGCCCAAGTCATCTATATATGAAATAGCGAAAGGATCAATACTCGTTTAATGCCCGATAAGTCTTTTTACATATTTGAGGATACCTTGGAGCGTGGAGTAAACGATGAATAAGAAGACACTGTTTAATAGTGAATGGGAATTTGCCAAGAGCAGTCTGGATGTGACGGATGGCGCCGGTTTGACATTTGAGCCGGTAGATCTCCCTCATGATTGGCTGATCTACAATACATTAAATCTGTATGAAAATAGTATCGGCTGGTACAGGAAGAGATTTACATGTGCCAAAGAAGCGGGTCAGCAAATTTTAATAAGCTTCGATGGAGTCTATATGGACTCATCCGTTTATGTGAATAAGCGATATATTGGAGAATGGAAGTACGGATATTCATCCTTTGAACACGAGATCACAGATGCGATCATTGACGGGGATAATGAAATCGTGGTGAAGGTCGTCCACCAAAGTCCGAATAGCCGGTGGTATTCGGGGGCTGGCATCTATCGCAATGTGTGGCTAAAGACGAGAGCGCGAGATCATATTGTAACGGATGGCATTTATGTTGCTGCAAAAAGGGTAGGCGATAGCTGGGAGGTAGAAGTTGAGACGGAATTGAACCTCCAGGAGGACGCAAGAATCTCGCATACGATCCTATACAAGGGTGAACTTGTTGCAACTGTGACAGACAAGATTGTTGCGGGCAGCTTTCTTCATCGACAGAAGCTATCGATAGATTGCCCTCTTTTATGGAGCATGGCAGAGCCGCACCTGTATCAGCTTGTCACCCAATTGCAGCATGATGCAGAGGATCGGGAAGACATAGTCGTAGAGAGCATCACTCAGAATCTCGGGCTTCGGGAAATCATGCTTGACCCACAGCTCGGGTTCCATCTGAACGGTACAAGAATGAAATTGAACGGGGTTTGCGAGCACCACGACTTAGGAGCGCTTGGAGCTGCCTTCAATAGAGAAGCCTTGAGAAGAAGGCTAACGATTTTGAAAGAAATGGGCGTTAACGCCATTCGAACCGCTCACAATATGCCTGCGGCAGAACTTATGGATCTAGCGGATGAGATGGGATTTCTGGTCGTCTCTGAAGCGTTCGATATGTGGGAAAGATCCAAAACTCCATATGATTATGCAAGATTTTTTAAAGATTGGGCTAAGGCCGATGTGAAATGCTGGGTCAAGCGGGATCGGAATCATCCGAGCCTGATGATGTGGAGTATCGGGAATGAGATTTACGACACTCATGCAGATGCAAGAGGGCAAGAAATCACTCGAATGCTTATGGATGAAGTGCTGAAATACGATCCGAAGCAGAACGGCAGTGTGACCATCGGTTCTAATTATATGCCTTGGGAGAATGCGCAAAAATGTGCGGATATCGTGAAGATTGCCGGCTACAACTACGCGGAGAAATATTACCATAAGCACCATGAGGAGCATCCCGATTGGATCATTTACGGCAGCGAGACGGCCTCTCTCGTTCAAAGCAGAGGCATTTATCGATTCCCTTTCGAGAAGTCCATTCTTGCCGATGACGACGAGCAGTGCTCGGCTCTGGGAAATAGTGCGACGAGCTGGGGAGCCAAATCCGTCGAGGCCTGTATTATCGCGGAAAGAGAGGCACCCTTCTCTCTAGGGCAATTCATATGGACCGGCTTCGACTATATTGGGGAACCGACGCCTTATCATACTAAGAACTCCTATCTCGGACAGATTGATACAGCTACATTTAAGAAAGATTCGTATTACATCTACCAATCGGCATGGACCGACTTCAGGACGAATCCGATGGTCCATATTTTTCCCTATTGGGACTTTAATCCGGGCCAATTGATCGATGTTCGAGTGTGCTCGAATGCACCGAAAATCGAATTGCAATTGGGTGGCGCTATCGTGGGAACCTTTGATATCGATCATAAGCATGGAACCCAGCTGGTCGGCTGGTGGAAGCTTCCTTATGAAGCAGGGGAATTGAAAGCAATAGCCTATGATGAAACGGGCCGTGTCATTGCGACGGATATAAGAAGGTCCTTTGGGGATGCGAAGAATATTTGTCTGCTGCCGGATAAGGAGAGCCTGATGGCCGATGGTACGGACTTGATCTTCCTGGAAATCTACATGGAAGATTCAGATGGTAATCCGGTGGAGAATGCAAGCAATCGGGTACGTGTCGAGGTGACGGGGGCAGGCCGTTTGCTTGGTTTGGATAATGGCGATAGTACCGACTATGATCCATATAAAGGGATAAGCAGAAGACTATTCAGCGGCAAACTTATGGCGATTATCGGGGCTACCCTGGAGCCTGGCAAGGTTCGGGTTGTGGTTTCTTCCGTTGGTTTGGAGAGTCAGACGGTGGAATTTGATGTTCTTCCGGTAAAGGAAGAAACATCCTTAGCTGGGGGTTTCGCCCATACCAAGAATCAAGAGCTGCCGCTGATCATGGGAACCGTAGATGAAATCCCATTACGCAAGATTGAAATCGTAAGCCCGTCCGGACAGATGTTCAACGAAACGAGAAAAGAGATGACGCTGCAAGCCTGCCTGTACCCCGCAGATACCTCCTATCAAGAGGTCGAGTGGAGTGTTGTGAATGATACGGGAATTGCCTCCAATCTTGCGAAAGTGGAAGCATTTGGCCAAGAAGCGAGAATCACCGCATGGGGCGATGGCGATTTCCGGGTTCGCTGTATGAGTAAGAACGGTACGAACAAGACGAAGCTTATCTCCCAGCTGGAATTTAAAGCAGTCGGACTCGGCACAGCTTACAAGGATCCTTATGGATTTATCTCTGCCGGCCTTTTTGATTACAGTAAAGGGGAGGTTGGAAACGGAAACGAGAGAGGTGTAGCTACAAGCCGGGACGGTGAAACTGAAGTTGGGTTCCGTGATATTGATTTCGGAACGCACGGGTCCGATTTGATTACGATTCCGATTTTCGCCTTGTCCAGTGAAGAGTATTCCCTGCAAATTTGGGAAGGCATGCCAGATGAAGCGGGCAGTGAACTCCTAGCGGATGTCATCTATCAGAAACCGTCCAAGTGGAATGTGTATCAAGAAGTAACCTATCGATTATCCAAGCGTCTTTGCGGGATCACTTCCATTTGCTTCGTCCTTCAGAAGAAGGTGCACATCAAGGGTTTTTCGTTCCAAAAGCAGAACAGAGCCTTCGAGATAAATTACGCCACGGAATGCGATCGCATTTATGGCGATACGTTTACGATCTCGGAAGCCAGCGTTGAAGGGATAGGAAATAATGTTTTCTTGGAATTCGACCAAATGGATTTTACAAGCCTAGGGGCAACGCAGCTTGTCGTCTATGGCCGATCAGTTCTTGATAAAAATACCATTCATATTCGTTTCGCTAATCCGGAAGGTGAGGAAAATCAACTCATCGAGTTTACACAGTCCGATGGTTACGAAGAGCGGGTCTTTGAATTGGAAAAAATAACAGGCCTCCAAAAAGTAACCTTTCTATTTTTGCCGGGAAGCCAATTCGATTTCGGTTGGTTCCGATTTGAGAGGTCGTTACCTGAATGAACATAAACTAGCGGAGGTATCACGATGAGTCACATCACGAACGCATATGCCTGCTGGTTACGCAATGCGCCTATAAACGATGACAAGAGAGTAGATGAATATCAGGTATGGGCACGAGAGATCGCCGTGCCCGGTCCTTTATCAGAGGTGCTTCAGACTGCGGTTGCGGAGTTAATGGATGGTCTCGATGCTATGCTTGGAGTGAGGCCCCCTCGTTCCACGGCTTCCAATGGGAGTTCCTGCATCCTGATCGGCGTTCGCGGGCAGTTACAAGGTCTTGATGCCGAGCTAAATTGGCCGGATGGATCCGAAGATGGTTACGTGATCAGAAACGTATCGATGGATGGACAATCGAGGCTTGTGGTTGCCGGCCAATCAGCAAAAGGAGCCTTGTACGCGGTTTTCCATCTTCTGCGGCTGATGCAATGCGGTGAGAGTTTGACTAATCTTTCGATTACGGAAACGCCCGCTAACGGATTGCGGATGCTAAATCAATGGGATAATATGGACGGTTCGATTGAACGAGGTTATGCGGGGAAATCCATATTCTACCGAAATAATGAGATTGTTCGAGACATGTCGCGAATCCGTGATTATGCCCGCTTGCTGGCATCGGTGGGAATCAATGCCATTTCGATCAATAACGTGAACGTACACTCCGTAGAATCCCTGCTGATTACGGATAAGCTGCTACCGGATGTCGCTCGGGTCGCCAGCGTATTCCGGCGCTATGGAATCTCAACGTTCCTAAGTGTCAACTACGCTAGTCCGTTAGAGCTTGGAGGCCTGACCAGCGCAGACCCGATTGACGAAAATGTCAGGCAATGGTGGAAGGAGAAAGCTGAGGAGATTTATAGGGAGATCCCGGACTTTGGCGGCTTCCTGGTAAAGGCAGATTCCGAGGGGCGACCCGGGCCGTTCACTTACGGGCGTGACCATGCTGATGGTGCGAATATGCTGGCGGAAGTGCTTCAGCCCTTCGGCGGGATCGTCATTTGGCGCTGTTTCGTATACAATTGTGAGCAGGATTGGCGCGATAGCAAGACCGACCGGGCGAGAGCGGCGTTTGATCATTTTACACCACTTGATGGGAAATTTCGCGATAACGTCATTCTGCAGATTAAGAACGGACCCATGGATTTCCAGGTCCGCGAGCCGCTTTCTCCGCTTCTCGGAGCGATGTCCGCGACGAATCAGGTGCTGGAGCTGCAGATTACGCAGGAGTACACGGGCCAGCAGAGGCATCTGTGCTACCTGATCCCCCAGTGGAAAGAGGCTCTCGATTTCGATACGTTTGCCCATGGGAGCGGAAGTACGGTTGCGAAAGTTGCAAGCGGACTGTTGTTCGGGAGACGGCTTGGGGGCATTGCGGCGGTATCGAATATTGGAGACAACCCGAATTGGACCGGACACACGCTTGCACAAGCCAATTTATATGGCTTTGGAAGGCTTGCATGGAATCCGCAGCTATCAGCTGAGCAAATCACGTTAGAATGGATCTACATGACATTCGGTTCTGACCCCGATGTAGTACGCAGTGTGTCGAAGATGCTTCTCGATTCGTGGAGAATCTATGAAAATTACACAGCTCCTCTTGGCGTAGGATGGATGGTCAATCCAGGTCACCATTATGGCCCCAACATAGACGGATATGAATATTCAAGATGGGGGACGTACCATTTTGCCGACTGCCACGGCATCGGCGTAGATCGAACCATCCAATCGGGAACAGGGTACACATCCCAATACTTTGCGCCGCGTTCGGAATGGTACGAGTCAAGGGAATTATGTCCGGATGAACTGCTTCTCTTTTTCCATCATGTGCCATATACGCACAAACTGAAGACAGGTAAGACGGTCATCCAGCACATCTACGATACTCACTTCGGCGGCGTTCTTCAGGTGGAAGAATTGGCCCAGATCTGGAGTTCGCTAGAGGGGAAAGTAGATGCTGAGCGCTTCGGAGATGTGAGGAGCCGACTGCGAGAGCAAGCGGCACATGCGAAGGAGTGGCGTGACCAGATTAATACCTACTTCTTCCGTAAATCGGGCATTCCTGACGAATACGGCCGTATCATAAACTAATATATGGAAGACGGGACGAACAAGCAGACGTGGCAACCTGTATCTGTCTACAGTCCCGTCTATATTTTGCTGATCACTTCATATAAGGGATGGTTTGGATGACGATTACAATTGGACAGGTTATTGATCGATTGTTAGAGCAGGCTCCAGTAAACGAGCCCACTGTGGATTCATTGAGAGTCGGATCGGCCCAAACGGAAGTAACGGGAATTGTCGTCGTTTTTTTGGCCACGCAGGCTGTGATTGAGCAGGCAGCTGCTTTAGGAGTCAATTTGATCATTTCACATGAAGGGACGTTTTACCGCCATCAGGAGGATATGGAGGTTTTGCAGGATGATCCGGTTATCAACGAAAAGCGCGAATTGCTTGATCGTACAGGAATCGCCATTTATCGTTATCACGATCATATTCACCGCTACAAAACGGACGGTATTATGATGGGGTTAATTAACGCACTGGGCTGGGCGCCCTACGTTGAAGAGCATTTGCCCGCCGCAACGGTTGTGCAAATTCCTTGCATGACCCTTGAACGCACGGCGCAATACTTGAAGGAAAAGCTTCAGATACCATTCGTGCGTGTTGTGGGGGAAATAGAGATGTCTTGCACCCGCATTGGGCTATTGGCAGGCTACAGAGGGGGAGCAGCCTTGGCACTCCCACTGCTGAATGATTACAATCTCGACCTGGTGATCGCAGGAGAAGGGCCGGAATGGGAAACGCCGGAATATATTCGCGACGCTGTTCATCAAGGCAAGAACAAGGCATACATCGCATTGGGTCACGCGGAAAGCGAAGAGCCCGGCATGAAGGAATTGGCGGAAAGACTGCAGGAACAGTTCCCCGGCCTAACCGTTCATTTTATAAGAGAAAAGCCTTTATATCATATTTTGTAGTCATATCGCATTAATCACTATGAAAATTGAATTAGTTCTCGATATTGCAGGAGTCCTAGCTACAAATTTTTCACCATTTTTCTGGCAAGAACTATCCGAAATATCTAAAGTACCTTATGAAATGCTTGTTAAGTTTATACAGGAAATGCGTGAAGAACTATGGACTGGCAAAATCGTTACTTGGAGGGGATTTTTTGTGGAGTTTAATGTCCGAAGAAACCTTTAAAGTAAGGGCACTTCAGACATATCGACAGCGGTGAATGATTATGGTAATATTTGAGAATAATAGATTCATCACAGGAGGTTATTTAATGGGAACAAGTAATCAGGCAACGATAACGATAGAAACAATCGTTCATTCTCCCGTTGAAAGCGTGTGGAAATATTGGACGGAGCCGACGCATATTAAGCAATGGAGTAAGGCTTCCGATGACTGGCATACTCCGTTTGCCGAGAATGATCTGAGAGCCGGCGGTAAATTCGTCTCGAGAATGGAAGCCAAGGACGGCAGCATGGGATTTGATTTCGGCGGCGTATATGATGAGGTGAGCATGAATGAGAGCATCTCCTATACGCTTGGCGATGGTAGAAAAGTGAAGATCACTTTTATTGGCCGAGACAATGAAACGCAAATCATCGAATCGTTCGAAGCGGAAGAGACCAACGCTATCGAGATGCAGCAAGCCGGATGGCAGGCGATTTTAGATAATTTCAAAAAATATGTGGAAACAGCTAAAGAAGAATAAAAAACTTTCGAAACCTTAGAAGCGCATGCCGACATTGGCATGCGCTTTGCCTATGTCCCCCTGCAGGGACGGTTGTATGCATCATACAAGCAGGAATAAGTTGGTTGTTAAAAAAGAAGAAAATAATATGCGGATGACGGCGAAACCAGGAGAATGATGTGACGGATTTTGGATTCAATAGATTAAAATCTATTGCTATTGCACTAATGCAGAACTTTTAAATAAACAGGATTGTTTAGTTAAAATAAAATTTTAAATAAAGACTTTCACAAATTGATGATAAACTCTAGATATCGTAAATCAAAGAACAATATACTTATCTTTTGACTAGGTGAGAATATAAGTTCAAGTAAGGAGTCTTGAGTTAATATGAAACAGAATAAATATGATGATCTCGGATTCTTCGAAAAATACAGTGAGATGCCACGCTCGATTGGTGGACTAAATGCTGCCGGGGAGTGGCCCGTACTTCGTGTTATGCTTCCCGAACTTCGAGATAAAAGAGTTCTTGACCTCGGATGCGGCTTTGGTTGGCATTGCCAATATGCAAGAGAACAGCAAGCCCGGTCAGTGATTGGAGTAGATCTCTCTGAGAAAATGCTAGCGTATGCCAGAGAAAATAACAACGATTCCACGATTGAGTATCGGAGGCTCGCAATTGAAGACATCAACTTTGAAGCAGGGGAGTTTGACGTTGTGATCAGCTCGCTTGCTCTTCATTATGTGGAGCACTTCGAAATCGTTTGTCGTAACATACATCATTGTCTTGTATCAGGAGGATCGTTTATACTTTCGGTCGAACATCCGATCTTTACTGCACTCGCTGCACAAGACTGGTATTATGGTTCGGGAGGCGAGCGATTGCACTGGCCTGTCGACGACTACCAGAATGAAGGTCTACGGCAGGCGAGATTTCTGGACAATGATGTTGTCAAATATCATCGAACTATTGCTACCTATGTTAATGCCTTAATTGATTCTGGCTTTACTATTATGAAACTCTCCGAACCTCAACCAACACAAGAAACTTTGGATAAGTATCCAGAGATGAAAGACGAAACCCGTCGCCCCATTTTCCTCTTGATCGCAGCGGTCAAGAATTAAACGTATCAATTAGTATAAATAGAACGACGGAATACGAGTGCATCAACACAACAGGCTGCCGGCAATATTGGCAGCCTGTTGTGTTATCGGATAGACTTGTCGATTTTCTTTGTTAAAAATAAGTGGATTCGGTGAGGGACTGATTAAGCTGCGTCAGGTTAAATGGGACATGGATCAATGTATTGAAATTTTTATTTGAAGTTGTGTCGATTTTGTCGTTAACGGTTCGTCGTCTTTATAGAGGCTCGGATATCCAGTAAAAAGAGGAATTCGATCTAAACCCAAAACAATCTAGAAATAAAGTTGAACGTAGCAGCATGACTAAAAACAACAGAAAAGGAGACATACAATGTATTCAATAATTTCAAGAGACGGTACTAGGATCGTTTATGACAAAGTTGGCCAAGGGCCAGCACTCATTCTGGTAGCAGGTGCGTTCAGCTACCGAAAATTTCCGGGACTTGTGCAGCTGGCAAATCAGATGTCAGAGCACTTCACAGTCTACAACTACGACCGCCGCGGTCGCGGGGATAGCGGAGACACACAGCCTTATGACATAGGGCGCGAGATTGAAGATCTTCAGGCATTGATTGATGAAGCTGGCGGCTCAGCATGTGTTTGGGGATTGTCATCCGGGGCGGTTCTTGCCCTGAAGGCAGCATCAAGAGAGGTAAGCATCACGAAACTGGCTCTGCATGAACCACCATTTGTAGTCGATGCTGCCGATCGGATGCCACCGAAGAATTTCGTAATGCACGTTACTGAGCTTATTTCCGCTAATCGCCGGGCAGAGGCCATCAAGTACTTTATGACCAAGGGCATGGGGGCTCCTTCATTCGTTGTCAGCTTGATGCGAATGATGCCAGGTGTGTGGTCTAAGCTCATGGCCGTTGCACACACACTCCCCTATGATGCGGCTTTGTTGGATGGATATATAGACGGAAAGTCGCTGCCAACCAAATTGTGGAGCACAGTCACGATCCCAACGCTGGTACTCGAAGGTACAGAGAGCCCGGTTGCGTTGCGTCACGGTGCACAGGCATTAGCCAACGTGCTGCCCAATGCGCAACTGCTGAGTAAAAAGGGACTCGGCCATACCAAGAAACTTAATACAAAAATGATTTCATCGGAGCTTACAGCATTCTGTATGGGCAATCTTTAGTTATAAAACGTGGGCATCCCCAAAGCGTCAACAATGGGCGGCAGGAATATTTCATCCTGACGCCGAAAAAATAACGAAGCTACACTAAAAATAGGAGGTAATCACATATGAGATTTATGATGATTGTTAAAGCTACAACAGATTCTGAGGCGGGGACTATGCCCAGCCAGGAGCTTATTGATGCCATGCAAAAGTATAACGAAGAATTGGTGAAAGCTGGTGTTTTGCTTGCTGCCGATGGATTGCAACCCAGCTCAAGCGGAATCCGGATATCTTATCCGGAGCCTGGAGGCAAGCCAAAGGTTATTGATGGTCCGTTCACGGAAGCGAAAGAAATGATCGCGGGATATACGCTGATCGAAGTCAAATCCAGGGAAGAAGCTATAGAATGGGCACTACGCATGCCGGATCCCCACGGATATGGACAAGGCGAGATTGAGCTCAGACAGGTATTTGAGTTTGAGGAGTTAACGAACGATACCGAATCGCAGGAGAAAGAAGCGCTCCTTCGCAAACAGGCTCAGGAGCAGAAGAAAGCGTGACATTGTCCATTACACAGCGGACTATTGATGCAATATGGCGAATTGAATCAGCAAAGCTTATCGCGGGATTAACGCGAATGGTACGGGATGTGGGTCTCGCAGAGGATCTTGCCCAGGATGCATTGGTGATTGCCCTTGAAAGATGGCCGGAAATCGGAATTCCAGCCAATCCTGGAGCCTGGCTGATGACGACGGCTAAGCGGCGCGCGATCGATTATATGCGCAGGACTAAATTGCGTGATCAGAAATACATAGAGATTGCCAACGGTATGGATTTGTATACGGAGGAAGACATGGATCGTATTTTGGATGGGGAGATCGGTGACGATCTCCTTCGCCTGATCTTTATGACCTGTCATCCGGTGTTATCACAGGATGCGAGAGTTGCCCTAACGCTGCGCCTGTTATGCGGGCTTACCACTGATGAAATCGCACGTTCTTTCCTTGCCGCCGAATCTACGATTGCCCAGCGGATTGTTCGGGCCAAGAGAACGCTCAGCGCCGAAAAGGTTCCTTTTGAGGTGCCTGTAGGAGAAGAACTCAAAGAACGCCTGTATGCAGTGGTCGAGGTCATTTATCTTATGTTCAATGAAGGGTATTCGGCGACCTCGGGGGATCACTGGATACGTCCTCTGCTTTGTCAGGAGGCGCTTAGACTGGGACGCGTTCTTGCCGAAATCGCACCTCATGAACCGGAAGTTCACGGACTAGTTGCCTTAATGGAAATTCAATCCTCGCGTTTTAAAACCCGAGTTAGCTCCACAGGTGAACCCGTACTTTTGATGGACCAAAACCGGGCGCAGTGGGATCGCTTGCTAATCCGCCGTGGATTGGCAGCACTTGAGCGCAGCCGGAAGCTTGGACGCCCGCTCGGTCCATACTCGTTGCAGGCTGCAATTTCTGCTTGCCATGCACAGTCGCCTACCGCAGCTGAGACTGATTGGATCCGCATTGCAGCCCTTTATGAAGCGTTGTCTAGGGTAACGCCATCGCCGATCGTCGAGTTAAACCGGGCGGTCGCCATATCTATGGCGTTTGGTCCTGCCTTCGGGCTGCAGATTGTCGACGAGCTGTGCGCCGAACCTTCCCTCAAGGGATACCATCTGCTCCCAAGCGTTCGCGGTGATCTCCTAGTGAAGCTGGGGCGGTTCGATGAAGCTCGTACAGAATTTGAACGTGCGGTGTCGATGACCCAGAATGTCCGTGAGCAGGAGCTTTTAAAGAACCGAGCTTCTGAATGTGAGTCTGAAGCATCGAAATAATTTTTTTAGCCGCCTTGTCGATTACATAGTTTCCCGTTCGTTGTCATAGTAGGGGAAGGGTTACGGCAGCTAGCTGCTGCCTCAAGTCATCTTCCCACAAGGAGGGAAACGATCTTGCGATTTATGTTGATTTTCAAGGCGACAGGGTACTCGGAGGCGGGTGTAAAGATCTGCCGGGAACACAATGATGCTATGGTTTCGTACAAGAAGTCTTTAGCCAGATCCGGTGCGCTCCTGGCTTCAGAAGAGCTTCAGCCAAGCTCCAGCGGGATCAGGATATTGTATCCATTACATGGGGGAGAGCCGGAAATTAAGACTGGCCTTTTTCCAGCAGATCAAATGCTCATTGCCGGATATACGCTGATCGATGTGAATTCAGAAGATGAGGCTGCAGATTTGGCGCTCCGGATGCCAATTCCAAGAGGACACGGGGCATTCGAAATCGAGATGCGGGAGCTCAAAGAGAATATGGAGTCTACGCGAGACCCAAGAATACAGGCCTTGGAAACCGATTTAGAGGACCAAATCAACATGTTGAAAAGAATATAATAGACCATTACTTTCATAAAGGAGTGTATCAGTATGAATCAGGAAGTAACCGATTTTATTGAAGCGTTAAAAGAACCATGGCAGGGGGAACAGTCCAAAAATCTTCGTGAAGTCGTCCACCAGGCCATACCGGATGTACATGAGCGTATGCAGTATAAGAAGCCCCATTTTTTGAAAAACGGAAAATACGCTGCTGTCATCTCGACGTCGAAAGACGCGGTCAGCTTTACGATCTTTAATGCTATCGAGCTGGAGCTTCCAGAAGGCATGTTCGATGGTCCACCGGAAAGAAAAACACTAAAGCTGCGTAAAGGGGATTCATTTGATTCCGGACAGCTGGTGTCATTGGTCAGTCAAGCTTCAGGCTCACTTTAATCACGCATACAATCTATTAATCATCAAAAAGGGCTGCGTTTAACTTTGTAAAAACAAAGTTTGGCGTTGTTCTTTTTTGTATTCAGATAAAGATCTTATAAAAAATTCTTAAAATACAAGAAAATTAAATGGTTACAGCGTGGATTATCCTGGTTGGTTATGACGATTGGATTACGTTGGACTTGGGCTGCAAGAAGCCTGCGGATGATAAAATTTGCATTGTGTTGGAGGAAATCCAACTTGTTTTCAATTCCGAACTGGATTTGAAGCATTCAGATGATCCGATTGGACCTCTGATTAAGGATTACGCTATTACGTTAATCATTGGAGACGGAACCGAGAGGGAAATTAAGATCAGTGGGAATTCCTCACATTGAATAAACATAAGGTGAATGGCGAAAGGCGTAGCCCGAATCAAATCAATTTCCTGTTTCGATTATTGTAATAAATGTCAGCCCTTTGAAGCAAATTATTGAGAACGGTCCTACATGTGGTTAAACACTATGTCAGTATGACAAAAGGTCTTCAGCCTGTGCCAATCGCAGTCAACATCGAAGTAGCAAGTAATATGC
Organism: Paenibacillus sp. Soil724D2; assembly: GCF_001427935.1. Taxonomy (NCBI): domain Bacteria; kingdom Bacillati; phylum Bacillota; class Bacilli; order Caryophanales; family Paenibacillaceae; genus Paenibacillus; species Paenibacillus sp. Soil724D2. The sequence continues at coordinate 66,210 of NZ_LMRY01000010.1, forward strand.
TAAAGCAATTAAGCCATCGAAATTAAGGATGCAGTCAAACAATTGAGGTGTCTAAAGTATGAAGGAGCTTCTGTTGTCATTAGGAGCAGGTTTAATTATTGGTGTTCTATTCAAGGTGCTAAAGCTGCCTTTGCCCGCGCCGCCTGTACTTTCAGGTATTTTAGGAATAGTTGGTATTTATGCAGGCGGCAAGATAATGGAATTGTTTCTAAAATAGGAAGCAGGACGAATTAGAAAAAGGAGGAGTTTTGTCGAGTTTCATCCTTCTTTTTCTTACATGTTAGTGCTACAATGATAAACTTTGAATAAAATGCCAAAATCGATTAACTCAGCTAACGAACGGAGGTGACAATGTAGGAACAATAGATCTTTGTGATCGCATTTTGCAAGCATTGCAATAATAGTCTTTTAATCAACTTTTAATAAATGAGCATGGAGAGTTTACTCTCATCCCTTTTTGGGGATGGGAGTTTTTTAATTCTCAAAGCTAACAATAACTCCGAATACATTCAGTTAATCTTAAGAAAATTTTAATGTTCTCTCCATATAATGAAACTATCGATGAAGCATGTATATGGGAGGAAATTCACGTGGCAAAAATGAACAAAAAGTGGGTCGCTCTGTGTTCAACAGCTATTGGAGCTATTTATGCCGCCGGATATTTCGCAACGGAAACTCAGGCAACGATTCAGCAACCACAACAACAAGTCCAAGTTACACAGACTAAAAGCAGTCAAATAAATAGAATTTATAAAGAGGGTACCTATACGGGTACAGGAAGCAATCGACGTGGATCAATTCAGGTGGCAGTTACCATTAAAAGCGATAAAATTACAGATGTTGAAATCAGCCATTTTGCCATGCATTATACAATTGATGATGTCGCAGGGCTGCCTCAAGAAGTGGTACAAAAACAAAGTGCGCAGGTAAGGAATGTATCGGGCGCAACATACAGTACACAAGCTTTCAAAGATGCCGTACAAGATGCGCTTTCTCAGGCGCGAAACTCATAATGGGCAAAATCATGAAAAAAACGAAATTATTTATGGATACCGTTGTAGATATACAAGTCGTCACTCGGAAATCAAAGGATCAGACAGAAGCAGCCATTGATCGGGCTTTCGAGGCATTTCGGAAAGTCGAACAAGCCTGCAGCCGTTTCAGTCTGGACAGTGAATTGATGGCGGCATGCCGAGTCATAAAAACTCCCGTTCGGATTAGTCCGTTTTTATTTGAGCCTTTGAAGTTTGCTTTGGAAGTAGCGAAATGGACGAATGGGATATTTGATCCGGCAGTGGGAAAAGCGATGGAAGAACTGGGATTCAATCAGCATTATTTAACTGGGGAAACCATTCAAAGCTCCTCGGTGGGCTCCGCTTCCTATCGGGATATCATCTTAAATGAGCAGGATCGTACATTGTATTTGCGGAAGCCGATGGTGATTGATTTAGGTGCCGTGGCTAAGGGATTCGCAATCGACTTGGCCGCAAACGAGTTGAAAGATTTTGAAGGATTTGTCGTCAATGCTGGCGGTGACCTCTATGCTGGGGGAGTAGACGAAAATGACAGCAAGTGGAGAATTGGCATTCAGCATCCCGAGTACAAAGAACAAATCATTCAAACGGTTGAAATATCGAATGAGGCGGTCTGTACCTCTGGAAGTTACGAGCGCAAGAGCGAATTAAAAGCCGGTATGCATCATATCATCGACCCCAAAACGAAACAATCACCGGGCGAATGGGTCAGCTGCAGCGTCATCGCTCCTTTCGCTATGATGGCGGACGCCTTCTCGACAACCTTCTTCTTATTGGGGTTGGACCGCGGGAGAGTGTTAATAGAAGAAGTTGATCTCAAAGGTATCTTGATATCATCCGATTCACAAATATATAGAGTAGGGGGTATATAAATTGACAGTTAACCAATGGATTAAAACACCAAAGGGATATGTCATAGTTTCCTTGGTTGCCTTTCTATTAATAGCCTCCATACGGTCAGTAGATATTAGAGGCATTTATAATAGTTTCATTGCCGTCGTTATTTCTTCAGCCGTGGATACCCTTTGTTCCCGTATTGCCAAAAGGAAGCGAATGATGCCGGACGGTGCGGTGATAACAGGGTTAATCATAGCTTTAATCTTAAGCACAACTTCCTCCTGGTATATTGTTGCTGCAACTTCCATTATGGCTATTTTGTCGAAACATTTACTTGTCCACAAGAAAAAACCAATCTTCAATCCAGCGGCATTCGGACTGTTACTGTCCATCCTTTTCTTTCGAACAGGACAAAGCTGGTGGGGTGCATTCGGGGATCTTCCCACATGGACAGTTGTGTTTCTATTGATTGGCGGATTCATGGTGACGAACCGAGTGAACAAATTTTCTCAAGTTTTTTCATTTCTAGGAACGTATTTCATCTTATTATTGATTATGGGGATTATTGATGTCGGAGACGCCACTGACGCACTTCGATCGCCTTTTATTAATGCATCCCTTTTCTTTGCACTTTTTATGCTTACAGATCCGCCTACCTCACCGGCAAAAAATAAGGATCAAGTCATTTTTGGCATCCTTAGCGCGATCATGGGTACAGTTATTTATGGCATTTTTGGAGGTTTGATGTACTTATTTATAGGATTGCTTATCGGGAACTTATATCATTTACTTGTACCGAAGCTTAGGAACGCCACTCGATATATTAATTGAATGAGGGGATTGTTTACATGCAAAAAAACGTAATGGATGCTCTTGGAAAATTTTGAGTCATGTTCTCCATGATTTCACATGATACAATTTGTAAGATCCATGTGGATCAAATAACTCAGAAGGCCGAAGCTTCCAGCAAGCACGGGGGAACCATTATTTGGGGTGAAGCCGCTATCTGCGGCCGGGTGATTACTCTTTGACCCGAATCCGACAGCTAACCTCGCAGGCCGCAAAAAGGAGAGGTTTATTTTGAAACGTTATAAAAAGCTCGTAGTTACCGGCGCAATAGGATTGAGCATCCTCGTAGGATCGAGCGCGGCAATGGCCGCACCAGCAACTCACACAGTATCAGGTAATGATACCATGTGGTTAATATCCCAGAAGTATGGTATAAGCCTATCTTCGCTTATTAAGGCAAACCCTCAGGTTGCCAATCCGAACGTGATTTGGTCTGGTATGAGCCTCAACATCCCTGGAAGCACGAGCACAAATGCAGGTACAAAAACGCCAGTTACGACTGTGCCATCCCAATCAGCATTTGCTAGCCAAGTCGTTAACCTAGTTAACCAAGAACGAGCTAAGGCAGGACTTCGTCCATTAACTAGCAACAGCTCACTTACGGCCATGGCTTTGGATAAAGCGAAGGATATGTACAACAACGGCTATTTCGATCATACCTCGCCGACCTATGGGTCTCCTTTTGATATGATGAGCACATATGGCATTCGCTATTCCTACGCAGGTGAAAACATTGCGAAAGGTCAACAAACGCCTGAAGCTGTCATGAAAGCGTGGATGAACAGCGCAGGTCATCGTCAAAACATTCTAAGCCCTAACTTCACCCAAATCGGTGTTGCGTTCTATAACGGCGAATGGGTACAGGAGTTCATTAGTAACTAAAGCAGCGCATGTCTGCAGAATATTTCAAGAGAAACCAGCAACCTTGTGTTTGCTGGTTTTTTCGTTTTTTATTCCATTTCAGAGTGGTATTGATCTTGCTGTAGATAAAGAGGGTAGGATATGGATTATTGAGGTTAATGTAATAGAGTGGATTTGATTCCATTAAATTGGGTATTCGCCCAAATCACTAGAGATATTAGCGGAATAAAGTACAGATAGAAGTTTAAGGCGAGAGTGAGGTATAAAAGTGCAAATTCATGTGGTGCAAAGAGGAGAGAATCTATGGCTGATTTCAGGTCGTTATGGTGTGAATGCCAATCGGATTATCGCCGTCAATGAACTCCGAGAACCCAATCGTTTAGTCATCGGTCAGGCATTTGTCATCCCAGCTCCTTATCCCGAATATGTGGTCAGATTAGGAGACACGCTTGGTACAATTGCCGGCCGTTTCGGCATCACATTAGAGGCTATTGCTCGGACAAATTTAATAAGCGATGTCACGCAAATCACGCCGGGTCAATCATTAATTATTCCGGTTTTGTATCATACCGTGCGGAAGGGTGAGTCACTTTGGGAGATCGCTCATCGATACGGCGTTACTGTGCAGGCCATTGCACAAGCTAATGAGATTACAAATCCTGCGCTTATTTCCCCTGGTCATAACTTGAAAGTCCCAGAAAAGCAGAGGCAGATCATCGATGTCAATGGTTATACCAATGTATTTGGAAAGGTGGCTGCCGGGCAAGTTCGGAAGGATGGGATGCATCTAACGTACTTATGCCCTTTTGGTTATCGAATGAAGGATGATGGAACCCTTGAGCCCGCTGATGATCAGCAGCTCATCACAGCTGCATATGACAAACATGTCGTACCGGTCATGTCAATCACCAATTTCTCAGCAACAGAAGCCGGATCGAAGCTGGCACACACCATTTTATCCAGTCTCGAATTGCAAAATAAGCTAATCACCAACATCTTAACGATTATGGAAAACAAGGGCTATCGTGGTTTAAATGTTGATTTTGAGAATGTATATCCTAGCGATCGTGAGTTTTATAATCAATTTCTTCGACTTGCTGTCCGCAGGCTGCATGATAAAGGTTTTTTTGTATCTTCCGCCCTTGCCCCGAAAACCAGTTCAGAGCAAAAGGGTTTGCTCTACGAAGCTCACGATTATGCCGCCCACGGAGACATTGTCGACTTCGTCGTACTCATGACATATGAGTGGGGATACAGATTCGGTCCTCCTCAGTCCATATCCCCCATCAACGAAATACGACGCGTTCTTGACTATGCGGTCACTGTTATTCCTAGAAATAAAATATTTATGGGCTTTCAGTTATACGCACGTGATTGGCTCCTTCCTCATGTAAAAGGACAACAGGCAGAGACATTTGATATGCAAGAAGCTATTCGTCGAGCCATTCAACATGGGGCGGAGATCAAGTATGATCAGCTGTCCCAAACGCCATACTATCGCTATATAGATGAAAAACAACATACACATGAAGTCTGGTTCGAAGATGCAAGAAGTGCTCAGGCCAAATTCGATCTGGTCAAGGAATATAACTTGAGAGGGGTCAGTTATTGGGTACTTGGTTATCCATTTCCGCAAAATTGGGTATTGCTCGAAGATAATTTTCAAATTCGAAAACTCATATAACTGATACGAAAAATAATGCTTAACCATAATGCATTCACTCACATTGGGTGAATGCATATTTTATTACTGTTTTGGTTTACTTGGTGTTTTAAAAATAAAAAATGTGCACCTGAGGGGCGCACATCTTAACTTAAAATACCACAATTACTCCTTGTACGGATGCTGCTCCTGCACCAACATTCGTGATACGGAGTTTGTACCTACTTGCCGGTAAACGAAAGCTCAAAGCTACTGTAAGGGTTCCAGTCAACGTTACGCTGTTAGTAACCGGGGTACCAGTTACAGCATTCACAATCCAGTCAATGCGAATATTTGGATACTTACGAACTTGTAGCGTAATCATGGGAATGCATGCAATTCAGAAAAGACAGAACGCTGCGGCAAACAACGCAACCTAATGAATGAAGAGCCAAATAGATGTTCAACTGAGTATTATAGTTGAATACCAAAATGAGCAGGTGGCCATGGCTGTCTGCTCATTTTGTATGTAATTAAGAGGTAATTATGCTGAAGAGACTCAATAAATAAAATAAGGGAGTAAGTCTCTTCTTCTCAGTTCATATATGCAAGCTCGTAATCGAACCAGGAAATTGCGAATAAGCGCCTGATCGCTGACATTGGCGAATAGAGGGTAGATACTGTAGATGAAAATATTAAAACGTAATATAATGATTAAAAAATAGAGACTTGGAGTGATTTTAATGGATATTAAAATAGATGATTTAACTGGACCTGACGTGGTTGCATTGATAGTAGAACATCTTCAGGATATGGCATCTCTATCCCCGCCAGAAAGTACACATGCTCTAAATCTGGATAAATTGAAAAAACCGGATATCACCTTCTGGAGTGGATGGGAACAAGATGTATTAGTTGGTTGCGGAGCAATTAAGGAACTTGATAGTCAACACGGCGAGATAAAATCAATGCGAACTTCTACATCACATCTAAGAAAAGGTGTTGCAAAGCGAATCCTTGAACACATCATTGAAGAAGCCAAGCGACGCGGGTATCAACGGGTAAGCTTGGAAACGGGCTCAATGGATGCTTTCGGACCAGCTAGAAGACTGTATGAAAGTTTTGGGTTTCAATACTGCAAGCCCTTTTCCGATTACATAGAGGACCCATATAGTGTATTTATGACAAAGGAATTATGAAGCTTAAGGATGATACAATGGATAATCAAATAACAATTCAGGTTTTAAAATATGGAAATTTACTACATTATGAATGGAACACAACTTTATTAGAAAAGACGGATTCACACATTTTTGTCCTAGGCAAGTATGGAAGAAAATTAAATCATTACACGAAGCAAAAGGTTTTTACCATAGAAGCTTGGACAGTTGAATATTTCTCATTTAATTCATGGTTTACTGTAAGTGCTGACGTAGTTGGCGGCAAAATTCAACAATTTTATTGCAATATAAATCAGCCTGCGAAAATTGAAGGTAACATTGTTTCTTTTGTAGATTTAGACCTGGATTATGTACAAAGAAACGGTGAATGGAAGGTTGTTGACGAAGATGAGTTTGAGAGCAATGCAATAAAATTTGCTTATCCAGAAGCTCTAATTCATAAAGCTTGGGAAGAGTTACATAGCTTAAAGGAACTTATTAGAAAAAAAACATTTCCTTTTGATGGATCTCTCGAAAAGTTTATCGACTGTATACCAAGATAAGAAACAGATTTATAAGCAGAATCTTACTCTTTGTTTCTCCATATGCTGTAATAACTATCTTTATATTTCTGACAAAGTGAGGAGCTGGCTGTGTGGCAGTTCCTCTTTCTTTGGTTTTGGGTCTAGGTTACCCGTTGCACAAAAGCAGCACAATAAGAGATATATCTGTGATTTCGAATATGGTGATTACCTCAACACTTTGATAAGATACTACCAAACAGTTGCGACGAAAGGGTGGAAGATATGCCATTTTTATCATTAACGAGTTGGAGCTTACATCGGAATCTGGGGCCTTTGCGGTGGACCCGCTGGGATGATAACACGCGTACTCAAATAACGGTTACCCAAGACCAACCTGAACTCATCTCTTTGCTTGAATTGCCGGCGGTTCTTGCAAAGAAAGGTTTTAGATCACTGGAAGTGTGTCATTTTCATTTTCCGGATACAAGTGAATCATATTTACAAAGATTAAAACACACATTCACGGAAGCAGGCCTTCAGTTTTACACGCTGTTAATTGAATACGGTGATATTTCTAGTTCGGATGATTTGCGCAGACAATCGGACATCGCTTGGATCAAAGGATGGATCGACAATGCTGCAAGAGCAGGAGCTGAAAGAGTGCGCGTGATAGCTGGTGATGCGGAACCTACGGATCAAAAAGCTTTGCATAGATCGGTTGATGCACTTCGAGAACTAAGCTCTTATGGTGCTGCGCAAGGAGTACGTGTTGTTACTGAAAACTTTCACTCACTAACATCAATCGCGGATAATTGCCTTGCTTTATTGGAAGGATGCGGGGAGCTCCTTGGGCTAACCTCGGATTTTGGCAATTTTAAAGGAACCGAAAAATATGGCGAGCTTGTCAAAACGATTCCTCACAGTGAGTCGATCCATGCCAAAGCACAAACGAATGCGGATGGATATCCGGATGAAGCTGAGTTTAATCGCTGTATGGAAGTTGCCAAGCAAGCTGGTTATGAAGGTCCCTTAACAATTGTATATGACGGACCAGGAGATATGTGGGAAGGCATTGAGCGTGTAAGGAGACTTGTAACACCTTATTTGAATAAATCGTAGGGATGACAAGAGCATTATTACATTACAAGCCGCTTATATTGCGGTTTTTTTTAATTTGTCTCTAAAGTAATGAATACCAAACATATGATTGATATTGTAAATGCATTAAGATGGGAGTTACAGATAACTTATACAAAGGGGATGGTTTGTTTGATAAGACTTTTAAAGTATGAGGATCTAACATTATTTAAGAAAGATGTTATCTCTTACTTAGTGCAATATGAAGCAGAAAACAATTTAATATTAGGTGTCTTACAATATTTAACTGAAAATGATGAATTTCCTCTTTTAATGGCTACTGTAATAAAAGACAACGACATAGGCTTGGTCTTACTACAAACACATCCTAATCAAATTATTTTATCAAAAGCAGTTCCTTTTACATCAAAGGAAATACACGTTATAGGTGAAAAGTTGAATAACACAATCCAGGATATACCTGGTTTTATAGGCGAAAAGAAATTAACTACTGAACTAGCTATGTATATTTCTAACGTTAGAGGGATTCAGGCAAATGTCCAAATGGACCAAAAAATATATATACTAGAAAAAGTAGAGAAAAAAACAAATACAAATGGAAAAATTCGGAGTGTTATAGAAAGTGATCTTCACATAATTAAAGAGTGGGTGTATCAGTTTTGTAATGAAACAAACCAGCCTATAAGTTTAGAAGAAGCAGATAAAAAAGCTGCAAGAATGATAAATATAGGAAGTTTAGTTGCATGGGAAGTGAACGGGGAATTGGTTTCCATGGCTTCTTCTACACGTCCAACCCCAAATAATATAACAATCAGCTATGTTTACACTCCAATAAGCGAAAGAAAAAGGGGATATGCCTCTGATTGTGTTTCAGCTTTCACTCAAATCTTGTTAGATCGTGGTTATAAAACAACAAGTCTATACACTGATCTCAGTAATCCTACTTCGAATAAAATTTATACTCAAATTGGATATCATGCGATCATGGATTCAATCGTAATTCTTTTTAAATAATCGACATATGCAGGGAGGAACCTATGGAGGATTTCGAAAAGGCGAACCGGTTTGTAAAGGAACACTTTGGTGACCGTGCACAAAATCTTATGCCCCTCGCTGCCGGTGATTGGTCGAAAGCCTATTCCTTCATGCTTGACGGGCACGCAATGGTTATCCGCTTCGGCACTTATCTGGGCGACTTTGAAAAGGATCGTGTGATGGGCGCACTTTCGTCGGACACACTACCGATTCCGAGGGTTCTTGAAGTAGGCGAGACGGAGAGCGGCTTCTATGCCGTATCCGAACGAGTATCTGGAAAGCATCTAGATGAGCTGAATGGGCCTGAGATACGACATGTCCTTCCGCAATTGCTAGATGCTCTCTACGAACTTCAAAAACTTGACCTCACAGGTACAGAGGGAGTTGGCCTTTGGCGTCCAGCTGAGGCTGGTCCTAGCTGGGGGGCCGAGCTACTCACAGTAGCTGAGCCCAGGGATCGACTCATGGGCTGGCGCGAGCGGCTTGGCGCCTCGCCTCAGGAGGCACGGGTCTTCGATGCTGGGGTAGAAAGGCTGCGTCAGCTCGTAGCAATACTTCCAGAGTACCGAGGAATCGTCCATAACGACCTCTTGAACCGAAATGTGCTTGTGGACGGAGGGAAGCTAACGGGGGTAATCGACTGGGGAAATGCGTTCTATGGTGATCCTCTTTACGATAACGCTTTGTTTCTTTATTGGTGGCCTTGGTTTCCGCAATGGCAAGAGATTGACTTGCAGGAAATTCTAGATAATCACTGGGACAAACATGGAGAACGGCCCACACAATCAGAGGAACGTCTTATCTGCTGTCTCATCCACATCAGCCTCGACCATATCGCCTATAGCGCTTTCAGGCAACGTACAGAAGATATGAGACGCCACGCCAAGCAATTGATGACCTACCTTTGAATCAATAACATGGAGGGAATCTTCCTTATGTATGAGTTAAACGGATTATTTCGTAAAAGAATGGGTATTCCAGAAAATCAAAAAATTACATTTGAAACATTAGATCATATTCTTAGGAAAACAGCACTATCCCTTCCTTTTGAAAATCTAAGCATCATTTCAAACAAAACAAGTATTATAACAAAAGAGAGTCTGATAACCAAAATGCTCGTAAAAAATGAAGGCGGTCTATGCTATCAATTGAATCCTCTGCTTTATTTTTTCTTAGTTGAAAATGGGTTTAATGCAGCGTTAGTTCGCGGAGAAGTATACAATTATGCAACGAAGGACTGGTCAAAACTCGGGAGAACTCATGTTACTATTCTTTTGCAGCATAAAGGTCAAACGTACTTGGTTGATACCGGATTTGGTGGAAACCTACCACTAAAGCCTGTGCCGCTAAATGGAGAAACTACTTCCTCTGTGAATGGAGAATTTCGAGTCAAAGCAATGGAAAGTGATTATGGCGACTATGTACTTGAACTGAAACTAAAATATAAAGATACAGATTGGAAAATAGGGTATGCTTTTGATACCAAACGACCATTAGAGAATTTATCTGAATTGAACGAAGTCCAAGGAATCATAGTCCAGCACAAAGAATCACGATTCAACAAAACCCCGCTGATTACCCAACTTACAAGCGATGGAAATGTAACGTTAACCGATACATCTTTCACACAATGGATGAATGGGAAATCGAGTAAGGAACAGATTGACAATGTTAAATTCAAAGAGCTAGCAAAACAACATTTTGGATTTCAAGAACTATGAGAAGCCGTATTGAAGCGGCTTCTTTTTGCATATTGCTGCTCGCGATAATTTAAGCAAACAGGCTGCCAATTGCCCAAATGGACGTTGGCAGCCAACTAGAAATAGCCTAATCTTTTTTCAGGGGCGGCTGGTCTGCAGCGAAGGAACATGGATTGTCACACCCTGAGATGCTCCGGAATTCAAACGTCCGGAACAGCCGATCTTGTATGCAATCATTCGTGTAGGCCTCTTGCAAGCTTATCAACGAAACCAGCAAGCAGAATATCCAACCCGAACGAAAACTCTTCCTCCCAATTCACAGAAGTCGTATAACCGGCTAGGCGGATAAAGTGGGGATATCGCTCCTTAGGCAATGCTTCAATCTCTTTGTACCTTATCTCCGATTCTTCCCGTTTTTCCTCTGAAAGCTTCGCTCGATCCCGTAATCTGCATTCCTCATCGACAAAGCCGTAGATGAAGTTCTTGAGCATGGAAGCAAGCCACGGCACTTCGACATCCTTAAATCCGGCTTCTACAAGCGCCCGAAACAGAAATTCGATATGAGCCAAACGGTTAGGACTTGCCGCAAAGGTCGCGTTCATGATGTGCACAGCATCCGGGTATTGCAGCAGACTTAGCCGGAAGCTCATCGACCACAGCCGCAGCTGCATTTTCCAATCCAAAGTGGTATCGGGCAAATCAATCTTTGTGCTGATCTCTTCTGCCAAAAGATGAAGCAGCTGTTCTTTGTCCTTCACATGGTAATACAAAGATGAGGCTTTCACGCCAAGTGAGTCGGCGATTTTGCGCATACTTATGCCATCCAAGCCCTCGGCTTGCAGCAGTTCCAGCATGATCCCGACAATTCGGGCACGATCGAGAGGCGTGTGAAGCGGCTCACTCTGATTCGTGCCTTTATCTGTTGTTAAGGGATGAATTCTTCTTCTTGCCATATTAGGTCACCTTCCATTTTATCTCTTGACAAGTATAGCACAACAGTTTAATCTAACGGTATTATATTATTATTTATCACTGTTAGATTAACCAAAAAGAGGAGCTTATAAACATGCAAACAACCACAATTGATTCCATTGCCCGTACCGCCGGGGATATTTTATCCCATGCGTGGAAAGCAGTCTACGACGAAAAGAAGGATGAACTGTCCGAGATGTTCAAGAAGTTTGGTGATCGCGCCTATGGCGCATGGATTCAACAATTTATGGCGCCGGTCACAGAACGGCTCGCGGCTGATGGAATCATCATAAGGGGCGGCTTCAACTTAAATGACTCCATTGAGAACTGGGGACCACCTGAAGAACGGGAACGATGCATTTGGTACATCGTAAAGACAGCGGAAGGTGAAGAGCTGGGTACGTTGGTGCTGCAGGCCTATCATTCGCACCGCTCGTTCTTCATGCCTAGAGCACCGCGGATATTGGCACTTGAAGTTACGGATCGGGAAGCCATTATCGCTGCACTCTCAGATGCTTCAACCCGAATCCGCTGGGATTTAAGGGAGGAACGAATGCCTCAACCGGAGTTACATTCCTTCCCGATTCAGCGGTTCGAGTACGCGACAGATACTTCAATCGGAGATGGACTAAAGCCTGCAGCAGACGGTCAGCTGTACAGCTGGAATTTGGACAATGCGCTAGGCCATTGGGGTCGGTACGGATGGGAACTTGTGTCCGTCGTTCCAGTTGGAGGCAAAGTGATTGCGTACTTCAAACGCCCGCTGATTGACTAAAACAACCGGCAACAACAGCGGGAGCTCAGAAAAATTTAAAGCTGACGGAGATAATGAGTTGTCCCTAAGTAGGTAGCTACTTGAGGACAACTTTTTTTATAAATTAGGGATTGACAATGATTGGAATTAAAGCTTAAATGATATTAACGTATTGATAATAACAATTTGAATATAACAGAATGTTGAAATCAAAGAATGGGTGATCTACATGGATAAAGAGCAATTTAGAGATAAGCAGGGACTTACTGAAGCAGAGTTTTTACAGAAGTATGATGCTAGTATTTACGAAAGACCTTCTGTCACTGTAGATATGTTAATCTTCACTGTAGTTGATGAGGAAAATGAAAATTATAGAAAGTTACCGGAAAAGTCACTGAAACTTCTCATGGTTAAGAGGGGGGTTCATCCTTATATTAGGCAATGGGCTTTACCCGGAGGGTTTGTAACAGAGGACGAGAGTATGGATGAAGCTGCTTTACGGGAGCTAAAAACCGAAACTAATATTAATGATGTTTATATGGAACAGCTTTATACATGGGGAGATGTAAATAGGGACCCTCGTACACGAGTTATCAGCTGTTCATATATGGCACTTGTTGATTGCAAATCACTCGAAGTGAAGGCTGGGGATGATGCGGATGATGCCAGGTGGTTCAACGTTAGGTACAGCGTGCTTGAAGAGAAGAAAACCATGCTGGAGAAGGACTTTATGTTTGAAAAAGTCGTAAAAATGACTCTTTCAAACGATAAGGACATCCTGGAGGCTATTATTAAAGTTATAGAAAAATATTCTGGCAAAACAGCAAGGGTAGAAAGAGAGGTTATCGTTTCGAATGGAATTGCATTTGATCATGCGGAAATGATCCAATATGCAGTTGAGAGGCTTAGGAATAAGATTGAGTACACCGATATAGCTTTCAATCTGATGCCCGAACTTTTTACTTTGTCAGAGCTCCAACAAGTCTATGAGGTTACTTTGGGAAAAGAGCTGCTTTCTGCTGCGTTTAGAAGAAAGATAGCGGACATGGTTATGGAAACCAATCAATTTACCAAAGATGCAGGACATAGGCCTGCAAAGCTGTTCAGATTCAATCCGAATTGGCGATATTTGTAAAGTGACTAAACATTTTATGATAGTAGGAGGTAATAAATGATTTCAAACAAAAAAACTGCAAGAATTGTTGGAGTATTATTTCTAGCTGCAACGGCTGCGTATATACTAGGTAATGGACTTATTGAATCTATTCTAAAAGATCCGGATTATCTTATTCATGTTTATCCAAATAAAACCAAAGTGGTCATAGGAATGCTCCTTGAGTTAATGAATTCCGCTGCAGCTGTTGGTATTGCAATCACACTGTTCCCAATCTTAAAAAAGCATAATGAAACTATAGCTCTTGGTTACGTTGCTTTCAGGGGTATTGAGGCTATAATCCTTATTGTTGGTGCAATCAGTCCTTTATTACTAATATCATTAAGCCAGGAATATATAGAAGCAGGAGCTCCGGATACTTCCTATTTTCAAACAATAGGTATGTTAGCAATAAAAGGGAAGTTTTTGACCTTTCAGTTAGCAATGATCGTTCTTGGTCTATACAGCTTATTGTTTTGTTACTTATTATATCAATCCAAACTCATTCCTCGTTTAATATCTGTCTTTGGGATAATTGGATACGTAGCGTTGTTAACAAGCGCCTTATTAGAGGTTTTCGGTTATAGTGCAGGAATGATTTTATTTCTTCCAGGAGCCTTATTTGAAATAATATTTCCGATTTGGCTGATCGTTAAAGGATTTAACTCATTTACATTAAAACCCAATCAATAAAGAAAACCAAAACACAAATAGGTGTTAAGGAGTAATTTTCATGAAGGCTATTGTATACGCAAAATACGGAACTACTGACGTTCTTAAGCTTAAAGAGGTTGAAAAACCTACTCCCAAGGACAATGAAGTATTGATAAAAGTGCATGCTGCATCCGTGAATTCATGGGACTGGGATCTCCTAAGAGGTGTACCGTTCATGGTTCGTCTCGGGGGAGTTCTAAAACCAAAATACAACATACTCGGAGCTGACGTAGCGGGGCGGGTTGTAGCAGTTGGTAAAGACATAAAGCAGTTGCTTCCAGGTGATGAAGTATTCGGGGACATTTCCGGGTGTAGTTGGGGCGGGTTTGCGGAGTTTGTATGTGCTCGTGAAAATGTCTTAACATTGAAACCAGCCAGTATGACTTTCGAGGAAGCAGCGGCCATCCCTCAAGCAGCAGTCCTCGCCTTACAGGGACTTCGCGATAAGGGACAGATTCAGAAAGGACAAAAGGTTTTAATTAATGGCGCAGGTGGAGGCGTGGGTGCCTTTGCAGTGCAGATTGCCAAATCATTCGGGGCTGAAGTGATAGGCGTAGACAGCACGATGAAATTAGATATGCTGAGATCGATTGGTGCAGACCAGGTTATTGATTACACGCAAGTTGATTTCACCAAAAATGGGCAGCGTTATGACCTGATTCTTGATGTTGCGGGATATCGATCGATTTTCAATTACAAACGTGCATTAAGTCCCAAGGGTACTTATGTTATGGTAGGAGGTTCCATGTCTCGAATCTTCCAAGTCATGTTCCTAGGACCATGGATTTCAATGATCGGGGGTAAGAAAATGGGTATCCTTATACATAAACCGAACAAAAATGATCAAAGTTTTATGAAGGAGCTTTTGGAGGCTGGCAAAGTTGTACCTGTGATAGATAGACGTTTCCCCTTAAGTGAGGTTGCTGAAGCTCTCCAGTATCTTGGAGATGGACACGCCAAAGGTAAAATCGTTATCAGTGTGGAACAATTATGATTAGAATCATTCAATTGGGTCATGACGATTCGCATAAAATTCGGGAAATCGACCGTTCTGAAACAATAGACCTGATTTACAAGATGAATAATGGATCTCTTGATCAAGTAAAGGCGGGGCATGAATGCCCAAATTGGAACGAAGAGAATTACCGTGAGATAATTTCAAGATATGAGTATGAAATAGATAACGGCGGGACAGCTTATGGAGCTTTTGACGAAGATAAATTGGTCGGATTTGGAGTGTTGGCTCACAAGTTTAGAGGAAGAGACAATAATCAACTTCAGATAGATCTCATGTATGTTAGTCGTCAGTATCGAAGACAAGGAATTGGCAGCCAAATTTTTAACGCACTAAGTAAAGTTGCTATTGCAGAAGGGGCGAGGTATTTATACATTTCTTCAACAGAAACAGAATCTGCGGTAAAGTTTTATTCAAGTTGCGGTTCCATAATTACAACAGAAATAGATATTGACCTGTTTGAAAAAGAACCTGAAGATATCCATATGATAAAGGCGTTAGACGATTTGGACTTCAAATAACGAAAAAAATTATAACTGAACAATGACAAAGAACAAGGCTAGGGCCAGACCCTAGCGATGTGACATTGATCATGTGAAATGATAAGATTTATAATTAATCTATTCAGCCCTCTACAAAGCGAAAAGGAGGTTGGTCGGTTTGCCTCAGCTCGATATGCCATCGTTTATGCTGATTCTGCTGGCTTTGCTAGGTGTCATTAGCCGCAACAATTCGATTACGATTGCTGCCGTCGTGCTTTTGCTTATTCGAGTCGTCAATTTGCATCAAGTGTTCCCGTGGATTGAGAAGAATGGGCTTTCGATTGGCATCATTATCCTGACAATTGGTATTTTGTCGCCTCTGGCCAGCGGCTCGATTAGCATCAAGGAGCTTTACCAGTCCTTCTTGCATTGGAAATCAATCGCGGCCATCGTAGTTGGCGTGTTGGTAGCGTATCTAGGCGGACGCGGCGCGCTTTTGATGTCGGGCAACCCTACAATCGTGACAAGTCTTGTCATTGGGACAATACTAGGCGTGGCTTTTCTAAAAGGTGTGCCTGTTGGTCCGTTGATTGCTGCCGGAATATTATCACTGCTAATTAGGAAATGACCCCTAAGTCTTATGTGCAATTAACAAGAAATTAGGGATTCGAGAAAAAGGTCAAGAAATACTTTTAATCAAGGGACGGCCGCGAGGCTGTCCCTTTAGCTGTGTTATAACGGGTATATATCAGCACATGAATACTCTTTTACCCAATTGGAGAAAATAACCTTTGAAATGAGGGGCAGCGTGATGAAATTTTGGGTAAAAGTCCAGAAATTAAGGATATAGAGCTTACGTCCATACAAGAAAGAAAAAGTTATTTTCAATCCCTGTTAAACAATACGGAAGATCTGATCATACAATCTTTGAATTGGAATCAACGACAAGTCAACTTGATTTATCTGGCAACCTTAACCGATCAAGAAGCTATCCTGGACAAGATCATCTTTCC
Organism: Paenibacillus sp. Soil724D2; assembly: GCF_001427935.1. Taxonomy (NCBI): domain Bacteria; kingdom Bacillati; phylum Bacillota; class Bacilli; order Caryophanales; family Paenibacillaceae; genus Paenibacillus; species Paenibacillus sp. Soil724D2. The sequence goes on from NZ_LMRY01000010.1 coordinate 83,053, forward strand.
ATTGAAACGAATCAAAGAAGGTGAGTTTCTAGACGCCATCCCTCTGGATCAACTGCAAATTACTTGCTTGATCGAACAAGCAGGGGAAGCCATTTTGAATGGCGGCTGTGTTGTCGATTGTGAAAGTGAGACTGATTTTTACATCTTTCATACATCCTCTTCGATGGGACGAAGCATCACAGAGCCAATCAATGAGAAAGTTTTCGGAGATTCGCATGAAGGGTTTATTGAAAGGTTAAATACGAACCTTCATCTGATCCGAAGAAAAGTGGTTAACAAGGATTTAGTGATCCGTTATTTGATGGTAGGCATGGAGACGAACACACGTCTGGCGATGGTTTACATCGAGTCATTGGCGAATCCTGAAATTGTGTCAGATTTAGAAAAGCGAATAACATCGATCCGAATTGATTATATAGCTTCATTAGGTTTTGTAGAGCAGCTCATTGAGGATGCCCCTTTCTCCCCTTTTCCGCAAATATTAAGCACCGAAAGAGTGGACAGAGTAGCAGCAAATTTGATGGAAGGAAGAATTGCCGTATTAGCGGAAGGTTCAGCGAAAGCGATCATTTTACCAATCAATTTCTTTGCTTTTTATCAATCACCTGATGATTACAATGCCCGTTGGATTAACGGAAGTTTCTTCCGTTTGTTACGGGTTTCCAGTTTCTTCATTGCCATTACCCTACCAGCTGGATACATTTCAGTTGTCTCTTTTCATTTTGAGACCATCCCAAATGAATTGGTGCTTCTCATGCAAAGTGCCGTACTGGAAATTCCGTTTCCTCCAATTATTGAAGCTTTATTGATGGAAATAACCATTGAAATGTTAAGAGAAGCAGGATTGCGCTTACATACTGCCGTAGGGCAAACAATCGGTATTGTTGGAGGGCTTGTTATTGGAGATGCCATCGTGAAGGCGGGGCTGGTGTCCAATATCATGATTATTGTAGTAGCATCGACGGCCCTTGCCTCATTTGTTGTGCCATCCCATGAGTTCAGAGAGACGGTGCGTTTTCTGCGCTTTCCGATGATGCTTTTGGCTGCTACTTTCGGCTTTTTGGGAATTACGTTCGGATTTACATGTATTTTGATCCACTTGTGCAAATTAGAGGGGTTTGGAACGCCCTATTTTTACCCCTTATCTCCATTCAGATGGAGGGATTTGAAAGACTCTCTCGTCCGGTTGCCCATTTGGAAAATGAACCGGCGTCCTGCGGACAGTCTTCCCCAAAAAAAGCTGCGGGAATTATTTTCTAGGGGATGGGTGAAGCATGAGCGTAGAAAAAGATAGGATCTCCAAAAAGCAGTTGGCTTTTTTCACGATACAAACAGCGATAGGAGAGGGAGCTTTAACCGTTCCTTTTAGTGTTCACTCTGAAGCATCTATAGACGGATGGATCTCCATGCTGCTGGCAGGATTTGCGACCCACCTGGCCATTATCATGATATGGACGATCTGTAGGAAATATCCAATGATGACGATGATTGAATTTCTCCCGAAGGTGGCAGGGAAATTTGCAGGTCATCTAACGAGTGTTCTTTATATTATTTATTTTATTGGAATAGCAAGCGTGATCCTTATGAATTACTGCCGAATAATTAATGCCTGGATTTTCCCGACAACACCGAAATGGGTCATTATGACATTAATGATGGTTACCAGTTATTATCTAGCCAAAGAAAAATTGAAAATAATAGCCCGATTTGAAACGCTGGTTTCTATACTTCTAATCATTATTATCATGTTGATCATTTTCCCTATTAGCAAAGGAAACCCTTTGTATATTTTTCCCATAGGTCAATCTGGGCTTGGTCATATGATGAAAGGTATGAGAGAAGCGGTTATTACGCTGGCTGGTTTTGAGCTTTTGCTCATGGTTTACCCTCAAGTCAAGGGGAGAGACGGAGAAATATTAAAAACGATGTTGATATCATACACGTTTGTCACCCTATTTTACGTATTAATAATCCTGTCTTGCTTTATGTTTTTCAGTCCGATGGAGCTCAAAATCATTCCAGAGCCTGTTCTATACATGCTTAAGGCATTTTCTTTCAGGATTGTAGAAAGATCGGACTTACTGTTTTTATCGCTTTGGGTTGTGATCGTCATGACGTCTATTGTCAATTATGTTTTTCTAGCTTCCACAGGGATAACCCAAATATTGAAAATAGAAAACAGTTCTAAGGTGACTTTGCTGGTCGTTGTGGTTTGCTTACTGCTTGCTCTGCTACCGCATAATTTTCTGTTTATGAGCAAGCTCAATAAATGGTTTTCTTATTTCGCGTTGTTCATGATCTATATGATCCCCATACCGTTATTACTATTGAGCATCCTAAGAGGAAGGAGGAAAGCAGCGGAATGAAAAGAATCCGGCATGTATTACTCGGCATACTTTCCATGAGTCTCTTAACCGGTTGCTGGGATCAAATGTTATTTAAAAACGTTCGTTTAATTCTAGGGGTAGGTATTGACAAAGCAGAAGGTGAAAATGTACTAGTCACCTTTGTCTTACCGGATGTCTCGGATAAGAAGAGAAATGCACCTGAAATCATATCGGTTTCTGGTGAAACTGCTCGAGAAGCAAGAAGTAACTTAGGAAAAAAACTAAATTTGGTTCCGGACGGGGCCAAGAACCGATTTCTTATGATTGGAGAACAGCTGGCGAAGAATGATATCTATACGGTTCTGGATGTTTTTTATCGCGATCCAAGAAGTGCTTTAAACGCCAAGATTGGTGTTGTCGAAGATCGCGCCGAATCACTTTTGCAAACAGGATATATGAGAAAGCCAAATTTCATCTTGAACCTGGATAAGCAAATTCTCAGCGCAGAAACATTCACGATCCTTCCAGAAGAAAATATTCAATCGATTTGTACCGTTTTATTTGACCCTGGGCAAGATGTGATTTTGCCTTATCTGGCAGCGGGGGATGGAACCCCTCTTATTAAGGGAGTAGCTTTGTTTAACAGTAAATCCTTAACAGGGACTCTAGACACTAGAGAGTCAAAACTCTGTTTGTTATTAGCTGATCGAATGGGTAAAAAAGCAATCCTGACATTACCTATTCCTAATCAACCGAAGAAAATAGGCAGCAAAATGACATTTCGTGTATTTCATACAAAACGGAAATTAGATGTTGATGTAAATAAAGGCAAGGTCGTGGTCACCATTGATTTGCTACTAAAGGCAGAAGCGGAGGAATTCTCTCCGGATCATTTAGATGAAACCGGACAAGTTTCCAAATTGAACGAGTTTTTCTCAAAAGAGCTAACACAGGAAGCTCAGAAGGTCGTTCAGAAGCTGCAAAAGGCTAATTGCGACGTTTTTGGAATTGGCAGAAGGATCATAGCCTTCCATCCAGAAGCTTGGAAGACTATGGATTGGAACAGCACCTATCCGCTTATTACCATTCAACCCAACGTAAAGGTAGAAATATCGAGACCTGGAATTATTTATTAGGTGTTCCATACAGGACGCAGTGGTTAACACTGTAATTTACGACTTGACTGTAGGAGTTTCTTATACTATAGTAAACCAATCGGAATTAACATAACTGACTCGTCAGTTAATAGAAAGGAGCTCATGAAACTGGCATCAATATTGAATGAAGAACAGCAGCGAGAGCAGGTTCTGATGAACTCAGCCTTAGAGTTATTTGCACGCAAAGGGTATCACAATACGAAGGTTTCGGATGTGGTCAAAGCATCGGGCGTGTCGCAGGGAACGTTTTACTGGTATTTTGAAGGCAAAGAGCAGCTCGCGGTCCGCCTGATCGAGAACGGCAAAGAGAAACTAATACAAGTAATTGAACAAGGCTATCGCAAGCATGCGGGCTCCGTAGACGATATGGTTAGCTCATCTGCAAGATTATTGACCGAATTGTTCGAGTTCGCCGATCATAACCGGAATTTGATGGCATTTTTGCTTATCAAAGGCCAAGGCGCAGACCCGTTGGTCCGGGAAGCTGTTTCGCAAACGTGGATCGTATTCGAAGAAGCTTTCAAGAACAATGTAAACCGAGCCATCGAGCTGGAGATGCTTCCTCATTTCGCAGACGTATCACTTCGTGTAAACATACTCGTTTCTTTAATTACAGGTGTCCTTACCAAGTGGTTGTTCGGACCTATGCATGATGTTGATTACACATCCGCATACACGCCGTCGCAAATAGCCGAGGAAACGGCACGGTTCGAATTCCGGGGATTGTTAGGTTAGCAAGTAAATTAATAAATAGGGGTGTATTGAAAATGACATTCAAGGTTAATCAAGTATTCAAAGCGGCATCGTTACTTACTATCGTGGGTTTAGCGTTAGTCGGGTGCGGAAAAACAACACAACAGCCAGCAGCAAGTCCCACAACCGATACTAAAAACACACCAGCCGTGTCTCCAGCTTCAGCAAACCTGCTTGAGCAAATCAAGAAAAATGGCAAAATCAAAGTGGGCTTGATGGGTACCTATGCTCCCTACAACTTTTTGAATGACAAGAAAGAAGTAGACGGCTACGATGCCGACATCGCTAAAGAAGTCGCGAAGAAGCTTGGTGTACAGGCTGAGTTCATTACCGGCGAATTTTCTGGCTTAATTGAAGGTTTGCAAAAAGATAAATATGATGTTTTGATAAGCCAGGTAACCATTACCGAAGACCGTAAGAAAACAATGGATTTCTCCAATCCTTATATTAAGAACTCGGTGAATGTCGTTGTAAAGGGTGATAACAACACAATCAAAGCGGTTGAGGATTTCAAAGGTAAGAAGATCGGAATCGGTCTCGGTACGAACGATGAGAAATACTTACGTGATGTGGCTATGCCTAAGGTCGGAAACTTTGAAATCGCCACGTACAACGATGTCATTTCATCCTTGATGGACCTGAACGTTGGAAGGATTGACGCGACCATCAACAATATCTTTGCGCTTAAGCCGCTCATGGATAAAAACAAGTTAAATATTAAAGCGGTCGGAGCGCCGATCAAGGAAGATTTCGCAGGTGTAGCTACCCGCAAAAACAATCCAGAGCTGGTGGAAGCCATCAACAAAGCCTTGAGCGAGATGAAAACGGACGGAACACTGAAGCAAATTCACCAAAAATGGTTTGGTGTCGATCCGAATTTTTAAGTAATTTGAATATATCGGGGTCCCCGCTAATGTATAAACCCTTATCGAAGTTAGCCGAAGAAGCTTGACCGCTTTAAGCGGAAAGTTTAAACGCCGACCGAGCTAGCACTCGGTGCGGACGGATTAAGATTCGAAGCAACACGTCACTTTGTGGGGAGATATAGGGATCTTTGATTGGAGATCAAAGTCTCACATTCTTAGGAGGCCGCAAGAATGGAACTCGTTTTAGATAACTTAGGCTTTCTTTTCAAAGGCGCATACTATACCCTGCTTATCACAATCGTCTCGATGTTCTTTGGATTTTTTATCGCTCTGTTCGTAGCCATCGCCCGGTTAAAAGGAAATCGGTTGATCAGCAATTTGGCCAGAGGGTATGTGTCCATCATCCGCGGAACCCCGATCATTGTGCAAATCTTCATTATTTATTATGGATTACCTGACTACGGTATTACACTCGGGCCGCTAACAGCGGCCTATATTTCACTTAGTATCAATATCGGAGCCTATTTATCTGAGACATTTCGGGGCGCGATCTTGTCTGTGCCTAAGGGGCAGACGGAAGCGGCTTTATCCCTGAATATGTCCCCTTGGCAAACGATGCGCAAGATTATTCTTCCGCAGGCAGCCCGCGTGGCGATTCCCCCTATGGGAAATACTTTCATAGGCATGCTGAAAGAGACTTCGCTCGTTTCCATTGTGACAGTAACTGAGCTGCTGCGCTCAGCCCAACTGCTTATTGCGCAATATTATATTGCCATGCCGTTCTACATTTCCATTGCTCTCATGTACTGGCTCATGAGCATGTTCTTTTCCAACATTCTTAATCGCATCGAGAAAAAATTATCAAAGGCTTATTAAGGGGGGAGTGGGCTTGATAGAAGTAAACCATCTTAGTAAACGATTCGATGCTTTAACTGTACTGCAGGATATTAACCTGCGCATTAATTCACAGGAAATTGTGGTCCTCTTAGGTCCTAGCGGTTCAGGGAAAAGCACACTGCTTCGATGCCTGAACGGTCTTGAAGAGCCTAACGCGGGTTCGATTCGTGTGGACAACATCCTGTGGGAAGACTCGATGAATGCTCTGACGAAGAAAAAAGCCATCCGGGAACTTCGTAACTTAACCGGTATGGTTTTTCAATCATTTAATCTATTTCCGCACTTGACTGTCCTGGAAAATGTGATCACGGCTCCAGTGACCGTGAAAAACATGCCTAAGGAGCAGGCGATTGAGTTGGCTGAATCATTACTCGATAAAGTGGGCTTGGCCGAAAAGAAGCATGAATATCCGTCTCGGCTCTCCGGCGGTCAGCAGCAGCGGGTTGCGATTGCCCGTGCTCTGGCGATGCAGCCTCAAATTATGCTATTCGATGAGCCGACCTCGGCACTTGATCCGGAATTGACCGGCGAAGTTTTGTCGGTTATGAGGCAGCTGGCTAACGAGGGCATGACGATGATCGTGGTCACGCATGAAATGAAATTTGCGCAAGAGGTGGCAAATCGAGTTATCTTTATGAGCGAAGGTGTCATTCAGGAGGAAGGAGCCCCGGAGCAATTTTTTGTCCAGCCGCAAACCGATCGGGCGCGCAAGTTTTTGCGACAGATGGCTCAGGAGCCTGTTTAACATACGGAGATAGGAAAGCCTAATCCGAAGGAGTTGAGATTGTGGCCCATATTGATCAGGAACATATAAAAACCATTTCAGAACGAGCCAGATTGATCATGGAGAACGAACAGATCGACGTTCTAGTTTCCTCTAGCTGCGAAAACTTTTATTACCTTTCCGGTCACCAAAGCGCATTCATGTACACTTTGCGTATGAGTGAAGTTGCACTCGCCGTCCTGTTTCGTGATCCTAGCCGTAAAACGATCTTGATCATGAATGATTTTGAAGCAGCCGGTGTCGCGAATGATCTTCCAGGGTACGAGGTCCGAACGTATCCCACCTGGGTGGATGTTGATGACCCGTTGGGTTTGATCGGCGACAAATTCCAGGGAAAGCGGCCGGTCTCCCCCCAAGCAGAGGAAATGTTCGGGGTGCTGGGTCAGGTGCTCGCTGAGTATGGAGTTTCCCACGGGAAAATCGCTGTCGAGCTAAGCTCGATGCGATACCCGTCCGTCATAGCGTTACAGCAAGCCTGCCCAGGAGTATCCGAGTTGGTAGAAGCTAGCCCTATCTTTACTAAGCTGCGTGCGATAAAAACCCCTTGGGAGATCGACCAGCTGCGCAAGGCTTGCACTTATGCGGAGGCAGGCATCTCATCCGCGATACGTGAAATTGAGGTAGGCATCTCCGCCGCGGAGATCGTTGAAGCCTTCCGCAAGGCCTTGATGAGACATCCGGATGGTTCAACCGCACGGTTTCATATGGTTTCCGTAGGAGCTAATTTTGCTCCTGCGCATGTATTTGACACACGTCCAAGTGAACTGGGTGATCTGATTAAATTTGACGTGGGTGTCGATGTAGCCGGATATGGCTCCGACATCGCCCGCACCTTCGTGCTGGGGCCCCCTTCGGATTTGGCGAAGCGTATTTATGCCGCACTAAGGGCGGGACACGACCGTCTTCTGCAAATCATTGAACCAGGGATGCCAATGAAGATAGCCTTTGAGGAGGGCATGAAACAGATTCGCTCCTCGGGGCTTTCGAATTACAACCGCGGCCATCTCGGCCACAGCGCGGGTCTAAGCCTCGCCGCTGAAGAAGCGCCTTTCATTAGTCCGTCCGAGGCTGCAGTGTTTCGTCCGGGCATGGTGATTTGCTTGGAGACGCCATACTATGGCCACGGTCTAGGCTCGATCATGATCGAGGATATGGTTCTTGTCACAGATAATGGTTGTGAGCGTCTTAACCAGCTAACTACAGATCTTGTCTCGCTTTAAAATAGAAGATGAGTGATGTTCAAATTTGTAATGTTTTCGAATTTTCAAAAATTATGTTTACCTTATAATGTTTATTTGGTAATATAATCGCAATAATCAAATGCGATGAAGAGTAGAGTAAATAAATGAATTCTTTCACAGAGAGCTCCTGTTTGCTGAAAAGGAGTAAAGAGTACTTTATTGAAGAAAGCCTCAGAGCAGCACATCGGATCCTCCTGAAAAGGGTGATGGTGTGTCAGGAGCTCCTGTTACAGAGCTAAAGTATTCGCATTACATGGTAATGCCGTACTTGAAGAGGCTGATATGGCGACATATTAGCGAATTTGGGGTGGTACCACGAGTATATACAATCTCGTCCCTAAGACTGACTATAGTCTTGGGGGTGGGATTTTTTTTATTGGTGCGTAAGAAGTATAGCTTACGTGCAACATGCGGTACACCAGATCAGACTGTTTGAATATATATTTAGGGATTCCCATTAATCAAGCCATTTTGAAAGGATTTGAATATCTTATGTCAGAAAGACTGAAGGTTGGAATTGTCGGAGGAACAGGAATGGTTGGTCAGCGGTTTGTTCAGTTGCTGGATCAGCATCCTTGGTTTAAAGTAACGGCCATTGCCGCTAGTAGCAGTTCGGCAGGTAAAACATATGAAGAATCTGTGCAAGGCAGATGGAAGTTGTCTGGCCCAATTCCTGAAGATGTGAAAAATATCGTCATTCTGGATGCATCAAAAGTGGAGGAGGTTGCCGCTCAGGTTGATTTTATTTTTTGTGCAGTGGATATGAAAAAGATTGAAATTCAAGCGTTGGAAGAGGCATACGCAAAAACAGGCACGCCCGTTATTTCCAATAATTCGGCTCACCGCTGGACGCCTGACATCCCGATGGTCATTCCGGAAGTTAATCCAGGTCATATTGAAGTGATTGCCGCACAGAGAAAACGGCTTAGAACTTCCACCGGCTTTATTGCCGTTAAGCCCAACTGTTCAATCCAGAGCTATGTGCCGGCTCTTCATGCATTGTTAGATTATAAACCGACAAAAGTGGTTGCATCGACGTATCAGGCGATTTCCGGAGCAGGTAAAAACTTTACCGATTGGCCCGATATGTTGGATAATGTCATTCCTTATATTGGCGGCGAGGAAGAAAAAAGCGAGCAGGAGCCACTTCGCATATGGGGCAGCATTGTAAATGATGAAATTATTAAAGCAAGTGCGCCGTTAATTACAACGCAGTGTATTCGCGTTCCAGTAACGGATGGGCATTTGGCTACCGTATTCGTATCGTTCGAGAAAAAACCTTCGAAGGAAGAGATTCTTCATCGCTGGTTGCAATTCAAAGGACGACCGCAGGAGCTTGGTCTGCCAAGCGCACCAAAACAGTTCATTACTTATTTTGAAGAAGAGAACAGACCACAGACTAAACTTGATCGTGAAATTGAGCGCGGTATGGGTGTTTCGGCGGGGAGATTGCGCGAGGATTCCATATACGATTTTAAATTTGTTGGATTATCACATAATACATTACGCGGAGCAGCGGGCGGTGCTGTTCTGATCGCCGAACTGCTTAAAGCGGAAGGGTACATTCAGGCAAAGTAGAAGTATTCATATTGATTGGAATTGATAGAGTTATTAAGCCAGATCTTGAATTATTATTCATCCTTTAAGGCAGACTAAGCATTGTTCGCTCAATAAAATGTGGAGGTGTTCGTAATGCGTCAGGTAAACAAAACAATGATCGTTGCATCAACCGCGGCAGCAGTCATGGGATCGGTTATTTATGGCGTTTATAGAGCAAGAAACAGCAGCATTCTTGAGCGGATAAAAAACAGATTGACCTAAGGAAAGGAGGCGGGGAACCGCCTCTTTTCTACCTTGTACGGATTAGAGCAAAGTGTCATCGGAGTGATCCGGTGGCGCTTTTTTTTTTTGTTTAGTACCTCTGATTTTTCATCAAAGTCACGTAAGAAAGGCAGAAAAAAGAACCAGCTTAAGACGCTGGTTCTTCTTGTTTTCGCTCATTATGATGTTCTCCCCAAGCACACATCACTTCTGCAACAGGGATCAAGGTTTTGCCGTATTCACTAAGTGAATACTCTACTTTTGGAGGGACGGTGGGGTATACCGTTCTTTCGATCACGCCTTCTTGTTCCAAGTCTCGAAGATGTTGCGTAAGCATTTTTTGGGAGACATTAGGGATTAGCTTCTCCAGATCGTTGTACCGCTTGCTTGATTCCATCAAATGCCATAAAATCATCGGCTTCCATTTGCCGCCTAAAACATGAATGACTGTCTCGATTGGACATTCGCGCTGATGAATCATTGGTAAATCCCCGACCCCTAACTTTTGGTAAGTGCCGTACTTTAAAGTGCGTTCTTAACAAAATATTATTACCGATATACAATAAAGTCAATCAAATAAATGGAAAAAGGAGACAGATAAATGAGTGAAACTTATTGGGGACCAAAGTCAGTAACATTTTGGTTAGTGAGTGTTGTTGCGCTGTTGATGTTGTTTATAGGAGTAAGAGGTTTTATCCAGCCAGAGGCTGCAATTCGAGATTTTGGAATACCATTGCATGACAGTGCTGATAGATATCTTGTTTATATAAAAGCAGATCGTGATCTATTTATTGGTATCTTTCTACTTACCTTGATGGTACTTCGTATGAGAAAAGCATTACTTGTTGTAATGTTTACTTCTATTTTAATGCCTATAATAGATGCATCATTGGTACTAACGAATGCAACAGTTAAAACACCTTCTTGGATTCATATTGTTACTGCGGTGTATTTATTTGTTGTAGGTTGGTTGTTGTACCGAGAAGAACAGCGAGCCAAAACAGCAAATAAATAGAACAGTATCATCATTAGCAGGGCATTTACAAATGAGGGGGACATAACATGTATATTTATCTATTGTTCATTCATATTATCGCTGCCGTGACGGCCATTGGCGCAATCATCTGCTATCCCTTGATCATGAGCAGCGCCCGGACGGTCGGTCAGGCCAAGTTCGCGCTTAAGCTGTTGGAGAAGACGGCGATCCTGCCGAAATTCGGCGGTATATTGCTGCTTCTTACGGGACTTACGCTGGGCTTCCTTGAAACCACTTTGTTCCGAGAGCTGTGGTATGTGGTCTCGATTGCCATCTTCTTCGTCATTCTGGTCATTTTGGCTGGTCTACATCCCGCCGGCATTAAGCAGCAGCTTACGCTGCTGCAGCAGACGCAGGGCGATGATCTTCCTGACGCGTACCGACTGAGCCGCAGACGCTCCGCCTGGCTGGAAGGGATCGCAAATTTTGCAGCTTTCCTCTCGATTCTGCTGATGGTGTTCAAACCGTTTTAACGGAGCGCTAACATTCATCCATTCGAACAATTTAATTGACATAGAATTCTGCCGAACATTGACAAAGCAAATCAAGAAAGCTATGATATCTCTTGTTGATTTATGTAATGAACAGGAGGTGTTTTGAATATGGCTGTTCCTCAAAGAAGAACGTCCAAAACACGTCGCGATAAGCGCCGTACTCACTTTAAACTGGTTGTGCCAGGAATGGTGAAGTGTGAACAATGTGCAGAATTAAAAATGGCACATCATGTTTGCAAAAACTGCGGTTCATATAAGGGTAGAGAGATCGTAAAAGCTCAATAATCATATGAATGGCATCTTAAATGACACTTCTAAACAATTAGAGTGTCATTTTTACTGTCTAACGAGGGGAAATGTGGACATGTCAAAAATGGTGCATGAGTTCAATGATATTATTCGAAAGCTTCGCAAAGATTTATTTGGCAATGGCTTGGAAGAATATATAGTCATAGATAGGGGCCACTGATCATGAAACCAATCGAGGTGAAAAGGGGAATCCTTCGTTTTGTAAATGGTCTTGCTGAGGAGATTGAGGATAGTATTGTAACGGAATATCCGGTTACAGTGAAAATTAACGGTCAGGAATTTGTTACAGTGGTGTGTTCACCAGAATATATAGAAGATATGGTCATAGGATTCTTGGCTTCTGAAGGTATTATCAGGAACTACGATGATATTGAAAAAATATGGATACAGGAGAGAGAAGGATTTGTCCATGTGACAACAACAAAAATCAATCCATATTACCGTGATTTTCAAAGTAAACGGTATATTACCTCCTGCTGCGGGATGAGTAGGCAAGGATTTGTTTTTGTAAACGATGCATTGACCGTCAAGAAGATGGAGGATATTCGTGTAAAAGTTTCCATCGATGATTGTTTCCGATTAATGAATGATATGCAGCAATCAGCTGATACATTTCATCATACGGGAGGTGTCCACAATGCGGCCTTGTGTGACGCTAACGGAATTGTTTTAAGCCGGATGGACATTGGAAGACATAATGCACTGGACAAAATTTATGGATATTGTTTGAAAAATGACATTCCCATCGGCGATAAAATTATCGTTTTTAGTGGCCGTATATCCTCCGAAATCTTATTAAAAGTTGCCAAAATAGGCTGCGAAGTAATATTGTCCAAGTCTGCTCCAACAGAATTGGCCTTACAGCTAGCCGAACAACTGGGAATCACCACGATTGGTTTTATCCGTAACCAGTCGCTAAACGTGTATACGTGCCCGAAAAGAATTATTAATATTTGACATAGAAGGGAGGGCCATTCACATGGAAAATGTTGTGCTGGATAACATGCAGCGCCCTTTAAGGGATTTGCGAATATCGGTTACGGATCGCTGCAATTTTCGCTGTCGGTACTGTATGCCTGAGGAAATATTTGGTCCTGACTACTCATTTTTACCTGACGATAAAATTTTATCGTTTGATGAAATTGAAAGATTAGCACGGATTTTCGTGTCTTTAGGCGTAAAAAAGTTGCGTATTACTGGAGGAGAGCCCTTGCTGCGCAAAGATCTCCCCACACTTATCAAGCGGCTGAACCAAATTGATGGCGTAGAGGACATTGCTTTAACCACTAACGGTTCATTACTAAAGAAATTTGCAGTTGATCTATTCAACTCCGGTTTATCCCGTGTGACAGTGAGTTTGGATTCGTTAGATGAAGAGCGTTTTGCTTATATGAACGGTAATAGAAGCAAGGTGCAAACTGTTCTTGAAGGAATGCAAGCAGCGTCTGAAGCGGGAATGAAAGTGAAAGTAAACATGGTTGTCCAAAAAGGAAAAAATGACCAGGATATCATCCCGATGGCACAATACTTCAAAGAGAAGAAGTATACCCTTCGGTTTATTGAATATATGGATGTTGGAAACTCCAACGATTGGAAATTGGATGAAGTCGTGTCCAAACAAGAGATTTTAAAGATTATTCACGAGGCTATGCCAATTGAGCCCATCCTTGCGAATTATCACGGAGAAGTGGCGACCCGATATCGTTACGCAGATAGTGATCAGGAAGTAGGAATTATTTCGTCGGTGACAGATTCCTTCTGTTCTACCTGTACAAGAGCCCGCATTTCGGCAGAAGGAAAGCTGTATACTTGCTTGTTTGCTTCTAGCGGTTATGATCTTAAAGATTTACTCCGCTCTGGGCAATCGGATCAAGCTGTTACCGATTCGATTCGTACCATCTGGCATAATCGTTCCGATCGTTACTCAGACGAACGATTAAGTCATACCAATCATAAGTCATCATCTCCTAAAGTAGAAATGTCGCATATCGGGGGATAAGAAAATTCTTGTCATATCATTAATCAATGCATGATTAAAGCAAAGCGCTTCAAGCCGAAAGATGGCAGGAGGCGCTTTTTTTATTTTTCTATTTACATGTTACAATGTCTTAGTGTACTATTGAATTAATGCACTGGTTCAATTGGTTATGTTCAATAAGAAGGAGAGATTAGGATGAGAGCGTGGGTAGCTTTATTTAAAAAAGATTTTAAATTAACAAGAACCGTATTTTTCGTAGGACTTGTAATTAATTTATTGATTGTCATGTTGACGTTATATACGGGTATGAAAGCAGATCATACATTACTTAGTTTCTTACCCGTAGTAATTGCCGTTGTTTTTCATGTTTTATATGTTCCGATTATTATATTTATCAGTTTGAAAACAGAGGCAAATCAGCTCCATCTCTGGCTGCAAAATCCTGGGCCGGCTTCTACACTGTTAATTAGTAAGTTAGTGAACGGCCTGGTGATGATCGTTATTTCACTATTGATGCTATATGTGATGACTGGATTGCTAATCGTACCCAAGTTCAACTTAATTGAAGCGTATTGGACGGATACATGGGTATCGGGAATATTAGTATTTTTTCATATTATTATGATCTCTATCATAATTGGTGTTTGGGTGTTTTTTGTTTGGTCGCTATACCACTTCCTTAAATTTGCAATCGGGCGTTGGAGCTGGTTAGTCATTATTGGAGCAGTCATCATACCTATTTGGATAACTACCCTATTCGAATCCACTAAACTGTATAGTTTCCTAATAAAATGGGGGAGTATAACCTATGATTTTCCTTCTTTTTCCATGCAGCCTATACAAACATATGCAGGAGAGTATTTGTATAACTTCATTATTATCATTGGATTATTCTTTCTTAGCGCGTGGATCGTTGACAACAAAGTTGAGGTGTAGGAATGGATGAATTTAATGCTTCAAAACCCATATATCTGCAATTAGCGGATCGAATTAATCGACAAATTGTAAGCAAAGAATTGAAAGCAGGTGAGAAGCTTCCTTCAATTCGAGAAATGGGGATAAAATACAATGTTAATCCAAACACAATTCAGCGGACTTACAGTGAGTTGGAGCGAGAGGGTATTCTGGAAACGAAAAGAGGTCAAGGTACGTTTGTGACGGAACAAGAGGAACGCTTGGTTCAACAACGTGAAAATTTAAAAAATGAGCAGATCCTAACTTTTGTCCAGGTCATGCAGGAAATGGGATTCAGCTCTTATGAAATCATTTCAGGGCTACAGGACCATTTAAGCAAATTTGATAAAGGAGATGAGTAAGTTGATTCAATTAACTAATGTTTCAAAAAAATATGTTAAGCAGCCTGTACTCCATAACATTTCATTCACTTTGCCCATAGGTAAAATTATTGGCATTGTAGGTGAGAACGGCAGTGGGAAGTCAACCATATTGAGACTAATTTCCGGACTGTCGCTACCTTCGAGTGGGAGAGTAACCGTAAATGGAGAGACTGCTAATCGAAGAATCAGCAAAGTGGTTTCTTATTTATCGGAACTTGGTTCTTTTTATACTATATTCACAGTACGTGAAGCGATGGATTTTCAGGCTTCCCAATATACAGACTTTAACATGGCTAAAGCGGAAGAAATCATGAAGTTTTTGCAGCTGGAGCCTCATATGAAAATCAAAAATCTCTCGAAAGGAAATCGTGGTCGATTAAAAATCATGCTGACTTTGGCCAGAGAAGTACCCTACATTCTAATGGATGAGCCAATGTCTGGACTTGACCCCATGGTGCGGGAATCTATCGTTAAAGGAATGATTTCTTATGTTGACTTGGAATGTCAGACATTAATCATGACAAGCCATGAGATTGCGGAAATTGAATCATTACTGGACTGCTTCATTGCGATCAAAAACGGATCATTACTTAGCATGGCTGATGTGGCTGAATTACATGAATCAGAGGGTCTTGGTATCACGGATTGGATGAAGAAGAATTATGTCTAATTTCGGGAATACATCACATTCGAAAGAAAGAAAGGAGCTACCTGAATGAACGAGATCTCGTTGATTCGACTTTATTTGCTGAGGGCGTTGTACCTTCTTATTATCGTGGGGCTCGGCATCGTGGTATGGCCAGGAATCATCCACCACGAAAAGCCTTGGGAACTTATGGAAGGAGTGGTCCAATGTATGCTTGCCGCCTTCTCGGCTCTGTCAGTTCTGGGGTTGCTCTATCCGCTGCAGATGCTGCCTTTGCTTCTGTGGGAATTGGCGTGGAAGTCGATCTGGCTGATTATCGTTGCGCTCCCACTGTGGTACTCCGGTCAAATGGATGAGTCAACCTGGTCGACGGCCTCATCCTGCTTGATAGTCGTGATATTTCCTTTCTTCATCCCTTGGCGATTTGTGTTTACACACTACGTGAAGAAACGCGCAGATCGGTGGCATTGAGGGAAGATAGACAGCGCAGCCCGCGGCCGACTCTGATCAGCCGAAGAAACGTGGTCATAACTGTAAGGCAATAATTTAAAAAAAGGAGATAAACAAATGAATACTAATAAAAAGAGCGCGTTAATTGTGGGAGTACTGTTTATACTTGCAGCGGTTACGGCGGTAATAGGTCTTATTTTATACGATCCTATCCTAAATGGTCCGGATTACCTGATAAAAGGTTCCGAACATGGCAACCAGGTGGTATTGGGAGCGCTTATGGAATTAATGCTTGTCGTTTCAGCGGTTGGTACTGCAACTACAATGTTTCCAATTTTAAGAAAATATAATGAAACTATTGCTCTTTGGCATGTTTGCTTCAGGTTTCTTGAAGCCATTATTATTACTGTTGGTATAATCAGCGTCCTGTCCCTGTTGACCTTAAGCCGGGAATTCGCAGCAGCATCGGCTCCTGATATCGCCTCTTTTCAAGCTTCAGGTATCGTATTAAAAGCCATACATGACTGGACCTTTCTGCTTGGGCCTCTTTTCATGCTAGGCATCAACACAATGATGTACAGTTATATATTTTATAAATCCAAACTCGTACCCAGGTTTATACCTATTTTGGGTATGACAGGGGCAACGCTTGTTTTTAGTTGTGCCTTGTTAGTCATGTTCGGTGTCATTCAACAAATTTCTTTTTGGGGTGCTATTTTGGCGCTGCCAGTAGCTGCAAATGAAATGATTCTAGCTGTATGGCTCATAGTTAAAGGATTCAATTTATCTGCACCTTCTTCTTAGTCTGTAAAAATTCAGATTTTCCTGTGGCATACGTCCAAGCAAGAACCATGTACCGAACATATACTTATACTGTAGTGATAAATCACTGAAGGGAATGAGTACACATGGGAGCAGTAGGTTATGGTGCAGGTTGTGGCGACGGTTATGGTATGGGTCGTAACGTAGCATTTATTTTGGTTCTTTTTATTCTTTTAGTCATCATCACATCAGCTTTTGTATGGTAATTCCTTAACACAAAGAATATCCAGAAAAATGGCCCTATCGCGAAATAGTGAACAGGGGCCGTTTTTTCTCTTTGTTTTGGCTCTCGAATTTCTGCGCAAGTTACTATGATTCGTTGGCACTTTTCCTCCGCGTTTGCCTCCCCAAGGCATACGTCCAATCAAGCAATATGTACCGAACGTATATATATAACGTAGTTAAAAATCACTTGAGGGGAATGAATAAAACATGAGCGGAGTAGGGTATGGTTATGGTCAAAACGTAGCATTTATCTTGGTTCTTTTTATTCTTTTGGTAATCATCACATCAGCTTTTGTAATTTAATCCAATAGCACATCTAGAAAACAAAGACGGCCCTATCGCGTAATAGCGATCACGGGCCGTTTTTTTCGTTGTTGTATTGTACTCCACAATAAGGTCCTAATTATATTCTTCAAGGCGAATGACTTGTCCAGCCTTCATTACTGATATTGGGCAGCTTAATGCAACTTTTTAAATTAGAGAACGTAAAAACTAAAATTGATTTGGAAAGCACGAAGAAGGAGGACCTTACATGCTTATCAGAAAGATAGTCATCTGGTCAGCTTTAATCTTTTTTGCATTTTTCTTGACGATACTTTCACTAGCAAAGGAGTATCCTTACTCTATACCAAGAGCAATACTTGCCATTGAAACTGGCCATGCTCGTTTAGTACCCCTTACATCAGATGCCAGTAAATTGATTGGGAGACGAGGACCATCCGAACAACAACTTACTGCTTATCTGGCTCAGCGGGGTTGGAGGCACAAGGAAACACTTGGCGTACAGATCATCTACGAAAAGGACAATGTTACTTTGAATGTCTATTCTCATTTCCGGAAAGGTTTCTGGTGGTACGTTCTCGACAGATCCCCATAATCAGAAAAAAACGAATGGGGATTCAATAATATCTCGAATATAACAAGATGGAATCTAATCCCGATTTCTCATTCGTACTTGGAGAAATTGGGATTTTTCGCCGTCAAGAGGTGTATATCAAAGTAAACACTGGTATATAGAAGGATCGCGATTCTTTTCTTATACTTAAACTATCAAAGGAAGTTGAAACGCGTACAACATCCTGAGTAACAGGTTAAGTCAAATGGGAGGGGTCATATGAAAATGAAACTCAGAGGGAAAGACGTTCTCACAACTGCTTTGATTACAAGTCTTATCGCCGCAACGGCGTGCAGCGGCAAAACGGAGAATAGCCCGCAACCGTCTGCATCGACGACAGCGTCTGCAACCGCAGCACAAATGCCGGAATCGAAAAAAGTGCTTGAAGTATCCACGATCAGAGAAGGCGATCCGTATTTGAAATTCGATGTAGGTGAAAGCTTCGACAACAATTCCGTGTACGAAGCCTACGAGAAAGACATCGGGGTCAAAATCACGAATCAATGGGTTGCCGCCGATGCCAACCAGTACAAGGAAAAGCTAAAAATAGCCATCGCATCCAACGATATTCCCGACCTCATGCTGGTCGATGCTACTCAGCTCCAGCAGTTGATCGAAGCGGATATGATTATGGATCTCACCGCCGTTTTCGATAAGGCAGCTACGCCTGAAACTAAAAAGTTCATGAAAATGGATGGCGGTATCCAAATGAAATCGGCTACGTTTGGCGGTAAGCTGATGGCCATACCGAGAACGTCCAATCCGTTCTATGCGCAGTTTCTATATGTGCGCACCGACTGGCTCAAAAAGCTGAGTTTGCCTGAGCCGAAGACGATGCAGGATCTCATGACCATCGCGGAGGCGTTTAAGTCGAAGGATCCAGGCGGCAGCGGAAGATCCTACGGTCTCGCGATGAACAAAGATCTGAAAGAAGACGGAGCAACCGGCATTATCGGTTTCTTGAACGGCTACCATGCTTATTCGGAGCAATGGATCGATGACGGGACAGGCAAACTCGTTATGGGATACGTGCAGCCGCAAATGAAAGATGCGCTTAAAGCGCTGCAGGATATGTTCAAAAAAGGGCTGATCGACCCTGAATTCGCCGTGAAGGACGTGCAAAAGGAATCGGAGCTCATTTTCGGCAACAGCATTGGCCTTCTATATGGCGCTGAATGGGTGCCTGCGCACCTGGCGACCGGTGCGATCAAAGACGGCAAACAAGTACAGGAATGGGGCGTTTATCCGATTCCTTCTGCAGACAACCAACCGGCCAAGGCACAAATCGGTATCGGCGCCGACAAATATTACGTTGTGTCTAAGAAAGCGAAGAATCCGGAAGCCGTCATCAAGCTGTTGAATCAATGGATCTCAGTTGATAACAACCAGACGGAAGAAAACAAAGTTTACGAGTATGGCAAGGACCGCGTCGAAAAGAAAAATAACTACTGGTTGCTTAATCCCCTAAGGGTTGGAAGTCAAACCAACGATAATGGCGAAGTGCTGCCGAAGGCGATTGCGGGTAAGGACGCGAGTCTGCCGAAAACGAAGGATCAGAAAAATCGATTCGAGCGGGCCATGAAGTACGTGAATGGCGATACCAGCATGTGGTGGGAATATTGGATTTCCGGTCCCAAAGGTTCCTACTCCTTAATTCCGGATATGAAAAAGAACAACCAGTTCGAACAAACGAAGTTTTTCGGGGCTCCGACGCCAACGATGGTTGAGAAGAATGCGATCCTCGAAAAGAAGCGCGACGAAGTGTTTTTCAAAATCATTATGAACCAGGTACCCGTTGACGAGTTCGATAAATTTGTCGCCGATTGGAAGAAGCTTGGCGGAGACCAAATCACTAAAGAAGTGAATGATTGGTATGCGAAGAACAAATAGTTCTTCTCCGGGGGAGGGATCAGGTACGATCCCTCTTTCTATTCAACCTTGACGAGGTAATATAAGCAGGTGGTGCATGATGAACTCGATCTCTCGCATATGGAAACGTGAATGGCCGCTTCATTTGATGCTGATTCCGGGACTGATTTTTGTCATCGTGTTCAGCTACATTCCGATGGCGGGCATTATGATGGCATTTCAAAAATATATTCCGACCAAAGGTCTGTTCGGTTCTCCGTTCGTCGGCCTGAAAAACTTTCAATATATGTTCGTCTATCCCGACATCGGACGCGTTTTTTTCAATACAATCTATATTGCAGTCATGAAAATTACGGCAGGCTTATTCGTACCGATTACGATTGCGATTCTGCTAAATGAACTGAGCAATGTCTTCCTTGGCTTAGGAAGCGGATGCCGATTCTTGGCCTGAATGCTCCGCTTTCCTCCCAAGGACGTCTCCGAACAGGAACATCCCAAGCGAGAGTGCCAGGCATACCGCTGAGAAAATGCCGATCGATGAATAACCGCCGAACTGGACATAGAGTAGGCCTGCTATCCACGCGCCAAGTGTGTTAGCGCTGTTCATCGTTGAGTTGGCCAGACTGGAAATCGTTCCCCGGATCGAGGCGTTCAGTGAAGTGAGCGCCC
This sequence comes from Paenibacillus sp. Soil724D2, assembly GCF_001427935.1. NCBI lineage: Bacteria > Bacillati > Bacillota > Bacilli > Caryophanales > Paenibacillaceae > Paenibacillus > Paenibacillus sp. Soil724D2. The sequence goes on from NZ_LMRY01000010.1 coordinate 103,629, forward strand.
CCATGACCATCGGGAAGATAATCCCAAGGGTCGCAAAAATGATCAGATAAATGATTGTCACGAAACGGAGATTCGTCAAATGAGGCATAACTGTGTATAGGACCATGAGCATCAACATTCCAACTACGATCGCGTTCGTATTGCCTAGTCTTCGAGTCACATTAGAGCTAATTATACTTCCCAGCAAAGTGCCAAACCCGAGGAACATCATCACGGTACCGATTTGTCCAATTGGAAGCTCGAAACGATCGGCCATCCACTTGCCAATGAAAGCGAATGCGGTACCGCTCCCTAAGTGAAGTAGCAGGTAGGCAATGAAACCGCTCCGGGCCTTGCCGCTCATGATCAGAGGGACATATCGGCGAAGGATTGACGTCCGCTCGTACGTACTAGGCTTCATGTCGGGCAACGAGTAGAAGGCGACAGCGATGAGCAGCAGCGAAGCGATTCCAATCGTCCAGAAAGGAACAGACCAATGAGCGACTGCGAGCCAGCTTCCGATTGGCACGCCAAGAGCCTGTGAAGCAGCTAAACCTGCGAAGGCGATTCCCATTGTTTTGGACACTCTGGAAGCTGGCATGATGACGGGAATGGATGCCCATACCTGGGGGGCCGTGAACGCTGCGCTGACGCCGGCAAGGAAGCGGAATAGGCACATTGTCCAGAAGCTGTCCGCGAAGCCACACAAGATCGTCGAGACGGAGAATCCGAGCAGGCCGCTCAGCAGAACGGTTCTTCGGTTCCAGCCGTCGGACAGAGGCCCGGCGATTAAGGCGAATAAGGCCGAGCCTAGCGTGTAGGCGCCAAGCATCCACCCGGCGATTCCCGTCGATACGCCGAATTGCTTCTGAAGTGTCGGGAGCAAGGGCGAGATGAGGAACGTATCGGTTCCAATCATAAACATGATAAAAAAGAACAGGGCGGTATATCTGCGCATAGTCGATCACTCCTAATGAATTAGTATTGCTTACATTTTCAATGTTAAAGCATAATAGTGACAAATTCTGTCACAAACTCATTTATTCATAAAAAAGAACTATCAGGAAGCCCAAGTTCAAAACGCTGCTTCAGGCAATGATTTTATCGTGTTGACTCTTCCATTACGAGCAACGAAGCGGATAGTGGCAAAGGCGATATTCAAGTGAATATCGGAATGGGGCGTGCCAATACCATAACTTACAATAAGTAATCCCTTTAATTTGGAACAGCAATGAAAAAGGCCATGATTTTTCTACTAATTGTAGAGAATCATGGCTTTTCATGTTTTCTATTTGACTTGGCCAATCGATAGGCTTACCTTGTAATTGCCATACTTCAAGAGTTCATCAAGGAAAGAATTCAGTTCTATCGGCGTGCTGACGCGTACTCGCATCCAGTAGCAGCCTTCACCGCTTACACGGTGTGTTTCAGAGATCATGTCGTTTTGTTGAACAAACGATTGAAAAGAATGATGTGCGGAGTTCGATTTCATGAAAACTGTAACAAAGGCGTGTACTACTTGACCAATTTTGTCCGGATTCCAGCGCAGTGTATATCCTTCTATGATACCGAGATCCTGCAGCTTTCGTACGCGAGCGCCAACCGCTTGCCCAGTCAAATGAACAAGCTGGCCAATTGCCTTGTGGGACAGGGTAGCATCCTTAATCAAGTAATTTAAGATGTGAAGATCGACTTCGTCGATCGTTTGGTTGCTCAACATAGGGGAATTCCTTTCAAAGTGAAAATGAAAGCTGATTTTTCTTTTCATCATGATGTATATACGTCTTCCAGCTTATTCTATAATTATAACAAAACCACAAAATAAAAATATAAGAGGTGTACGATAATGAAGCTTCAATTGATCCGCCATGCGACGCTATGGCTGCAATATGCAGGAGTGTCTTTCTTAATTGATCCAATGTTTAGCGATGCAAAGGTGAACCCTCCGATCGTCAATTCGACGAACGATAGACGTAATCCTCTCGTTCCATTGCCTTTTGCAATTCTTGATAGACATCAACCGGACGTAGTTCTCGTGACACATTTACACCAAGATCACTGGGACGCTGCGGCAGCAGCTGCGATTTTGAAATCAACACCTATTCTATGCCAGCCGGATGATGATACAACGATCGCTTCCTCTGGTTTCACCTCGGTGACAACGATCAAAGAGACCTTAACGTTCAAAGGTGTGACGATCATCCGAACATGCGGGCAGCATGGTACAGGTGATATCGGAAAGAAAATGGGGCGTGTATCAGGCTATGTTCTCAAAGCGGACGACCAGCCGACGCTGTACATCGCGGGGGACACGATATGGTGCGACGATGTAAAGCAGGCGCTAGACGATCATCGGCCTGATATGACTGTCGTTAATGCTGGCGGCGCGCAGTTCTCGGTAGGTGGCCCGATTACGATGGATGCGGACGATGTAGTAAGTTTATGCCAATACGCGTCGTATACGAAGGTAGTCGCTGTGCATATGGATTCGATAAACCATTGTCTTGTCACAAGAGAGGATTTATACAGTCGGATGGCGGTCGAAGGACTGCTTGATCAAGTCGCGATCCCAGGGGATGGTGATTGGATATGACATCATCGATCACCCACAACTAAGGGTCTTGAAACAGTACGGAACGATAGTACAGGAGCTGCTGTATAGCGGCTCCTATTTTCAATTTCGTTGAAGTTTTATTTTCAATTGAAAAAAACGTTTACAAGGGAACGTACGTACGTTATATTTCTTGTATGGATAAAAATTCCATATAGTTATAAGTAAGTGCGTATCAACCCCACACCAAAAAGGAGAATGACTATTTATGATAATCGAAACTAAAATCATCGAAAAACCTGCCTTCAGCGTTGTAGGAATTACCGAAATGATTCATTTTGATATGTCTGTGCCACCGTCCGAGAACACCATTGCCAAGCTGTGGGGTGAATTCAGTAAGCGCATTCCAGAGGTTCCTAGTCAGCTCGGCTGGAGAAGCTACGGACTCATGCTGCAAAATCCAGTCAACAAACCCGGCGATCCGTTCAATTATACGGCTTCTGTGCAAATCTCTCAGGACGGCGATATCCCCTCGGGCATGACGCGCATCGAAGTACCAGCTGCGCGCTATATCGTGTTGACGCATCGTGGTCCTCTTGACGGTATCGGTGATGCCTTTGGGCATTTTTGGGGACATTGGCTTCCGAACAGTCCTTACGAATATGACGGTGGTACCCGAACTGGTAAATATGAATTTGAGTTTTATGATCAACGTTATACGCAGTCGGATGATCCAAACGCTGAGATAGACTTGTATTTCCCTATTCGCACGAAATAAATCAAAGTGGCCAAGTGACTGGCATCTAGGTTCCTAAAATTCTCCAACCATGTATTTTCAGCTAGGGTCAGGGCAGTTAAAGCCCTGCTCTTTTTTCTTTTACAAACCAACTTCAGAAGAAAATATTGTAAATTCGTTGATGAGTACGCTAACGGTGGTTGGGATATTTTCGGTTTAGAAGATATCTTGGACTTTATTGATAAGAAAGAAGCCCCTGACAATCTGTATGTTAAAAAAGGGATGTAGCATCTTGATGTTGAAAAGAGTTAAAACAAATATATTGGTATTGGAGAGGTAATTTGAAGATAGATAAAGTATTTGAATATGATATAAATAATGAATTAGTAGCAAATATACAAGAACTAGATTTCAAATGGCATAGGGTTTGAGGTAATTGATGAATTAATGATTAAGGAAGTAGGAAAGATCGATTGGAGCGAGGGAGATCTAGATTTATTAGGCTATCTTTACTAGGAAGGTTGCGATAAATTGATTTCAGCTATTATTATTGGTAAATGAGGAGTTGTGAAAAATGAGTACTTTAACTAAAGCAATACTAATAGCCGCGAAAGCTCACGATGGTCAAACAGATAAAGGTGGAAATCCATACATTTTACATCCTGCAAGATTAGCAACTAAAGCCAGCAGCGAAGAAGAAGCAATTGTAGCCATTTTACATGATGTTGTAGAAGATTCAGATACTACGCTATTTGAGTTAAAAAATGCAGGTTTTAGCATACAAATTATAGAAGCTCTAGATTGCCTTACAAAAAGAGCAGATGAATCATACGAAGACTTTATCAAAAGGATCAAGCTAAACCCACTTGCGACGAAAGTGAAGCTTCTGGATCTAGAAGATAACAGTGATATTGTTCGAATTCCTAACCCAACAGATAAAGACTATGCAAGGAATGATAAGTACAAGAAGGCAATTGCAGAACTGAAATTCTAAGACAGTAATAATGTAAATACAGCATGAGAGGATTGCAGATGTTATGAGTGATACAGTTAATCTTACTATTGGAGGCTCCTATGTTTTTGCTCCAGACAATCCAAGAAAGACGAAGAATCGTGGTAGGAAATGCACCATCCTTTCTTTCGAGTTGAGCAATGAGTATGAACTAGACGTTAGGGTTGTATATCATGATACGAATAGAGAAGCACTATTAAAAGTAAGTGATTTAAAGACAATAACTGAATGAAACTAACGGGAACAAAAGCTTAATAAATACCAGGAAACGGCTGCCGAACTAACTGATCGGTTGCCGTTTTGGCGTTCCTTTTCAAGGAAATGGGGAAGGAAGGTAAAAGAATCCACTTTGAACCTTTCTGATAAGATAGTGCTGCATCCCGATACAAAAAAAGAGCTTGAAATTCTGAAATCTGTTCCCTTGCTCTGGCCTGGTTAGCCGTCTAAAGCCAGTAAGCACTGTGAGCATGCTTAAACCGAAGACCCATTGGAATCCTTGTGATTAAAACTATCATCTGGAGCTTTTGTTTTGAATAGCTCGCACTCCCGTACTGCTGCCTCATCATCTCCAACTTTTGTTCTATATAAGCTATCGCCTCTGGCGGTTCGATAATTCTGGCTGCTTCTCCAACTCCCCAAATCATCTCCGAATAAAACGACACATTGTTTACGGGGATCATCATACGGATCGCACCACTTCCATCCTCATAGCGTTCAATGAACTCATTAAACCAGCCGTTTTCCTCAAGTGTCCGAACCCCCATGGGTGTCAGGGTGACGATCAGTTCCTGTTTCTCCGATGCATTCCGCTCGTGGGCATTCCAATCGAAGATGGATTTCTTGTCGACCTCATCTAAGCAGGCGAGCAAATCGTTCAAGCTGGCGGAGCGTACTCGATCCGCACGGAAGAGGCGATATCCTCTGCGCTCAAAGCAGTAAGCCGGACAATACCAGTAGCCTTGACTGGCATAAAGACCGATCGGCTGAATGTATCTTCTCTCGGATCCCTTGCCCGTATCATACTCGATGGTCACTACACTTCGGATCATTATGGCCTGCAACAAGGTGCGAAGGCACTTAGCGCAAGGGCTCGGTGATTGCTGATCCCGATGAGGAGCTAAATGCTGCCATAGAGGAAGCTTCTGAAGCATATTTTTGCCGCATAGGCAGAGATATGCTTTTTTTTCGACAGAAAAGACTTTTCCCCTGTATTATTGTCCTTCACTCGGGTTTTCGTCTCCAGCGATTTCCGCTAAGCTAAATATGTAAGCACTTTCTTAGTCGAGTGCGACAAGAAGTAAGATAGGAGGATAAAGAGATGGGGATGGTGACCGCCAAGATCACCGAAACAAAAGAAAAGCCACTGCTGAAGCATATAAGGAGGTTATGGAAATATAGGCTGTTATATGTTCTACTGCTGCCCGCTGCCGCATGGGTTCTCATTTTTGACTATCTCCCGCTATATGGCATCAGCATTGCGTTTATGGATTATAACGCTATTCAGGGATTCTCCGGCAGTGAGTGGGTCGGATTCAAATATTTCCGAATGTTATTTGAATCAGAATTGTTCCTCCATGCCTTCAAGAATACACTGCTTATCAGCTTATACAAAATGATTAGCGGGTTCCTTTGCCCGATCCTGTTAGCGCTTGCATTGAATGAAGTTAGAGTTGCATGGTTCAAAAAGTCGCTTCAAACGGCCGTCTACCTGCCAAGATTCGTGTCTTGGGTCGTCTATGGAGGGATCATAACGCTGCTCCTTTCACCGGAAACTGGAGTCATTAATAAAATCATCGAATTCTTCGGTGGCGATCCTGCTTATCTGCTCGTCGAACCGGCATATTTCCGAACGATCCTTGTCGTCACGGATGCCATGAAAGAGATGGGCTGGGCAGCTATCATCTATATTGCAGCCATCGCTGGGCTTAATCCGGAAGTGTACGAAGCGGCTATTATGGATGGGGCATCACGCTTTGGGCGGATTATTCACATTACTGTGCCGGGAATTATGGGAACTATCATCGTCATCTTCATCCTGAGGGTCGGATATATCATGAGCGCTGGGTTGGATCAGGTGATTAACTTGTACAATCCGATGGTCTTTGAGGTTGGGGATATTCTGGATACGTACATTTACCGTGTAGGCATCGAGCAGTTCAGTCTCAGTCTTGCCGCTGCGGCTGACGTCATCAAGGGCACAATTGGACTTGTGATTTTGCTGGTTGCCAATCAGTTCGCTAAGCGAATCAATGATTCCGGCATTTTCTGAGAAAGGAAAGAGAACCGATGAAGCTTACAAAAGGCGAGAAGGCCTTTGTCTCCACCAACTATATCATTCTAACCACATTGACGATTCTCATTGTCATCCCATTCTGGTATGTTATTTCCGTATCCGTTACGCCGTACCATATTTTCAGCGAAAAAAATGGATTGATTCTGTTTCCGACTTCCTTCAGTTTGGAATATTACAAGTACTTGCTGCAGGAAGGCTCGCTTATATACTCTGCGTACGGCAATACGATTCGCAATACAGCGGTCGGCGTCTTGCTTGCGCTGTTCCTTACGATAACGGCGTCTTACACGCTCGCGGAGAAACAGCTGCCCGGTCGGCGAATGATCATGCTCTTCTTTGTTTTCACCATGCTATTCAAGGGCGGAATGATTCCTACTTATATCACCATTAAACAGTTGGGATTACTAGATACAAGTTATGTGTTGATTGTGGTTATGGCCTTCAGTGCTTTTAACATGATCATTATGAAATCGTTTTTTGAAGGCATCCCCGATAGCTTGCGGGAATCTGCTTCAATTGATGGGGCATCCGAGTTCAGAATCCTGTGGCAGATCGTTCTGCCCTTATCCAAACCGGTCATAGCGACGATTGGACTCCTTTATCTAGTCGTCTACTGGAACGATTTCTTTAATGCTATGCTCTATGTGACGGATTGGCACAAAGCGCCTGTACAGCTCGTACTCCGCACGATTATTGCAAGTTCCAGCCTCCCGCCGGAGCTGCTTGAAGCGGCTGGCTCAACGCCTCCGCCTACGATAGGCATTCAAATGGCTGCTATTATCATTGTCGCCCTGCCGATGCTCATTATTTACCCTTTCATTCAAAAGCATTTTGAGCAAGGCATGTTGATTGGCTCGGTGAAAGGTTAAAGTGAACATATCAAAGAGAAATCAAGGAGGTCTATTTTACATGTCAAATCAAGTGAAAGTTTGGTCGAACGGTATGCTTGCCGCCATTTTAGTCGGAACCGTAACGGTTGTGGGGTGCAGCAAATCCAGCGACTTACCTGCAGTTTCTTCTTCGCCTTCAGGAAGTGCGGTATCGGCATCGCCGAAAACGGAGGAGCCCTACGAACTGAAATGGTTAAAAGCCCAGGACATATCCAAGCCTTACGATCCATCGAAAGATGTAATCAAACAAGCTGTAGAGAAAAAGCTGAATATCAAGATTATTCCCGAAATGGTTGACCTTCAGCAGTACAAAACGAAGTTAAATCTGAAGATGTCGAGCGGTGATATTCCTGATGTTGTTCGAATTGATTTCGCCGACGATTTCCAAAAATATGCGCAGCAGGGCGCTTTCGCTGATCTTACGGCCCTGATCAATGAGAAGGATACGCCGAATATTCTCAAGGAAGTGCCGAAGGAAGTTTTTGAACAGGCGAAAGTAAACGGTAAGATTTACGGTATTCCATATCAAGGCGGACCGGGCTCAGGATACCGCTGGAATCTTGTGCTGCGAAAGGATTTTGTGGAGGGCATGGGGGCTATGGTTCCGAAAACTCTTGATGAATACTACAATTTGTTGAAAAAAAGTAAGGCAGAGAAACCTGATGTGATTCCGCTCGGAGGCTATACGGCACAAATCGGTCAGCAGAAATACGCGAATAATTCTTTTGACCATATTTTCGGCGCGTTTGGTGTGACACCTGGCTTTTTTACCGAGAAGGATGGCAAATTCAGCAATTACGACATTGATCCCAAGATGAGAGAAGCCCTGCAGTATCTGCAAAAAATGTATGCAGAAGGACTTATCGACAAAGAATTCGCGACGATTAAGGAAGAGCAGCTGAGGGCGAAGCTGTATAGCGGCAAGCTGTTCTCTTGGATGGGCTGGTGGTCCACGCCGAACGATTACGATACCCAAGTTGAAACAAACGAGTTAAAGAAAAGTGGTAAACTCACAGCAGATGGAAAGCTCGCCGATCAGTCCTTTCAACCGTACAAATATTTGACTTTGACCGACTCGCTTGTTGGTACGGATGGCAAAGCTGTAGCCCCTGCAGGTGCTCCATTCGGCCAAATGCACGCGATCAGCGCCAAAACGAAAGATCCTAAGAAAGTATTGGCTATGATCGAGAACTCGTTATCACTTGAGAATCAGATGCTTACCGTGTGGGGCATTGAAGGGGAAGACTATCAAATCGATAATGGCAAGATGAGGGTCGTTACTGATCTAATTGATCCCAAGACACAGCAGGATAAGAACGGGAACTTCCGTGGTATTCAAAGCTATCTGTTTGCTCCCGGACTGAAAGGCTGGCCACGTTACCTAGAGTCGCTTCCACTCCGCCAGTCACAGGCGCTGGATGTCGCAATTCATAATAAGTACCAAATTACCGACGCTTCCAACTATCTGGATTCACCAACCAAACTAGCTAAGCTGGTGGAGCTGAATACCTTGCGCGATTCTGTCTTTACGCAAATCATTATGGGCGCAGACATCAAGAAGTTTGACGAATTTGCAGAAAAATGGAAATCACAGGGAGGGACAAAAATATTAACTGAGCTCGAAGAATCCTTGAAGAAAAAGTCAGGCAAGTAGAAGGAAAGCATGTCCTTCTTGAAGAAGCTTTAGATATGAATGGGAAGCCCCTCGGCCGATAATCATCGGTTGACGGGGCTTTAGCCATAGCATCATTGAAAAGGATGGGGATTATGGCAATTCAGATACAAAAACGTAAAGGCAAATCAGGATTACTGTCAAGGCTCGGTCTTCCGATCTTTGTGCTGATTGTCACCTTCATCGCTTTATTTGCAACGGCGGCTAGTTACATTCTCATCCGAGTTCAGAACGACCATTCCCTCAAGATGGCGGAACAGTCGATGAAATTCGTGTATAGGAATATCGAATACCAGTTCGATACAATGAATAATGTAGCCGCTTTTATTTTAAGTAATCAATCGATAGAGAATCTGCTCGAGGCCACATATCAGGAAACTTTCGAGGCGGCCGATAATTATTACACGCTGGAGACTAACCTGCAGAATCTGTCGTTATTGTCCCTCTTGAATGACTTTGGGTCTCCTGATATGGCGCAGCAATCCTACGTGGTTTCTCTTGCATTGGAACCGGGGAGCGGCCTCTATGCCATGGCGCCAGATGATTTCTATCCGATAACAGGAATCTTCAAGAATGAAGATTTGCAGGATCAGGAATGGTTTCACCGACTGAGCAGCGGGGAACGTCAGAACGTATGGTGGGGCCAGAAGAGGGATCTGATGAATGCCGCTATGATCTATTCCGCGAGGAAAAAGACGAGTCTCAAAGACGGCCGCAGCCTCGGTACGGTGATCGTCGGTGCGGATACCAGGAACATCAAGAGCATGTTCGACAATGCTCATTTGGAGAAGGGCTACCATCTGCTGCTGGATGAAACGAATCAAGTCATCTACAGCGAGCGCTATGATTTTCTCGAAAACGCAGGAAAGTTTCCCTATGTAAGCACATTGACCGGAGCTAAGGGGTCGATCATAACAAGAATAGACGGAGAAAGCCACAGGGTTATGTTCCAAACGCTGAAGAATGGCTGGAAGTTGTTATCGGTGGTTCCAGAGAGCCATTTCAGCCAATACACCTTCGCGATATCCGCCCTAGGTGCTGCTATAACATTGGCTGCTTTGCTGGTTGCGGGCTTCTGGCTTAGAAGAATCGTTGTGCGGGTCACTGTTCCCATTACTAGACTTGTTAACGCTATCCAGCGTCCGGAAGTTGTGGAATTTAAAATGCCGCTTCCTTATCAAAACACAGGTATCTATGAGGTGGATGAGCTGAACCAAAAGTTCGCTGCCATGCTCGTTACCCTGCATAGTTTGATCGAGAAATCCTTTACCGAAGAGATTGAACGCCGCCAGCTACAACTGGAGCTGCTGCATGCCCAGATCAACCCTCATTTCTTATATAACACCTTGGATTTAATTAACTGTCGGGCTATTATGGCGGGAGATCAGGAAACGAGTCGGGTCGTTCGTTCACTCGCCAACGTATTTCGTTACGGCCTGAATCGAGGTCAAACCTGGATTTCCTTAGAAAGTGAGGTCAAGCAGGTTGAAGCCTATCTCCACATTCAAAAGATGATGATGGATGATCTGAACGTCGAAATACAAGTTCCTGATGAGTTGTTGTCTGCAAACATCGTGCATTTAATTTTGCAGCCTCTAGCTGAAAATGCCATCATTCATGGGTTTGCCGATCGTCATTCCGGTTGCCGAATCATTGTTTCAGCACGATTGGAAAGGGAGGAGCTTGTGATGCGTATCGAAGACAATGGACGAGGTTGCGATGCAAATAAAATGAACCAAATGCTTTCTCAACAGCCTGTGCGAGATGTCGGTATTAAAAATAGCGGCATAGGGACCGGTTACGGTACTATGAATGTACACCGGAGAATCCAACTGCATGTTGGTGAAGCTTATGGTTTACGATATATAGGGGTAAAAGAGGGAACATGCGTTGAAGTTGTTCTGCCCTACCATCCGGAGCAGCCAGTATGAAGAAAGGAAGGGTCTGAATGTTCAAGCTGCTGATTGCAGAAGATGTGAAGATCGTTCGTGAAACGTTGGTTCACGCCATTAACTGGCAAGCTTTAGATATTGAATTGTTGGGCGCCGTTGAAAATGGTGAGGAGGTTCTGGCCTGGCTGGACCGCGAGGAACCAGATCTTCTCTTGACCGATATTGGGATGCCTAAGATGAATGGCTTGGAGTTGATTGAGGCTGTAAAAGCTCGCAATCCGGATATCCGCTGCATTATTTTATCCGGACTCAATGAGTTTGAGCACGCCCGGCAAGCCATTAAACTGCAGGTGCTCGACTATGTTCAGAAGCCGATCGACCCGGGCGAGATTGAAAGAGTTCTTGCGCACGGGGTTGAGGTGCTGCGCAAAGAACGAGGAGAGCGTCAGGCCTTGGCTCTCACACAACAAGCCGCCAAGGACAAACTTCCGAATTTGTTGGAAACTCTGCCGCTTGGGGAATGGTCCGGAAGTTTAAAAAAGAAGAAGCTGGTCGAGCAAGCGATCCAGTACTTGAAAGCAGAATACACGCGCAAGGAATTGGCGCTATCCGATGTATCCGCTTCAGTTGGATTAAGTGATAAATATTTGAATCTGCTGTTTAAAGAAGTAACTGGTATGACGATCAATTATGCGATCATTCGCCTTCGAATGGAGGAAGCAGCGCGACTGCTGAAGGATCCCGCCATTAAAATCTATGAGGTTTGCGACTGGATTGGATATACAGACCAGGATCATTTCCGGGAGAGCTTTAAGAAGCAGTATGGTATGACGCCGTCCGAGTATCGCAACAAGTTCTTATAAGGTATCAGCGTTTGCCTAACAATGGCAAATGTCCAATCAAGCACCCTGTACCGAACATATATTTATACTGTAGTGAAAAACAACTGAAGGGAATGAGTAAACATGGGAGCAGTAGGTTATGGTGCAGGTTGTGGTGACGGTTATGGGATGGGCCGTAACGTAGCATTTATTTTAGTTCTTTTTATTCTTTTAGTTATCATCACATCAGCTTTTGTAATTTAAATTTCCTTCATCCAACAAAAAAATCGAGAATAACAAAAACGGCCCTATCGCGAAATAGATGCGACCACGGGCCGTTTTTTTATTTCGGATTTTTCCTCCGCGGTTACCTCCCAATATCATACGTCCAAGCAAGCACTCTGTACCGAACATATATTTATACTGTAAGTGAAAAATCACTGAAGGGAATGAGTAAACATGGGAGCAGTAGGTTATGGTGTAGGTTGTGGTGACGGTTACGGGATGGGTCGCAACGTAGCATTTATTTTGGTTCTTTTTATTCTTTTGGTTATCATCACATCAGCTTTTGTAATTTAAGATTCCTAAATCCAGCACAATGATAATCAAGACAAACGGCCCTATCGCGCGTGCATGATAGTATCCTTGCATATACCCATGATGAATCCCATCGTGATATCCATGATGGTTCATGTGATGATGCATAGGGTGGTGGGTCCTATGATGGTATGGATGCAATTTGATTCTCAAATTTCTGCATAAGTTATCTCGATGCGTTTGAGCTTTTCCTCCGCGTTTGCCTCCCCATGGCATACGTCCAATCAAGCTATATGTACTGAGCGTATATTTATAACGTAGTGAAAAATCACCAGAGGGGAGAGAATAAAAATGAGTGGAGTAGGTTATGGTTATGGCCAAAACGTAGCATTTATCTTAGTTCTTTTTATTCTTTTGGTAATCATCCTAGCAACTTTTGCAATTTAATCCAACAACTCAAAAAATAGCAAGAATACAAAAACGGTCCTATCGCAAAATAGCGAATAAGGGCCGTTTTTCTAGTTGTTCTTATATGTTAAAATAAGGTAAATTTATATCACAAAGAATTGAAGAGGAGTTGTATTTACCATGACTAAAATATATGGCTGTCCAGTAGAAGTGACATTAGATGTTCTGGGTGGGAAGTGGAAGACGGTCATCCTGCGGTATGTATCCAAGCAGACTTTACGCTACAACCAGCTTCATCAGCGGATGCCGAATATCACTCAGCGAATACTGACCCTTCAATTGAAGGAACAGGAGGAGGATGGCTTGATCCAGAGGATTGTATTTGACGAGCGGATTAAAAGAGTTGAATATTCCCTCACCGAGTATGGCAAGAGTGTTGAGCCGATTCTTGAGCTTATGTGCGAATGGGGCAAACAACGTATGCGCGAATTCGACCTGCAAGTGAGTGCTTTGGGGACGTCAGGCGAATAGCACGCAACCATGGCAACGTTCTACGAACAAAAATGTGCCGTATTGTTTGCTGAGGTTCCACCCGGTATAATTCTGGATGTGGATTACATATATGAAAAAAATTATGAAGGCGGGATATCACATGGTAGTGGAAATCATTCGGTATGACATAGCGCCAGAAACAGCTCAGCAATTCATAACGGCATATACAGAGGCTGGAACGTATTTAGACCGCTCTACGCATTGTTTGTCATATGAGGTCATTAAGGGCATTGAAGAAGCTAATCATTTCATTGTCAGAATCGAATGGGACTCGATGGAGGGACATATGCAAGGATTTCGGACGAGCTCAGATTTTCAACATTTCTTTTCATTGGTTAAACCCTTTTTCAATGCAATCTTAGAGATGAAGCATTATAGTGTTATAGCTAACTCCCGATGACCAAGACGAGGCTTGAGGCTCTTAGTGATGGCGTCATAGCAATCGTGATGACCATTTTAATTCTTGAATTAAAAGTCCCCAAGATCGAATCAGCCGAAGGAGATTGGGGGCTCGTTAAGGATTTTATTCATAATCTTCCGGTCGTTCTCAGTTATATTATCAGAAAAATGGATAATGCCTCTAAACAAACGTTGAGCCATAGTCCATAAAAAAAGGTCAGTTTGCTCATGCAGATTGACCTTTTTTTGTTTTTGAGATAAGGATACGCAGATTCATACTGTCACCCAGAGAAGCCCACACTTTCTCAAAAACCATGGCATATCATGATTTTAATTTGTAGGAGAAGTTATTGCGAAACTGTAATTAAATAAGAGGTGAAATAATTGCAAAATAAGACAATGACTCAAGGTAAGGCCAAAAAACCGATAAGAAAAAAACCTAACTCAATTCAAACTCGGGGTGATATATGGGATATACCAACACTAAGGCATTTATTGCAAAGGAAACCTAAAATCATATTTAAAGGTAAAAGTCGGTTTCAAAATATTGTCCTAGTAGAAGCGAAAGATGTACGGATGTATTTGGATAAGCAATTGCAATTCAGTTCACTGGATGAACGCTTTTATCACGAAGCACTTGTTCATCCGGCAATGACGATGTCCCCCAGTCGACGTCATGTATTAATATTAGGTGGAGGTGATGGATTCGCAGTACGAGAAGTTCTTAAGTATAAGGATGTAAAAAAGGTTGATCTGGTTGAGCTGGATCCCAAAATAATCAAACTAGCAAAAAGTAAGCCCCTATCTACTTTAAATCATCGTTCATTATTTAATAAACGCGTGAAGGTTCATCAAAAGGATGCAAGATTATTTTTCCCTACTTCAAAGACCTATAATGTGATTATCGTCGATTTTCCCGATCCATCAGACAAAGTAATTAGTAAGCTGTACACAAAAGAATTTTTCCAACGCATAGTAAAATCGCTTGCTCCTGGCGGTATGATCGTCATCCAGTCCAATTCGACAGAAGATATGCCACGTGTATATTGGAGCATTCATCATACATTGAAAAGTGTAGGATTGAATACGAAAAGCTACTATGTTTATGTCCCTTCTTTTGGAGACTGGGGCTTCCAAATTGCTTCGTTTAAAAATTTTATACCAGGCAGAAAAAAAGTATCGGTCCCTAACCAAACACTCCCCAAAAACCTTTCAACGTTGTTCAAATTGCCAAAAGAAGTTCTTGAAGAAAAAAAATATGCCTTACAAAATAGCTTGAAAAATTTGAGGTTATTCAAATATTACCATTCTGATCAACGTAACGCTGTAATGGGCTAAGAAAGAGGGCTATCGGATAGCCCTCTTTTTTCTTTTCAACCGGTGCTCATTCTTACTTCAATTTTATAAAGAATTCATCGTCTTTTATTTTTAGGGGCAGATCCAGGCATGTGTTTTCAGTAGATTCAATGGTCCATCCTGCCACCTTTGTTCCACAAATCACTGCTTCTTTTAAAGAAAGCCCCCTTACCAATCCCATGACTGTACCTGAAAAAAAAGCATCTCCAGCTCCGCTTGAATCAACAAGTTTGACGGGAAAGACAGGTTGGTACCCAACTTCTTTGGTTTGAGGATTATAATAGACAGCCCCTTTTTCTCCTAAAGTAACGATCATAGAGCCCATTCCTGTCCGATCAACAAATTGAATAAGAGACTCTAGTTTTTGAGCGGTAGTTAAATTCGTAAAATTCAGCTCGAAAAATAGATCTGCTTCAAAATTGTTGCATATAAAACAATCTAAATGATCTAATAGCTCTCTATGATTTAAAATCACGTCTAAGTTGCCGGGAACGCCGTAGATCGGTTTCTTTTCTTCTGCAGCTAGCTGGATGACGCTATGCGCAATTTGGAAATTAAGATCCAATTCAAGCGCAACGTGCGTGGATTGCCGAATCATTTCTTTCCCTTTGCTTGAAATCAACTCTTGTAGGAGAGTAAGATCCGGCATTTGAGAGATGGAACCGGCTAGATCGCCTTTTTCGTCCAAGATCGCCAGCCACATGCCCATTCCCAGTTGTTTTGACTCGAAAAGACCATCGGTATTGACGTTTGACTTGTGAAGTCTCTCTACGACTTCTTTCCCAATGGCAGTGGCATCAATGGAGGAAGCAAAATATGTCGCTACATCGAGATTTGCTAGATTTTCAGCTACATTTCTTCCTACACCGCCGTGTACAAACTGAATGTTACCCAGATTTCTAGTAAATGAATGATAGTTTTTCCAGGCAAATCCTTTGCAGTCTATGAAAATCGTTCCTATTACTAGAACAGAAGGAGGCAGATTCATATTTTCAACCCCTTATACCATTATGGTGTGTGTTACTACTATATGTATATTCGCAATCTTCTAAATGCGTAATGTGCATTCTACCAATAGTTATATATTTAGGCATGATAATAGCTACTCATCCATACCATTTGGTTTCTATTACATAGAATATAGTAACTTTTAATAGAAAAGAGGTGAGAGAATGAAGACAGGTTCAGATCCTCCTAAGCAAAGGACTTTACCGGAGATGGTTCAAGAACAAACGACCATTATTGTGGAATTAGATCCCCCAAGAGATCTGGATTACTCTCCTTTTTTAGAGGGAGCCATAGCGTTAAAAGAGGCAGGAGCAGACGCGGTAACTATGGCAGATAACTCGCTCGCGATGACTCGTATCAGCAATGTGGCGATGGGGACACTCGTAAAGGAACAGGTTGGAATTCGGCCTCTCCTCCACGTGACTTGCCGAGACAGGAATTTGATTGCTCAACAGTCTCATATGATGGGACTCTACGCCTTGGGCATTGACCATGTGCTAACGGTAACGGGTGACCCTCCGCGCTATGGTGATCTTCCGGAAGCCACCTCCGTATACGATACAACTTCAATTGAAATGATACGCCTGATTATAAAGCTAAACGAGGGGATTTCATTCTCGGGTCGTCCCCTTAAAGCACGTGCGGGATTTACCGTTGGGACAGCCTTCAATCCCAATACACGGCATTTAGACAAGGCTGTTGAGAGATTGGAAAAAAAGATTGCAGCAGGTGCGGATTATGCCATGAGTCAACCTCTTTTCTGTCATCAACAAATCGAACAGGTCGCACGAGTTACTGCGCAGCTATCTATTCCTATCTTTATTGGGATCATGCCTTTAACCAGCTATCGGAATGCTGAATTTCTCCATCATCATGTCCCGGGCATACGACTTTCAGATGACGTACTTGCGAAGATGGCTCGCTACCAAGGTGAAGATGCAAGAAAACAAGGAATGGAAATTGCAATGGAACTCGTGGATACTGTTTCTCGTTATTTTAAAGGTATTTATCTGATTACTCCGTTTATGCGGTATGAAATGACGGCGGAATTGACGAGGTATGTGAAGAGTAAGGACCAAGATGGGGGGATTGCTGGATGTCAACCGTCGTTGTTGTAGGAGCGCAGTGGGGGGATGAAGGAAAAGGGAAAATAACCGATTATTTAGCGGGAAAAGCGAGTGTTGTCGCTCGCTATCAAGGCGGCAATAATGCCGGTCATACCATCGTGTTTGCGGGAAATAAATATAAACTGCATTTGATTCCTTCCGGAATTTTTTATAAGGATAAAATTTGTGTGATTGGAAACGGAGTGGTCATTGATCCAAGGGCGCTTGTTCAGGAGATTGAGTATCTTCAAAGTCACAAGGTGAGCACGGATAACTTACGGATCAGCAATCGGGCACATGTCATTTTACCGTATCATCTTAAGTTGGATTCTGTAGAAGAAGATGCGAAAGGTCTGAATAAAATTGGTACAACGCGCAGAGGAATTGGACCTGCGTATACGGATAAATTTGCTCGTGTGGGTATTCGAATAGCGGATCTACTGGATCCAGGGGAATTTGAACGTAAGTTGAGGCGTAATGTGAAGGAAAAAAATCGGTTGCTTGACAAAGTCTACGTGGCAGAAGGTTTTGCTATAGAGGATCTTTTAGATGAATATTTGGCAATAGCAGAAATCCTCCGTCCCTATGTGACCGATACGTCAGTTCTGCTAAACGATGCGATAGACGCTGGAAAAAGAGTTTTGTTTGAAGGTGCCCAGGGAGTCATGTTAGACATCGATCATGGAACCTATCCATTCGTGACCTCTTCCAATCCGATCGCAGGAGGGGTCTGTATTGGCGCAGGTGTCGGACCAACTAAGATTCAGCAAGTGATCGGAGTAGCCAAGGCTTATACGACAAGAGTAGGAGACGGTCCATTTCCGACTGAATTAAGGAATGAAATTGGAGACCACATTCGTGAGATTGGTCATGAATATGGTACTACCACAGGTCGTCCAAGACGTGTGGGATGGTTTGACAGTGTTGTGGTTCGCCATGCTCGCCGTGTGAGTGGAATTACAGGACTTTCACTTCACTCGATCGATGTTTTGACTGGCATTACTAGTTTGAAAATTTGTACGGCATATCAGTATATAGACGATGTCATGGAATCATTCCCGGCTAATCTTAACATCTTAGCTGGGTGCGAACCGATCTATGAAGAGCTCCCCGGCTGGTCAGAGGACATTACAGGCGTCAAGTCAATGGAAGATCTTCCTGCCAATGCGCGTCATTTCATAGAGAGAATCAGTGTGTTATCGGGGATTCCAGTTTCAATTTTTTCTGTTGGACCAGACCGAGATCAAACGATAGTAATGAACCAAGTATTTCTACCATAAAGGGGAGGATAATCGTGATTTATAAAAAAGCGCAGATTATATCGAATCGTAAAATCAATATGTCAAAAGCAAGCGTTGCGTCCTTTCGGGATTATATCTCTGAGGAAGATGAGCCAGACGGGAAGTATCGTGTTTTGCGCAAAATGAAGTCGCGCTTTCAACGAATAGCAGTGGTCAAGCAAGCCAATGGCAAAGTGCTGATCTATGGTGATGGCTACGTGATGTTCGGCACGACAGAGGATGACAATATGTGGGCTGAATCGATGGTTCATATACCAATGGCCATCGCTAAGCAGAAGCAGAACATTCTGATGATCGGTGGAGGCGGAGGCATTACAACGCGTGAAGTACTCCGTTATCGAGACGTAAAGGCGATTACCGTCGTTGATATTGACTCCATCATGATGGAGTTAGGCAAGAATTTGAAGCCGCTGGTGAAGTTTAATAAGGGGTCTCTGCGAAATCCAAAAGTGCGAACCGTCATTCAGGACGGAAGGGCGTTCGTGGAGAAGAACCAGAAGAAGTGGGATGTCATCATCATCGACGTTCCAGAACCTAGCTATAATTCTCTTGCGCTCGGCCGTCTCTACAGCAAAGAGTTTTACAGTCTCCTGAAAAAGCGCCTGGCACCAGGGGGAGCCATTACCATAGCGTGCTCCTTGATGTCAGAGATGCCAGAATTCGTCTGGAGTATAATGGCAACGCTCAAAGCAGCCGGTTTTTATGTATTGCCCTATCATTTTGATGTCATGAAGAGATATGGGGAGGACTGGGGGTTCTGCGTAGCGGCAACTAGACCGATATCAAGCTTGAAGATTTCGCTTTCAACCCGCTACCTGACCTCAAAAAGATTGAAGGGTATGTTCCACATCCCTAGCAAGTATTTACGAAAATGGGGAAAGAGAAAAATCCAGACAGATAGCAACCGAGTGCTGGCTAGCATCCATGAACGACACTGACAACAGTTCTATCCCCGGAAAATCAAGTCCCTGCTGTAATTTGCTATCATTTTTTGCAAATTAAAGCGGGGATGTTCTTTATCTGAGATGAAAGGAAGATTAACGATGCAAAAACCATCTATTCAAGAACAAATGCAAAAGAAGATTTTGATCCTAGATGGCGCTATGGGGACTATGATTCAGCAGGCGAATCTGACTGCCGATGATTTTGGCGGGGAAGAACTAGATGGCTGTAATGAGATGCTCGTCCTAACGCGCCCGGATATTATACTGGACATTCATGAAGCCTACTTGGCCGCTGGTTCCGATATGATTGAAACGAACACCTTCGGTGCGACAACAGTTGTACTAGCAGAATATGGTTTGCAAGATCAATCGCGTGCCATCAATGTTGCAGCTGCGAAGTTGGCTATTCAAGCTGCTGAGAAATATTCAACACCGGATTGGCCGCGTTACGTGGCAGGGGCTATGGGGCCTACGACTAAGACGCTCTCTGTCACAGGAGGAGTGACATTCCAACAATTGGAAGAAAGCTATTATAATCAGGCGGCAGCTTTGATCGAGTGCGGCGTTGATGCGCTGTTAATCGAGACGTCACAGGATACACTCAACGTGAAAGCTGCCAGTATTGGCGTACGTAGAGCCTGCGAACAGCTCGGTGCGCAGCTGCCTATAATGATCTCAGGAACGATCGAACCTATGGGTACCACGTTGGCAGGTC
This sequence comes from Paenibacillus sp. Soil724D2, assembly GCF_001427935.1. Taxonomy (NCBI): domain Bacteria; kingdom Bacillati; phylum Bacillota; class Bacilli; order Caryophanales; family Paenibacillaceae; genus Paenibacillus; species Paenibacillus sp. Soil724D2. The sequence goes on from NZ_LMRY01000010.1 coordinate 123,801, forward strand.
AAAATATCGAATCGTTCTACATTTCGCTGGAGCATTTAAAACCGATCTCCATTGGTCTGAACTGTGCGACCGGTCCGGAATTTATGCGTGACCATATTCGTACGCTATCACAAATCGCCGATTCGGCCATCAGTTGCTACCCGAATGCCGGTTTGCCCGATGAGAACGGGCATTACCATGAATCGCCAGAGTCACTGGCTAAGAAGATGGCCGGCTTCGCCGAAATGGGCTGGCTTAACATTGCCGGAGGCTGTTGCGGAACGACGCCTGCTCATATTCGCGTCCTAGCGGATACGTTGAGTCAATACTCGCCGCGCCAGAATTACGGCATTCATCCCGCTGCGGTGTCGGGGATCGAGACTGTTTATATCGAGGATGAGAATCGTCCGATTATGGTTGGAGAGAGAACGAACATTTCCGGTTCCCGAAAGTTCAAACGATTAATCAAAGAAGGAAAGTTTGAGGAAGGCTCGGAAATCGCCAGGGCACAAGTGAAGAATGGTGCGCACGTCATTGATATCAATTTGCAGGATACAGATATCGATGAGGCTTATGCGATGGAGCATTTTTTACAGGAAGTGGTAAAGAAAGTAAAAGCACCGCTTATGATCGACTCCACCTATGATCACATCATTGAGCTTGGTTTGAAATATTCGCAAGGAAAAGCGATCATCAACTCGATTAATCTGGAGGATAGCGAAGCCAAGTTCGCTGCTATCGTGCCTTTGATTCATAAATACGGGGCAGCCGTCGTCATGATCCTCATTGATGAACGAGGTCAAGCCATATCCAGACAAGCTAAGATCGAGGTCGCGGAGCGGGCCTATGACTTGTTGACGCATAAATATGGGTTGAAACCATGCGATATTATTTTTGACCCGAATATGTTCCCCGTGGGTTCTGGTGATCCGCAGTATCTCGGATCCGCTGTTGAAACGATCGAAGGAATTAAACTGATTAAAGCTAAATACCCAGCATGTAAAACGATTCTTGGTCTTAGCAACATTTCTTTCGGACTTCCTGATGCAGGCAGGGAAGTGTTGAACTCTGTTTACTTATACCATTGCACCAAGGCTGGACTCGACTACGCAATTGTTAATACCGAGAAACTGGAGCGTTATGCTTCGATTCCGGAGGAAGAGCGCCGACTTGCTGAGAATCTAATTTATCATACGAACGATGAGACGTTAGCTGAGTTTGTCGCACATTTTCGGGTGAAAAAAGCAGAGAAGAAAGAAAAAATATCGAATCTTTCACTGGAAGAACGCCTCGGCTCCTATATAATCGAAGGGACGAAGGAAGGACTCCTTCCCGACCTGGAAGAGGCTCTGAAGGTATACGCTCCGCTTGAAGTTATCAACGGCCCGTTGATGAAAGGAATGGCGGAAGTGGGGCGCTTGTTTAACAACAATGAACTCATTGTCGCTGAAGTTCTGCAGAGTGCGGAAGTCATGAAGGCGTCCGTATCCTATCTAGAACCTTACATGGAGAAGGATGAATCTGTAGTTAAGGGTAAAATTATTCTTGCCACGGTGAAAGGCGACGTTCACGATATCGGTAAAAATCTCGTGGAGATCATTCTCTCCAACAATGGATACCAAATTGTGAACCTTGGGATTAAGGTTCCTCCCGAGCAAATCATTGAAGCTTATCGCAGAGAACAGCCCGATGCCATCGGCTTATCCGGATTGCTCGTGAAATCGGCGCAGCAAATGGTCATTACCGCACAGGATTTGCGGGGCGCAAGTATCGATGTACCTTTACTGGTAGGAGGCGCTGCGCTTACCCGCAAATTCACGAAGACCCGCATTGCTCCGGAATATGAAGGGTTAGTCTTGTATGCCAAGGATGCGATGGACGGTCTGGACATTGCTAACCGGTTGAGCGATCCTGAGCAGCGGAAGCGGCTCATTCAAGAGTTGAGAGAGAGCAAGGAATCGTATGTCATGGAAGCCAGCAGGAAGGAAGAGCCAAAGTTGACGCGTGTTCATGAATCTACCATTTCGAAGGATGTTCCGGTTCAAGTGCCACCGGATGTCATGCGGCACATTTTGCGTGATTATCCGATCGGCCACATTATGCCTTATGTGAACATGCAGATGCTGCTTGGCCATCATCTAGGCTTGAAAGGCAAAGTAGATCGGCTCTTGGAAGAGAAAGATGCTAAAGCCTTAGAACTGAAAGCAACCGTGGATTCTATTCTGAATGATGCTCAGAGAAAAGGGATTATTCAAGCTCATGGGATGTATCGCTTTTTCCCTGCACAATCTAACGGTAACGATGTCATTGTCTATGATCCGGAGGACCCAAGTAAAGAACTGCACACATTTAGCTTTCCAAGGCAGGAAACGGAACCTTACTATTGCTTGGCTGATTACTTGAAATCAGTGGAAAGCGGCCTAATGGACTATGTGGGCTTCCTGCTCGTCACTACTGGCCATGGGATCAATGAGCTTGCCAAGGCGTGGCGCGACAAAGGGGATTATCTCAAGTCGCATGCGCTGCAGGCTACTGCACTTGAGGTTGCCGAAGGCTTCGCAGAGCGAATTCATCATATCATGCGTGATGTGTGGGGAATTGCTGATAACCCTCAGATGACGATGCAGGAGCGATTTGGAGCGAAATATATCGGTCAGCGTTTCTCCTTCGGTTATCCTGCTTGTCCGAATCTGGAGGATCAGGAGGCGCTCTTCATACTGATGAAGCCGGAGGATATCGGTGTAGAACTGACGGAGTCGTTCATGATGGAGCCGGAGGCGGCGGTATCGGCCATTGTCTTTGCGCATCCCGAAGCACGTTACTTTAACGTCGAGAAGGTGTAGCCAACCCGTTTCCGCAGTCGATTACGAACGTGGGCAAGATGGTATTCGACGACGTGACATATTCGGATAATTAATAATGAGGATATGGGGATGAGCATAGCTGAAATAATGTGAAAGGTTTAAAAGGGGTCATCTTATTGGATTAAGGTTAGCATCTGATAGACTTGTCGTTGATCTCCTTTCAGACGGACATTGCGGCACTGCAATTGGGAGGAACCATCTCCGTCCAAATAGATGCCGTCTATCAGCCTTCGATCACTAAAGCTATCGAGTATGGCTGCTCGAAACTCTTCAATCGTACAGTACGAAGGTGTTACAATCATATAAATATTCTCTTGACTATCATAAACAACTGCCGTACGCATATGACCTTCGTTATAGGCTGGCATTTGCTCTAAGATCATATCGCTCTCCCAGCCAAAGCTATCGTTTAGCTTCATGCTGACACCACCCTGTGCCCAATAACGCTGCTTATCTGTTACGGTCAGCTCACCGGCATGCGTGACTACTTGAATCGAGAAGTGTTTAGTGACGTCATCCCAAACAAGCGTTCCACGCTTTAAGTTAGTGTCAATGCCAGTGTTGTACCATCCAGATCCGTAATCGCCAGGCATTCCTTTCAAAGGTTGGTCATTGATAACAGCGATGCTTAGCAGTGCTCCTTCCCAGAAAAAGCCCCCATTAATACCGTAATAAGGAGTTTTCGTTACATTCATATCGATCGCTTGCAGTCGAACATTATCCGGAGTAGTCCGAATTGTATGCAATACGACACCATTGGAAGCCTTATGTTTTTCATAGAGATAATTACGGGGTTTCGCAAAATCTCTTTGATTATATCCAATTAACGAGACAAGCAATACGGTTGTAATAAAAATAAGAAATACATGAAAACGATGAAATCTAGAAGGTAAGAATTTCGATAATGTTGAATAGTTCACAAGTACACTCCTTGTCGATGCGATATGAAAGTTTAGGATAAGCTATTCTATGAATTCCTCCAATTTCCTTTATTTCCTTTTCATTGCTATTAATTTATGATTAATAAACAGGATAGCATGGAATATTTAAAAAATCGTTTCATCAAGGAGATAGAATAAATGGAAATACGAAAGTTAAGTGCAGACGAACAACCTCCATTGGAGTTACTTTTATTAGCGGACCCTTCTCAGAAACTTGTTGAAGAATATATCAAAAGAGGCCAATGCTATGTCGCTGAAATGGATGATAGCATAATAGGTGTCTATGTTCTACTAAGAACAAGGCCTGAGACAGTTGAGTTAGTTAATGTAGCCGTTGCTGAAAACTATCAAGGCAAAGGGATAGGAAAACAGATGGTAAACCATGCAATTCAAAATGCAAAGTTGCTCGGTTTTAAAACGATTGAAATTGGCACTGGAAACTCAGGAGTAGGACAACTTGCTCTCTATCAGAAATGTGGGTTCAGAATAATTGGAGTTGATAGAGACTTCTTTATAAGACATTACAGTGAAAAAATATTTGAAAATGGGATTCAAGTTGTGGATATGATACGTCTATCACAAGATTTATAAACGAATGAATTTTTCAACCGAGAGACAGAGAATACTGAAGGAGCTTGCCTCGGCAGCTCCTTTTTTTGTTCAGCGTGCCCAGAGGCACGCATTATCTAGTTGGTGCAAGTCCAACCACGGGAGGGACCAAGCCACCCTTGTAGCTAGGATGCTTGCGTATGGCGAAATCTGTGCGTAAAAGCGCATCGACAAAAGTACTTGT
>NZ_LMRY01000011.1:0-125439 GCF_001427935.1 Paenibacillus sp. Soil724D2
CGACGAGGTTGATAGGTTCGAGGTGGAAGTGCAGCAATGCATGCAGCTGACGAATACTAATCGGTCGAGGGCTTAACCAAAAAGCTGACTAAGCAGCTAGCACCTACGTCTAACGTAGCCATGCACATGATTACTTTACGCGAGTTTCGTATCTAGTCTTCAGGGAATAAATCCCTACTGTGGCGATCGTGGCGAAGGGGTTAACGCACTGGTTTGTGGATCCAGCATTCGTGGGTTCAAGTCCCATCGGTCGCCCTTTTCCCTTTCATAATGGGGATTAGCCAAGCGGTAAGGCAACGGACTTTGACTCCGTCATGCCTAGGTTCAAATCCTAGATCCCCAGTTTTCTAATTTCATACGCGGTCGTGGTGGAACGGCAGACACACCATCTTGAGGGGGTGGCGCTCACAAGGCGTGAGGGTTCAAATCCCTCCGACCGCATCCCTATTTTAAGCAAGAACCCTTACTAGTTAAGGGTTTTTTTGCGTTATCACGAATGATACGCAATATACAGACAGGGTCTAGACACATTAATATTTCGCTTCCATCGATAGATTCTCTTATTGTGACCTAAATATGTAGTCTGTTTCACTATTTTTGCTTTTTACATACACCAAAACTTCTTCCTTTGATTATTAATAGAATAGAATTACTTTCTACATGAGGAGGAAGGAGGAATGAAAGTGTGATTCAATACCAAATCCTTAATGAGTATCGTGCTATGAATTATGCCCGAAAGTTAAGAAACTTGTTTATGACAAATGCACAGTTGGTTTGCCAAGAAATTGGCAATGGAAATTTGAATCTCGTCTTTCGTATTACAGACAAAAGTTCAGGAAAAAGCATCGTAATGAAGCAGGCGCTTCCTTATGCGCGTGTGGTTGGGGAATCTTGGCCATTGACCCTTGACCGGGCACGAATTGAGAGTCAGGGATTGATTGCGCAACATTCTATTTGCCCAGGTTTAGTGCCTATTGTCTATCATTATGATAGTACGATGGCATTGACGGTGATGGAAGATTTATCGAGCCACCTAAATATGCGTAAAGGATTGGTTGCCCGAGAACGCTATCCTTATTTTGCACGTCATATTGGAACCTTCCTAGCGAGAACTTTGTATTTGACGTCTGATTTGGCATTGCCCGCTCAAGTGAAAAAGGCAAAAGTGGTTCAATTCTCTAATCCGGAAATGTGCAAGATATCCGAAAATCTTATTTTTACGGATCCCTATTTCGCTTCAGAAACCAATCAATTTAATCCATGGATAGCAGATAAGGTGGTTGAAATATGGGAGAATTACCAACTGAAACTTGAGGTCGCAAAATTAAAGGAAGGTTTCCTCACTCATGCCCAGGCACTCATCCATGGGGACCTTCATACCGGGAGCATCATGGTAACGAAAGAGGATACTAAGGTGATTGATCCGGAATTCGCCTTTTATGGCCCTATTGGTTTTGATATCGGCGCTGTGATAGGTAACCTATTACTTAGCTTTGCCTCCCATGAAGGACACACCATGGACTCGCGGGAGCGAATGGATTATCAAGCTTATCTGCTTACGATGATCGAACAAATATGGACTTACTTTGAAAAAGAGTTTAGGGATTTATGGGGAAAAGAGTCTAAAGAAAGAATGGCGGTAATCCCAGGATACGTAGATCATTACTTACTCCAAATACTTGAAGATACTGCAGGCTATGCGGGTTGTAAAATGATTCGTAGAATCATAGGTCTAGCACATGTATGGGATCTGGAAAGTATAAATGATCCAAGTTTGCGGGCAAAATCTGAAAAGCTAGCGCTTTCGATCGGACAAGAGCTGGTACTAAAAAGACGGCAAATTCAAAGAATCAACGACATTACATCCCGTGTTAGACAGATAGCAGGGTGGGGGGAGTTATAAAAGGGGATTATTATTTGGGAGGTCATGTATATGACTATTAAAAAAAGAAACCATCTCTTTACATCTGAATCGGTGACTGAAGGCCATCCTGATAAGCTATGTGACCAAATTTCTGATGGAATTTTAGATGCTATATACGAGATAGATCCGAATGCACGCGTTGGTTGTGAATGTTGTGTAGGTCGGGGGTTTGTACTTGTAACTGGCGAGATTACGGCAAATGCGTCTATTGATTATCAAAAAGTTGTTCGAAAAACAATTAGTAACATTGGATATACACGAGCTGAGCTCGGTTTCGATGCTAATTCATGTGCAGTCTTAATCGCCATTAATGAACAATCTCCTGATATTGCAATGGGGGTCAATAAAGCTTTAGAAATTCGCGAAGGCAAGCTGAACGATGGAGAGACTGAAGAGACTGGTGCTGGTGATCAAGGATTGATTTTTGGTTTCGCTTGTAATGAAACCGAGGAATTGATGCCATTGCCGATATCTCTGTCCCATAAGCTGGCCTACCATTTGGCTCAAGTACGCAAGAACGGTACGGTACCTTATTTGCGTCCTGATGGGAAAGTGCAGGTTAGCGTAGAATATGAAGGCGATTACCCCATCCGAATCGATACGATCGTCATCTCAGCTCAACATGATCCTGATGTGTCCCTAGAGCAAATTAAAAAAGATATGCATGAGTTTGTGATTTTACCAGTCATTACAACGGATTTGATAGATGAAAATACAAAATATTTTATTAATCCAACAGGCCGTTTCGTGATCGGGGGTCCAGAAGGAGATGCAGGATTAACGGGGCGTAAAATTATTGCCGATACTTATGGCGGTTATGCTCGTCATGGCGGGGGAGCATTTTCGGGTAAAGATCCCACCAAGGTTGACCGTTCGGCTGCTTATGCCGCGCGTTATGTAGCAAAAAACATTGTTGCGGCTGGTCTCGCTCAAAAGTGTGAAATTCAGATTGCTTATGCGATTGGAGTGGCACATCCGGTTAGTATAGCTATCGAAACATTTGGTACGGGAATCATTGACGATGACTCTCTTATTCAATTAGTTCGCAAACACTTTGATCTACGTCCAGCAGGTATTATTAAAATGCTCAATCTACGCCAACCTATCTATCAGAACACGGCAGCATATGGACATTTTGGCCGGACGGATGTTGAATTTCCTTGGGAACAGACAGATAAAGCGGAATTGTTAAAAAAAGAAGCAGCAATTGGGCCAGTAGGGGAATGATCAACAAACATTTATGTATATGACTCAGCACTAAAAGCCTCTTCATTCGCAAGAGGCTTTTTATATTAATCTAAGACAACTATTTCATTAGAACCGCGAACTAATGTTTTTGTATACATTTTCTGGGGTTTTAATATATCAACTAAATAATCGATCGCTATTTTAGGGTCTACTCTCTTTCCGCAGGTGTAACAATCTATTGCTGCAAAATCTTCCTCCGGATATGTGTGAATGGAAAGATGACTTTCAGATAAAAGAACAAGTATTGAACAGCCACTTGGAACGAATTTTTTATGGATGACTGACAGCACTGTAGCACTGCTTTTCTCAGCCGCATTCACCATAATTAGCTGAAGAAAATCAACATTATCTAGAAAACTGGAATCCACCCCCCAAACGTCAACAACCGTATGCCTGCCAAATGTGGAGTATTGCAAATCTATCACCCCTTCAAATTTCAACTTCATAATATTCTATGAATAAAAAAGGAAGAGTGATCTAGTAAAGTGACTAATTGTAGTGAAAGCCACGAACATACGAGAAGAACAAAAAAGAGCACTCTCTAACTTGAGGTTAGGAAGTGCTCTTTTTGTTCTTATTATTTGCTTGATGAGACGGTTTCTATTTCTTTAACGCTTTGATAAATGAGGTTGAATAGCTCTTCGAGGTTACCTTCTTCAATACAGGAGAAAGCAACGCGAAGATCAGTAGATCCGAGGGCGATCGTGCCTACACCATGCTGATTCAGCAAGTGTACACGTAAGGCTTCGGCGTCAACAGTTTTGAGCTTCAAGCACATGAAGTAACCTGAGTTGAAGGGGTAGTAGCCCCATGCATCATCAAACTTTCCGCTGTCCAGAATGGACTTGGTGCGGTTAGCGCGGCCTTTCATGATCTCATATTTCTCTTGCTTCTGTTGACCAAACTCTGGAGAGTTAAGCGCATGAAGCACGAATGTTTGAGACGGGTGAGGACCGCTGGAAATGGTCGCACGGATGATTCCCATTGTTTTCTGCTCCAAGGCGCTGAGAAGTGCTTCACTTTGGCCTGCATACGTAATGAAGCCTACACGGAAGCCCCAGACGTACTCTTCTTTGGTGGCTCCATCGATTTTTACTGCGAGTACACGCGGGTGGATGTCAGCCAATTGACCGAATAAGGACTCGTGCATGGAACCTTCGAAGAAAAGACCGAAGTATGCGTCGTCCGTAAGTACGATGACATTGATGCCTGCTTCAGCAGCATCTTTGATGGCAGCAGTAATCTCTTTCCCCTCTTCGGCCCCAGGTGTATAGCCTGTCGGATTGTTCGGGAAGTTCAAGACAACGATCGCTTTGCCCTTGGATTTTTGAGCAAAAAGAGCTTCACGAAGTCCAGCTGCATTAAATTTCTGCTGCTCGTTGTATAACGGGTAATTCACGATTTGGGCACCGCGGCGGATTTCGAAGGTGAGCTCGTAATTTTCCCAGTTTTTATCTGGAATAATGACTGCGTCACCAACATCTGCGAAAAGGTCAGCGGCAATGCTAAGACCATGGGTCAAGGCATTTGTAACAATCGGGTTCCCAATCAGTTTACTGCCAATCTCGGGATTTTCCTCAAGCATTTTTTTGCGCCACGCTGTACGAAGTTCAGGTTTACCGGCAGGTGGAGCGTATTCATATATATCTTTTGGAGCGTAGGTGGAGAGTGTGTCTTGAATGACCTTCAGATGCATAGGTTGACCATTTTCGATAGCAATACCGATAGTAGCATTGTATTTTTTGGCTTTGGCCTTTGCTTCAGCAGATTGGCTGAGAATGCCTTCTTTCGGGAAGTAAATCGATCTACCTAATGCAGAAAGCATGTCATGCACGTGAGAATTTTCACGTTCCAGGGTCTCGTTTAACTGTCGTGCCAGAGGATTCATAAGAGTGGGTCATTCCTTCCAATGAGCTATTCATTTTTTGCAGTTATTATACCACTTTAACAAGTGTACGTCACTGCGTGAAACAAATATTTTCGGATTGGTTTTGGATATGGAATTATACGCCAACTTTATTTAAAAAACCTTCTAATCGCTGTTTAACTTCAGGCCATTCGGTGTCAAGGATACTAAACATGACAGTGTCCCGTATATAGCCATCGTGAAGTATACGATGTTGACGGAGAATACCTTCTTTTTGGGCGCCTAATCGAGCAATAGCCGTTTGGGAGCGTTCGTTCCGTAGGTCCGTTTTTAATTGGACACGAAGAAGATTTAAGGATTCGAAACAGTGCTTCAACAGTAAATATTTGCATTCAGTATTAACGCGCGTACGCCACACTTGAGAATTGTACCAGGTATGACCGATCTCCAGATTACGATGTTGTGCTGAAATATCGAAGAGACGTGTGCTGCCGACGAAAGAATCGGTATGCTTGTCGAAGACGCTGTAAGGGTTGCCCAATCCTGCCTTTTGTTCTTCTAGTGCTTGGTGAACAAATTTCTCCACATCTGCGAAACTTAGAAGCGGCGTCATATATGCCCATATGTTTGGGTCGGCGGCAGCTGCTGTAAGACCGGTTATATGGGATTCTTCCATAGGCAGTAGAACGACACGTGTTCCTTCTAGAATATTGGTGTGTAGATTCATTGGGAATGTTCTCCTTGTTATTTGGTTATTTGTATATGTGATTTTAGTTAGCATAATTGAAAAGTAGAGTAATAGAAAGACCCAATTTAGTTTTATTTATATGTACCAGTCTTACGATACAAAGGTGGTGATATCTTTGGGGTATCGATCAAATATTTGGATTTTCCACCGGGGTATGAACACCAATCCGTATCAACATTAATAAATTGTAAAAGGCAATGCTTTAAAGGCTTTTAGGAAGGAGACGTTTCATGGCTAGAACGCATGGCTATCGATTAATTTTCAAGAAAATTGCCCGTTCCTACGGGTTTTCTATCAGAAAGACCCGCTCCTACTCCTCACAGTATAAAAAAACTGCCGCATTCCGGGTAACGACGAACAAAGGAACATATATGATTAAACCTTTTATAGGATCGAAAAGCCGTCTAATCCAGCTATCATCCTATGCGGTCAAATTGCACAAAAGAGGCTTTCACGGCATGCCCAAATGGTTAAGATCCCGATCGGGGAAATATTGGGAGCAGGAGGGGGGGAAGTTTTTTTACTTAACCGATTGGATCCAGGGCAGAAAAATGAGCAGGAGCAAGGAGGATCTTGTCAAGTTAGGGAGAATGCTAGCCAGACTGCATTCGGTTTCGCGTAATTTGAAGCTTCCCCGCCAACCCGATTCTGTTACGCTGCGTCATAGGAGAAAATATTACGCATTCCTAAGACGTTTGAAGAATCTTCGGAGAAAGCCTACCAAAGCAGGAACTTGGTTTAGGCATCATGGGGATCTCTGCATTGAATTAAGCCGAGAGGCTATACATTCGCTTGGAACATCAAAAATTCGCTCAACGTTGAGGGAGGAATGCCGTCATCCCTCCCTCGTGCATGGGGATGTTACCGTAGCAAATATCCTGCAATCGAAAAACCGTATTTATTTGATCGACTGGGATTTAATGAAACGAGGCTCTAGTTATTACGATTTGGTCGTAGCACTTACCAATACGGCGGGATTTGAACCTTCAAAAATGGCAGCATTCCTAAAGGGGTATGAAGAGGTGCGTCCGCTTCGCCGTAGAGAGAAAGAGCTGATCAGCTCCCTTTACCGTATCCCCAGAGAGGCCTGGTATGTCTGCCAATATGCTATGAACGGACGTAAATATGGTCCCCTTTTAAATGTTTTAAATAAAACCTGGAATAGTAGGCTAATAGCCATCAAGTGGATCGACACCTGGTCTAGGCAGTAGTGAGGGAGGGGTAACATGCCGTTATGGACTGATTTCAATAAGGATTTCGGCTTACAGGTTAAAAGGAGAAAGAAAATTCGAGACGTCTACCAAGTCTTCACTACAACGGGACGTACTCTTTGTTATAAACCTTATTCAACCGGGGAAGACGAGGTTGCTTTTATAAGAAAGCTTTTTGTACATCTTGACGATAAAGGCTATCGGTATGCCCCTAAACCTGTTGAAGGCCCCGGCCAGAAGCTTTGGTCCTTTCACCGGGGGCAATATTGGCTGCTGACCAATTGGGTGAAGGGGCGGTCACCGAATTTTACCCGGGAATCGGAGCTCATGAAGGGGTTGCGAACCCTGGCAAAGTTTCATCGCGTGGCGGAAGGATTTACTGCTGAAGGAATACCAAACGGCAGAATCCGCTATGACGAATTGTATCAGCGGCCAGGCGATTATCGTTCGGACATTCGCCGTCATGGTGGCAGTCTCGACCGTTTTATCGATTGCTGCTATAAAGCTGAAGCGTTCAGCCAAAAGCCTGCTATTGCTAGTGCTGTAGAGATGGAACGGAACGCCGGGGCTTTCTCCCACGGAGATTACAATTATCCTAACTTAGTATTGGACCGTTCCAATCATCTTCATCTGATTGATCTGGAGAATGCGTCTATGAACGTAAGAATGATAGATTTAGCCCATATTTTATACCGGAACTATCCTTGGAATGGAAGAGGCGTACTGAAGGGAATCGAGGAGTACGACCGGAAACGTCCCCTTTCAGCTGAAGATCGGCATTTGTTATATATGCTTCTCCTGCTCCCCTATCCGCTTGTCCGTGCCATGAGACAATTCGGAAATCAGTACCTTCGTCATATTGAGCTTCCATCATCCAGTAGACTTTCGGGATATAAAAGAACCCTGCGTAAGTTATTATAAGTATTTACTGAAAAACGTCAGCATAAAGCTGACGTTTTTCCTGTTTATATGCATCTGTACCTAGACCTGTACTAATGCCGTTACATATAATTCTCAGGGACATACAATGGGGTATGACTGGAAGAATGCTAATCTTGGAGGTGTATTTTGTGGCGTTACCAAAAAGAGGCAGTGTCGTAGAGAAGAAAACCACTACCCCGCAGCGTATCCTTAATTCCAAAAACCCAGAAGTTTCTGTCATTATACCGCTTATGAATGAAAGGCGGACGATCGCCAGGGTCATCGCCAATGCTAGAAAAGTTCATCCTAAGACAGAGGTTATCGTTGTGGCGAACGGATCACGGGACGGCTCCGACAAAGTGGCTAAACAAATGGGGGCTCGGATGATTACCTATAAGAAGGCTCTGGGCCATGATGTAGGAAGAAGCATAGGGGCAAAAGCAGCCAAAGGAAATGTGCTTTTGTTTCTGGATGGAGATATCATCTTCCCAACCAATGCATTGAAACGACTAGTTCATGCGGTAAAAAACGGCGTGGATGTAGCCTTAAACAAATTTAACGGCACGTTGGCAAGAAAAAATGTCCACAGTGTTGTTCTTTCCAAGTACGCGTTAAACAACATGTTGTCTTTACCTCACCTGAAGGGTGCTTCTTTAACGGCTATTCCCCATGCCCTAAGCCGTAAAGCACTGGAGCAAATCGGAGCGGAGAATTTAACGGTTCCCCCCAAAGCGCAGGCCATCGCAGCTAATAAAGGTTTGGTGCTAAAAGGTGTCCACTATTTTGAAGTAGGCAAAACGAATCCACGAAAACGCCGAGGTCCAAATGACCCGTTGAAAAACTTAATTATTGGGGACCACCTGGAAGCTATTCAACATCTATTGGACAAAACCGATCACCGTGGAGGAATGACCGATCTAGATCGGAATAGAAAGATGGTGAAATAATGATAAGGGCTGTGAAGTCAAAATTAAAATCAAAACGGACCTCCCAATCCACCCGATCTCAAATGAATACCAAAGAGATAAAAAGATGGAAGAGGAAGGCCTATGAGGCGGGATCACGTTATGGCTCCCGCTTCGAGAAGGAAACCGGAGGCTTTGAGCCCGCCAAATCCGCGATGAATCATGAGTGGAACAAATGGGCTTCCCGTCTTCCCCGGGCAATAAGCACAACACTCTATCATTCCGCAGCGCGTAAGTTTTTCAAAGGATTTTATTCGGAAATCGGGGAGAAGTACACACGCTTGGTCCCGCTTCCCACAGATAAGAAGGTCGCTGCCATTATAAGCGTCAAGAACGAGGATGACACGATTTCCAAGGTGCTTGACGAGCTTGAGTGCCTCCCTTTTCACGAGGTCATCGTAGTGGTTAACGGGTCGAATGATAAAAGCTTCGAGCGCATTAGGGAACACCGTGCCGCGCCAATCGTGCTCCACTATGAAGAAGCGCTCGGACACGATGTCGGGAGATCGATAGGAGCCAATGTCTCCCAGTCGGACATTCTTTTGTTTCTTGACGGGGATATTCGCATTTCCTATAAAAAGCTTATCCCTTTTATCCATGCGGTTGATAAGGGAACAGATGTTGCACTCAATGACATAAGCCCTTTTATCCATAAATTAGGCTCCCGTGACGCGGTATCGGTTGTTAAAGAATTCGTTAATCGGGCCATGGGAAGAGCCGACTTAATGGCGAACTCCATGACAGCTATACCTCACGCCCTCTCCAGATCAGCTGTGGAGACCATAGGTTTGGCGAATCTGTCTGTACCGCCTCTCGCTCAGGTGATTGCCATGAAAAAGAAGTTAAAAGTGAAGGCTTCGGCCAGCATAAACGTCCTGAATAGCAATCGAAGATCAGGTCTCAACCACGGGCGGCATAATCCCTTAACCCAATTGATTATCGGCGACCACCTGGAAGCCTTGCATAAAGTCATGTCGCGCCGTGGCAAGAGGCTTAGTTTCAAAGATAATATGCGAAAAAGGCATCTGGCGGGAGGCTAGGTAAATGAACAACATTAAAACAAGCATCATCATTCCTAGCTATAACGGACTGGAGCTGCTTAGAGAATGTGTAGAGGCCATCCGTAGCTATACACACGAAGATTATGAAATTATCGTAGTAGACAACGGCTCCGATGACGGGACTCCTAAATACTGTGTACAGGAAAAAATCCGCTTGATCTCGCTTCCTAAAAACAAAGGGTTTCCAGCAGCGTGTAATCTGGGTCTTAAGATAGCGACTGGAGACGCGCTTCTCTTGCTGAATAACGATATCGTTGTTACCCACAACTGGTTATCCAATATGCTAAACTGCCTTTACAGCAGTAAACGCATCGGTATCGTTGGTCCCTATACAAATTACACAAGCGGCCGGCAGCTGAAGGATTCCGGCTATACGGATTTATCCCAGTTTCACGAAATTGCCGCCACAGCCAATATGCAGAACCCGGAACTGCGGATGCCACTCAACCGATTGGTAGGCTTGTGCTTCCTTTTTAAAAGGGAAGTGATGAACAAGATTGGCTTATTAGATGAACAATTTACACCCGGCCATTACGAGGACGACGATTATTGTTATCGCGCCAGGTTAGCTGGATTTGAGCTTATGCTGGCAGGGGATGTCATCATTCACCATCACGGCAGCAAAAGTTTCAATAAGATGGATAAGGAACAGCTGTCTAAATTGGTCAACAAAAACTACAAAAGATTTCTCGAAAAATGGAAAGTGGATCCGCTGCAGTTTTTATAATCAGCTCCACGTTCCACCTATCAAGGCACTTTCTCAGTCAAGGGGTTTTTCCAAAATGAATGACAAGTCGACAAAAATCGGCGATTTCCCTGGAAATCGCCTTAATAATCCCGCAATAGGCGTTTATGAAACCATATAGCACCCTTGTTTTTGGCGATCTCCTGTGCCCATATTAGTCATGCTAGCGATGACTTCGTGCGCTTCACCTGTCTTACCATATGCAGTTGGTGTATTGGCAGATTGGGCAAATGTCTATGATAAAGACATACGATCATCGCTATATCCCCGACACATAATTATTATGGTTGTGCAAGCTATTAAGGCGGTCTAGTAAGTGAGTAGATCCTGAAGGGTTTATTAAAAGGGAATTGCGTTGCGGCACGGATTTTTCTCACCTCACCAAAGAGGAGATTCGCCGCGGCGTTGCTCTCCTACGACATGTTTATGAAATTGTCACAAAATGACCAATATGATTTTTGGCAAGGTTGACATTGTATGCTATGATCTAATCTGATGGTCAATTAATTATCTACTTAGGAGTGATCCTTATTATGGCGGGGTTAAATGGTGGAGGCACAAGCGTTATTGTGCGTTTGGAAATACATAAAGAATTAGTCACTTTTGGAAAAATCGCTACAGCAATAGGTGAAGCAGGCGGCGATATTGTCGCGATCGACGTAACAAGAGCTAGTAAAACAACAACAACGCGCGATATTACAGTAAAAGTTAGCGACCCTGAACATACGGAATCCATAACCAAAGTGTTGAAGGATATTCCTGGCGTCCGGTTAATTAACGTTTCAGACCAAACGTTTCTCATGCATTTGGGCGGCAAGATCGAAGTGACTCCGAAAATGCCTATTAAAAACCGGGACGACCTATCTCGTGTATATACACCGGGTGTTGCTCGCGTTTGTATGGCTATTCATGAAGACCCTAATAAAGCACACTCATTAACGATAAAACGGAATACGGTTGCTGTTGTATCGGATGGCACAGCGGTCCTAGGATTAGGAAATATCGGTCCGGAAGCGGCGATGCCGGTGATGGAAGGAAAGGCTATGCTGTTCAAGCAGATGGCCGGTGTAGATGCGTTCCCGATTTGTTTGGACACGCAGGATACCGAAGAAATTATTCGTACGGTAAAAGCGATTGCACCAGCATTCGGCGGTATTAATTTAGAAGATATTTCATCTCCTCGTTGTTTTGAAATTGAGGAAAGATTAATCAATGAGCTCGATATTCCTGTTTTCCACGATGATCAACATGGAACGGCAGTAGTTATTCTTGCAGGGCTGCTCAATGCAGTTAAGCTCGTGGGCAAGAATTTGGAAGATTGTAAAGTAGTTATCACGGGCATTGGGGCTGCGGGGATTGCCTGTACGAAGATGCTGTTAGCTGCCGGTGTTACAAATGTTATCGGTGTAGATCGACAAGGCGCAATTGTACGCGGAGAGAGCTATACGAATACGGCTTGGGAATGGTATGCAAACAATACAAATCCGTTTTTACAAAAAGGACCTCTGTCTGATGTGATACCAGGTGCTGATATTTTCATTGGATTATCGGGGCCAGGTGTACTTAAGGCTGATGATGTGAAGAGAATGGGCACGGATCCGATTGTGTTCGCGATGGCAAACCCAACACCGGAAATTACGCCGGAGGAAGCTGAACCTTATGTTCGTGTGATGGCAACAGGTCGTTCGGATTACCCGAATCAAATTAATAATGTTCTTTGTTTCCCAGGGATTTTCCGCGGTGTGCTGGATTGCCGTGCTTCACGCATCACGCAAGAAATGAAGCTGGCCGCAGCCAAAGCCATTGCATCGGTAGTAAATGAAGATGAATTGAACGAATATTACATTATTCCAAGTGTGTTCAACACGGCTGTTGTTGAAAAGGTAAGGGAAGCAGTCATGGAAGCCGCCTATGAATCCGGTGTGGCCCGCCGCCGCAACCAGCGTGAGACACATGATGCACACCACGAATAAGTCGTGATGAATTAGCAGTTCGGTACACCTCAATGAGGTATCCGAACTGTTTTTTTGTTCTGCCAATAGATGATATTTGAGGCAAAGCAGGTAGCTAGCAGTGTGATGCGCAAAACCACACTAGTTGCAGTTTGTGCATCAAAATGATGAGTAAGTGTGCCGGAGGAAAGAGGTGGCTACGACTGGAGGAAGGGGGTCTGCTCCGCTAAGGAAGTGCCTGGTTGCCGCGACTCGCAACTAGAAAGGGCCGAAAAAAACCTTGTTTCAGCAGCTGATGCATTTCAGCTTGCCTAACAAGGTCTTTTTGCTAGTTAGATTCTTCAGTCCATTGTCTTAACTTGCGATCCGAAGGGAGAAGGAAGGTCAGGATACCAAGGAGCGGTAGAAATGCACACATTTCCATAACACGCGTCGTGCCTAAGGTGTCGCAGAGATTGCCAAGGACGACACTCCCGATACCGCCCATTCCGAAGGCTAAGCCTGTAATTAAGCCAGAAACTGTCCCGACTTTCCCAGGGAATAGCATTTGAGCATACACAACGGTAACGGAAAAGCTGGATAATAGGATGATACCGATAATGACAAGTAAAATGTAAGCCCAAGTTATTGACACATGCGGTAACAGCAAAGCAAAAGGCGCTGAACCAAGCATGGAAAAGAAAATGAGATTACGCTTACCGAAGCGGTCAGCAAGTGGACCGCCAAAAAATGTTCCAACCGCTCCAGCCGCTAGGAATAAGAAGATAAAGTCTTGTGCGCGGTCGATTGACATGCCGTATGTATCCTGCAAGAAAAAGGCGAAGTAGCCGCTCATGGCTGCTCCATACCAAGAACGGACGAATACAAGAAAAACAAGTAGGCAAATCGCAAACGTGACTTGCTTGCGCCGCTGTGGGTTGACGGTGCGTTGTACGATTGTCTTAGCTTTAACCGGTGTGGCAAGCAGCACGGATTTATACCAGCGAGCGATATATAATTGCACGGCGATAGCTACAGCTGCTACACCTGTGAACCATATGGAACCGAATAATCCAAGTGGAATGAAAATCCATTTGGTCATCATGGGGGCCAAAGATTGACCGGCGTTACCGCCAACTTGGAAAATGGACTGAGCCAGTCCTTTGCGACCTCCCGCGGCCATGTGTGAGACACGAGACCCTTCCGGGTGGAAGGCGGCTGAACCAAGTCCTACAAAGCAAACAGACAATAACACGACCCAATACGAATGTGCGAATGCGAGCAGCAGCATACCCGTTAGGGTGGAGGCCATGCCAATCGGCAGCATATAGGGTGAAGGTTTGCGATCTGTGTATAAGCCGACAACTGGCTGCATGATGGAAGCCGTGAAGTTAATGGCGAACTGCACCCAACCAATCTGTGCATAGCTAAGTCCCATCTCGCTTTTTAGAATGGGAAAGATAGCAGGAATGACAGATTGAATCGAATCGTTGAGTAAATGGACAAGACCAATTGCGAATAAAATACGATATACGGTAGGTTTGACGTCTCCGGTACCATGTAAGCTCTTGGAGCTTTGTTCGGGAGATGATGCTGTAATGGACGCCATGGTTCTCTCCTCTCCAATCACATATTCCCTTTATTTTTCTAGGAAACGGCCGAGGTCTTCTCCCATTTTAACTTTAGAACCGAGCTGCAGATCTGGGCGAGGCTCAAACATATCATCTTCAAAAAGGAGAACGACCGTTGAACCAAACTCGAAGTAGGCTAGTTCTTGACCTCGCTCAAGCGTTTTGGGAAGAGGCTTCACATATTGAATAGAACTTACGTTAAGGGCCCCAACCTTTACCACAGCAACTTCACCGGCATTGTGCTGGATAAATGTGATTAACCGTTCGTTACGACTTAGTACTCTCTTCATATGACGAAGGCCAAACTCATTCACAGGATATACTTTCCCAAGGACATGCTCGCTCTCAAGCACATCACCTGAAATCGGCGAATGAATGCGGTGGTAGTCGGTAGGACTTAGGTACAGAACAAAATAAAAGCCATTCTTATAGTTGACCGTACGAGGGGAACGATTAAGCAGCTCTTCGATGGTGTAGTCTTGACCTTTGACATTCACAATCAAGCCTTTTTTAATGTCGCCGATACCCGTAATCATGGCATCAACAGGACTCACAACGCGAGTTAGGTCTTCGTGAATAGGGCGTAACCCTGGCTTTAATCTGCGTGTGAAGAAATCATTCAAAGATTTATAATCCTGTAAATGCTTCTCAGCATCTTCGATGCGTATTCCGTAGGTTTGGGCAAAGCGAGGAATGAAGATCCGGCTTGCTTTGGATCTGGCAAAAGCACCTGTCACTTGGGACACCCATTTGCGTGAAGACAGCTCCGTTAGCAATCGAAAAAATGGTTTAGACATAGATTGAAAAACTCCTGTTCATTCGTGTTTAGGAGAGACTTTGATCGATCACGGATCAATGCTTCCTTCGTGCGGAGAGACTTTGATCAAGATCAAAGATCCCTATATATTGTTCTTCGCTAATCTTGCCACAGAAAGGTAAAAGAATCAATTGTCGAATGAGGAAGGAATGCAAGGTAAGTGCAAGAAAAAAACAGCCTAATGGCTGTTTGAGGTGGAATATGCTAGCTTTGCTTATAATCCCCGCAGGTATAGCAGGTAGCGAGGTTAACGGAGATGGGAACCGAGGAGCCGGCGAACTTGATACATTGGACAGGGGTTCGAGATGAATGATCAGAAATACTCGTACAGGACTTGCAGCTTGCGATTAGCTCAAAGGAAGCATCTAAGGGCAGCGAATACTGTAAGACGATATTCTTTTTCATTAATAGACCTCTTTTCCTTGTGATGGATACGAGCCGGATCCTAGCAGGAGAAGCCTTCATGTAAACGCTTTACTATCACTATCAATCATATCACAAAATGGATTAATATGCCTTTGGTATTTCCGGAAAGGAAACCGTCAATGCTGTTGATGAGGTGAAATAACAACATGCCCATAATAATCGTGGTACTTAGTATTCTGATTCCGATTTGCATGTTAATCAGTGCTTGGCTGTTCACAATGTGCCGAATTGTATATCATGTGCTGGCAGTGGGGTGTGCCTATGTGTTTGGTATCATCAGCGTGCTCGCTATATATGAGATTTTAAGAGATGAGACGGTATTTATGACGAATATTCACGGCATTTTTCAAAATGAGCTATTCCTGTTAAGCGGAGCTTACTTGGGGTGTTATGGGATTTACACGTTACTGAGATGGACGCTGAAAGAGCTTAGAAGTGAATAATCGGTCATGCAACAATTTCAGGTTGAGGATCGTTAAGAAGATTAGGTTCAAAAGGGAAGGTAGATGAAGATGAAACGAGATTTACCATTATTGATCAGGGGTGCTTGGTTCGCAGCTGCGTTCTCACTGCTCTTAACAGGCTGTTCGTCGTCTCACCCGGGACCGGGAGTCAGTCCATCTTCCTCAGCACCCGCCGCGACACCGCCGAGAGTGGAAACTACACCAACACCGACTCCAATACCAACACCAGTCGCAACAAGCGATGCTGTGGCGATGACGCTGGAAGAAAAGATAGGACAAATGATTATAGCGGGAATCGATGAGTACAGTATGAATGTACATGCACGTGCACTGATTGAAACTTATCACGTTGGCGGGATTATATTATACAAGCCTAATGTGAAAAATACGACTCAGTTGGTAGATCTAGTTAATGAATTGAAACTGACGAATGCCGTGAATAAGCTTCCGCTTTGGTTGGGTGTAGATGAAGAAGGCGGCAGAGTGACAAGGTTGCCGGATGAGATTACGAAAACACCGACCAGCAAAGACATCGGTAAGACGGGCCGTCCTGCGCTGGCATATAATATCGGCCAACTTCTTGGAAAAGAACTAAATGCTTATGGCTTAAATATGGATTTCGCACCCGATTTGGATGTCAATAGTAACCCTAATAATCCGGTCATTGGCGATCGTTCCTTCGGATCTAACGCTTCTATCGTGAGCAGCTTTGGTGTTCAAATGATGAATGGACTGCAGAAACAGCAGGTTGTCCCTGTTGTAAAGCATTTTCCAGGGCATGGTGATACTTCGGTAGATTCGCATGTGGGACTGCCGATCGTCCAAAATGACCTCGCACGCTTACGTAAGCTTGAGCTGGTTCCGTTCGCAGAAGCTTTCAAGCATCAGGCTGATGCGGTCATGGTCGCTCATATTCTGCTGCCTAAAGTGGATGCTCAGAATCCTGCTTCGATGTCGAAAAAGATTATGACAGATCTTTTGCGCAAGGAAATGGGGTTTGAGGGACTCATCATGACCGATGATATGACGATGGGGGCCATCATCAAGAACTATGATCAGGGTGAGGCCGCCGTAAAGTCTGTTCTTGCGGGGGCAAATGTCATTATGGTCGGACATGAGTATGAGAGGGTCGTAACGGTCATAGAGGCACTGCGAAAAGCCGTTCAATCCGGGCGAATACCGATGGAAACAATCAACCAAAGTGTTCGTCAAGTCACGAAGGTGAAACAAAAATACCAACTAAATGATCGTCCGATTAAAGTCCCTGATACGAAGAAACTGAACGCTGAGGTTCAAAGCGTATTAGGAACAAATGCAAACAAATAACACCGTTCCTGCGGATTTATTCGCAGCACGGTGTTTTTTTTTTTGCGCGTAGATAAGAAAGTATAAGTTTTATTACACTTCGCGTCATCAGTCTTGATACAAACGCGCTCGTCCCAGAAGGACGACGGAGTCGTTTATCCTTGGTTTATAGTGGGGGGATGCCGCCATCTAACAAGAATTTGGCATAGGCGATAGGGTTAAAATAAGTAGCTTTCCATATCTCCTGCATGTTGGCATTAAGGAAGCTGTAGCGTTGATCTTTTCCATTACATTCAATAAATAATGGAAATCCGTAGCATGTGATCCCTACATCAAGCCCGATATCAGCTAAGTAGGGCAGTTCTGTACTGAGATGCCGGGCTATACGCAGGGAGAAGTCGGTAATTTGGTGTAATACGTCTTCTTGATTAAGGTGAGGGTATTCGGTGGTTAGAATATGGGGTAAAGTTTGCAATTCTCCACCCTGCGCTACGTTGGTGAGAAAGAGTTCGCGTGACGCGACTTTCGCAACCATACCTGTTATCCCCCATTCTCCTGATGCCCCGCGTTGAACAGATATGCGAAGATCGAAGGGGCGGCCATCAAATGTAGCCAGGGGCAGACGCTGCTGAATCATGTAGGTTTTGCTTTGGATTTTGCGACGTAAGGTCAAGGGAAGGTAATGACGGAAGCTTACTGTCCGCCAGATTCGGTTGCTGATCTTCATGCTTGCCGGGTAAATGAGCGTCCAGCTCCTGACACGGCGATCCATTTTCATCACACCACGTCCGATGCTAGAATTGGTTGGTTTAATAATGAGAGAGTCGTAGGTTGACATCATGATTTTCATATTTTTCAAGGTAGCTGGATAAGTCCCTGGCAGATGGGGGCGAATACTATCATTTTTCATCAAAAGATCGTGAATTCGAAGTTTGCTATAGCGATTCCATCTGTTAAACAAGATGACGCCTCGTTTGGTCCATTCCTCCAGTTTCTGATAAGAAGCATGGTCCAAATAAATCGCTCGATTGTGGATAACCTTGGGAAGATCCAACCATTTTAGCTCAAAGCAACGACCTTCTTGTACATAAGCGTGTACTTTCATCTTATCGATTTGGACATCCTGGAGGCGGAAATAACAAGGAGTTACACCGTAATGCTTGCCAGCTTCATCATAATATGGAATAGCTTCATACTGCGTGTTCCCTAGGGGAATGCCTGCGTATAAGGAATCGTTGACTAAAATACCCACATAGGGATTTGCCATCTACTTCACTCCTTCTTCTTCAGAGGGCTTTTATGAAATGGAGACTCTCCTTAGTTTATGGAAAAGCAGGGGTGCTTGTTTGTACGGATGCTTATACTTTCCAAGAGGAAATAGAACAAATGCCCAAGCTTCGCCTTTTAATCCGCATATGTATAGAGAGTAGTTGGTGAATTCGACCATTTATCTAGGTTAGCGCACATTTTCTCGGGCTAGCGTACCTATCGGGCGGAGACTGAATATGTTACAAGTGACTAATTCTTGGAGAATGGAGAGGAGTCTATGACTAAGCGTAAGAGCAGCAGAGTAAGACCATTTGTGCAAAAAGTGAACTCCAGCAGGGTGAACGAACTGGATTGGATAGATGAGATTGAACCAGTATCAGCTCCAGTGAAGCAAGAAAAAGCAGAGAAAGCAGAGAAAATAGAGAAAGTCGAACCCGTTCAGAAGACGGTACCGAGTGATCCACTTCCGCCAGTCAAAGGAAATGTGAAATCCCCAGTAGAAACGTCCAAAATTAACAAGCAAACCAATCTTATGAAGGTTTCCACTACTTCTACCGCTCCCGCACCACCGCTGTTATTGCTCTCTGAAAGGAAAACGGGGAAATTTGCAAACCCTGTCGTCTATACAGATGATATTGTGGAAGAAGCGATTACTTGGGAGAAAATTGCAAATCGCTCTGTTGATGAGAGTAAAATCAAACCACTCAGTATCGGTACTAAGGCTCTGAAGGATTTTGCTATCGAAAACTCGAAGCTTGCTCCGGGAAGTGTAACAAGAGATAAGATCGCTCATCAAGCGATCAACGATGAACATATTGCCCCGCATAGTATCTTGGGTGATAAAATTCAGGATGAATCCATTCCAGGCAGTAAACTGTTGGACAATAGTATCACAGCCGATAAACTTGCCGATCAAACCATTGATTCCTTAAAAATAGCTCACGGTTCCATTCTTCCACAACATTTATCTGAGCTGATCATTACGAGCGAACTCATTGATAATCAAGCGATAACTGGAGAGAAAATTCATAGTGGCGCCGTGCAAGCAAAGCATTTGTCCAATTATATTATTGATACCGCCAAGCTGACGGATGCTTCCGTTACAACGGATAAGTTAAGAGATCAGGCTGTGACCGAAGAGAAAATCGCCAATGCGAGCATTACCTCCGTTCATTTTCAACCACAAAGCATTTATGGAGAGCACTTGGCTAATGGCAGTGTTCTAAGTCATAATATTGCTCCGCGTCAAATCGAAACAACGCATATTGCTGATCTTGCGATTGAGAACTTTCATTTGAAAAATGAGTCGATCACAACAGAGAAGCTGGCGTGGGATGCCGTAAATCACGATCAGATTGCGGATATGGCTGTATCGAGCGTGAAGATTGCTCCACTTGCGATTGAGACGAAACATTTGCAGGAATCCTCCATCTATGGTGAACATATAACCGAAGAAGCAATCACCAGTCGTCATATTGCTGCAAGCTCGATTCATGCGGAGCATATTGCGAGTGGTGCTTTATATGGAAGCTTGCTTTCAGATGGAAGCATTACATCGGATAAGTTGGCAGAAAACCTCATTATGGATAATCACATTCATCCTAATGCCATTCAAAGCCAGCATCTTGCGGATGCTATCATTTCGAACTCGAAACTGAAAGATGGGTCCATTACATCAGCTAAATTGGTAGAAGACCTTGTTGAAGGAAAGCACATTCGCAGTCAAACGATTGGTAATAGGCATTTGATTGATGGTGAAATAACGCCTTCAAAGCTTCAAGATGGAACGATCACCTCTTCTAAATTAGCCGAAGGCTCGGTTGAAGGAAGACATATTAAAACACAATCCATACAGAATACACATTTGGCTGATCATATCATTTCTACTGCTAAGCTTGAAGCGGGTTCTGTGACGAATGAGAAATTATCAGAGGGCAGTGTAGATACTTCGAAGTTGAAGGAAGAAAGTGTAACTTCAGATAAAATCTCTCCGAGTTCCATCAAAACAGGACATTTGCAAGAAGGCATCATTAGTAGTATCCATTTGAAGGATGTAGCCGTACTCGGTCAACACATTACCCATCAGGCAATTGGGAAAGAGCACCTTCAGAATGGGATTGTTACCGGGGATAAGATCGGGTTAAATGTGATTCGTTCGGAGCATGTCGCCGAGCAAGCCATCGGCGGGAAACAAATTGCGTGGTTAGCGGTTCAGCGCGAACACATAGCTGAAGAGGCCATTACAACCCTTCATATGCAAGATGAAACAATTACAACGAGTAAAATCGCGGAAGAAGCTGTAACGAGCAGCAAAATGGCCTCAATGTCTGTTGAAACCCGCCATTTGCAAGAGAAAATTATTAAAGGGATGCACATTAAACCAGGTGCAATAACGTCCGAACATTTAGCCCAAGGTTCAATTAATATTGGTATTTTCGCTGACCGAAGTCTGGAAGGAACCAAACTTGTCGAACGATCGATCACGTCTGAAACACTTGCTCAAGGAGCTGTTACAGAAGAGAAGCTGGCAAACGGAGCGGTTGGAACGCAGCATCTGCAAGCTGAATCCGTATCGTCCAAAATACTCCAGGATCGAGCAGTCACAACAAGGAAACTGGATGATCAAGCGGTGATGGAAGCCAATTTAGCTGATGCGAGTGTGACAAGTCGCAAAATCACTGTGAAAGCTGTTAATAGTGAACATATCGCTGACGGGGCAATTACAGCAGCTAAACTGGCTAATGAAAGTATTCATGGCAGCAAGTTAGTGAGCGGGGCACTAAGCGGAAGACATTTGGCAGACGGTGCTGTCACGAGTTCCAAAATTTCAGCGCTTGCTGTAAATAGTGAGCACTTAGTGGATGGTGTTGTAAGCAGTTCGAAGCTGGCAATGGGCAGCGTAGACGGTACAAAGCTGTCTCTAGGATCAGTTACGAGCAAACATCTGTCTGATGGCGCTGTGGATGGTACAAAGCTAGGATTTGGGGTTGTTGACACCGAACATCTGGCTATCGGTGCTGTTGATAATGATAAGCTTGCTGCGAATTCGGTAGACGGAAGCAAATTAATACTTGGCGCTGTTAGTAACTATCATCTAGCGGATAACGCGGTGTATGGAGCGAAGCT
This sequence comes from Paenibacillus sp. Soil724D2, assembly GCF_001427935.1. NCBI lineage: Bacteria > Bacillati > Bacillota > Bacilli > Caryophanales > Paenibacillaceae > Paenibacillus > Paenibacillus sp. Soil724D2. The sequence continues at coordinate 21,660 of NZ_LMRY01000011.1, forward strand.
GGCGACAGGCAGCGTTGACGGCAGTAAGTTGACAACGGGCTTGATAAGGAATGAGCATCTGTCAGATGGTGTTGTAGATGCTGTGAAGTTGGCAGCAGGTTGTGTGGATGCGACGAAGTTAATGGCGGGTTCGGTTCATCGGGAACATCTCATTGATAGCGTTGTAGATGGATCGAAGCTGGCGGCAGGCGCTGTAAATAATGAGCACTTAGCGAATGGCATCGTGGATGGGTCAAAGCTCGCTGACAGCAGTGTAGGAAGTAGTAAATTAGCTCAAGGAACGGTTGGCAGCGGTCACCTCATTGATGGCTCCGTTACGAGTGCGAAGCTGGCAGCAGGTACGGTTGACAGCAGTAAGTTAGTCACTGGGGCCGTGAACAGCGATCACATTGCTACTGGATCCATTAATGCATCAAAGTTGGCTCCAAACAGTGTGGACAGCAGCAAGCTAGTGGCAGGTGCGATTACGAATGAGCATTTGGGAGACGGAATCATCACAAGCGGCAAGTTGGCACCGTTCAGTGTGGATGGCAGCAGGCTGGTATCTGGCGCAGTTAGTGGTTTTCATATCGCAGAAGGTGCAGTGGATAATACGAAGCTAGCCGCAGGAAGTGTAGATGGCAGCAAGCTGACAGCTGCATCTGTCAACAACGCTCACCTTATCGACGGTGCTGTTGATGGGGCTAAGCTGGCAGCAGGAAGTGTTGATGGCAGTAAGTTGACCGCAGGTGCTGTTAGCGGCGATCATCTCGCTGATGGCGCATTGTATGGCGCGAAGCTAGCTGCGGGAAGTATTGATGGCAGCAAGTTGGCCTCTGGCATCATTAGCAACTATCATTTGACCATTGGCAGCGTGGATGGAAGTAAGATCATCGCAGGCGCTATTACGAATGGACATCTGGCGGATGGTGCAGTGGATGAGGCGAAGCTGGCTGGCGGCAGTGTGAACGGTAGTAAATTGGCCAGCGGCTCGGTGAGTGGTGAACACCTTGTCGATAAAGCTGTATCAGGTTCGAAGTTGGCCCCAGGAAGTGTAGATGGCAGTAAGATTATGGTTGGCGCAGTAACTAAGGAGCATCTGGCTGACGCCGCGGTAGATGGTCACAAGCTGACGGCAGGCAGTGTGGATAGCAGTAAATTGGTAGAGGGTGCGGTAAGGAATGAGCACCTGATGGATGGCGCTGTGGATGCAGCGAAGCTTGCAGTAGGAAGTGTAGATAGCAGTAAGTTGGCGTTTGGAGCCGTGGACAGCAGTCATCTGGCCCCCGGTTCCGTAGACGGATCGAAGCTGACAGCTGGCAGCGTTGATGGCAGCAAGTTGGTTGCTGGCGCAGTGAATAGCAGCCATCTGGCAGACGGTGCGTTGGACGGTTCGAAGCTTACGGTTGGCAGTATTGATGGCAGCAAACTGGCTTATGCAGCTATTAGCAACTTTCACATTAAGAGCGGCAGCATTGACGGATCAAAGCTGAAACCAAATGCTGTAAGCAGTGAGCACATTGCAGATGGAACGCTTTCCGTAACGAAGTTAACGGAAAATGTTCTGCAGACGCCAAGCACGCAAAAAAATATTACGCAGCAGTTCGGGCTCGTTCCTTTCGAAATGAAAATTCAGGATGAAATAATTGAAGTGGACGTACACTTCGATGAGAAGTTTGCGGATGAGAATTATGTGTTGACAGCGATGACGAATCATCAGGCCTGCTATGTATCAGTGAAATTTAAATCGATGGAAAACGCGGTAATATCGGTTATACGTGCCAAGTTTTCACCGGATCAAGAGGGTATCGTAAATTGGATTGCTATCGGCAAGAAGTTGTAAATGATGAGGGTTCAGTCGATAAAAAAACGGCTTGTGTCGCAGATTCTGCGAGCTAGCCGTTTTTTGTTGTTTAGCGGCACCACTTTTCGTGTGGTTGAATGACCAATTTTTGATTCAGGGGTATTCGTCCAATTTCCATATATCACGAAAGCATATGATTAAAGAAGTGGATGTGACTACGCATATTATAACGCTTGGAAGGGGGTATGTCTTGTGAAGGGTGTTGTACTGGCGGGAGGAACAGGAAGCCGCTTGCGTCCTCTAACGAACATCATCAATAAACATTTACTTCCAGTTGGTGAATTGCCCATGATTCAATATGCCATTGAGAAATTAAGCAAAGCTGGCATTCAAGATATTTTATTAATAACGGGGAAACAATCCGCAGGTTTGTATGTAGAGTACTTGGGCAGCGGTGAAACGTTTGGTGTCCGTCTTACTTACAAGCTTCAAGAGAAAGCCGGCGGGATCGCTCAGGCATTGGCGCTTGCGGAGGAGTTCGTGCTGGAAGGAGAGAAATTCGTCGTTCTGCTTGGTGATAATCTGTTTGAAGATTCATTAGTTCCGATTATCAACACCTTCGAGAAGCAGGAAGAGGGAGCGATGGTCATTCTAAAGAAAGTGGATGATCCTAGAAGATATGGTGTGGCAAAGATGAAGGATGGCATCATTGAACAGATTGAAGAAAAGCCGGATCATCCGAGCTCATCTTATGCGGTTACGGGTATTTATTTATTTGATTCTACCGTGTTTAACATTATAAAAAAACAAAGGCCTTCCAAAAGAGGCGAGTTAGAAATCACCGATGTGAACAATGTGTACGCAGCTGCTGGCACGCTTACTCATGGGTTCTTTACAGGATGGTGGATTGATGCCGGGACACATGAATCTCTCTTTCAAGCCACTCTTTTTATCAGAATGGGGGATAGCTAATGGCAGTGATTTTAGTTACTGGCGGCATGGGATTTATTGGAAGTAATTTTATTCATTACTGGAAAAAGCAGCATCCGCAAGATCATATGATAAATGTAGATTTACTTACTTATGCGGGAAATAAGGACAACGTCGCTGCATTAGAAGGGCAAGTTGGTTATCAGTTTGTATACGGCGATATTGGAAATGAAGCCTTCATAAACGAGCTAATGAAGCGAGGGGTCGATGTGGTTGTACATTTTGCAGCCGAATCCCATGTAGATCGAAGCATCCATAGCCCTCGCGGTTTCGTGGTTACGAATGTAGTGGGAACGCAGTGCTTATTGGAGGCGGCAAGAAAGCACCAAGTCAAGAAATTTATTCATATTTCGACGGATGAAGTTTACGGATCACTAGGTGAGGAAGGTGCTTTCACTGAAACGACGCCGCTAGCCCCTAATTCTCCTTATTCCGCAAGTAAGGCTGGTTCAGATCTGCTAGTTAGAGCCTACTATGAAACCTACGGTTTTCCGGCTGTGATTACTCGCTGTTCTAATAACTATGGTCCAAGGCAGTTTCCTGAAAAGCTCATTCCGATGACGATTACCCGTGCCCTTCGCAATGAGTCTATTCCGATCTACGGCGATGGCAGGAATATACGAGATTGGTTGTATGTGGATGATCATTGCAGCGCGATTGAGCGGGTGATCATGGATGGTGTCCCTGGGGAGGTTTACAATATCGGCGGACAAAACGAACGCTCCAATCTGAATGTCGTAAAGAGCATATTGAAAGAGCTAAACAAATCAGAGGATTTGATCCAATTCGTAGCGGATCGACTTGGACATGATCGGCGATATGCGATTGATAGTACTAAAATTCGTTGCCAGCTAGGTTGGGAACCGTCTTATTCATTTGAAACGGGACTCAAAAAAACGATTGATTGGTACGTGCAGGAAAACGAGTGGTTCGCAAGTATTGCAAACGGATCTTATCGTCAAATCAAAGAAGCTGGTCTCACATGAAAATATTAATTACCGGTGCCGGAGGACAGCTAGGGTATGATCTCAACCGCGTTTTTCGACCTGTTCATGATATAACAGCTTGGCGAAGAGACCAATTAGATGTCAGTGATGAGAAGAGAGTCATGGATATTCTTCTTCAGGAGCACCCTGATGTTGTGATTCATGCGGCTGCTTACACGAACGTAGATAAGGCGGAAGTGGAGACGGAGCTTGCTTATCAAGTGAATGCACTCGGTCCCCTGCATATAGCCAAGGCTTGCGAACAAATAGGAGCTAAGCTTGTCTACGTCAGTACAGACTATGTGTTCGATGGTACGAAGGGAACACCTTACGATGAACGGGATATCACCAATCCAAACAATGTGTATGGCCATTCCAAGCTTCTTGGAGAGAAATTCGTCAGAATGACCTGCTCGAAGCATTTTGTCGTGCGAACTTCCTGGTTATACGGAACCAAGGGAGCTAACTTTGTTACGAAGGTATTAGAAAAGGCTAGATCAGGAGAGCCGCTTTCTATCGTGGATGATCAATTCGGTTCCCCTACTTATTGCTTGGATCTGGCGATCTTTCTTAGAGAACTCATTGAAACGGACAGGTACGGGATCTATCACGCTTCGAATCAAGGGGTTTGCTCTAGATATGAATTCGCCACACACATTTTGAAAGTCATGCAAATGGAGCATGTTCCATTAATTCCTGTTCCTTCGGATCTATTTCCAATGCCCGCTGTAAGACCGATGTATTCGGCCTTTCATCACAAAGCGATTTCAGACAATGGGTTTACCCCTATGAGAGATTGGAAATCGGCTTTGAACTTTTTTCTGCAAGTTGACCATGATTATCCAGCCGTAGTAGATAAGAAGGTGTGATATGAGTAAGAGGAATGCTGCCAGTTCGGAAATGGGAAGAAAACGAGGATTCCGAGCAGGGCTTGAGCAAGGACTCCGGATGGGGAGGTGCAAGTCTGTTCTTGATACGGTAACACCTGCCCTTATACCGCTCAGAGAAGCAAGAGTGTTATTTATTGTTCAAGGCTTCGATGCGATCGATCAAGGGATTATTCAAGGGCTAAATGAGACGGTTCAAGAAGTGATTGTCGGATCTGCTGCGGATCTGCTTCGTTTGGCGAGAGAGCTTCAACCGAACCTCGTTCTAGTCATGAATGGTCTACATGTCTTTCCGGCTGATCATACGGACCATGTCGATCAAGTGAGACAAATGGGCATACGAACAGCGATTTGGTTTGCAGATGATCCCTATTTTACCGATCTTACGGCCTCTCTTGCTCCTCACTATGATTACGTGTTTACCCATGAAATGAGCTGTGTAGCGTTATATCGGGAAGTTGGTTGCACTCAGGTCCATTACTTACCCTTAGCGGTCAATACGAAGGTATTTAAACCCTTACAGGTTGATCCCGCGTATTGCAGCGATATTTGCTTCATTGGAAACGGCTTCCCCAACCGAATCGACTTATTCAACCAGTTAACGCCCTTCTTAGTGAATAAAAAGGTGCTGCTGGCCGGTGCTTTATGGAACCAGTTAAGTCAGTATGAACTCTTAAAGCAAGGGATTAAGCTGCATTGGATTCCTATCGAGGAGTCTGTTAAATATTATAGCGGCGCTAAAATTGTCATTAACGTACATCGCCTAACCTATCACAAAACGTACAACAAAAATAGCAGGAACATTCCTGGTCATTCGATTAATCCTAGAACGTATGAGATTGCTGCATGCGGAACGCTGCAAATAACGGACTACCGTCACGACTTGGATCTATATTACACACCAGGTCAAGATATCGAGACCTTTCTTAATTCGGCTGAGCTTATCCAGAAGATGAAGCATTACTTGAGTCATGAAGAGGATAGGCTGCGAATTGCGATAAGAGGCTTGAGAAGAACGATTAACGAACATACATTCGCTAATCGATTAGTAAAGCTGTTGGAAATTGTATTTGCCTAGAAAGGAGTCGAATAGATGGCTTCAGTCGATAAGCGCCGTGCCAGGAAACGGGGATATAAGAACGGTTATGAAGTGGGCTATACCAACGGAGTCCGGTTGGGTCAATGTGAAGCCGTTATTCAAAAAGCGATTCAGGATCGGGTACCAAATCCCGTATGGGATGTGCGCGTGTTGTACGTTACGTCGGGTAAAGGCTATCCTTACGAGCCCTTGGATCATGCAATTATTGGCAGTTTGCGTCCATTGGTTCGCGAATTGATTATAGGAAACTGCGATGATGATCCGATCCGCATCGGGAGACCGGAGGCAAACCTTGAAACGCTTGCTGCTGTCTATAAACCTAACCTGATGATCGTTCTATATGGAATGAATTTATCTCTAGATGTGGTAGATCGCATTCGTAGTAGGGGCATCCGCACAGCCATATGGCTTGCCGATGATCCCTATTACACGGACCATACTGCCTCTTACGCGCCCCACTACGATTTCATGTTCACGTTGGAAGTGAATTGCGTTTCTTTCTATCAGGAAATGGGTTGTGCTCAGGTTCACTACCTACCCCTTGGATTTAATCCGGAAATGTTTCGGCCAAAACCTGCTCCAATCGGATTGCAGCGAGATATTTGTTTCATCGGGTCGGCTTATTGGAACCGGGTGGCGATGTTCGATAAGCTTGCTCCCTATTTAGCAAACAAGCGAATCTTCATTTCTGGCATATGGTGGGAGCGTCTGAAGCACTTTAAGCTGCTGGCGCGACAAATTCACCCTAATTGGATGCATCCGGAGCATACAGCGAATGCCTATAACGGAGCCAAACTAGTCATTAATATGCATAGAGCGTTCGATGACCAGGTTTTTAACTATAATAGCCGACGCATAATAGGGGCCTCACCCAATCCGCGAACTTTTGAGATTTCTGGCTGCGGCACGCTTCAAATAACAGATATACGCGATGACCTGGTTAACTTCTATACACCGGATTACGATATTGTGACCTATGCCTCACCAGAAGAACTGATAGAGAAAATGAACTATTACTTGACGCATGAAGAGGAACGTAAACAAATAGCTATGCGAGGATTGTATCGTACGATGCGAGATCACACCTATGCGAATAGGCTGTCTAACATGCTCGCGATTATTTTTGGACAAAAGGTTAAGACCGATAGTCCTACCGGTAAGGAAGCTGAGGTGCATGGCATTGGTCAAAAAGATAAAGCTTCGAAAGCTTGGGTCTAAGATAAATATTCAAAAAAAGAAACCCGCTACGCAGACCAAATCTCGATTAAAGAAGAAGCTGATTATCAAAAAAAAACCTCGCCCCAGTCGACTGACAAAATCGACCAGACATAAACTAAGACGTAGATTAATCAAGAAACGCAGGAAAAAGCATGAGGTCCGTGCATACAATAAGGCCTTCGATAAAGCCTACAATGAGGGCTACAAATTTGGCTTTGCGCAAGGATATGCTTTGGAGCAAGAGCATCCGGTGGTTTAGTCGTGAGCTATCGCCAGTGTATTCAAAAAAGGAGGTGAATTCCATACCTGGTTGTCGTAACGGGTATGTTACACATGTCGACTCCACAAAAACCAAAAGTCCTATTATTTTCCCATTTTTGTAGTCCAGATCATATTACCGGGGCGGAAAAAATGCTGCTCTTTGTGACTTTGGAGCTGGGACGTCATTATGCCTGTACATTGGTGGTACCGAAAGAAGGACTATTAGCTGCAGAGGCTAGACGCCATGGCATTGAAACTGTCGTTCAATCGTTCCCTCTTTTATATGACATGTATCATCCAACAGCCGCAATACCTCAACTGTTACAGGACCTGCTTGTCCATTCAGGAATGCCCAGTTTACTTGACCTTCTTCTCATCCACGAACCGGACCTTGTTATCACGAATACTTGCGTCAACCTTGCACCGGCAGCTGCTGCTAAAAAATTAGGGATTCCTGTCACATGGATTGTGGCGGAGACCATTCAAATGAATGAATTCACGCCTCTCAGTGCAAGACTTATGGATCAATATGCGGACTGGATCGTGGGCATATCCGATGCAACGCTGCAGCCGCTTCAAGGATTTGTGAGTGATCATAAAATGTTCGTACTTCCTCCTTCATGGCATACAGAGCATTATGACCCTGGCCAATGGCCGATTAAAAGACAAAACAAACGTGCAGAAATCGGCATCCATGATGAACGTCCTGTCATTGGTTACATTTCTTCGGACATCTATGCGAATAAAGGGCTGGACCATTTTATTCAGATAGGAATATGCATTTGCAAAACGAATCCTATGGCCCATTTTATGATTACAGGTAAACCAACTGACCCCGTTTATATGGATTCCTGTTTAAAAATGATCTTGCATTCCGGCTATTCATCTCAATTCTCCCTCCTCTCTTTTGAGCCTGATATTCAATCGGTTTACCCTGCAATGGATGTCGTTGTTGTCCCTAGTCTATTAAATGAGGGTTTTGGATTAACTGCACTGGAAGGTCTAATCTTTGGTAAACCCGTTGTTGCCTATCGCTCTGGCGGATTGATCGAAATATTGACTTCTACGGGAAATGAACACCTTCTGGCACAAAAAGGAGATGTTCAGGATCTCACAAACAAGGTTCAGTATCTACTATCGGATCACCGAATCCGTCAGGAAATAGGCAGTCGGAATAGTCAAACGATTCATCAAGTATTTGGAATTGATGCTTACCGTTCCCGATTGGGACAATTTCTTTCTCTTCTTTCGCCTCACTTGGAAGCAAGATCGTTAGAGAAGCAGCGTGCACCTAGATTTCCCGATTATTTGCTGCTAAAAGGCGAATCCTCACATACTGTATTTCTCATTGAGCAAGGGATGAAGCGCCATATTTATACGGGTGAGGATTTCCATTTCTATAAATATGATTGGCACCGAGTTGGGATCGTAGGCGATCAACAGCTCGCGATGATTCCGACAGGCATTCCGATTCGGGCCAAAGAGCCTTTTTTGGAATATGCCCCAGCCATCTATGTAGCGAAAGGACAGGGACCAACAGTCTACCTCATGCAGCATGGGGGGAGGTATCCCTTTGCCACAGAAGGAGCGCTTAGGGGTCATGGGTACAGCCCATCACAAGTTGTCTTACTGCCAGAGAGCGTTATAGCGACTTATACGCTTGGTCTGCCTATTGTTGGCGGGGAGGAGAAGGCGAAAAAGGAGCTAAGAAGCAAGCGTAAAGCTAAGCTGATCATAAGGAAAAAGCTGAAAAGTCGAAAAAAGCTAAAACAAGGAACAAAGCTTAGAAAAGGTACAAACAGGTTTGCCAAGGGCGGAATCAAAGCGCGCAAACGAAAAGCAGCTGCTCGGAAGGCGAGCGCGAAGAAAAAGCCGACGAGGGTGCGCAGGCGGAAGAGCCTTCGTGCGAAAAGGGCAAATACAAAACGGAAACTAGGGCATAAAGGCATCGTGAAAGTAGGAGGAAAAAGATGAAAATCGCGACTGTTTTGGGGACTCGCCCTGAGATTATCCGGCTGAGTCTCATTATTCAGAAGCTGGATGAGCTGGCTGACCAACACGTGCTCATTCACACAGGACAGAATTTCACTTCTACGCTTAGCGACGTGTTTTTCGAGGAGCTGGGGCTGCGCCAACCCGATTATATGCTGCAGAATCAGCAGCGTACATTAGGAGGGCAGCTCTCGGTCCTTTTCGCAGAGCTAGAACGCATATTTACCCTTGAACGCCCGGATAAAGTGCTTGTTCTGGGTGATACGAACAGTGCACTCAGCAGCATCCTTGCTGAGCGCATGGGTATTCCCGTGATTCACATGGAAGCGGGTAACCGCTGTTTCGATCTCGCTGTACCGGAAGAGAAGAACCGGAAAGTGATCGATGCGATTTCTAGCATTAATATGCCATACACCCGTTACAGCCGAGATAATCTGCTCAGGGAGGGCGTACCAAGTCATCGCATTATCGTCACAGGGAATCCCATTTATGAAGTGCTGACTCATTATGAGACACGCATTGAGCAAAGCGGCATTCTGGAAAAGTTAGATTTAAAAGGCGAGCCCTACTTTCTGGTTACGACGCATCGTGCTGAAAATGTGGATCATCCTGAACGACTCCAGCAAATTCTCAAAGGACTTAATCTGGTTGCTGAAACCTTTGGACATAAAGTCATTTGCAGCATTCATCCCCGTACCAAATCACGACTCGAGAAGGATGGCATGGTCACGATGCATCCACTGGTTCAATTTCATGAGCCATTTGGTTTTTTTGATTTTGTGCATCTGGAGAAGCATGCTTTCTGTGTCTTGACTGACAGCGGCACCGTTCAAGAGGAATGCTGCATTTTCCATGTGCCAACGGTGACGATACGAACGACCACCGAACGGCCTGAGACCGTAGACTGCGGCAGTAATGTCGTATCTGGCCTTCGCGCCGAGCAAATATTGAATGCGGTTCGGGTTATGGTCAATTTCCCAGCTGAGTGGCGTTGTCCGGATGGCTATTTGGATACGAATGTTTCCCAAAAAGTCGTTCAATATTTATTAGGAGGTAAAGAGCATGTTTACTAACACGACAATTTTAGTCACAGGTGGAACGGGATCCTGGGGCTACGAGCTCATCGAACAACTGCTTCCGGAAAATCCAAAGAAAATCATTGTATTCTCCCGCAATGAATCCACACAGGTTGCGATGAAGCGAGCGTTTGATGATCCCAGACTCAGCTTCTGTATCGGAGATGTGAGAGATAGAGATGCGCTGATGAAAGCTTGTGAAAAAGTTGATTATTTGTTCCATTTGGCGGCACTCAAGCATGTTCCCGTCTGCGAAGATCAACCCTATGAAGCATTAAAAACAAATGTTAACGGAACACAGAACGTGATTGAAGCCGCCATCGAAAACAAAGTGAAGAAGGTTATAAATATTTCCACTGATAAAGCGGCGAATCCGTCCAACTTTTACGGGATGACCAAATCGATCGGAGAAAAGTTAATTGTTAATGCAAACCTTCTGAATTCGGGTACCAAATTTGTATGTGTCCGGGGAGGCAATGTGCTCGGAACGAACGGAAGTGTCATTCATTTATTTATGAAACAAATCAAGGAAAAGGAGCAAATCGGCATAACCGACAGAGAAATGACTCGCTTTTTCTTAACACAACGGGAAGCAATAGGGCTTTTGTTAAGAGCTACTGAAGTAGGCCAAGGTGGAGAAATTTTTGTTATGACTATGCCAACCTGCAAAATTTTGGATTTAGCTGAAGTGCTAATCGAGTCACTGGGTAATAAGAAGGTGGAAATTGTTGAGCTGGGAATTCGGCCTGGAGAAAAAATTCACGAAATTTTGCTTACGGAATATGAAAGCAAAAGCACGGTGATGTATGACGATAAATATTTGGTCATTTTACCTTCTCAAGACATTCCTGGATTGAAAGCACATTATTCTCATTATCCAAAGGTAGAAATCAGCTCCTTTTGCTCCAGTCAGTCGCTTATGAATAAGGAGAAAATCAAAGATATGCTCGTTAAAGGAGGCTTTCTGTCATGAAGCTGTTAATTATGGGCGGTCACGGAATGGCAGGTCATATGCTGGTGCAATATTTCCGCCGATGCAGCGATCATTCCGTATATTATACCGTCAGGCAATCGAAGGACCCATATGGACTTTATGTGGATGTCCGCGACTGGGATCTGACAGAAAAGGTTTTGAAAGCCGTGTCTCCTGATGTAGTTATTAACTGTATTGGTCTGTTAAATGAGGCTGCCGAAAAAAATCCCGTCGAAGCTTATTGGCTCAACGGGATCTTACCCCATCGGTTGAAGGAAGCTGCGAATGGTTTAGGTTATAAGCTGATTCATATCAGCAGCGATTGCGTCTTCACCGGTAATAACGGCAATCACAAAGAAGATGATGTGCCGGACGGCACTTCCGTGTACGCGAGATCGAAAGCGCTTGGAGAGGTAACGGATAGTCCCCATCTAACAATTCGAACTTCGATTATCGGTCCAGAAATACGTGAAAATGGCATTGGGCTATTGCAGTGGTTTATGAAACAAGAAGGGGAAGTGGCCGGGTACCGTCAAGCGATTTGGAATGGAATCACCACATTAGAGCTGGCTAAATGTATACAATATATCTTGGAAGAAGAGCCTTTGGAGGGGCTTCTGCATGTAAGAGCACCTGAGGACATAAGTAAATACGATCTGCTTATGTTATTTCAACAAACGTTTATGAAAACAAATGTCCTTATACGCGCTGATGATAAGGTCAAGTTGAATCGAACTTTACTCAATACGAGAAGGAATTTCAATTACAAAGTTCCGGGATATGAGGCCATGCTTAAAGAATTACGCAACTGGATGTGATCTTGATGACCGCCAAAATATTGATTACAGGAGCAAATGGATTTTCTGGAAGGCATGCCTGCGAACATTTTGCCCAATTGGGTATGGAAGTGATTAAGGTTATGCGTCTCAAAAAGGATTCAAGCGATCACGTCCTATGTTGCGATCTTACAGATTGTGCGCAAGTTGAGAAATTGATTGAAGAGGTCCAGCCGGATTACGTTCTTCATTTAGCAGGTCGTAATTCCGTATCGGAATCGTGGAAAGAACCCGTAGCTTATATCGAATCGAATGTGATGTCTACATTTTACCTGCTGCACGCTCTGAGAAATTTGCCGCACTGCCGGACGGTGATTGTGGGCTCCGTCATGCATTTTGAGATGAAGGATGACCCTGAACCGCAAAATCCATACAGCTTAAGCAAAACGTTGCAGGTTGTAGCAGCACAGTGCTGGTGGCATTTATTCGGTTTAAAAGTCATGATGGCTCGGCCGACCAATTTAATCGGCCCCGGCAACTCGAACGGCATATGTGGACTTTTGGCCAAAAAAGTTGTGGAAATAGAAATAGAGAACGACTCCACCCCGTTTCGGTTATCATCTTTGATTGAACAAAGGGACTATTTGGATGTACGTGATGCCGTTCGGGCTTATGAAACTATCCTGTTGCACGGCAAGATAGGGACTGTTTATTCATTAGGCTCCGGCCGTAATCATTCGTTGGGCGATATCGCGAATGCTTATCAATCGATGATCGACCGCGATTTGCCTTTGGATGTCGGGCAAATTCAGCATTACATTCCACCTCAGCCCGTCGATATAAGGTCTATAACGGAATTGGGATGGAAACCTTTAATTCCTCTTCAACAATCGTTACTTGATGCCTTCCATTATTTTAAAACTCGCCATGGGTCAAGCCAGTAGGAGGTGAAATACATGTATCCCAAAGTTTCGATCATAATCCCGTTTTATAACTGCCCCTATATCGATCAAGCGATCGTGAGCGCTCTCGGGCAAACATATCCCAACATTGAGATCATTGTCGTGGACGACGGCTCCACGATGTATGCGGACAAAATTCAACCGTTTCTCACCCGTATTCATTATTTAGGCAAAGCCAACGGAGGCACGGCCAGTGCGTTGAACCACGGAATTCGTATAGCATCTGGCCAGTATATTGCATGGCTGAGTTCGGATGACCTGTTCTATCCTGATAAAATTGAAAGACAACTACGGTTCATGATGGCTCATCATTCTTCCATCAGCTTTACGGCATTCAACCAAATCGATGCCTATAATAATATCACGGGTCGAATGTTAGGACCGCAGTTCGCTAATGTGATTGATTTTTATCATTCGTTCTTGACCTGCGATCCGGTTAACGGCTGTACGGTGATGATGAAAAAGGAGATTTTGAACTACATTGGATTTTTCGACGAGAGCCTTCCCTATACCCACGATTATGAATTGTGGATACGGGTAATATTGGGGAGAATCTACTTTCACTATTTATATGAACCTCTTCTCATGTATCGGTGGCACGGACAGATGGGAACGATGAAGCACCGTCCCGCCATCGAACTGGAAGTGGAATTCATCCAGCAAAAATATCGTCCGGCACTGCAACAGTTGATCGTCGAATCAAGTAGATAAAGGAGAGGTCACCATGCTTCCGAAGGTTAGTATAATCATCCCGTTCTATAACTGTGCATATGTCGAAAACGCAATTGCCAGCGCGCTCTCGCAGACGTATCCGAATGTGGAAATCATCGTGGTCGATGACGGATCTACGGTACATTCTGATAGAATCCGGCCCTATTTAGACCGCGTTCACTATTTGGGCAAGGCGAACGGCGGAACCGCCAGCGCTCTGAACCACGGGATTACGATGGCATCCGGGGACTATATCGCTTGGCTCAGCTCTGACGATATGTTTATTCCGGAGAAACTGTCCAAGCAAATTCCGTTTATGATACAGAATGGCGCCTGGATCAGCTGTGCAAACTTTGATTATATCAATGAGTACAATCACACGATCATCTCGTTCCTCGGGCCTCGTCCCACCAATAAACTTGACTTGTACAGGATGTTTCTAAACGATTATCCCGTGAACGGTTGTACGGTGGTAATGAGAAAAGAGTTATTTTCGTATGTCGGATTATTTAATGAATCTTTCAGATATACGCAAGATTTGGAGATGTGGCTGCGGGTCATTTTATCGGGGTTCGATTTTTTCTATCTCGATGAGCCGCTGCTGAAATACAGAATTCACGAACAAATGGGGAGCCAGCGATTTCAACCGGAAATGCACAGGGAGATTGCCTGCATTCGAGAAATGTATATCCAACGGTTAGCCGGTTACATTGTTCAATTGGAACAGCAACTGAAATAGTGAAACATGTAAAAAAGTCCTCTTTGCTCTTTTAATAAAGGGCAAAGAGGACTATTGTTCGAAGTGTCTTATTTTCCATACAGCACATTCATCATTTGCATGAAATGACAAGCATATCTCTCCAGGCTGAATGCCATGCTGACGTGGATTTTGGCATTAGTTCGGATATATTCCCTGGCATACGGATTGCTAATCAACTGCTGCCCCTCTATGACGGCGGCAGTGATGTTACCAAGCGGATACATCTTACCCGTTTGATTTGGAATAATCGCGCTCCAAACACCGTCTTTATCGCTGGTCAGTACCGGGCAGAGGCAACTCATCGCTTCTACGACGGAATGGGGCGCACCTTCCATTTTCGATGTGGAACATAAGAACCCGCCCGAATCGCCAATGATCGAATAATACTCCTGCATCAGGGCATGCGGAATATTGCTATGAATTGTGAGGCAATGGAGCAAGCCGAGCTGTTGAACTAGCAAATCAAATTCCGCCCGTTCCTGCGGTACTGCCAAATTAGGGTCTTCAAACATCCACAGATGAAGGTGCGGATAATAGGCCATCAGTTGGTGAGCGATCAGCAATAATTCTCGCCAATTCTTATTGTCCTCGAATCGGCCTACCCACGCGATGATCGGGACTCCCCACTGGGGCAGGGGTTTGTAACAAAATGAACTTACATCGAAAGCATTGTTGAAGCTGAAAAAGGGGACATTCATGTTCATGTATATCTCGTTCAACAGAGTTCCGATATGGGGGGTGTCTGGATATAGGATCGCCGAGCAGTATTTTTTAACGTATGGCACTGAGTTGATGATCTCAGCTCGTGCCATTGTAATCGGACCGTAGCCTTGGATTTCCCAAATCAGTATTCCTTTATAACCGAGTCCGCGAAATCTAGGAAATGTTTCATACATCGTCGTAACTACAATAGCATCGTATTTGTAAGTTGTTAGAATGGTTTTGATATCCCTGTCGTCGTTAGTGACAAAAGTCGGTATGTCGGTAACGTTTTGCTGGCCTGAACCGGGATATAGGTATAGACAATGGGGTTCATGGCCGAATTGCTTTAAAGCCCGGCAGCGGTGGCGATTTACGGCATCCATCCCCCCGGTTGGCACATAAAATACGAACAAAAATTTCACTGTAATGTGTTCCCCCTCTGCTTTTAATTCGGGTCAAATAGTAAGAATTCGTTTTGTGAGAACATAGCAACAAGGACTCCATTATTTTTGGCATAAACGGTTATGGCTGTATAAGCGGTAGTGTTGGTATTCGTCACAATTTGCAGACTAAAGGGGATGTTATGCGTGAGAATGTTGTTAATCGTTATCGTGGACCCTGGCTCCGGAAACTTTTGCAGAGCATATAGAGATAAATGAAACAAACCCGACGCATGAAATCCTTGGATTAGTGCATCAAACGTTTTGGGACCGAGATTTTGCATAATAACATCGACGGATTGAATATATCGGGAATCGATAGGGCCGTATTCGAACGATTCCAATCGGAATATAGACAAGGCTACACCTTCCTTACCAGTGAGTGGGAATACATCTAGTATATGAAATTAAGAGAAAAATGGTTTGGACAACTACATATTTTTTGGATATTAGGAAGCAACCTATACAATCCTGAAGCAGTCACCATATATTGTATAGCAGCGTCTATCTTAGTTATTGAAATGAGGAACAAAAATGAAAATTTTACTGGCGACCTCCTGGCTACTTCCTCATCTGGGAGGAGTTTGCACGTTTATGGAACAGTTAAAAGTTAGATTAGAACGATGGGGGCATGAAGTCGATATTTTTGGTAAAGGAGCTAATGAAACCTTTCACATGATGAACAAGGGGATTGTAATACGAAAAGAACAATTACTACCGCTTCTTTGTACGAAAATGAGTGTGGGAAACGTGTTTCCTGCAGTTCTAAATCAACACGAATGGTTCTTTAACATCGAAATGGACCGATATTGCATGGAACTGGGTGCAGCTTATTTCGGCTTGCAGCAATACGATTTCATCTACGCTCAAGATGTCATTTCGGCCGTAGCGCTAAATCGTGTAAAGCCGAAATCAACACCGTTACTTGTCTCGCTTCACGGCTCGGTAACCAAAGAGGTTTATTTAACCTGGCCTTACAGACACCAAGTGGAAGGGCCGGACTCTATGGTAATGAACTATTATTCTTTTATTGAAAAAGTAGGTGCCAGCATCGCTGATATAACCATTACTCACTCTCACTGGCTGAGAAATCTGCTGGTTAAGGAGTTTGACGTACCTGACCATCATTTTACGGAGTTCCCCTACGGTTATGATATCGAATCGTTTCAAAGGAGAATGCAGGAATCTACGCCGCTGCAGCGTCCTCAAGACAAAAAAGTGATCATCTGTGCGTCTCGTCTTACTTATT
Organism: Paenibacillus sp. Soil724D2; assembly: GCF_001427935.1. Classification (NCBI taxonomy): domain Bacteria; kingdom Bacillati; phylum Bacillota; class Bacilli; order Caryophanales; family Paenibacillaceae; genus Paenibacillus; species Paenibacillus sp. Soil724D2. Next base: position 38,525 of record NZ_LMRY01000011.1, read on the forward strand.
TGAAAGGAATCCACGATCTTGTAACGGTTCTATATCATTTGAAGTTAGCTCGAAAGGATTGGGTTTGTTGGATAATTGGAGAAGGAGAAGATCAGGCGGAGTTGCAACAACAAGCGATAAACCATGGGCTGCAGGAGCACGTCCAGTTTTTCGGAAGGAGGAATGATGTTCCGGCTTTACTCCGAATGTCTGATATTTATGTGCTGCCGAGCTTGATTGATAATCAGCCGCTGTCACTTATAGAAGCACAGCTCGCAGGCAAGCCGTCCGTCGTATCAGATGCCGGAGGCGTACCAGAGATGGTAGTCCATGGCCATACTGGGCTTGTTTACCCTGTCGGAGATATCGATATGCTATTTAAGCATCTGTGCACCTTGCTGGATAATGAAAATTATCGACACAAATTGGGTCGAAATGCAGAAGTTTGGGCATTAGAGCATTGGTCCCCGGATACGATGCTCCAGCGGTTATTTCACGTATATAATCAAATGTTGTCGAGAAAGCGATAAGATTTGTTTGGGGGAGGGCGAGCTTGAACATTTTACTGGCGACTTACTGGCAAATTCCTCATCTTGGCGGCATCTGGACCTTGATGAATCAAATCAAGGAACGCTTGGAACTGATGGGGCACCGAGTTGATCTATTCGGGAATAGCGAGGGCAATCTCATGATCCATATGCCGAATACGCATAATCGTGTTGATAAAAGAAAGCTTAGGCAGCTGCTGGATGTTAAAATGCCAGCGACCCTCTTTCCGACGCTCCATTTTGACACTTTGATTAATTACTACGAGATGGAATGCTTGTGCATGGAATTAGCAGCCGCATATTTCGGGTTAGACAAGTACGATGTTATCCATACGCACGATATTTTTTCAACTAGAGCTTTCAGTAGAGCAAAATCTCCCAAAACGGTTCTTATCGCTAGCATTCACGGATCCGCAGCCTATGAAATTAAGCATAAGTTCCTAATACAGAGTCCTGATTCCTATCTATGGAAATATCTTATTATGAGGGAGCATCTCGGCGCCGTCTCCAGCGATGTGACGATTGCTTCTTCACAGTGGATGAAGAACTGTATGGTAAATGAATTCTCTGTCCCAAGCAGACACATTAAGGTATTTCCGTATGGTTACGATATTGAGGCCTTTGAGCGGCAAGCCGCTTTATGGAGTCCTTTGCCTCGCCCCACCAAAGGTGAAAAGGTAATTATTTATACGTCTCGCATGGTGGAGCTGAAAGGACCTCGAATTCTTCTTAATGCTTTAACAAAACTAAAGGGGGTAAGAAGCGATTGGGTTTGTTGGATGGTAGGAGATGGGGATCAGGAAGATGAATTTCGCCGTTTAAGCTTCGACTTAGGTTTGCAGCAGCATGTTCACTTTTATGGGCGGCGTGATGACGTGCCGTTCCTTCTGGCAAATGCCGATATTTACGTTCATCCCAGCATGCTTGATAATCAACCGTTTTCTTTGATCGAAGCGCAGCTTGCGGGAGTGCCGTCAATTGTTTCCGACGCTACCGGAGTGCCTGAAATGGTTCGTGACGGAGAAACGGGTTTTATTTTACCAGTAGGTGATATTCAAGCGATAAGCAACCATTTGAATCTACTTCTGGAAAATGAAGCTTTTCGAAAGCAAATGGGCCGAAATGCACAGCTGTGGGCGCGGAAACACTGGGCGTTAGACAAAATGATCTCGCAGTTTTTAAACGTATATCAAGAAGCTTTGGCTCAGAAGGGGAGATAAATATGGATTCATTTTATGTTATCGGAGATTTGTATAATTCCTTATTCTCGGTTCAGGTATCAAATCCGGATTTTCTAGTAGAGTATAAACTATGGAACCAAATTAAAAATAATTTGCCGGAAACTTATACAATGCCTGATCCTATAATGATTCAGTTCTTAGATCAATTTAAGCATCGTTGAAGGGGGAGATATGGAGGAAGAAGTAGCCAAGAATGACAGCATGGAGAAGTTCCCACTCGACCTACGCCCAGTATGCGATGCCGAATAAATGGTTTGAAGAAATCGGACTAAATAGTTACTTGCAATTTACAAAGAACTCCATCCCCAACGGGGAAAGTGACTGGAGAGCCGGATGCGATGACCCGCACTTCCGGATCTGTGAGAGGCCTTTGCATTTGCGCATGGGCCTACTCGATTAGTTGACTTATCCATGTTTCATTATTCAGTAAGAGCACGCTTTTTAGCTATCGCGCTTTGGTATACATTCACCACATCGTTAACCGCATGATCAAGGGACCATTGCTTCAGGCCCTATTTTTAAGCACTGGAATCCAGACTTTTCCTATACGATTCGTACTCCATCAAATAATGGATAAGGGTGCAATCCTAGTATGATTTAATCATATTTATTCAATCCTAAACGAGCAGCTTCTAGCTCATAAAAATATCGACCAAGCTCGTAATATTTGACCACTGGATCTATATAATGAGACGATTGGTTTAGTTGGTTTTGTTTTGCGCTAAGTAAAGGAAGCAGTTTTTTTACTCTATTTTCCGGTTTTCATTTACGATATGAATCCGATTTCTCTCATCACCACCGTAACCTAATAAATCTACCTCGTGTCCAAGCGACTCCAGCTTTATTTGCAGCATATAGTTCCATACACCACCCATATGCGGGACCACCCAATAAGTGGCGAGCAGTATTCTCATCTGCCAATCTCCCTTCGTTAGAGTCTATACATAAATAGAATCGTATTCATATGATAGAGTACATCCTAGAAAAGAGGTGGACATTATGGGTATATTTTTGGATGCACAAACATCACAGAATATTGGTTTCAGTGGTGCAATCTCCATTCCTGTTTCTCTACTTCACTATTCGGAACATTAGGAATCGTCACGGCAGGTGCAGGCCCGAATCTTCGCATTCAATTCACCGCAACACTGTTGCCATTAACCGGATCGAGAATGGAATCACTACAGGCCTTAATGGTTGAGGATAATATGGATTCCACTTAATCTACAATACATTAATTTGGAATACAAAATAGTGCATTCTCGGGAGGGAAAGCAATGGACCGAAAGTCTCCATCATTATTCCGTATTACAATTGCCCATATGTTAATCAGTCCATTCAAAGTGCGTTAAATCAAACCTACAAGAATATAGAGGTTATACTTGTAGATGACGGTTCAACGGCTTTTAACGAAAAGGTAACGCCATATCACAGTAAAATCCGTTATTTAAGGAAAGTGAACGGAGGACTGCTACAGCATGAAATCATGGGATTCGCGCAGCTTCCGGTGAATAGTTGAATTTATAACGCTGTTAATGACAGCACAGTGGTTGTAAATAAAAATTTATTTGACCAAATAGGTTACTTCAATGCGTATTTTTGGTTTACACACGATTATGAGATTTGGCTTCGATTACTGGTAAACGGATGCAAAATGTATTATTTAGACGAAGTACTCACCAAATTTAGGAGACATGATAAGAAGGGCACAAGAAAATGTCAAGAAGAAATGAACAGGGAGATTTCTATTCTTGAAAACTATTATCACCCATAGCTTATGGAATACATGAAAAAGTTATGATGGGCTTTAGCATGAACTTGTTCAAATAGCAGGAATGGAGGAATTTTCATGCTTCATGATAAAATAACAATTTTTATGCATATACCCAAAACCGGCGGGACAACTTTGAATAAGATTTTTGGAGAACAATTCAATATTAATGAAATATTTGATCATGACACTTATCAAGGCAAGATTATGAAGTGTGGTCAATTAAATCAAGAGGTGCAAAAACAAATCAAGGCAGTTGCAGGTCACTACCTTTACGGTATACATCAGTATTTTCCGAAACACTTTCAATACTTTACCATGCTGCGTGATCCGGTAGACCGAGTCATTTCCTTATACTACTTTTTACAGACGTACCCGGGATTCGAGAGAGTGAGATCCATGATGCTTGAAGAATTTGTGATGAAGGAAGCCGAAGCTTACAACTTTCAGACAGTCATGACATCCGGTATACCTCATCATCCAGACCTTAAGAAAGCGAAGGAAATCTTAAAAACATTTACTGTTGTCGGAACCACGGAAATGTTTAACGAAACGCTCTTTTTGCTGAAAAAGGAGTACGGTTGGGAAAATATCCACTATACGAAACAAAATATTACAAAGAAGCGCCTTTCCAAAGAAGAAGTCCCGGCTCCTGTCATTAATTTAATTAAAAAATATAACGAATTGGATTTAGAACTGTATGATTATGCTAAACAGCTCCTTGCTCAAAAGCTAAGTTCCCTTACGGCCAAGGAGAAAATGGAATTGCAAAAGTACAAACAGGAGCAGAGTTTGTTATCTTAGCGTCTGATACCAATAACATGAGAGAGCCGGAATGTTTCCCGATACCGGTTTTCTCATGCCAAAAGAACCTCCTTCTCCTAATGTTGGGAATAGAGGTTCTTTCTTGAGCGAAGATTTAGCCGTCTTTAATTATTCGAATAAAGCGGACGGCGTAATAAAATGGGTTGAAATGAGTCGTGACGGATATGCTCGTGAAGCTGAGTGTTGTACATTAAATCCCGGGCTTCACTTACTGTATGTTTAATATTTCATGAATAGTAATATTTTACCTGCTTGATTATGAATGACCGCGCTGGAAACTCCATCCGAATCGCTAACCAAGAAGATTACCGGGATCATGCCTGCCGCAAAGGTGAAGTCCAAGACTCCGGCTTCCCCGTGGCTGCAGGTTCCTTCTCCAGTACGGAAACGAACATAAGAAACCTGTTCGATAGGCTGAGCAGGTTTCGTTACATAGGGTCGCGCACTTAATTGCTGATATAACCGAGATTCTTTAAGAAAGCTATGACTCTCATGGCGCTCTCTTTCACCGTTTCTTTATCCGTCTCGATAATAAGATCCGGACTCTCGGGCTCCTCATACGGGTCGGAAATTCCTGTGAACTGCTTGATATCACCATTCAATGCCTTCGCATACAAACCCTTCACGTCCCTTTGTATGCATTCATCCAGCGGGCATTTCACATAAACCTCGAGAAATGACCCGATCTCGGTTCTTAAGTAATCGCGCATTTCCTTATAAGGCGTTATAAACGAAGCAAGCACAAGCACACCATTGCGGGTTAGCAATTTGGATATATAAGCCATTCTTTGAATATGAGTCATCCGGTCCTCTTTGGAAAAGCCTACATTAGATGAAAAATGGCGCCGAATTTCATCTCCGTCCAGAAGCTCAAGCTTCAAATCGGAATCCTGCAACTGGTTTTCCAACTGCCGGCAAATCGTTGTTTTGCCAGCCCCCGATAGACCGGTGAACCATACAGTAACGCCTTTTTGCAACCTAATCCCTCCCTAGTTCTGCTTCTTTCGATAGACCAGTACTTTGACGAAGCCGTCATTGCCTGTTACAACCTGTTGCCCTTGAAGACGCTGCGTATATCGTCCATGCACTTGAAACCCTTGTTTCGTCATTAACTGCTCCAATTCAAACGGGCGGTAATGACAATAGTGAAGGGGATTCACACGCCCTGGGAAAATAGGATTATTTAAATGCGGATAAACGTTTTCGTTGGAGCGGAAATGAACAGGACGCCAGCCGGCTTCAAAAGCGCAAACAGCCTGGATATAAATAGGCCGTCTTTTTGTATATGCTCCACCGTCTCGAAACAAGTGATGACGTCATATTGCTTGATTGGTAGAGCGCTTTGGAATTCCAACACCATATCTGCTTTGATGTAGACCGCCTTATGATGGGGAAAGTATTTATGTGCCTACTGCAGCGCATGATCGGAACGATCCACTCCGACAATCTTACTTGCAGGTGAGTTTGCAGCCATGAAACCGATACCATAACCGCACCCGCAAGCTGCATCCAGAACAACATTGTCCTTCGCAACGAAGCTTAAGGCAAACTCATAACGGTTGTGATGATCGATGAGCGCATACTGCTTCGAAGTAGCGTACATACTTTCCTGTTTTTTGGTTTCATCATCCATAATGATCACCGCCTGCCGTATTTCAATGTTAGATTAGCTTCTGCATATACTATATGACTCTATTAACGCGGCCGAAACTTATAGATGTCCCAACGATTGAAAAATAGACAGCGGGTTAAATCGGCATATGTTTTTTCACTCCTATCCAACTATAGAGTTCGCTGCGTTTTTCGTCCGTCGTCGCGCACTAACGCTTGTCATAAAATAAGCAACTCGATCTTTGACATCATGAAGTTATGATCTCAAAAAATAGCGTCGGACATATAGCGCCTTTCATTTAACAATACACAAAGGGTCAACTATGTTTCGAACAGCTGCCCCACAGAAATAGTGCAAGAATTTCTCAGTGGTAAGCCCTAAAGGCGGATTAAAGATTAGGTAACATGGGGTCCAGACCTAAACCATGACGAATTCTTTCTTCCTGAATAAGTTCACAAGTTTCTTTAAGTATAGGTTTTCCGAATTCATTATTTTTCAATAGCGTTGCATTAAATATCGCGACTTCTCTTTGATTCTAAATTGTGCTAAAAACGTTAAAGGTTTGCTTATATAACGAAAAAAAACCGATAATCCCTTTTATTAGGACTATCGGTTTTTTTAAGCCCATTTCTTTTTTTTTCTTTTTCATACATCGTTCATATAAAATCGGTAAGTTTCTTCTAAGCCTTCGCGAATCTCATACCTTGCCTGCCACTCCAGGTATTCAAGCCCCTTTCGAGAGTCAAGACAACTGTGTTTAATATCCCCTTCTCTAGCCAAGGAATGAATAATGGGTAGATCTGTCCCGTGAAATTCCGTCAGCAGCCGCGCCAAATCATTGATGGATGTTCGATTCGCAGTGCTGACATGAATGATCTCCTGTTCGCCGCGTTTCATAGCAGCTACGTTTGCACGTACTACGTCCTTGACATAGACGAAATCGCGGGTTTGCTCACCGTCGCCATGAATCGTCAGCGGTGTTCCTTTTTGAATGCGTTCCATAAAAACGGCAACGACGCCGCCTTCTCCTTTGGGCGTTTGTCTGGGCCCATATACATTTCCATAACGAAGAATGGTGTAGGGCAGACCGTATAGATGGTGGAACACACGAATGTAGGATTCGGCGGAATATTTCGAAATGCCGTAGTAGGAAATAGGACAGGTCGGGTCTGTTTCGACGATCTGCTCTTTCTGCAAGTTTCCGTATACGGCGGAAGTGGAGGCGAAGATGAATTTGCTAACAGCTGCGTCACGGCATGCCTCAAGTAGATAGATCGTTGCCACTAGATTCACAATGGCATCGTACCCAGGATTTTGAATGGAGCGCTGGACATCTGCTTGAGCCGCAAGGTGGAAAACAACATCAGGACGGATATCTACGATGAGGGGTTTTATTTGTTCGCTGCTGATGTCTGCCAAATGGAAGATGGCTTGGGGATTTACATGTTTCTGTTTACCTGAAATCAGATTATCGATGATATGGACCTCAAATTGCTCGGCAAGGAGCTCTTCCACAAGGTGCGAGCCGATAAAGCCTGCACCTCCGGTAACGACAGCTTTCATCCTGGTTTCCTCTCTTCTGCATGGATCTTCGTTATCTTACGTGGAGGAGGAGAAAGCGGTACAAGACATATGTCCAGATCCATGTTTAATGTGACAGGATAGGCTGTACAAATGCCTGTTTTCTACTTGTACGGCTTCTGCCCTGTCTCCTTTCTTTTGCAATCATAGAATATATAAAGCAGGTATTCCGCCATGGACAGGAGTTGAGAACGAATTGAGAAACCAGCGTATTCAGCGGAAACGGAAGCAGCCAATCTCCTGCGTCACCTTGTCTCAGCATCAGCCTAAAGTATCGGTCATCATTCCGGTTTGCAACGAAGTTCGTACCTTGGCCAAAGTCATTCGGGAAGCTTTCCGCGTGCATCCACAAACAGAAGTTATTGTTGTTGATAATGGTTCTACGGATGGTAGTAAACGTGTAGCGACGAAATTAGGGGCGAGGGTTATCTCGTTTAGTCAACGGCTAGGACATGATGTTGGGAGAAGCATAGGTGCTATGGAAGCTAAAGGGGATATCCTACTATTCCTTGATGCCGATTTTGTTGTATCTGCCAAGGAAACGATCCCACTGATCCGAGCAGTGCAGCAAGGCGTGGATGTAGCATTAAATAAATATAACGGAATCATAACGAAAGCGAATGTTCATAAGGTCGTTCTAGCCAAACACGCGCTTAATGCGATACTGGGCCGACCAGACTTACAAGGCGCCTCCATGACGACGATCCCACACGCAATTAGTCGCAAAGCGCTCGACACCATAGGAGCTGAGAACCTAGCAGTTCCACCTTTGGCTCAAGTAATAGCTGTACAACGCGGACTTCAAGTCAAGGCAGCGCAGCTTATCCAAGTCGGAATCAGAAATCGCATCCGAAGAAGGGCCAAAGATGTAGATCCTGTAGGTGATCTGATTATCGGTGATCATTTGGAAGCCATTTGGTGGCTGATCCAATCCTCTGATGAAAGAGCGAGTTTACATGACCAATTGCGTATTAGAGAAATGATGAGGTGATCACATGAAGCTGAGCATCAAGAAACGAAACCCTCAACCCCTGTCTGCGGTAGTAAAAAAAAAACGAATCCGGCTTAAGAAATCCGTGCTTCGTTCCCCCGCTATGCACACTCCTTCCCTAACAAGAACCCAGTTATATTGGAGAAATTGGGGGAAACGAGCGGGTCAACAAGATGCGCTCGCGCACAATATTACGAAGGAGCCTTACCAAAAGAAAGCACTCAATAACCTTTGGGTACACTGGGCTAATTCCCGGTTACTTGCTACCAACTCGTTAAGCTATGAAGCAGCGTCGAAAGGGTATGTGAAAGGTTACTGTAAAGCTGCTAAATTGAATGTCCCCGATTGGATGCTTATCCCTACAGCGCGTTCCGTTGGCGCGATAGTGAGTGTGATGAATGAAGAGCATACCATTGTAAAAGTAATGGAGCAGTTGAATCGACTACCTTTGGATGAAATCATCATTATAGTGAATGGGTCAAGTGATCGCACCTTAGAGAAGGTAAGAGCGCACTCGCATGCTCTCATTATTCATTACCCCGATCCGTTGGGCCATGATGTCGGGAGATCGATAGGTGCCAAACTGTCGCAATCGGATATTTTGCTCTTTTTGGATGGAGATTTTGTCGTGGAGGCCGAGAAACTTATTCCTTTTATCTATGAGGTTGAACGCGGCTCCGATATTGCTCTAAACAACATAACACCGTATTTACCTACATTTTCACTCTGGGATTCCGTAACCGTGATGAAACGGTTTCTTAACATAACGTTGAAAAGACCGGAATTGAATGCGAACTCGCTCACGGCCATTCCGCATGCTCTATCGAGGAAGGCGCTGGAGCATATCGGATGTTCCGAGTTAATGGTTCCGCCCAAAGCACAGGTAAACGCGATTCTGACTGGGTTACGAATTACAGCTCCAACAAGTGTTAACGTCATATCTATGAACAAAATCCGAAGTCACAATAAAGGGGAAGACAACCCGGTCGCCCGCATGATTATTGGCGATCATGTAGAGGCGCTGGAGCTTGCGATGAAGATGAAAGGTGAGCGAATCGTGTTTCCTGATATCATTAGAAAAAGGGAGTTTCTGGAGAGGTGAGGGACCATGCAGGTAACCAGTATCGTTATTCCTACTTTCAATGGCCTTACTTTACTGAAAGAGTGTGTAGCTTCAATTCGCAGCCATACTTCAGTCCCATTTGAAATTATTGTGGTGGATAATGGATCAAAGGATGGAACCCTGGAGTACTGCTATAGAGAGAGGTTGAAGCTGGTTTCAATTCCTACGAATCGCGGTTTCCCCGCTGCTTGTAATTATGGCCTTCACATTGCGACTGGAAATGCTTTGATGCTGCTCAATAACGATACCATCGTGACTCCGAATTGGTTGGATAACTTGCTGAGCTGTTTATACAGTAGTGAGGACATAGGTATGGTAGGTCCTGTGACGAACTATGCGAGCGGTAAACAGCAGATTCAGGAACCATTTACGAACATAGCCGACATGGCAGCGAAATATAACAATATGAATACTTCTTTATGGCAGGAAACAGAACGCTTGGTCGGGATTTGCTTACTTTTCAAAAGGGAATTGTTAGATAAAGTCGGCTTTATGGACGAAAGATTCTCCCCGGGGCACTTCGAAGACGATGATTTATGCTATCGGGCTCGGCTTGCTGGATATCGATTGCTGATAACAGGGGATTGCTTCATCTTCCATCATGGCAGTGCAAGCTTTAGCAAAACGGGTCAAGAGGCTGTGCAAGGGCTGCTGCAGCAAAATCGCCAGAAGTTTATTGATAAATGGGGCGTTGACCCCCACAGCTTCATATAAGGCCGGGCGTGAAGCTGCTGGAGTAACCGTTCTCTGCATTGCTGCATAACTTAGAGTGAAAAAGTGGAGTTGGAGGCGAAAGAGATTGGAACAGCGAGTGACAAAGATTATTTCCCACATTGCAGCATCGCATCGTGAGATGTCTAGAATCTTGGCGACACACCGAAGTGTTTCGACACAAATGGCCACCATTGCCAACGATATACCTGACTCGCATCCTAATTTCGATGGCATAGGCATGCTGCAGGAGCAAGCATTACAACTAACTAAGAATATAACGGCTTATTTAAATAGCTTAGCTAATTTGGAAGAGGCAATCGCGCAGCAAACGGAAATTGTCATGAAAGAAATGAAAGATCCTGAAGATGAAGAATAGAGGGATATGCCTTGAATAGAAATGATCTGTATTTGAAAATGTTGGATGCTACAGCAAAGCTGCAGCAAGAAATAGCTTTGATGTTGGAAGCTAGAGTTGTAGAAGCAGAGAAATCGCGCAACTGGATTTGCCATCATATTAACTCAACGAATTTAGAGGGGCATGAACATCAGATGAAACAATCCGGAGAGATTCATGAGTATGTGATTGAGCTCATCGATGGCTTGACGAAGATGGAGAACTCCTTAAACCGACATATGCAGGCTCTTCTTAGACAAAATGAATCGGGAGCAGGAGCGGAGGGAGACGGTTCGAACGGAATGGGGAACTTATTTTCGTTTGGTGAGGATGGGAAATAATGAAAGCATCGAATCGTGAGAGAATTGAATTGCATATGCTAACCTCGCTGGCTAGAAGCCAGCGAGCCTTATGCCGAATCATAGAGACGATCGCGGATCAAGTAGCGGTCTCCGAGCAGCTTGCTGTCTATATGGCTGAGAATCTCAAGACGATAAGTGAATACCAGCGTTCGATGATTCAGAAATTAACGAAACAAAGTCCACGTCAACGCCAGTTAGGAACGCCCGGCAAGCCTTGGATTAGCAAGGATGTCGCTCGCGGGTCATCCCCAGCGCATGATTAATCCCGCATGAGTAAGACCCCCGCCAAAACCAAAAAGAAGCAGCGTATCACCGGCCGTGACCTTACCCTCTTGTATGCCTAGGTCCAAAGCAAGAGGAATGGAAGCCGCGGATGTATTGCCATAGTATTCAAGGCTGTACAGCGCTTTTTCGAATGGAATACCGCTCTTTTCACAGATGGATTCAATAATCCGAAGGTTAGCGCTATGAGGAATGAACCAATCAATTGCAGTATGAGGTAAACGGCCTTTTGCGAGCAGCTTCTCGATTCCTTGCGGGACAGTCGTTACGGCATATTTGTACACCTCGCGGCCGTTCTGGACGAGCTTGCCTTCACCTGTTAGTGGCGTTCCGTTCAATTCTGAGGCAAGTCCGGTTCGGTATACATGCTTGCCGCCTGTACCGTCCGATCCAAGATGGTGAGCAAGGAAAGCAGGATTCTCTTCTTCTCTTTCAACCATCACGGCTCCGGCACCATCACCGAAAAGAATGCAGGTGGAACGGTCCGTGTAGTCTGTAATTTTGGATAAGGAATCCCCACCGACGACGAGAACCTTGCGGTGTACCCCAGCAGCAACAAGGCTGCTTGCTGTATGCAGGGCATAAGCGAACCCGGAGCAGGTGGCATTGAGGTCGTAGGCACCCGTTTCAGGGATGCCGAAATGAGCTTGAATCAGGCAAGCGACAGGGGTGGAAGGCAGATCCGGTGTATGGGTAGCGACGATTATTAAATCAACATCGCTCAGTGATGTCGGATATCTAGTGAGCATATTTTGTACGGCTGCTATACATAAATGACTTGTGAATTCATTCGCTGCTGCAATTCTACGTTCCCGAATTCCTGTGCGCTGAACGATCCATTCATCATTCGTATCGACCATTCCCTGAAGATCCGCGTTGCTTAGTATGTGATGGGGTACGTAGCTGCCGATTGCAGTGATTCGAGCTTGTAATGGGGGAGAGATGGACATCAATGATTCACTCCTTTATTAGTATCAGATATTAGTACTAGGTACTAAAAATAAGCATAAATATACTTTATCGGATACTCAGGGTAAAGTCAATGAGCGGGATAAAAAAATCTTGTCCAAAAGGGCTAAAGTGAAATTGCTATTACCGGTGCGCTGAGTACCTTATTGCATATTGATGACTCCAATCTGATTAGGGGGCTTCTGAGGAAGTCGCGGATTAGCTTGGCCGAAAGTTGTACTACGTACAACAATTTCCTTGATTTCTTCTTGAAAAGCTAAAGGTGTTGTACGTTTTACAACAATTTAACCTTCTTATAGGCAAAAGGGCTGCTTTCAGCTGAAATTGTTGTAATTATTGCAACAATCGCGTGGAATACGCGGATTAGCTTGTCTAAAGTTGTACAAAGTACAACTTCAAATGATTAAGCAAGCCTAAGCAATACATCTCTTGGGCGTAGTTGCTTTGCATCAACTTTTATAGACACACTCAACCAAGAACAGCGTAAGAGGTTTAGTTTAGCACCAGCTCTCCTATTACCTCGATACGGTAGCCAACCCGTATTTCATTATTATGGATAATAGTCGTGAATTTGGTCATTCTAATGCTATCGCCCACTGTGCGACGAATGATACTGAAGACGACGGGGAGTGAACGTAAACGCATGTTACAGGGTAAAAAAAAGCATGTCTGGATTATTCTAATCTGTATCGCATTGTTCTGCTCATCCACAACCACCGCTTTTGCCTATGGTAAAGGGGCTAAGGGACCTGATGTCTATGCGGTGCAAGGGATGCTGAAGTCACTTGGTTACTATAGCGGACCTATTACGGGCTACTATGGTAATCAAACTCAATCGGGTGTTAAAGCGTTTCAAAGCAGATATGGCCTTCCTGCGACTGGGAATGTAGATGATCAAACACTGCAATCCATCCTGTGGGCTTACGGTAATTTAAAAATTGCCAAGAAGCAGACACCAACACCAGCCCCTCCACCAGCTGCACCTATGCCTACACCTAAACCGCAAGTCCCATCGACTACGGAATTAACGGTGGAGGAGCAGCAAATGCTGGACTTGGTTAACAAGGAGCGTGCTGCTGTGGGGCTTTCCCCGCTAGCGGTCGATCCGGCGCTTACCAAAACGGCTAGACTAAAAAGCCAAGATATGGTCGATAACAAATACTTCTCCCACGACTCACCGACGTATGGCTCGCCATTCGATATGATGGAGAAATTCGGTATTACGTATAACGCGGCAGGAGAGAATATTGCTTGCAATCAAGGTGTACAAGCAGCTCATGAGGCGCTGATGAATTCTCCAGGACACAAAGCAAATATACTCAGCAAAGATTACACCCATATTGGGATCGGCATCGTAAACGGCGGTCCGTGTGGTAAAATGTTTACCCAGCAGTTTATCGGAAAATGAAAATGAAAAAAGAGCCCTTTGGGGCTCTTTTTTCATAAGTATAAAAATTAAGTGGCAGATACCGGCTTAATCGCTTCCGTCCACTCGGTGAATTTTTGTAGGGCAGCCCCTTGCTCAATCGCATGTCGGGCCAAATAAATACCTTCTTCAATGGATCCAGCCTTTTGGGAAACCCACAGACGCACAGCGCTGTTCAGTAAAACCATATTCAAGTAGGGGAGCTCGGCATCTCCGCGAAGAACGGATAGAGCCGTTTCTCCTTGCAGTTGAGCAGTCCATTCAACCTCCGGCACCTCGACCATTAATTCGTAAATCTCAGGATCAACAATGAATAATTCACTGGCGCCTTCTTGAATAAGGTATGTCCGTGTGCGTTTGTCAACGGAAAGGTCTTCGGAGCCTTCCATACCTTGCACAACAATACCGCGGGAGACGCCCAGTTCGATTAATAAATTGGTAATTTTCTCGAACACAGTGCCGTGAAATACACCGATAGCCATGAAGGGTGCTTCCGTAAAGCGCAGCAGTTTCTCTGCTGTGTTGAACACGGTCCGAAGACCGAGTTCCTTGCGCAGTTCGCGCAGCTCGCCGAGCGGTGCACACCAGCTCTCTGTTGGTGCGAACAAGAAGCCTGTTCGCGCTGCAGCTGATATGAGCGCTTCACGTGATGCGTCAAGCGCGGGTACATCAAGTGCCGCTAGCACATCGGACAGCGTGATGCCCCATTTGGGCGGCATGCTTGGACTGCCGTGCAGCGTAGTGGGAAGTCCGCAGGCCGCGAGAACGAACGCGGTCGGTAAAGTCGCAATGAACGTGCGTGAGCGTCCATCATAAGGTCCGGCGCAATCCATGCTGCCGGCTATTGGATAGGTATGGATACGCTGGCGCAAGGCATCGATGAAGGCCTTTAACTCTTCGGGAGATTCCATTTTGATGCGTTCTGCAACGAGAAATGCGCCCATTTGAGCCTGTGTAGCGGCTCCGGTTAGAATGAGCTCTGCTGCATGGGAAGCCTCTTCATAGGAAAGGTCTCTGGCTCCGCGCTTTCCGCGGCCTACTTCTTTTAATAAGGATATCATCGTTTGCGGCCTCCTTGTTTCTGATCCTTTAGTATTTGATACACCTTGACGATGGAGGTAGCAACGTCTACCATGCGTTTACGTTCATTCATGGCTTGTTTGCGTAAAAAATCATAAGCTTCTGCTTCGGAGATACCCTTGATTTCACATAAGATTCGCTTAGCCTGATCGACCCATTTGCGCTCCTCCAGTTTGGAGAGAAGCTGTTCGCGCTCTTGCTGCCATTCGGTTCGTTGGAAGTAATGGTTCATACCAAGGAGCAGTGCACAGTGAATTTCTAGAGGACTCATCGCAGAACCGATCAAACCATCAATACCTGCGTCCATTCTACATTCATTAGAAGGAAAAGTGCGGGCATCACACCACCAGAAAAGGGGAAGGCTGCGATGAGCCAACACGCGGGAGCGCCATGGCTCTACTTGATCAGGGCCTACTGATAATAATACGGCATCGACCTTGGGAATCATAAATGAAATTTCTTTTTCATTAGATGCTACATATATACGAAATCCCAAATCCTTCAGCATCGCTTCAGGCAAGGATTCCTTTTCATTATCCGTAACATTCATATTGGTAGTCGACGACGAAAAGGAGGTAGCTGAGCGAGTTTGTTTAAACTCGTCGATCAGAATAAATGATTGTAACATTTGAATACCTCCTATCGTGGATAGCTTCTGTTCAGATGGCAACTTCATGTTAGGTTTTATGGGTAAAATGATTTATTATACGGCATTACTATAGCATAAGTATCTAAAATTTGTCGATATGTATTAGAAATCTCACATAAAATTTTTTTGTGTTATGTTTATTGACACGAAGGGAATGTCATACTATAATCAAATTAGAAATCGGCACAATGATGTGCCACTAACGAAGGCAATGGCGCCTATCCCCTTACAAATACGTAACCGGATAGGCTATTTATGTTCTTTTAATTGCAAATCATCTAACATGCTGTTCACGATGAAGTGGCAGCAGTGGCAAAGAAGCCGATAAACATCCCGCGCATGCTGGGGTATGTTTGTCGGCTTTTTCTGTCAAGAACAGTCATCAGCAATTAAAGGATGGGAAGTAAGAAACAGAAGAAGGCGCTCAAAGCCTCATACAAAGGAGAGGGTATCATGGTCGATCGGAAGAGTTTTTTGCAAAGCGGTCACAAAGGTTCATTATTTAGTGCTTTCTTGTATTTTGACATGAGCTTTATGATTTGGGTTATGCTTGGACCGCTGTCGGTGCTTATTGCGAAGGATTTCTCTCTAGATGCTGCTCAAAAGGCGAATCTGGTGGCTCTGCCAGCACTTGGGGGCGCTGTTCTAAGACTCGTACTTGGCTATCTTACAGATCGAATTGGTCCCAAAAAAACAGCTATTATCGGTATGATATTAACGGTAGTTCCTCTGGTATTCGCTTGGAAAGTTGCAGATTCACTTAGTGACATGTATTTTGTAGCACTAATGCTGGGTATTGCAGGGGCCAGCTTCGCTGCCGCATTACCATTGGCAAGTCGCTGGTATCCACCTGAGTATCAAGGATTAGCGCTTGGCATCGCCGGTGCAGGGAATAGTGGAACGATCTTTGCAACATTATTCGCAAACCGACTGGCACAGCACTTTGGGAACTGGCACGTGGTCTTCGGATTAGCATTATTACCACTTATTCTGGTATTCCTTATCTTTATTTTTACAGCTAAAGACAGTCCCACTCAGCCGGCGCCAGCTAAACTTGCCGACTATGGGCGTGTTCTCAAACAAAAAGATACCTGGGTGTTCTGTCTCCTATATATGGTCACATTCGGCGGTTTTTCCGGTATGGCCAACTATTTAACGATTTTCTTCAATACCCAATATAAGCTTAGTCCGGTAATGGCTGCTGACTTTGCAACGATTTGTATTATTGCCGGCAGTTTTTTCAGACCAGTAGGCGGATGGCTGTCAGATAAAATGGGCGGTATACGCATGCTAATGACTCTGTACGGTGTGATTGGAATCATGCTTGCCATTGTATCGTCACTTCCAAGCTTATGGATAACGACGACCCTTCTCTTCATCGGTATGATGTGTATGGGGATGGGAAATGGAGCAGTGTTCCAGCTTGTTCCGCAACGCTTCTCGAATGAGGTTGGTATGATTACAGGGATCGTTGGAGCAGCCGGAGGTCTAGGCGGATACTTCTTGCCGAAAATTCTTGGTAACTTGAAGCTTTCAACAGGATCCTTTACCCCTGGTTTCCTAATTCTAAGTGCCATTGCTATTGCCTGTATCCTGATTATTGTTGTTGTACAAGGCAAATGGAAAAAATCTTGGATCGGCGAAGGCGGCAAAGTGAAGGCAGCTCCTGCTTCTATGGATAGTGTGCATGCATAAGTAATAGGTTCAAGCCGCTGGTCGTATGGCCAGCGGCATATAATTAAATGTTTTTGCGCATGCAGCTTGAGTGTTCAGGCTGCATGCGCAAAGACGTTTACGACTTACCGTCTTTGGAAGTTCAAATCGAACTTCTCAAGCTCCATATCCCAATTTTGCCATTTGGGAGCGTGAGCTCCCGAATGGCCCTTTTTAATCGGATGTGGAAAAGAAAAATGGGATATAGAGATAGATATATTAGAGAGGAAGATGGCAATGACTCAAAAAGAAAAATTGGTATTAGTAGGAAATGGAATGGCGGGTGTTAACGCTGTTGAACATTTGCTTAAACTTACACCTGACAAATATGAAGTTACGATTTTCGGAAGTGAACCGCATCCGAACTATAACAGAATCTTGTTGTCCTATGTACTTGCCGGAGATTCCAAAGTAGAGGATATCGTCATTCATCCCTATGAATGGTATGCGAATAACCACATCACCTTGCATACCAACCAAACGATAACAGACATTGATACAGCAGCTCAAACCGTAACGAGTGATAAGGGACTGACGGTTTCTTATGATAAATTGATTTTGGCTACAGGGTCTAACCCCTTTATGATTCCAATGCCTGGCGCTGATAAAGAAGGGGTTATGGCGTACAGAACCATTCGTGATTGTGAAATTATGATCGAGTCCGCTAAAAAGTATAAAAAAGCGATCGTGATCGGTGGCGGCTTATTAGGATTAGAAGCGGCGAGAGGTTTCCTAAACTTAGGTATGAAGGTTGATGTTGTTCATATTGTAGATACAATTATGGAGCGTCAGCTTGATCGAACGGCGTCCAAAATGCTGCAAGCAGCGCTTGAAGAGCAAGGCATCAACTTCCTGCTCGAGAAGCAGTCCGCGGAAATCGTAGGCGATAAGCGGGTAACCGGCTTGAAATTCAAGGATGGTACCGTTGCTGAAGCCGAACTTATCGTTATGGCTGTAGGGATTCGTCCCAATGTTGAACTTGCGAAAAAGGCTGGCGTTGAGTGCAATCCTGGCATCATTGTGAATGACTATTTGCAAACGAGTGTTCCAAACGTCTATGCGGTTGGGGAATGCGCGATGCATCGCGGGATTGCTTATGGATTGGTAGCGCCGCTCTACGAGCAAGGTGCTGTGCTTGCTAAACATTTGGCCGGCGTGGAAACTGGTCCTTATGAAGGATCTCTCCTTTATACGAAGCTTAAAGTTTCTGGTGTTGATGTATTCTCTGGCGGACAGTTCGGCGATGCGGAAGACACGAAAGCCATTCGTATTCATGATGAGTTCACCGGTGTTTATAAGAAAGTTGTGATTAAAGACAATAAAATCATCGGCGCGGTTCTCTTCGGAGATACGGCGGATGGTACGCGACTTATGCAAATGATTCGGGAAGAAACAGATGTTAGCGGCTTGGAAAAAACGGCCATTTTGACGGATTCATCCGGGGGCGGAGCGGCATCAGGTGTTGCTGACATGAAAGACGATGCCATCATATGCGGTTGTAACGGCGTTACAAAAGGAACAATTTGTTCAGCGATCAAGGATCAAGGGTTAACGACAGTTGATGAAGTGAAAAATTGCACGACAGCTTCTCGTTCTTGCGGCGGTTGTAAACCACTGGTTAGTGATTTGTTGGCATTTACACTAGGTGCTTCCTATGATAAGAACGCTGCGAAAGAGACGATTTGCTCTTGTACAGACCATACACGGGATGAAGTCGTTGCAGCGATTCGTGATAAAGGGTTATCCCATGTGCGGGAAGTGATGAACGTCCTTGGCTGGAAAAATGAAGAAGGCTGCTCGAAATGCCGTCCTGCACTTAATTATTACCTGGGTATGGTAAGTCCAGATACGTATAAAGACGACAGTACTTCACGTTTCGTAAATGAGCGTATGCACGCTAACATTCAAAAAGATGGAACGTATTCCGTAGTTCCACGGATATATGGCGGAGTAACTAATCCAACGGAATTGAAGCGTATTGCAGAAGTAGCTGAGCAGTTCAAAGTCCCTACTGTGAAGTTTACAGGTGGACAGCGTCTTGATTTGCTTGGTGTGAAGAAAGAAGATCTAACCGCAATGTGGGAAGCCTTGGATATGCCTTCCGGTTATGCTTACGGTAAAGCCTTAAGAACTGTAAAAACGTGCGTAGGTGAAACCTTCTGCCGATTCGGCACGGGAGATGCGATGGGGGTAGGTATCGAGCTGGAGAAACGTTTTGAACGCTTGAACACACCTGCCAAAGTGAAGCTGGCTGTATCTGGATGTCCTCGAAATTGTGCGGAATCAGGAATCAAAGATTTAGGCGTCGTTTCGGTTGATGGCGGTTGGGAGCTTTATGCCGGAGGAAATGGCGGTGTGAAAGTACGTGTTGGTGACCTATTAACTACAGTCAAGACGGAGCAAGAGATTATCGAATATACAGAAGCTTATCTGCAGTACTATCGCGAAACGGGTAAATATGGTGAGCGAACAAGTGAGTGGGTACACCGACTTGGTATCGAGCATATTCGTGATGTGGTGGAGAATGAGGAAGAGCGTAAACAATTGTGTGCTCGAATGGATCTAGCGCTTTCTGTGACGAATGACCCTTGGAAACAAGCAATTGATAGCAAAAAAATTCAACGTGACCTTTATGAAGTCGTAGAGCTTAACTAGAAAAAGAGGAAGTCGGGAGGAGCAGACTATGAAAACACAAGAAGAGCAAATGATTTGGGTGCAGGCCGTTTCTTATGATGAGTTAGCTGTTAACACAGGAAAAACGATTCGGTATCAAGGAGAAGAGGTAGCACTTTTCAAACTGAAAAGCGGTAAGCTTCAAGCCATCCAGAACCGTTGTCCGCATAAAGAGGGCGTCCTTGCAGAAGGAATTGTATGTGATGACCACGTCTTCTGCCCGATGCATGATCGCAAGATTCATCTTCCTTCCGGTCTCGTTCAAGCGCCGGATACGGGTTGTGTACAAACGTATTCAACGAAAGTTCATGATGGTACGGTATTTATTGGATTTCCGATAAACAAAGAATTAGCCTGCTAATACTTTGTTGACCGCGTAGCCCATTTAAATACATTGAGATTTCATAGAGAGCTTTATCATCGGGGGTGGAGTGCGTTGAAATCAGCACTATTGACATTACCTAAAGAACAACCCTCCTCCCATTGCTGCTTTTGCAGCATGCAGTGCGGATTGGAGATTACGCCGAGTGAAAAGACGTCAGGTCTCACGATTAAACCAAGCCCTAACTTTCCTGTGGCGACTAGCCGTCTTTGTCAGAAAGGATTGAATGCACTGGATCATGTGCTTCATGCCGATCGGATTCTTGAGCCATTGACGAGGGAGAATGGTGAGCCACGGCGGTGGCGAACGGTCTCTTGGGACCATGCGTTTGCAGACATTGCTGAACAGATTCAAGGAATTCAAGCAGCGCATGGCCGAGATGCCATTGGCGTTTATGGCGGAGGCTCGCTTACTAATGAAGTTAGTTACTTACTTGGTAAGTTCACCCGAGTAGCACTCAGGTCCAAATACATTGATTATAACGGAAGATACTGTATGTCCTCGGCGGCCGCAGCCAGCAATCAGGCTTTCGGTCTTGATCGCGGGATGACAATGCCTCTAACCGAAATTCCAAATGCCAAATATATCATTCTTGCAGGAACGAATATTGCGGAATGCCAGCCGACGATGATGCCTTATTTGCTTGAAGCAAAGAAAAAAGGCGCAGTGATCGTTACGATTGATCCGCGTAATACCATGACTTCGAAGGTAGCGGATATCCATGTTCGACTACAACCGGGATTCGATTCTGTTTTTATAAACGGACTCCTGCATGTCATGATAGAAGAGAAGCTCGTTCATCATCGATTCATAGAAGAACGTACGGTTGGGTTTGAGCAATTGAAGGAGGCTGTTAAGCCTTTCACTCCAGCGAGAGTGGAGGAGCTAACCGGCGTTCTAGAAGCTGTAATTCGTACGATTGCTCGTGGATTCGCCAAGGCGGAGACGGGGATTGTGCTTACAGCACGCGGTTTGGAACAGCAAGTAAATGGTGTAGAGAACACGCTGAATTACATTAATTTAGCCTTGATCACCGGTAAAATAGGGCGCAAAGGCTGCGGCTATGGCGCCGTAACAGGTCAAGCGAACGGGCAAGGCGGACGCGAGCATGGGCAAAAGGCGGACCAACTGCCGGGCTATCGTTTGATTGAGGACCCAGCTGCACGTGAGCATGTTGCCAAGGTATGGGGAATCGATCCGAGTGAGCTGCCTGGCAAAGGGGTTTCTGCTTACGAGCTGCTGCAAAAGATAGATGAAGGTGAAATCAAAGCCTTGATCGTTCTCGGATCGAATCCGCTGGTATCCAGCCCTAATAATCGGATGGTGGAGCGGGCTCTGCAGAAGCTGGAGTTGCTTGTTGTCGTTGACATGTTCGAAACGGAAACGGCGCGTTACGCTCATTATTTATTACCAGGGTCATCCTTTGCGGAAGCAGAAGGTACGATGACCAATCTGGAAGGACGTGTGTTTCACCGCCAGAAAGCGATGGAGCTTCCAGGAAACAGCAGACTTGATTTCCATATTATTTGTCAGCTAGCGGAAGCGTTGGGTAGGGGAGCCTATTTTCAATATGCGGGTATTGAAGATGTGTTTCGCGAGTTAGCAGCTGCTACGGCTGGAGGGAAAGCGGATTACAGTGGCATTACGTATGGGCGGCTTCAGGAGGAGAAAGGCATATTCTGGCCGTGCCCAGCTCCAGACCACCCGGGAACACCGCTATTATTCGAGAATCATTTTAATCATTCCGACGGCAAAGCCAGATTGTTCGGTATTAAGCCGAAAATGCCGGCAGAACCAATCGATTCAGATTACCCCATTGTGTTAACAACGGGGAGGCTGGCGAATCATTATTTAAGCGGCGCACAAACACGTCGAACGGAAGCTCTTAATAAGAAGGCTCCCGTTCCCGTTGCCGAGATTCATCCGTGGCTTGCTAAGAGAATCGGACTGAGTATGGATAACAAGATCCGCATTACAAGCCGCCGTGGATCCTTGGTTTTCGAAGTCAAAGTGACGGAAGGTATTCAGCCTCGTACGGTTTTTGTGCCCTTTCATTGGGGCGATGAGCATTCGATTAATCAATTAACGAATGATGCGCTGGATCCCACGAGTCGGATGCCCGAGTTTAAAATATGCGCAGTAAAAGTGGAGCGTGTCGAGTAGACCGCACTCAGCTTAGTTGGCTTGGCCAAAAAACTAAGTTGATGCGGTCTTTTTCTGTGGGTATAGAGAGGTATGAGCTTACAAAGCATGCTTTTTTGAAATCGAATATACAGTAAGATTGGCATATTCGGCGATAAGAGGAGCCATCTGGCGAAAGCCGATTTTCCCTCCGGTAAGGGGTTTCCCAAATGTTTTTCCGTCATCGGTCCAATGAATGACAGTCAGATCATTGATGGCGAATAAAATTTCACTTCCCCATTTAAACAATTTCATTCGGTATGGACCTTTGGCATCGGTTACAGACGGGATCGGATCTCCGCCCTGCGAAACCAGATGAAAGCCATAGCTTTTACGCAGATTGCACGTATGAAAACTCCGCTCCTCTTCTTCCTTGCGTCTGAAGTAGGATACATGGAAAGCATCGATATCTCCATGGTGATATTGGTCGTACGCACCTGATCTTACCGAAAGCCGGCTGTCAAACAAATCCTCACCACGGATCCCTTTTACGGCAAAAAACAAAATGCAAAGCCCCGGCTCATGAATCGGCCAAAAATCCCAAGTGATCGCGATGTTGTCTGGAAATTCAATCGGACACCAATAAACAAAATTCGATTTTTGCTCAAGCTTTGGGTCAAGCTTATTTTCCAGCCGCATTCGATTCAGTGGAAAACTGGCAGCGGCCTGCCCTTCCAATTTGAAATCAAACACATCACTTTCCATGGCTAAAGGATTTTGATATAAAAGCTCATCTAGCATAAATATTTCGTTCCAATCCATGTTGTACGTCATCCTCACTCAACGATTGGTGTACTACTTATCTTTTGATCCAAACAAGGTTATAAGGCTGCTCCAATCTCCGCCCAACGCCTTCCAAAACCAGGAGCGCTGCTGTTCAGGAAGCATCGAAGGCGGAACTCTGGAATCCCAAGGCATTCGCGAGAACGGCCTTGGGTTCATTTTGGCTTCTTGAGGCTGAAAAGGAATTACTTTCAACTTATAGCCTGTTTCATCGAGAGCAATTTCAGGATTTCCATAGTTTTTGACCCAACCAACGGCTGCCGTCTGATGCTCTTTTTTTACATGCTGAAAGTCTGGATCTTCCGCTAAATCAATAAGCTCATGCGGATCACTAAGAAGATTGTACAGCTCTTCGTAACCGCCATTCTGATAAAAGAGGTATTTCCACTCTTTGCTGCGGACATGGAGCATATAGTTGGGTGCCACATAGAATTCAGAACAGACGACATCTCGGCGTACCGAGGAAGGTTCCGTGAGCAGTTCCAATAGATCCAAACCCGACCTTCCGTCGTAATTGCAATTTTCACTGGTCCGATTAACCAGAGTAGGGAAAATATCGAGGAGGGTAGTCAATTCATCACAGCGGGTACCCGGATGAATAACGCCAGGCCACCATGCTAACATCGGGATGTGCAAACTGCCCTCGTGCCCTAAGTTTTTAAACCATAATCGGTGGTCGCCGAGCAATTCTCCATGATCCGATGTGAAAATAACGAGTGTATGATCCGCCAGCCCCTCTTCCTCTAGCGTTTGCATGATCCGACCTATTTGTTCATCGATAAACGTAATGTTGGCATAATAATATGCCCTGTTTGTGAGATTAGCGTACTCCGAGTACAAATCGGCTTCCATGGCTTGACGATGCGATTTCAAATAAGGATTTTTCGAAGTTCCATCCTTATCGGAAACCCAAGGCCTCGGCATTTCTTCCGGAGCATATAGATCCGTCAAGTGTGAAGGACAATCGAAAGGAGCATGAGGCTTGACGAACGACGTCCATAAGAAAAAAGGTTTGTCTGAGGGTCTTTCCGTTTTTAGCCACTCTACCGTTCGATCCCCGCACCATTGTGTGATATGAAGCTCTTTGGGTAGGCCGTTCACAAGCGGCTTTAGTTCGTTATAACCGATCTCTGGAGGTTTCTCCCACCCCCAGGCATCATGCTCCATCAGGTATCGGTCATAATCATCAAAGCGGATATCCTGTATCCGTTCAGCTGTACGTACGCCCCTCATTTCTTCCGATAAAATGAGATGATCCATGCCATACGTTTGCTCATCTGGTGTAAAATGCATCTTTCCGATCGCCTGATTGTGATATCCTGCTTTGGACAAATAAGCCGCTATCGACTCATCGGTGGCAATAGCAGAGGCTGATTCGTTATTGAACACATGCGTCTTTCCCGCAGCAAACCCCGTCATCGTGCAGGCTCTGGCAGGAGCACAGAGAGGGTACGGGGTAATCGCATTTTCGAATACTGCACCTTCGCGCGCCAACCGATCCAAATGCGGCGTCTGAATCGTTGTATTTCCGTAAACCCCCAACGTATCCCATCGCTGCTGGTCCGTAAAGATGAGAAGCAGATTCGGTTGTGTCTTCATGTAACTGGCATCTTGGGTAAAGATTCGAATTCCGGCATGTCGACCATGTACAAGTTTCCATATCCCGACATATCACTCGTAAATAGCACATGCTTACCGTCCGGGCTTAGCCTCGGATGAACGTGAAGAATTTGCGAATGGAAACTTCCACGATGCTTACATAGAATACGTGGACCATTAAACCCGGATCCGTCATTCCGCCATACCTGCAGCGTATCCTGGAATTGCTGTCCATGATAAGCGCTCGTTTGCTGACCGTCACCGATAACAAGTGATAGATCATTTGAATGTACATGCATATTTTGAAAAGGAAATTCGTACTGCTGGGCCTGACTGTTATCAAAAAGGACAGCCCCAATTATTTTCCCGGTGTGATCCTCAAGAGAATTGGTAAAACCGTGGTAGCCGATATGAATGCCGTCTGCCAGCCAATATTCGTGGCCGACATATTCATTAGGCTGCTTATCCTTTACCTTCCAATATTGGCCGGTTGCGATATCCAACACCCAGATCCGATGATCGATCTGCTCCCAAGGCCCTTCATGGCAAAATGTCAGCAGATGTGCTTGCGTTGGTGACGTATTGACGTGGCCGATCCAAAGCTGGTCCTCATGAAGCTTAATCACTTTCCCGTTGACAGGGGAAACCGCCATAATCATACTGTGCGGCTTCGCACGGAAATACTCCTCAAAACCCAAGTAACCGTTCTTGGTATCCATCGCGATACGGTCCGTTAAATCCTCATTCAGACCGAAGCATAACCACTGCCCGTCTGGGGTGCAGCTCAAGCTGCCGAATTTATATGTTTCGGGAATCGAATAGAGAATACGTTCTTCCATCGTTCCCAGGTCAATTGCCATAATCGAGTTGTCATAGTAGAAATAGGCCTCATGTCCATCAGGATGAAGAAAGGTCCCTTGAATCCGTGATTCACGGCCGCGTTCCAAATCCGTTAATTGGGTAATCACGCCATCGTGCATATCGATGCTGTATAGATTGGTAACATTCTCGCGATCCGATCCAAAGATCAACTTCCCATCTCCATAGAAGCCGTTATTCGTAAAATAAATATGGTGACTGTGAGAGCAGTGATTCGTTAACTGAGTTACGGTTACGCCTGTTATCAGATCTGTAAAACAACGCCTTTCCGAAGGCCAAACGGATCCTTTTCCGCTTCTAGCTCTTGTCATTGTCATCGTTTCTGCTCCTTTGGTTATAACGTTATTCGTTCCACCCGGAACCCTTTCGAAATAAAGTCCAGTCCTACTGAGCGACTGGACCTTATCATCAAAGAGTACTTCTATTCGCTTAACTTACTTAGCCTTACTTGCAGCGTAGGCTTCGGTGATTTCTTTTGTATAGTCGTCACCGCCACTCTTTTTCCACAAATCCATGTCGGCTTTAAAGCCGGCTTCATCAATTTTGCCGACAATAAATTTAATTCGTGCGTCTTCCACCATTTGATCCAACTGCGCGCCTTTTTGCGTATAGGTTGCCGTTGTAAATGGTTCTCCGGGATTTGTAACAATAATTTTTTCATTTGCTTTTTGTACTTCAATTGACTTCGTGCGAAGCGGTGTAGACGGTTTGAACATGTCATTTATAATGTACGGGATCGAAGATAAGATCTGGTTCATATTCTTGTTATTAATATCAGGGGCCATCGGATCAGTTGGAACAATAAGAATAACTTGTTTGCCGTCTTCAACTTTATAATGAACACCTTCAATACCAAAGTTGAGTAACGCTTGCATATCTTTATCGTTGGTTTTATCCAAGAAAGTAAGCACTTTCTTCAGGTCGGCTTCTGTTTTAACGCTAGATTTGGAGATGAGGAACATGCCGTTGTGTCCAGCTGTCGGTTGATTATGAAGACCGGTAGGGCCGCTTACAGCGCCAATTAAATCTATACTGCCCTTCGGATTGACTTGTTTCATTTTCTCTTCAATCTGATAGGAACGTTCTGTGACGTCAACCGCTACACCCGCTTGTCCGTTAATAATCGGATCATTCCATTTGGCCGAATCATACACCGCAAAATCTTGGTTGATTAACTTCTCATCATAAAGTTTTTTGAAAAATTTGAGCGCATCCATGTATTCCGAAGTCAAATGAGCAGGAACCAGCTTACCGTCTTTCTCAGCCCATTTATTCGGAGCACCGAACCAAGTTTGCATGATATCAAAGGGTCCCGCATATTTGGTTATGACCATGCCATACGTATCATTTTTGCCGTTTTTATCAGGATCATTGGTGGCGAATGCCTTTAACATCGCGTAAAATTCATCGATCGTCTTCGGTTCCTTCATGCCTAAATTATCAAGCCAGTCCTTACGGTAGCTGATTCCCATTCGTCCGATCGGGCGGGATACATAAAGGCCATAGAATTTACCGTTTACCGACGTATTGTTAAGAACAGTGGGGTTCGCTTGTTTAAGATTCGGATAATCTTTGAGATAAGGGCCTATTTCCCAGAATGCGCCTCCTTTGATGGCGTTGGCAACAGCAGGCAATTTCGCATTATTAACAAATAGAAGAGAAGGAATAGAGCCGGAAGCAAGCGTTATGTTCAGTTTGTCGTTATAGCTTGCATCAGGAACAAATTGGAAATCCAGCTTCGTGTTCGTATATTCTTCAACTTTTTTCCATACTTTACTTTCCGGGGTAGCTGTATCATTGTAGTAGCTCTTTAACATGATACTGACGGGGAATGGCTTTTCTTTGGCTGCGGTCGTCGCTCCTGCCGTTGCTTTGGATGTGTCTGTCGCTTTAGACTCATTGGTACTCGAGCTGCACCCCGCTATAACTGTGACTGCTACTATGATGCTAGTAGTGGCAAGCAATGGTTTTTTCTTTTTTTCCCAATTCATATTCATGTTCCTCCCTTTTTCTTATCAAAAATATACTTGTTTATGATGAAGCATGCACCTGTCGTCAATACTTTACTGGACTTGGACCGATGCTGCGACAATCCTAAAATAGTCACCTGCCGCTATAAAACATTCACCCTTTTACCGCGCCAATTAAAACCCCTTTGGCAAAATACTTTTGAATAAACGGATAAACCATCAATATCGGTAATGTACCCACAACGATGATTGCCATTTTAATTGATTGATCCGGCGGTTTCACATAGGTGGGATCGTATGTCCCCATGTCTAGCGAACCAGTTGCCAAAAGGACAATTTGCCGCAATAGAACCTGCATCGGCCACTTTTTAGCGTCAGATAGATAGATCAAAGCATTAAAGAAATCATTCCAATGGGCAACGGCGTAGAAAAGAGCGAATGTTGCGATAACCGGTTTGGAGAGCGGTAAAACAATTCGCCAAAGTACACCTATATCATTACATCCGTCTATTCGGGCCGATTCAATTAATTCGCCCGGAATTTCCTGGAAAAATGATTTCACGACAATCAAGTTAAAGGCGTTGATAGCGACAGGCAGCATGACCGCCCAGTAGGTGTTCAATAGTCCTAAGCCTTTGACAACCAGATAAGTAGGAATAATCCCGCCGCTAAACACCATCGTGAAGATGATTAGGTTCAAGACGACATTTCGGCCAATCATGTGCCGCCGTGATAAAGCATAGGCCATCGTAAAGGTAAACAATAGGTTTACAAGAGTTCCTCCTACGGTTATAAATACGGATACGAATAAACTTCGCGGCAACGTATTATCTTTAAAAACGAACTTGTAAGCATCAAATGTAATTTCTTTGGGAATTAGAAAAAAGGATCTGCTTCCAATCTCAAGATCGCTTGCGAACGACCCCGCCACGATATACATAACCGGAAGGATCATAGTAAGGGCAACGAGAGCAAGAAAGAGATAATTGGCGATATCAAACAATTTTTCGCCTACTGACGAATGACACGTGTTCATAGTGCTCTCCTCCTAAGAGTTTTGCGATAGCAAAACTTTCTTCGTAAGCATGTGCTGAGTTTTGCGATAGCAAAACTTTCTTCGTAAGCATCAGAATATACCGGAATGTCCAGCCCTTTTGGCTAAATAATTCGTTGAAAAGACGAGAATGACGCCGATAATGGCTTTAAATAACCCTACTGCCGCACTGTAGCTGAAAGCGCCCTGTACGATCCCCGCCGTATAAACATAAGTGTCAAATACTTCGGCCACAGGCCGGTTTAGCGGGTTGATCATTAATAAGACTTGTTCAAATCCACGATCCATAAAGTGACCCATTCGCAGAATCAGCACGATAATGATCGTTCCTTGAATGGCTGGCAGCGTAATGTGCCACAGTTGGCGGAAACGGTTTGCTCCATCGACGATGGCCGCTTCATACTGCTCTTGATCCACCCCCGCAAGCGCTGCGAGGAAGATGATCGTTCCCCAACCCATCTCTTTCCAAATACTCTGTGTGATAATCATGGGACGAAACCAGTTTTCACTTGTCAGAAAGTCCATTTTATACCCGAATAGCTTAAGCATCAGTTCATTGATGACTCCACCTTCTGTCGTCAAAAGAAGATAGGAAATACTTGCAACAATAACCATCGAAATAAAATGCGGGATATAAATTAGTGATTGGATAAAGCGTTTGTAAAAAGATTTGCGGACTTCGTTTAACAATACCGCCAGTATGATTGGCGCCGGGAAGAAAAACACCATATCGTACAAACCAAGCAAAAGCGTATTGCGTATCAATCTAAAAAATACGGGATCTTGAAAAAATTGCTTAAAATTATCTAGTCCAACCCACTCGCTTTTAAAAAAACCGACGTAAGGCTGATAGTTCTTGAAGGCAAGGAGGACCCCCCACATCGGAACATATTTAAAAACAATAAAGTAGGCCAATCCCGGCAGCAACAGCAGCAATAGATATTTATCTCTTAGAACTTTGCCAATTAGCGTATTGCGCTTGGAATTTCTTGCGGATGTGACAGGCGCTATGTGCTCTTCAGCACCCGATGCTTTGATCATGTTCTCACTCCTTCGCAAATTGAATTGAAACTTTAGCTTGTGGCTTTGTAAGTTAAACACTATAAGATTCAAATATTTCTGACAACAACACTATTTTGAAACCGTTTTCTCAAAAAAGTATGAAGTTAGAAAAAAAGTATTATCATCATGAGGGGGATGGAGGAAGTAGAAAACCGGATGCCACGGCAGCCGGTTTCATTAGAAGTATGAATGGCTTGAACATTCTTTTACTCGGTTTGTGAATTGTCTTTCAACCATTTGTACGTTAGAAGCGAAGAGAGGAATACTAAGGTCAACCCCTGTCCCCAGCCTTGAATCCGTTCATGGGCGACGCCTTTGTAGCCGTCGGCGTCTTTCATAACAGCCGTTCCAGCCGAAACATCCAATACTGTACCGTTATTCGAAATTTTCGATAATACGGCAGGCACGGCCTTCTGAATATACTTATTGTACATAGGAGCGCCGATGGCTTCGTTATATCGAATCAATCCGGCGGCAAGACCCGCAGAACCCGATGTTTCCTCATAAGAGGTCGGATCATTCAGCACGGTGTGCCAGAGCCCATGATCAGATTGGAGCCGGACGATGCTGCTAAGTTGATCACGCAGCGAATCGTATATTTTCATATAGGACGGATGTGTGACTTCTACGATATGCAGCGCTTCCGACATCGTATAAGCTGCCCATGAATTGCCACGCGCCCAATAGACAGCGGACATGTTGTTGTGGGCGATATGATCCCAACCGTGAACATAAAGATTTGTTTCGCGATCCTGCAAGAAGCGCTCGTGTGTGTGGTACTGAAGTAAGCCATCCTCGAGCCAATCGTTTCTTTTAAGTAAAGTGCCAATACGGATGAGAAAATATCCTGCCATAAACATCGTATCGACCCAAGCCTGTTGCGGGAAATCGTAATTTTGCGATACGGTGTGCTGAAACACGCCATCCGCGAATCGTACTGCATCCGTTCTTAAGAACTCCGCCATTTGGACCGCAATATCCAGATAACGTTCCGATTTGGTTTGATCGTACAGTGTAAGCAATGTATGACCAATGGATACAGCGTTGACGGTTAACTTAGGAAGGCCGTCCTCCAACTGCTCATCGATCCACGCTTGCAATTGATCCAAATACGTTGATTCACCAGTAGCCAGATAAGCTTGGCCTACGCCGTAGAAAGCAACTCCGGCAGGCCAGTCCCATGTCATATCCATCTGAAACGTTCTGCTTACGAGCCTGTCGATGGCTTGTTTAATATCCGTTTCATTGACCGTTACGTATTTCAAAACAGTTCCTCCTCGAACATTGAAATTTACAATCTTAGACTGCATCGATTAATTCTTCTGATCCACGGCATAGGAAGCGCTTAGATATTCAGCATTCAACTCCGTCGGCAGTTCGTTCCCGATTAGCTCCAGGCACATGATCGCATTTAAGGACCATTGCGACGTTACATTTGTCGTGATGCTCGGCAGTTCTTGAATAGGTCGAACATACGCGTGCTCCGGCACTTGATAGGTTCGCGTCGCGTCCTCGCTGCCCCCCGGCAGACGATTCTCCAGCATGATCCGCCATGTTAACGCAGCCAGAGCAGTATTACTGCGTCGGTTGGCTGCGTAAGCCGCCATCGATGCCGCAAACATCGGCCAGCTGAATTTATTATGATCGATGACTCCATTCGTTCGGGCTAACTTTTCCTCAGGTTCTAGGTAATAAAATTCCCCAAATTCTACGAGCATGTCATCCCATTCAGGATCGGAGAGCAGTTGCGAAAGCTCTATCCACACTTGCGGCGCGCCGAAGGAAATGACCATATGATATCCGTAGTTGCCGTCGCCGATATGGGTAAGAATACCGGTATTCGGATCGTATCCGAATGTCGTGCCTGATAAGAGCCGGAACGGTGCGGCCTTCAAATTCTTAATCCCTTGCAGGATCTTATC
The DNA here is from genome assembly GCF_001427935.1 of Paenibacillus sp. Soil724D2. Classification (NCBI taxonomy): domain Bacteria; kingdom Bacillati; phylum Bacillota; class Bacilli; order Caryophanales; family Paenibacillaceae; genus Paenibacillus; species Paenibacillus sp. Soil724D2. The sequence continues at coordinate 70,290 of NZ_LMRY01000011.1, forward strand.
TCTGTATTTCGGATTCTCAAAGCGTTCCCATTGCGACATCCAATTTGAGCTAAAGGCTGCCCAGTCCGGACCGCTCCTCACATGGGTAGGATGCTCGTCCTTCGGGAAATAAGCTCTCATCGGATCGATTCCGACGGTGGCGAAATCTGCATCGGCCACTTCCGCCAAAATATCTCCAATTCGTTCATCTGCAGTCAAGAAGTAATAGTAACGATGCAAACCCGCCATTGCTATGCGCGCTTCCTTGCATCCGCAACCCCAGTGAACGACATTATGCCGAGACCCGAGTCCTGCATATTCTCCGGAATGATAGACATCCACTTCACTCGTATGACGTGTCATGGCCTCCGCCATGCGGAACAAATCTGCACGTCCCGAGCGCAAGAACGAGAGCCAAAGCCAGATGTTCGGCACAAGCTCGGTATTCTGCCAGGCAAACCCGCCTACGTCGTATCGCCATTCGTGCCGTACGGGATCGTACGTATGCATGAAATCTCCATAATCCCAGAAACCGTACCACCGCCGCCCCTCGATCTCTTGCTTATAGAAGCTCAAACAAGCGTCGAGTTGCTCTTCAATCCAAGCTTTAGCAGGCGTACTGCGATCAGGCAGGCTCCAGATACCGAATACGTTTGTATCATGATAACGTGCTGGCTCACATAAGAGCTGAGGCGGGGATTGAATATGGCTAGTCATGTTTGCAAGGTCGGCAGCAGCGGGTGTCCCATCGCAGCACCACAGCATAAGCTCGTTCGTATTTCCGATTCCATATGGTGTACTGCGCAGCTCTTCCGATCCCTCATAGGCGGATTCTACATACGTTTTCGTATCGTAATGACGCATATCCATAGCTGCTGCATCCGGCGACCAGAACCAGAGTGTTAGCTTGGCTTCATCTGTCGTCATACCGGTTACTTCCAAAGATGATGGATGCTTCTGCCAAAAATTGCGAAGCCCTGCTGCAAGCCCGCCGTGAGTGTCTCCGGCATATACGAGCCCTTTCGCACGGTTACCGCTGACAGCCTTCACTGGGCTGCATTCTTCGTATGTTTGCTTGACGACAGAATAGGAGTCGGCGGAAAGCTGCGTCAACTTAAAGCTGTCCCAGGCAGCGGAATCATCAAGCAGCGCTTTGAATTTCGCATCTTTCTCATGATCAAATGCAATGGCTTCTCCAGCTTGCTGACGCCAGAACATGTCCATGTAGACGCCTTTCGTCCGCCATGTCGACAAATGTCTGGGCGATTCACTGAAAAAGCCTGTATCGCCCGCAAAACGAACATACCTATTATAAAGGGGGGCTTTCAGCGGCAAAGCAAAAGAGATGCCAAGCCCTTTCACGAAGTCCTCCTGTGGATCTCCTTTGAACAATGAGGTGTGGACAATCCGAATCGATGCTTGGTTGGCATAGAAATAGAGACGCAGCCGGAAGGGGAGCCAAGAACGATCGGCTTTCTTGGAGATATGCTCGCCCTCTACCATAAGTACGACCCGTAAGGGACCCTCCTGTTCGATGGTTACGGATGTGATCTCGCCACGAAACGATTCTTCCTGATAAAGACGCCCGCTCGAAGTCGTTCGTCGTTCTTCGCGAATACTGACAAGTGAACCATTCGAGCTGATTAGCTTCTCCCCGTGATATAAAGCGCGGATGAATGACTTTCCTTGTTTTCCAACGATACACCGGATGACTCCGGTATCGACGGTCACTTCATCAGCCGATTGAGTAACCTTCATACGGGATCTTACATGGATCGCAATAGACTGTTCATCGGCGACTTGTAGTGTATAGCCTTCACTAACAGGTTTATCGAACGATGCGGCGTGGGCGGTCCATTTTACGCTGCCGTCAGGCCAATAAGCAGTTGGCCAGCTTTGAAGCGCGAGCGGATTTCCTGACGGATCATTAAGGGTGAAAGTGCCAGCTTTCGACCGATTTAATTCACCTATATGCCAAGGTACTCCCCATGTAACACCGCAAGAGTTTGGAAGTTCTTCCTCCAACCAATGCACGCGGAGTTGCTTTTTTTCTCCCATGTTATCTTTACCCCTCTCCGAATTTGTTTCGTGCCTTGGTTCAAGATTAGTATCTGGGGGAATTTCCATCAACTACACTTTCTAACTCCCTACATGACGGGACATTTCACTTTTTTGCGGGATTAAGACTTTTTTTCCAAACCAAAAAAACAAACCGCCATTGCAGGCGGTTTACGGGTTGAAGCTATTCATTTCTGTTTAACTCCCGATATCGGCTTGGTGTTATATCTTCTTGTTTCTTAAAGATTCGATTAAAATAGCTTGGCTGATAACCAGCCTTTTCGGCAATATCGTTGATTTTCATATCCGTGTCGCGCAAAAGCTCCTTCGCTTTTTCAATACGCAGCTCGGTTAAATAGTCAATAAAATTTTTACCGCTGACCTGTTTGAACGCTTTGCTTAACGCAACCGTATTCGTGCCTGCGTAGTCGGCGCAGCTATCCAGAGATATTTCCTTCATGTAATTGTTCTGAAGATAAATCATCGCAGTTTCCACAGTCTTTTTCACTTCGGCATCGGATCGCGATTCCAGCTCCACCATGCATGGACTCACTACTTTATCATGGAACCAAGCGATCATTTTCTGCGGGTCCCCGATTTGCATAAGTTGTTCATATAAATTAGCCGATTTAAATATTCGGTTTGGATCCAAATTCGCAAGTCGAATAGCATGCAAGATACTGCCGAGTAATTGAAGATTACCTTGCTGAATGTCGATCACCTTGGCTCCGCGTTCGAGCAGTTCTTCCATGAAAGCCTGAATAAGCTGCTTCGCTTCTTCATTCTGGCCCATTCGAATAGCCTGAATAATCGCTCTTTCGAGTGCGAAAGGATAATGAATTTCGTGGTTCTCTTTCTCGAGTTCATCCAGAGATTCCAGGTCGATAATTTGGTTCCGGCTTTCGAAGCGGCGCCTGCTTGATGCCTGCATCGCTTCCTCGAAGCGAGAGGGCACATGTACGATAGACATAGCAAGATTGCCGATCGTGACCGATACGTACATTTTCAGCGTATGATGAATCCCTTGAGCCAGTTCTTGACTGAACGTTTTGATTATCTCCGGCTTTTCAATTTCTTCCGAAAGGATGATGAGAATACCGATCGACAAATCGTGAAAGTTCAACACTTCCGCTTGATCGAAACGACTCGATGCAAGCTCTTTCGTAATATTGGCAGCAGCGAAAGTGACAAGTCCCTCATCACCTGACGAGAAGCGCCCCTCCAAGTTTTCAAATCCGCTTAATTGAATATACAGCATAGCATATTGCTTATGGTCCACTGACCAGCCGAAATTGCGCATTCTCTCCAGAAGAGATTGCTCGGAGTATGAGTATAAATACCCTTGGACAAGTTGAAGCAGGAAGCCTTCCTTGAGATGAGGGAGCTGCTCCTCCAGCTTATTCTGAAGCGTTATACTTTCTCTAGTCAAATGCAGCCATTCTTTCTCAATGATTTTAAAATCATCATTTTGTTCTTTCCGGAGCGCTGCTAAACCTGTCTTTCCAGTTAACAAGTTAACTAACTGTGCGATAGGTGAATAGATGCGCCGTGAAGCCAGCCAAGATAAAACGAACGCGAGCAGCAGCATCGCGATGCTTAGCGTCAAGACCAATTGAGAAATAAAAACGACAGGCTTGGTAATTGTGCTAATCGGCGACGCAGTGACATAAGTCCAATCGGCACCGACACGCGACATGGTGCCGAAGGCTACAGTGTACGTCGTTTGGTTCCAATCAAACAGGAATGAGCCTGATTTCGCCTTATTGGTAAGTACCTCTCTCTTAATAGCTTCATCTAGCTGCGATGCTGGTTCTTTCCCTGAGCTAGACAGTAATTGATCGCCATTTTCCTCCAGCAGAAACGTACTCCCATCGTTATAAGGGGCTAACGTTTGCAGCAGTTTGGCAACCTTCGCGGTGTCGATCCGAACCGCAATGACCCCATACGGGTTCTCGTTAGTTTCAGGTATTTTTACCATTAAAGACAATGAATGATCACGCGGAAGTCCGGACTCCGAAGTATGCTGGGACCAGAAAACCTTCTTATCATTCGCGAGCAAATTCCTGTATCCTTCGATCTGTACAGCGCTAGTTAATGCCTCGTATTGGGGATGAAACCGCACGGGCGCAGCCCCTTCCAAGAACAATTCTGTTTCCGTAGCCAGTGGATTGGCGCCTTTCATATTGGCTAGTGTCTGTGTCATGTTGCGAGCAATCTCGAAATCACGCGATAGTTTTAAACTCGCTAATGAGTAACTGAAGCTTGGATCGAATGCCCAATGCATAACCGACGTCTCCAAGTAAGAGAACTGCTCGTCAATATTGGCAGCTCTAAGTTGAATCTGCTTGTTGTGCATCTGAAGCAGCTCGTTCTCAAGACGCTCGCCGGCAAGCCAATAAATCACGCCGCCGAAGATAAGTCCGGGAATACTGGAGATGATCAGAATTAAAATCCAATTGTCTCGGAAGCGCTTACTTCTGAACACGATTTATTCCCCCTGACATCTTCTTTTAAACTTATATGCATATGGATAATTTGCCGTTGTAACCCTTCAGCGATAGAAGGTTACTTCATATAATACCATGTGAATGGTCAACCGAGAATTGACTTTTGATCATATTTTCAATTATCGTGTCATGTCCAGCTGACCGGAAGGTAACCGATATCCATGTGCTTCTACATCCGCGGTTAAAGCAGAAGGTAAGAGCAGGCCGCACTCAGCTTAGCTGGCTTGGCCAAAGAACTAGACTGGTGCGGTCTTTTTCTGCGCCTAGAAGTTTTAAATATTCCTGTTCGGGTGCTTCTGCGATACGAACGCCGTTCCAAGCTTCGATAACGATTTTACGTAATTGATGTTGTTTAAGAAACTGCCGAAACATACTTTTTAGCTCAAGGACGATGGTCATCTGATCATCGTTTTGGTTCGTTTCTGGTGCAATTTGATAAATCCGCTTGCCATTATTCTCGATCCAATACAACCACTTACTGCCTTTGAGGGCTAAGTAATTTCCACTTTTACGTGAAAATGAAATGTTTGAAACCTCGGGCCATGGGACAATCAGTCCAAAGGGATTAGCCGGATCAATAGCACTTAAAAGCGTGAATTTTTGTTGACTCTCGGAAGTGTTACCTGCATGTTGGTACAGGCGAGTGATGAATTCTTTGGATGCGAACTGCAGAGCATGTAAATCGGAAATGAATAGCCCTCTGACGACAAGACCCCATTCTTCCAACTGACGAAGCGCTGTCTGAATGGCTTCCCATGGAAACGGGCAGTGAGCAGAGATGAGATCTTTGGTGATGATGCCAAAACGCTCCAGCAGATGATGCGTCCACTGCATGGCTGACGATTGCTTATCGAAAGCAGGGCTAAGCAAGGAATCGAGAGGATACCATCGACCAAGACCTGACTGGAATTTATCCGGTTTCTTAGAAGCTGCTGCGGCATGTAATCGAAGCGGAGCGAATTGGTCGTTAGCAGCCTGTCCATCCCACACTAATTGCAGCAGCTCCTCTAACAAGGAAGAAGGAGCTCGCCCTGTTTCAATACTCAGCTTGCTAAGAAAGATGGCCCCTTTTTTCTGCAAAAGGCTAAGGAGCTCAGGGTGTGAGGCTGGTCTTTGGTTGGCTAAAGTGAGGCAGGGCTCATATAGCGAACTGCTTTCTGCAAGAAAGAAGGCGATGAGGCCTTCCTTTTCGTCGGGCTCTTTGCGGCCTATCCAGACAATTTGACCTGACGAGCACAAGGTGTCTAGGTCCTGTTTGCGGTACGATAGCTGACGCGTAGGAAATAAGACAGTCTCCCAAAGTGAGACAGGCAGGAAGAAGCCTTGCAAATCTTCAATAATCTCGCGGAGATGGTCCATTCCAGGCACGTCAATTCTATCTGCGAGTTTTCGCCTTAGCGGCATATGCGTCATATAGGTCAGCGGGGATACGGCCTCGCCACCACGTCGATAGGACTGAAGGGACAGACGAATTAATCGTGAAGCAACCTTGCTGCTTGTCCACAGCTCCTCGATTTCCGGATCGGCAAAAGGTGCAACAGATAACATACCATCTTGAACGGCGCTCTGAACCCAATCAGCTGCAATGGCAGAATCTACCTCAAAACGGGCTGCCAATTCTGCCGTAGTGAAAGAGAGCTTCCCGTCGGCAAATCTTTGAAACACAAACGATCTGGCAACCATAGAATCCGAAAGTGAAGAATAGAACTCTAATTCATCACTACAGATATAGCGGGTCTCTTTCGAAAAAAAGGCTGTTGCTGCCTTACCTTGCCCAAGGAGATCATTGATCCATGCTGTGACAGTTACTTCGGATGCTGAACTAGCTAGGACGAGTTCAGCCAAAGAGGAATCGCCTCGTTCTTTCAAATAACGAAACACCTCTCGTGCAGAGGCTAAAGGTTCATCCGTAAGGGCGAGTTTATGTTCCTCTGCCTCGATGACCTGAGGGCTAACGGCGCTGTGGATCGCCTCAGACCCGAAAATGTCGGCTGCCATTTGACGGCTAAAGCCAAGTAATTCAACCTGCAAATCCTGCGTTAACGCATCGGATTCATATAATTTCTGCGACACGTAGTCGAATTTAAATTGCGCAGCGAGCGGCGATGGGAAATGGTTGCGATGAACGGCAAATTGGATATTTCCTGAATGAATGGCTTCCAAAATGCGCTGAAGATGCTGAATATCAACATGCTCTTCCAGGCATTCTCGCATGGCTTCCTGAAACAAAGGAAAACGTTCTTTAAAGGGCAGAGCCTCTTTCATGAGCTCTTGTCCGCGCAGCCGCTTAATCCAAGCAGGCATACGTGTGAAGCTGCGGGAAAGAAGCAAGGACGTTTCTGCGAGTCGCTGGAAAGCGGCTCCGAACATACCGGATTCAGCCACAGCCTCAATGACGAACTGTTCTGCTTCTATAGAAGAGATGGACATAATGGCATGTAGAATCGACTCATGGAAGCTAGGGAAAATGAACTCGATGCCATTGTCTTTCGCATTGGTATAGAGGGCGGTATGCCCTATTTGTTTGAGATGCCTTTCGATAGCCATTAACCAAGTTCGGTTGAGCGTGCGACCAAATAGGCTGTGCAAAATATAATGGGTTTGATTATTTTCATCAGTGAAAGTTTCGATGACAACGGTTGTATCTGTCGGCACCGTATTTACAGCAATCTGATTGCGAACGAGACTGATGAGCGCATGGCTAGCATCCGAATCAAAGTGAAAATGCTCCAACAGCCAGTCTTGGACGTCGAGATCGGCTTGAGTGTGAGGAAGCGGCTGCAAACGATCTCGCAGTTCTCGCCATAATTGACCCGTTTGAACGCCGAGCTCATACGACTTTCCGCCGGTTTCCCCGCGCCAGAAGGGGACTTCGCTGTAACGGTTGTCGGCTTCCTGGACATAAATGCGCTCTGGGCGTTTGCGGACGATACGCCAGGATGCCGTACCCAATTGAAATACGTCCCCAACAGACGATTCGTGGATGAACTCTTCATCCAGCTCACCGAGGTGAAGCCCGGTTTCATTGTGATGCACGGGGTATGCCGTGCTCTGAGGGATTGTGCCCGCGCCGGTGAGCGCGGCCATCTGCGTGGCTGCCAACCGCTCTAAGCGGTCGGTTTCACGATCCCATGCGATAAGCGGACGCACGAAGGGGTACAGCCCTGCGAGCACCTCGAGCATCGCGAGCCAGCGTTCACGCGGCAGCTCGCGGAAGGAGTCGCTCTGCGAGAGCAGGCGCTCTAGGCGCGGCACATCCAGCTCGTCGCCCATGGCTGCCATGGCGACGAGCTGCTGCGCGAGGACATCCAGACTGCCTCGCGGGATGCGGATGGCCTCGATGTCGCGCGCCGCGATCCGCCGGCTGAGCACGGCCAGCTCCGGCAGCAGGCTGCGACTGCGTGCAAGCAGCACGCCGCGGCTTACACTGCCGACGGCGTGGCCGGCGCGGCCGATCCGCTGGATGCCTGCGGCAGCGGTGAAAGGCGAGTCGATCTGGATCACCAGATCGACATGGCCGACGTCGATGCCGAGCTCCAGCGACGACGTGGCAACCAGGCAGCGAAGCTCGCCGGCCTTGAGCAAGCGCTCGACTTCGAGCCGCTTCTCGCGGGCGACGCTGCCGTGGTGGCTACTCGCGATCTCATGACCGAAATGGTCATTGAGTCGCAAGGTCAATCGTTCGCAAAGCCTGCGGCTATTTGCGAAGATCAGCACTGTGCTGCAGCCTTCCATGAGCTGCAGCAGACGTTCGACAAGAGGCGTCCATATCGCCTCTTTATCAGCCCCAGCCCGCGCAGGTTCTGGCATCGTCACCTGAAGAGCATACTGCTTCTCGGCTTTGCTCTCGATAATAGCAACATTGCGAGGCTGGTCAGCTTCCCAGCCGCCAAGATAACGAGCGACCCGCTCGATAGGCTTTTGTGTGGCTGACACGCCGATCCGCTGGACGGATCGCCCGCACCACGCATTGAGCCGTTCCAGCGTGAGCGACAAGTGCATACCGCGCTTGTCCGCCGCCAGATCGTGGATTTCGTCGACGACGATTTGTTCCACGCTCTTTAGCATTTCTCTCGCGCGCGGAGAAGTCAGCAGCAAATACAACGATTCTGGCGTGGTCACCAGCAGATCTGGCGGCTGCTTCAGCATCGATGCCCGAGTACTTTGTTTGGTATCGCCGGTACGAACCCCAATCGTGAGTCCCCGCCAGGCGGTTTTCTTTTCCTTTTCGAAAGAGGAAGCGGTCTCCTCAATTTCTGCCATAAAATGAATCAAATGATCATGAATATCGTTATTCAGCGCTTTAAGTGGTGTCACGACAAGCACGCGAACACCGGCTGTGTAAATGTCCTCAAGTTCCTGTTTCTTTTTAAGAACTCCGTCCAAACAAGGCAGTAAGGCTGCCAATGTTTTACCTGAGCCTGTGGGGGAAGAGATGAGAGTGTGCGTGCCAGAACGTATTTGTTTCCATGCCTGCTTCTGAACATCTGTAGGTTCACCGAAACGAGAAGCAAACCAAGCCCTCAGAACGGGATGAAAATGAGATAGATCCAGCGCTATTTCCGTCATTGCCTTCGCTCCCTTGCTCACAATTTCTTCCAACATAGCATATTGTGAGGGTCATCGCCAGCGGGACAGAATATGACAGTTTATTTATATCTCGTATGCTAAAGTGGTTAAAGATGTACTTGATAACTTTGTTGGATGGATGAAGGAATAATTTTCAATGGAAAATAAAAGGTTACCCTCCTAAAAATAACCAATCAAACGAATTCTTCTGATACATGTAGTATTCAAATAAAGAAGGAGAGTGTGTAAAGCGTGACGTTCAAAAAAGTAATCGCGACAGGACTTGCTTTCGTTATGATCATGGGAAGCGGCACAGCAGTATTAGCCAAAGACAATGGAAATAAAAAAGATGACAGTAAGGTTGAGATACATCTCACCTTTGACGATTTGCAATCGGCAGAATGGGCGATACGCTATATCGCGAGCTTAGCATCGAAACGTGTGTTTGAAGGGTATGAAGATGGTACCTTTAAGCCTCATAATACGGTTTCCCGAATCGAAGCGATTACGGCTGCCGTTCGTTTGATGGGACTTCGCAGCCAAGCAGAATCAGCAGCAGAAATGAGCACTCATTTGAATTTTAAAGATGCGGATAAAGTTCCTTCTTGGGCTGTCGGTTATGTAGCCGTAGCATTAGAAAATGATTTGTTCTCGGAAAATGACGATATGGTTCAGCCTCAAAAAGAAGGCGACCGGCTTTGGGCGACGACACTTTTAGTTAAAGCTTTGAAGTTGGAAGCTCAAGCGAAAGCGAAAATGAACACGACACTGCCATTTAAAGATGCGAAACAAATTCCTGCAGGCGCTGTGGGTTATGTAGCTGTTGCCATCGAGAAAGGTTTGATCGATGGTTTCGAAGACAACACGTTTAGGCCTAATCAACCGGTAACACGGGCTCAGCTCGCAGCTTTACTCGATCGTACGGGCGGACAATTGCCAGACCAAGGGAATAACACGATAAATGGAACTGTAAGTAGTGTTGTGACCAACAACACGCTTAGTATTACGAGTTCAGGCACAACATCAACCTATCCTTTGCATCCAGACGTTTTTATTTATCGGAACGGGGCCAAAGTAAACGCATCTGCTTTACAGGTAGGGGACGTAGTGAAAGTACGCACATTTAATGGTCAAATTGTCTTCATCGAAGTGACCAATGCCGTACAATCGATTATCTACAGCGGTACCGTCAGTGCGGCAGTTACGAATAATACATTGACGCTAACGAAGGCAGGAGCTACCTCTACATTACCGCTTCATCCGGATGTTGTCGTTTATCGCAATGGCATTAAAGTGAGTGCGTCTGACCTAAAAGTTGGTGATGAAGTTAACATTCGCACTTCGGATAATAAGATCATCTACATCGAAGTCACCAAATCGATTGTACCTATTTCAAGCAGCGGGACAGTTAGCGCGACCGTTAGTAACAATGTGCTTAAGCTTTCGAAAGCAGGAGTTACAACTTCATACACTCTGCATCCAGATGTGGTCATTTATCGGAATGGCGTGAAAGTCACTGCTGCCTCCTTGCTGGTTGGCGATGAAGTGAATGTTCGCACATCCGACAACAAAGTCATTTTCATTGAAGTAACTCAAACGGCACAAGCCATTACGAATAGCGGGACAGTTAGCGCAGTCGTTAGCAATAACGTACTTAAGCTTCAGAAGTCAGGTGTTACTTTTGAGTTAACACTTCACGCGGATGTTATCGTCTATCGCAATGGGTTGAAAGCCAATGCATCAGATCTGAAAGTTGGAGATGAAGTCAATATTCGCACTTCCGAAAATAAAGTCATTTATATTGAAGTAACCAAAATGGTTCAACCCATTACAAACAACGGTACAGTAATCGCTGTGGTAAGCAACAATGAATTGAAGCTCACGAAGTCGGGAGTTACAACTGTATTCACACTTCATCCGAACGTCGTTGTCTATCGAAATGGCGTGAAGGTCAGAGCTGTTGATTTAAAAGTAGGCGATGAAGTCGATATTCGTACCTCTGATAATAAAGTCATTTACATTGAAGTCACCAAAATGATTGATGCGAATCTACCATTCGATCTTTTAGGAAAGTTAAAAGGAACTACCCTCAATGCCCAAGGTGAACTTGCAACGATTTCCATCACTCAAACCATTAATGGTGTGGAACAAACAACGATCTATCAGGTATCCTCTGGTGTCACGCTTTCTGGCAACCTAGCCTTATTCAAAGAAGGAAATCTTATACAGCTTAAAGGTGTTAATAGGCTCGTAACCTCCATCACAATCAAATAATATGCGAAAAGAAGCCCACTCAGATTTATGGGGGGCTTCTTTTTTTGGTTTTGTTTTGCCGTAAAGCTTAACTCACAGTCGTCTTCGGTGAATTTGCACGGCCACTTTTGCTGCAATGATGTATTTCATCGTTAGATTCGAGTTGCAGCAGCATTGCGATTGCTGCAACGATGTTTTACATTGTTACAAGGGAGCACAATCATCACTTTAATGCTGTAACGATACTTTTCATCATTGCGTCACAGGTCGGCAAACACTGCGTGCACTGTTTATCTCTCAGGCATCTTTGGCGGCTTCTTGGACAGCTACTTTTTTATTCGTGTGCTCCAGAATAAGCGCTTTTTCCGAGCTTATTTGTTCGGGCGCTCCAGAATAAGCACGTTTCCCGCGCTTATTCAAAACGTACGCGCAGGACAGTCAGCTGAGAAGTCGATATTTGGACTTCTCAGACTCTGTCTACGAGCATCGGCTCGCAGAGCTATCACTGTAAGCGCGGTTTTCGCGCTTATTTGTTCGGGCGCTCCAGAATAAGCACGTTTTCCGCGCTTATTCAAAACGTACGCGCAGGACAGTCAGCTGAGAAGTCGATTTCCGGCTTCTCAGACTCTGTCAACGAGCTTCGGCTCGCAGAGCTCTCGCTGTAAGCGCGAATTTCGCGCTTATTTGTCCAGCCGCTCCTGAATAAGCGCGTTTTCGGCGCTTATTCAGCGCGGACGCGCGGGACAGTCAGCTGAGAAGTCGATTTCCGGCTTCTTGGACTCTGTCAACGAGCTTCGGCTCGCAGAGCTCTCGTTGTAAGCGCGGTTTTCGCGCTTATTTGTTCGGTCGCTCCTGAATAAGCGCGTTTTCGGCGCTTATTGAAAACGTACGCGTGACGATCTGCTGAGAAGCTGTTTTCTGAATTCTCAGACTCTGTCGACGAGTGCTTAAGCTCGTACTACAAGCTCTGTTAGATTGAATGATCATTCTATATATTGCTAATCTAATCAGCCCTCATGAAGGACCAATTAGATTACGATAATTTTTTTAAATGGAAGCACAAAGAAAAAAGCCCTTCAGTAATGGGCCAGGATAACAGCAATATCTCTATCATTAAATTGAAGGGTACCCTCTTCTGATTTCGTAAAGAAATATCCTCTAGATTCAATATAATGGCAGAGTTTAAGCAGAATTTTGGGTTCTATATTCAGAAGCGTTGAAAGTGAAAAAATGTTTTTTTGATCATTGGTTGCTTCAACCATTTAACATAATAACCTCCTAATAATGAATGATATATGTATCATAGTACATGCCCCAAGTCACTTGTTGTCGAAACATCGGGTTAACAAAACTTTCAATATTTGGATGATTTCTAATCATCCTGTCAAACATAAAAGCCCTTGAATCCTCCACAGGGAGGCTCAAAGGCTTACATGGATCCGTCTGTTGACGGAATCAGATCTTTAATTCCCCAAGCTTGATCAGTTCTACAACCGCTTGTGAACGACCCTTTACGTTCAGCTTTTGCATGACGTTAGAAATGTGATTCCTCACAGTCTTTTCGCTTATGAAAAGCTGCTGCGCGATATCTTTCGTGGTTTTGTCTTGTACTAAGAGTTCGAATACTTCTCTTTCGCGGTTAGTAAGTAGAAATTTGTTTTTGTGGTCGCTGCCCATGGATGTGTGTCACCCCTCCTTGCTCGGGTATTGGGAAATACAAGGTTTAGGGATACAGTCAAAATTAGTTTATGAAGGGCTGTTGTCAATGGTGCGGTATATGCATAAAAATAGGCGATATCCCCTTTTGAGTTTCCTACCGTGGCGTGGTAAGCTAAAATGAAGCATTTCTTTTGAACAAAGGAGGCTCAAATGATGTTCAAGCGTGATTATTTTATGCGGCAGATTGAGCAAATGACCGTGGTGCTGCATCGCATACTTTTTAATAAGGAACATATCCCATTTGAAGATGCCCAGCAGCAGCTGGATGAGGCAAGTCGCCATCTATTGGGGCTGAATATTCGCTCTTTGCAGGCATTATCGAGTAAGGATATCCTTGATTTATTGTCCTATCATGGCAGCGTGGATACCGCCAAAGCCCTGGTGCTTAGCGATATGTTTGTAGGACAAGGCGACCTGCTTCAGCGGCATGAACAGACTGATGAGGCTTATCACGCTTATCTGAAATCCGTAGATTTGCTGCTTCACCTGTCACTCTCACCGGAAGTTGAACCTAGGAATGAAGTGAACGATGAGATCACGTCCCGATTGAACCAGAGCTTGGAACGTCTTCAAGGATGGATCATCCCGGAGGAGATCAAGCAGCTTCTTTTCGCGCATTATGAGAAACAGGGCAATTACGCCAAAGTAGAGGATGTTTTATTTCATTATATGGAAGATCATCCGGATCGATCGGTCATACTCGAACAAGGGGTAAGCTTTTACGAAAAATTAATGGATATGGAAGAAGAACTCCTGAAAGCAGGCAATTTTAGCAAAGAAGAAGCGTTTGATGGTTTGCGTATTGTGAAGCAGAAATTGCAATCATTTGAACTTCCTAACATTTATAAATCGTAGAAATTGAAGGTGTAAAGAAATGGCTTGGTATCGGGAAAGTTTTGGAAATGATTATTTAATTGTTTATAAACACAGAGATTTGCAAGGTGCTTATCATGAAGTGAAGAAGATGATCGATTGGCTGGGGCTAAAGCAAGGGGCCGAAGTGCTTGATTTATGCTGCGGCATGGGCCGTCATTCTATGGCGCTGGCTGATTTCGGTTACGATGTAACAGGCGTGGATTTATCCGAGGTGCTTTTGAATGAGGCGGTTAAGTTAGACGATGGTAAGCAAGTAACATGGCTGCGCGGAGATATGCGTGAAGTACCGCTCGATCGGCAGTACGATGCTGTCGTTAATTTGTTTACTTCGTTTGGCTATTTTGATGAGGATGAACAGAATGAGAAGGTGCTTCATGAAATTCGTCGGCTACTAAAAGAGGGCGGCCGTTTCATCATCGATTTCTTGAATCCGGTTTATGTTCAGTCGAATCTCGTTCTTCAATCGGAGCGATCGGAAAAAGATTTATTAATTCGTGAAGTAAGAGCCATTGAAGATGGCTGTGTGCGTAAACGGATCGTGATTTCGCAAAAAGGTACTGCGGATCGGCATTATCTGGAGCAGGTTAAGTTGTATGATCGAACGGCGTTTGAAGCTATGCTGTTAAAAGCGGGTTTACATATTGATCATGTTTACGGTGAATATGATGGACAGGCTTATAATGCTGAAGCATCTAGCCGGTTGATTTTTGTAGGGCATAAGGAAGGATGAGTACTTGGAAATGAACATCGTGACTGAACATACGGATGAGATCACGCAAGTGAAAGTTCCGCTGCCTTTTCCTCTGCGATGGGTGAATGCTTACCTCGTACGAGGTAGCAACGGATATACCGTGATTGATCCGGGGCTCCACACCCCGGATGCGGAAGCGCTCTGGCAGCAGGTGCTGCAGGAGCGCGGGATCGGTTTCGAGCACGTGGAGCAAATCGTGCTCACCCACCACCATCCCGATCATTACGGGATGGCGGGTTGGTTCCAGGAGCGCACGGGCGCGCCGGTTCTCCTTTCGGAGACCGGCTTAGCGCAGGTGCAGCTCCTGTGGGGCCCGGAGCAGCCGATGTCGGCGCTGCTCCTGACGCTCTTTGCCCGGCACGGCTTCCCGGAAGCCGGGCTGATCGAGATGACGAAGCACATGGTGAGCTTCGTCTCGCTGGTGTCGCCGCAGCCACAGGTGACGGTGCTGCCTGAAGGGCCTGTGCGCCTCGGGGACCGCGTGTACGAAGCCATCGAGACCCCCGGCCATGCCGCGGGTCATCTGATCTTCTACGACGCCGCGGCGGAGGTGATCTTTTGCGGCGACCATGTCCTGCCGCAAATATCGCCGAATGTTTCCTTCCTTCCGCAGGTGGAAGAAAACCCGCTCGGCGCGTACCTCAGCAGCCTGCAGGAGATCGGCAGGCTGCCTGTGAAGATGGCTTACCCGGGGCACCGGGAGCCATGGTCCGGCTTTGGCGCACGCGCAGAGGAGCTTGTGCGCCATCATCATGAGCGGCTTGCGCTCATGGAGGGGCAGCTAAGCGCGCCGCTTAGCGCTTATGAGGTGTGCCGCGCGACGTTCGGCGACCGGCTGAGCATACACCAGATGAGGTTCGCGCTGTCGGAGACGATCGCTCACCTCATTCTGCTGGAATCAGAAGGCCGCATCCAACAGGTAGACCCCGCCGCGGAGCTTATTCAATATGTAGCGATATCGAAATAAATACAGAAGCCTCCAAGACCCGTTATGCGGGTTTGGAGGCTTTATTATTTTCAAGGGAAGTGCATTGTCTATTCCCCTACATTGGCAATTCTTCAATAACCAGCATCTTCAACTTACTTACTTCAAAGGCTTACTATAAGTAGGAATATTATTATGCGCCAATCGTCCACAGGCGGCAGCTACGATGCCACATACCATATCATCGATAAACGTATTGCATTTACCTTCTGAATGATCGCTATCGAGGTCTTTAATAATCCCGATTTTCTCTTTGTCGAGGTATCCGAAATTCGTGAGCGCAATGGTTCCATACATGAGTGGGACGGCTGTTGCGATGCTTTCATCAACCCCGAAAAGCCCTTCGTCTTCTCCAACAATATGATTGTACTGGGGATTAAATTCTTCGGCTTCAACGGCTGTATCAATTTTGATCGCCAATTGGAGGGCGTGGAAAGTTTGCTGTTTTCGTAATACGCCAAGAACATGCTCTTCACAAAGGCTGCGCTCCATATCCGGATTGTAAGGACGTTGAAGCTGATCCAGAATGTCCACCATATCCTCCAAAGCCACTCCTCTCGATGCGAACAAAGCCAGGTTACGTTCGGTATAGTCCTCTTTCACATTTTCAGAAATGATTGAACTGGCCGTTGAGGCAACAATGGCGCAGATCCCTTTGGAAATGAAAGATTTAGGACGTTTGGTCGGAAAAAAGAATCGGAATTTACAATCCATAAATCCAAAAAGAGAAATCGCGCCGCTGCCATATAGGCCACAGATAGACATAGCAATGGTGCGATGAACATTATATGAGGGGTCCTTCATACTAGCTAGGAGCTCGGAATCATGTTTGACCTTCTTTTGGAGCTCCATGAGCGTGGACATAACGTTATAGGTTTCTGTTTTGCTTAATACACCTAGCAAGGTTGTTGTGATCGTTTCATAGGGAATTTTCTTAATTCCTTTGATTTCGACGAGTAAGCGAGCAACAGCTTCTTCGATGTCAGCTTGGGAATAGTGACTGAAAACCTCTTCACGGAATTCGTTGAAAATGTTTGCTTTTTCTTTAAGGAATGTTCTCATTGAAGCGCCTCCGAATTAGGTTAATTCTTTATTTTTGAGTATAGCATATCTTTAAAAAATGCCGAAGGAAGGTGACCCCCAGAATTTTACTTGTTGCTTTGTTATACAGGCGCAGGGGTTAAATCCTAGTGCATGACTTTTTTTCAATTGAGGACAAAAAGTAGTTATAAATCGGACAAAGCCCCGTATAAATAATAATACGAAAAAGCAATGTACAGGCCATGCAAAGAAAATACAGGGCAGATGCTTCAGAAAGCTTCTGCGAAAACTTGGAGGAGGAAATAAGCTAATGAAACATCAACATTGGATTCGTTCAGCCGCTATCGCGGGGGTAATTGCCTTGCTGACCACGGGATGTTCGGTTCTGGGCACTGGAAAGAAAAGTGACATCGATGCACCTCCGACAACGGGTGCGGAAGCTGACGCGAAGACGACATCAGCGGCCGTTACGATCGATATGATCGAGGACAATTCATCACAGATGACGGTTTATGTGAAAGATGCTAAAGGATTCGTTGCTCCACTTAGTCTTGGATTACCAAAAACGGTTTCTGTCGCCAAAACGACTCTCGAGTATATGGTGGACGGAGGACCGGTAGCAAGTTTGCTTCCATCGGGTTTCCAAGCACTGCTGCCTAAAGGTACGAAGGTTGTTAGTTTGAATGTTACATCAGACAAGCGTGCCATTGTTGATTTCTCTAAGGAGTTCCTCAATTACGATGGGCCGAATGAGAGAAAGATTTTGGAGGCCATCACTTGGAACCTGACGAGCTTCCCAACCGTAGAGAAAGTACAGCTGCGTGTAGATGGGAAAGATCTGAAGGAGATGCCGAAAGGGAAGACACCGCTGGATACACCTCTTGCACGCTCTATGGGGATCAACATTGAGAAGGCTGAGGACGCTGAATTTGGTCAGTCCACACCGGTTACACTCTATTTCTTGAATCAAAATGATCAAAATTACAAATATTATGTACCTGTTACAAGGCTCGTCAAAAGGACAGATGATATCGCGAAAGCGGTCGTCGAACAATTGATCAAAGGGCCTGACCAGAAGAAAGGTCTGGCTGCTGTTCTGAATGCTACAACGGAAGTGAAGAGCATTAAGCCGGCAGATGGCGTTATAACGGTTGACTTCTCCAACAAATTCCTTGGCGCCGATCAGAAAGCATCCGCAGAGGCTATGCAGTCTGTAATTCTTTCATTGACGGAGAACACAAGCTTTAAACAAGTCCAAATTAAAGTGGATGGCGCAGTGAAACCTGTAACTAAAACTGCTCATATTAATCCGGCTAAGCTTTAAGAAGCTTGCCCGGTTCTAACGACCTCTATGCAAAAGCGCTGACTTTGACAAAGCGCTTGCATAGGGGTTTTCTCAGCATTATAATCATGTTCGACATCATTGTTTATGGCTTGGGGTGCTTTTCGCTGGCTACTTTGCTACAATGGGGCGTAGGAACAAAGCTTCTGATGGAAGCAACAGGAGGAGAACAACATTTATGAGAATTGGCGGAAGAACGAATCAAGAACTGCGACCTATGAAAATAACCCCTCATTATATAAAACACGCGGAAGGCTCGGTGCTTATTGAGGTCGGGGATACCAAAGTGATTTGTACAGCGACGATTGAAGAACGCGTACCTCCTTTTATGAAAGGTCAAGGGAAAGGTTGGGTAACAGCCGAATATTCGATGCTGCCTCGGGCTACGCAGGTTAGAAATCAGCGTGAAGCTGCCAAAGGTAAGCTGGGTGGACGTACGATGGAGATTCAGCGTCTTATCGGCCGTGCGCTTCGTTCCGTGGTGAATTTGGAAGCATTAGGCGAAAGATCCATAACTCTGGATTGCGATGTTATTCAAGCGGATGGCGGAACTCGTACAACGTCAATTACCGGTGCTTTTGTTGCTATGGCATTTGCCATGGACAAGTTGGCGACAGACAAAAAATTAGCCAAATTCCCGATTAACGACTTTCTTGCTTCTGTGAGTGTTGGTGTTATCGGCCAAACACCGCGGCTGGATCTGAATTATGAAGAAGATTCACATGCTAAAGTAGATATGAACGTCGTGATGACGGGGCAGGGTCAATTCGTAGAAATCCAAGGAACAGGCGAGGATGCTCCTTTTTCCCGTAAGGAACTGGATGAATTGCTCGCTCTTGCTGAAACAGGCATCCATACGATGATTGAAGAGCAATCTAAAGTATTAGGCCCGATCGCTGATCGCATTCGAGGTGTACATCATGCTGCTACAAAGTAATTTCGTCGTTATTGCGACGCGTAACGAGGGCAAAGTCAAAGAGTTTGCGAAGCTTTTTGGAGCAAAAGGCTATAAAGTTCGCAGCTTAACGGACTATACGGATCTTCCGGAAATCGTGGAGAGCGGAGCGACGTTTGCAGAAAATGCACGGATAAAAGCGCAGATTATTTCGGCACATCTCCATGTGCCGGTTCTTGCCGATGATTCAGGTTTGTGTGTAGCGGCTTTGAATGGCGAACCGGGTGTTTATTCTGCCAGGTATGCTGGAGAGGATGCTACGGATGCGGACAATAATGCTAAGTTGCTGCAAGCATTACGCGAGGCAGACTCGGTAGAAGGATTGCCTGATGGTGCAGAGCACCCAAAGCTTCTTAGCGAGGCATCCTATGTTTGTGCGCTTACACTCATCGATCCTGTAGCGAATGAAGTGATTGAAGCGGAGGACTCTTGCCGCGGTTACATCATTGGGGAAGAACGTGGCGAAAGCGGCTTCGGCTATGATCCGTTGTTTTATATCCCTGCTCTTGGGAGAACAATGGCTGAATTAACGGTGGAAGAGAAGAATGAGATAAGCCATCGAGCCAAAGCTTTGCGCATGTTCTTGGATAGACTCCCTGATCAGAACGGGTAATTTCATGAAGAAAACCTGCTTCCACTTTATAGGTGGGTAGCAGGTTTTTCATTTATCGGATGGATATTTTATAGGAACGTAACCAAGTATCTACTTGTGCCAAATAGGCGAATAGTTGAGGACCTGTCATCAATTGACCAAACCATGGGAGATCGAAATCATTCGTCTCTGAGCTGGCAAGTGCGCGGATTTTCTTAACATCAATGAAGGGAAGTAAGGGTGAGCTGGGGTCATCCAGAATTTCCAGAACCCATTTTCTCACAGCTGCTAAGTAGTTAGGATTGTGTGTTTTGGGATACGGACTTTTCTTGCGAGTTAGTACATCCTCAGGAAGAACACCTTTGAGCGCTTTACGCAAAATGCCTTTCTCCCGATCACCCGATGTTTTGATTTCCCAGGGAATATTCCAGACATACTCAACAAGACGGTGATCACAGAAAGGGACGCGGACTTCAAGTCCGACGGCCATACTCATACGGTCTTTTCGATCTAGAAGTGTCGGCATGAACCGGGTAATGTTTAAGTAAGACATTTCTCGCATACGGTTTTGCTGCTGCGTTTCCCCAGCTAACCGCGGCACTTCGCTGAGCGCTTGCTGGTATCGATTATTGACATACTCGACTGGTTTGATCCAATCCACAAGATCTGGAGCCAGCAGGTCGACGCGATTGTTAAGTTTTAAAGACCAAGGGAACGTATTTGCTGCCAAAGCTTCTTCGTTGTGGAACCAAGGGTATCCACCGAATATTTCGTCAGCTGCTTCGCCGGAAATGGCAACCGTCGCTTCTTTTTTGATCTCACGGCAAAATAAATAAAGAGACCCATCAACATCAGCCATGCCTGGTGTATCACGGGCAAATACTGCTGTTTTCAGAGATTCAACAAGCTCGGGTGTGTCGAATTCAATATAGTGATGCTCGGTTCCTAGATGCTCTGTCATCCGTTTAATCCAAGGTGCATCTGAATTTGGCTGAAATATGTTGGCTTTAAAATGCTTGTCATTATCTTTGTAATCAACGGAAAAGGTATGCAGAGCGCCTTGCCCGCTTTCTTTGTAATGAGCAGAGGCAAGTGCAGTAAGTGCACTAGAATCCAGTCCACCAGATAGAAGGGTACAAATGGGTACATCAGACACAAGTTGACGTTGGGATGTGTCTCTAAGCAGTTGTTGAACTTGCAATGCCGTAGCAGCAATATCGTCCGAATGCTGGTGGCTTTCGAGCTTCCAGTACGTACGGATGGATAAGCCATTGCGGTCAAATACTGCGCATTGTCCTGGTTTAAGCTCTGACATGTTGCGATAAATGCCATGACCAGGTGTGCGAGCTGGACCTACTGCGAAAATTTCGGCCAAGCCTTCAGCACCAACCTCTGCTTGAAAGTCGGGGTGCGCGAGTATGGCTTTCGGCTCAGAGCCGAATAGAAGCACACTATTTTGATGAGAATAAAAAAGCGGCTTTACGCCAAGCCGATCTCTGACTAAATAAAGGGATTGTTCTTGATCATTCCAGGCCGCGAAAGCGAAAATGCCATTCAGTCGATCTACACAAGCTCTCCCCCACTCAATAAAGGCAACGAGCAGCACCTCTGTATCACAGGTCGTGCGGAAATGATGTCCACGAAGTTCGAGCTCCTTTTTGAGTTCAGGGGCGTTATAGAGTTCGCCATTATATACGATCGTATACGTGTAGTCTCCTTGTTTCCGTACCATGGGCTGAGCGCCGTTTTCCGGATCCATTACACTAAGACGTCGATGGCCGAGGGCACAATGCTGTGAAATCCATGTACCAGAAGCATCAGGTCCACGCAAATGGAGCGTTTCCGTCATATTTTCTAGAATGGACGGGTACCCGGTCAAGTCTTTCCGCCAATCTATCCAACCCGTTATTCCGCACATAGACGTTCCTTCCTTTCTTTATAAAGAGAGCATGATGATAAAAGGTATGCAAACGGAAGGTAGATAATGTCTGTCCAGAAGTGGATGGGCGCAGTCAACCGGACGGATTTTGTGTTTTGTTGACAGGCCTGATACAATAAACCCAATTCTTACTTACTAAAGGACAAAGGTGATGACAATGAAAAAGAAACACTCTAAAGCACAAATTGATTATCTGGCTTCAAGAGAACATTTTTTGCAAATCAGTAACCAAGCGGATAAACGAATTACGGAATTAAAAGAAGAAGGTAAAGAAGTAGGGCAAGCAGAAATGGAAGAAATTATTGAGCGTGTCGGCTTGCATCGTGCTTACAACGAACTTACCCAAGCGGAGAATGTTTTGATTAATTGGACACAAACAGCTATTAAAACAGAGCCGGAATTTATTCAAAACCGCACTAATTTTGAGGAATTGTACGAAAAAGTCAAAACAGATGCAGAAGCAAGAGGCGCGATTCTTAATCTTGCCATGCGTTTAAATTTAGAGCTTGTGTGACATTCTAAAGAGGTAGTGCCATTCTTTCTTCAGGAGGCGAATGCTCATGGATAGTCATTTCATTAGCAAGCTGCACGACAAGCAGAGGAAAGCCGCGAAGAATTTCAGGACCCAAGGTGACGGTCAGCCAGGCAGTAATTTGCCGCACAAGAAGCACTAAAGTCTAATGGCACCATCAAGAGCCTGTAGGGAGATTTCCTTACAGGCTTTTGCTTTTATTATCCATTTGCCTTCGTCCTTTATGGGTATTTTATACAGCATATTTGAGGTTGTATCTCACCATACTAATCAAGTGATCATTATTTCAACTCATAGGAGGATTCCCATCATGAGCAAAAAGAAAAGTAAAAGTATGGATCAGAGGATACAGAGCACAATCGATCATTCGAAGCAATCTTCTCGCATACAGTCCAATCTGGACTCAACAGAGCCTGGTCATCACCAACCGAATCGTCCTTCCGTTTAAACGAGTGAATTGAAATCGTAAATACAGCTTCGATGAAGTCCCTACCATTTGGTTGGGGCTTTTTCCTTGTACATAGATAGACTTATGAGGTATGATGATTGAGTTTAAAAGATTTGAATAAGCTCGAACAATTTCATATACGAAATAGGTGCTTACAATCCGCTTTCCAAGCGCAGAGTAAGCTTAAAAGGGAAGATCGGTTAGAAGCCGACGCGGTCCCGCCACTGTAACAGAGGAGTCAACGTCTCTATGCCACTGATCGACCGATTGGGAAGGCTGACGTTTGATGAAGATCCTGAAGCCAGGAGACCTGCCTATTTCAGCAGCACAGTTATATACCTACGGGAGATAGGGAGGTGTTCTTATGAGTACGTGGGATCTTTCAACAGTCCAACATCATGTACTTATCTGTAACGGGGGATCTTGCCTGAAAAATTCAGGAGACGAAACAACGCTAGCCATCCGAGATGAAATTTCGAAGCACGGAGCGGAGCATCTTATACATACCACTCGGACTAGATGTAATGGCCGCTGTCAGGATGCAGGTGTTGTTACGGTGTATCCGCAAGGGATTTGGTACAAGGAAATGACACCAGAGACTGGGAGAAGGCTTGTTCGAGAGCATTTACTAGAGGGTAAACCACTCCAAGAACATATGATTTATAGCTTTGAGGAACACTTTGTGCCAACCGGAAAAGGAAATAAGGGCATTAGTCGCGTTCAAAATAAATAACCGGATAATGAAAGTTTAAAGGGGCTTATCCCAAAAGGTTTATAACCTTTTGGGATATCTACCTTTTAGTTCGTATCCATAAGGACTTCCGCCAATAGGTGGAGGTCCTTTTTGGTCAGAATTAATATGTTTTAGGTAAGGGGAAAGCAAAGCCTACCCCTTACCTATTCGGGTGCTCCAGAATAAGCACATTTCCTTGCTTATTCAGCGCTGACGCGCAGGATAGCCTACCGGGAAGTTGATTTTCGACTTCTCAGACTCTGTCGGCTCGGCGAGCTCTCACAGAAAGCGCGTTTTTCGCGCTTATTCGTTCGGGTGCTCCAGGATAAGCGCGTTTTCCTCGCTTATTCAGTGCGGAGGCGCAGGACGGCCTACTGAGAAGTCGATTTTCGACTTCTCAGACTCTATCGGCTCGGCGAGCTGCATGCATGTATACAAAAAGAAGCTATCCCTCTAATCACAGTTGGGACAGCCTCTTCTTAACTCTATTTATATTCGTTAATGATAGTTATAAATAGACCTTTTGTAATAATGTCTTAAAATCACTCACATTCTTAGGTGCCGAGATTCCCTGACGACTAGCTTCGGGCAATGCTTCCCACAGATCTAGCAGCATGGGCCTATCAAGACCAAGACCAATAATAGCCTTGCTATCTTTGAATATATCATCTGGCGTGCCTTCCATGACGCACTGTCCTTGATCCATCACGAGAATCCAATCAGCCCATGAGTAGGCAAGGTTCATGTCATGGGTAGCCATGACTAACGTGATGCCGCGATTATGTATACGGTCAAGTTCCTCGACAAGCTGTTGTTCCGATATGCGATCCAGATAGGCCGTTGGTTCATCCAGAAGTAGCAGCTTAGGTTCAAGCACAAGCACACCGGCTAAGGCTACACGTTTCTTTTGGCCGAGGCTCAAGTGGTGAATAGGTGTGTTTGCTAAGTGCTCGAGCCCCATCGTTCTTAATATAGCTTCTGCTCGGCGGTTAATCTCAGGCTCAGGAATGGCAGCATTCCGCAGACCGTAGGTGACATCCTCATAAGGAGTATTCAGAATGAGCTGCTGTTCCGGATCTTGAAAGACAAGTCCAACGTCTTGACGTAATTGCTTGAGTTCTTTGCGGGTATAAGTTAAAGCTTCGTTCTTCCATACAACTTGGCCTGATGAAGGTGAATGAATGCCAATAGCTTGAAGAAATAATGTTGATTTGCCAGAACCGTTATGACCGCAAATAGCTGTTTTTTTTCCCTCGGGGATGCGGAGCTTTAATTTGTTTAAAGCCATGTTCTGAGAAGCGGGATAGCTAAAACTAACTTCTAAGGTTTCTAGAATCGTGCTCATCGGATACTCCTCCAATTCCAACGCAGCCAAATTTCGAGCAGCAGTAAGAGCGTGAGTCCTACATAACTTTCCAATTTATATCGAAAAGGTACAGGGTTAGCTCGGTAGGGGGCCATGTGAATGTCATCCGTAAAACCTCGGGAGACAAGGCCATTTGACAATGATTTATACCGCTGCATCGTTTTAATAAACATTTGAACAATAATAATGGCTGTATCCTTTAGTCTATTTTGGAAACCAGTCTGACCGCCTCTAGATTGCTGAGCCACATACATGTTATTGGCAATTTCAAATAGGATGAACAGAAACCGATACATAATAAGCATAATTTCCAGAACTAGCTTGGGAACACGAACTTTTTGTAAAACTTGCAGCATTTCGGAAAAAGGAGTGCTGAACATAATAAAGGACACGCAACTTAGACTTGCTATGATACGAACGAATAATTTGCCAATTAGCAAAAGAGCTGTTGAAGAAACGGACAACTTCCAGTCCATGAATGTAAAGGCCGCCACCTCATGGATATCAGGCAAGGCTTCTTGCAAAGGACGGACCTCTACCACTATTGCGGGTACACTACCTACAAAAAATAGGCATGCAGCACCGATGATAGTTACATAATATTTGATTGGAATACGAGCATAGACTACCGTCCATACGGCCATCCAAATCGCTATAATTACCTGGACCGCTGGATGCGTTAGATAAGAAAACAACAGCATGGTAACTGCAAAACCGCACTTCCACATCGGTGATAGGGGGCGTAAGGCATTTTTATAGGAGAGCGAGTCGATTAATTTCATCATTGGTTTTTGGACTTAGACGTTTTCCCTTTGAAATAGCCAAAGGCATACCCGATGAAGCCAGCCCCGATGGCAGCTTGTAAGGCGAACAGCATACTTTCCGTCTCAGCTGGGAGCTCAAATAATGAAGAGAACCATGGCGTATAGGAAGGCTCAATACTTTGGATTAATTGTTCAGCGGCATCATCAGATCCACCAAATTCGCCTTTTGCGAAAATAAGGGGTAAGACTGCCAATAATACAACGGCAATTAACATCAAGGTATTCACAGTACGAGTTTTCATAGCTCAGAAGCTCCTTTCATTTTATGTTGTAGAATGGATAGCTCTTTTGGGCTGTAAGATTGTAACCAATTCCATATTAATACGGTTAAAATACCTTCACTAATAGCAAGAGGAATTTGTGTAATGGCAAAAATACCGCCGAATTTCAAAAAGGATGCTATAAATCCACCTTGTTCAGCTGGGAATGCAAGAGCTAATTGGACAGAAGTAACAATGTATGTGGATAAGTCGGCAAGAGCAGCTGCCAAAAATATCGACCATTTTTGTTTGCCTGTTGTTTTCATCATGGACTTATATATGAAGTAACCAACTACTGGACCGGAGAGGGCCATGGAGAAAGCATTTGCCCCGAGTGTCGTAAGTCCTCCATGAGCAAGTAAAACCGCTTGAAATAACAAAACAATCGATCCTAGGACGCTCATAGGGAGCGGTCCGAACATTACGGCTCCTAAACCTGTACCTGTTGGGTGAGAACTGCTTCCGGTTACAGAAGGGATCTTCAATGCCGACAGTACGAAGGTGAATGCGCCAGCAAGGCCAAGCATAATTTTGAGCTCTGGATGTTCTTTCGTAATTTTGATAAGTGCTCGGACACCTAGAAAGAAGAACGGAAGGAAGGCTGCCCACCAAAATATAGCCCAACCTACAGGGAGAAATCCTTCCATAATGTGCATGCCGTAAACGGTTTGCGGTTCATTAATGAATAGATAGAGGGCTAACCCTATAACCACTAGTAAGAAGCTAGTGACCTTGTTCTTTTGTGCCTTAGTTTGCATGTTTTTTAATTCCTCCTAATTAAAGTTTGTGTAACGAACAAAAAAGACCAATCCTGATGGATTGGCCGTGGGTACGTACGAATAAACGACAAATATAAGCTAGATGTCGAAAGACTTGACGTACACCGCTCCTTTCCGCGAAGGTTTCTGGGTGCATAAATGAAGGTAGGTCTCCTGGCTCTCGGATCATCGTATTCTTTCAGCCTTCCCTGAATTTTCATCAAGTGACATGATAGAAAGAAACTCCCCGAATACAGTGGCGGGACCGCTCGGGATTTGCACCCGATTCCCTGTTACCCCTTGCTTGCTACGCAAAGGCACCTCATTTATTCGAAAAAATATGTAATTGAAAAGAGTATAACACAATATGAAAGATTCGTAGCATAGTGAAATTTTATTTTTTAGCAAATGTAGATAAACAAAAAAAGATCGCGATTTCTCGCGATCCTTTGCCGTGCATGAACGTCCCAGGAGGGATTCGAACCCCCGACCGCACGCTTAGAAGGCGTGTGCTCTATCCAGCTGAGCTACTGAGACATAAACCTCTTCTTACCTTGCGGATTTGATCCGTTTAGCGAAGCAAGAGTTATATTATCATATAGTTTAAAGTGAAGTCAACCCTATTTTATATATTTATTTTGCAATCACTTGGACAATCAAGTAAACTGTCACCAGCGAGAAGATTTCTGAGGTGATCATCATAACGGACCCATCCATCAATAACTTAATTCTTTTTCCGAAAACAGAGCAATTTTACGAAGAGGAGCTTACTCGGTTCCTAAAAACAGAGCAGTATAGTGATGCGCTCCAATTGCTTACCTTTCTACTGCAATTTCCGACAGTAGACCAACACAAAACTGAACAATGGGAAGCTTTGAGGAATTGGCTGTATACCATGTATCCAGAAACCATGTTCCCTATGACGTCTCCATTGGAAGATGATCCAGAAGAAGAAACGGATCTATTACGGCAGTACATACAAGATAAGACAGCCGATGATGGCGCCTTTGCGCTTAAACTTCTGAATATGCTAAGAGAAGGTACGTTGGAGCAGCAAGTCAATGCCCTTGAACAATTAGCGTTCATTGATCAATCTGACGTGAGCGACCGTGTAAAGGAGTGGCTATGTGAGAAGCCGCGGCACCCTCACATTCAGTTTAAAGCTTTGCAGGCGCTTAAACAGATGGGTGAGCGAGGATTTATTGAGTTTCCTAAGAATGGGGAAAAGATCCTTGTCGAGATCGAAGAGACACCGCTGTGCCCGGAGGATTTTCCATCACGCATTCGTGATATGATTCGCAGAGTCGGGGACATTAGTGAAATAAGCCAACCTGATTTTGTCTATTTTGCCAAGCAGACCTGGCAGGAATTTCTAGCCTATGCGTATGGGACATCGATCTATACCGATCTGCAGAAAGCGGAAGAAGGTGCTGTTGATGTGTGGGCATCTGCACTTCATGCGATTCTTCAAGAGAAATTGTTTGGCTCGGTGAATCGTGAAGAATTACTAGATAATTACGGGATTGTTGATTCCATGAAGCTTCAGTGGAAACGAGCTAACCTTGTGCTGCAAGCGTTTGTGAAGCAGTTTAATCCGGACCCATCATAAGGCAAGAAAGGCTGCCTTGAAATGAAAATCTTATATGGTATAATAGAATGGTTGTAAAGAGCGTAACGTGAAAATATGTCATCGTACATTTTTGGAGGGGAAAGCATAAAATGAAAGCAAGTTGGGAAAAAATAGAGAAGAACGTAGGCGTTCTTGAAGTGGAAGTTGGCGCAGAGCGCGTAGCAGATGCTTTGGATAAAGCATTTAAAAAGGTATCCGCGAAAGTGAATGTTCCAGGATTCCGTAAAGGGAAAGTACCTCGTTCTATCTTTGAAGCTAAATTTGGTGTAGAAAGCTTGTATCAAGATGCTTTAGATATCATTTTGCCAGAAGTTTATGTGGAAGCGATTGAAGAAGTTAAAATCGAGCCTGTTGATCGTCCTGAAGTAGACGTTGAGCAATTCGGCAAAGGACAAGTACTGAAGTTCAAAGCTAAAGTAACTGTTAAGCCTGAAGTAACTCTTGGCGAATACAAAGGTATCGAAGTTGAAGCGGTAAGCGCAGAAGTTACGGATGAAGAATTGACTGAAGAGCTTACACGTTTGCAACAACGTCATGCTGAATTGGTTGTTCTTGAAGAAGGACAAGCAGCAAATGGTGACGTCGTTGTCCTCGATTTCGAAGGATTTGTTGATGGAGAAGCGTTCGAAGGCGGTAAAGCGGAGAAATACTCCCTTGAGCTTGGTTCCAACTCTTTCATTCCAGGTTTCGAAGAGCAACTCGTAGGTCTTGGTAAAGGCGAAGAGAAAGAAGTTAACGTTAGCTTCCCTGAAAACTACCATTCCGAAGATTTGAAAGGCAAAGCAGCTGTGTTTAAAGTGAAAATTCACGACATTAAACGCAAAAACTTGCCAGAGCTTGATGATGAGTTTGCTAAAGATGTGAGCGAGTACGATACACTTGTAGAGTACAAAGAAGAACTGAAAAAACGTCTTCAAGAGCGCAAAGAAAAAGATTCAGAGGCTGCTCTGGAAACAGCTGTTGTTGAAAAAGCTGCAGCTAATGCTGAAGTTGAAATTCCAGCTTCTATGGTAGAAGCAGAGCTAGACGTTATGGTGAAGGAATTCGAAAGACGTCTTCGCTCCCAAGGCATGACGCTTGAGATCTACTTCCAGTTCTCCGGTCAAAACGAGAGCGTGCTGAAAGAACAAATGAGAGAAGATGCTGACAAGCGTGTTCGTAACAACCTTGTTCTTGAAGCCATCGCAGCTGCAGAAAAAATCACAGTTTCCGATGAAGAAGTTGACACGGAACTTGAGAAATATGCACAATCCTACCAAAAAACAACGGCAGAACTTCGTGAACTGTTTGCTTCTAACGGCAGCTTAGAAGGTCTGAGCAACGATCTTGTGATGAGAAAAACGGTTGACTTCTTGCTTGAAAATAGCAAGCATGTTTCCGCAGCAGTATAAATAAGGTTAGTAAAGGCACGTACGTAAGCAACGTGCCTTTCTTTTACCCTATTTTAGCCTCCAAACTGCCCAAGACTATAAGAAATACCCTCATACATAGCAGTTCTCTGAAAAAATGACTTTGCTGTTCAAACGTGTTAAACTGTATCTGAATCTCAATTGAGAGAACTTGGCTATTGCCGCAAAAGGAGTTGGTACAATGAGTCTTATTCCTATGGTTGTTGAACAAGAGGCTCGTGGGGAACGTTCTTACGATATCTACTCGCGTTTATTAAAGGACCGCATTATCTTCATTGGGAGCGCTATTGATGACGATGTGGCTAATTTGGTCATTGCCCAGCTGCTCTTTTTATCAGCACAGGATCCCGATAAGGATATCCACTTATATATCAATTCACCAGGTGGATCTGTAACAGCTGGAATGGGTATCTTCGATACCATGCAGTTTATTAAACCAGATGTATCTACGATTTGTGTAGGTATGGCTGCAAGTATGGGCTCTCTGTTATTAACAGCAGGTGCCAAAGGTAAGCGATACGCGCTGCCGAATGCAGAAGTAATGATACACCAACCGCTCGGCGGTGTAAGAGGTCAAGCAACCGATATCAAAATCCACGCGGATTGGATTATCAAAACGAAACAAAAACTCAACCAGATCTATGTGGACCGTACGGGACAGCCGCTTGAAAAGATCGAAAGAGACACCGACCGGGATAACTTTATGAGCGCTGATGAAGCGAAGGCATACGGGTTAATCGACGAGGTTATCACTCGAAACGACTTGAAATAAAGGAGTGATCCCATGTTTAAATTTAACGATGAAAAAGGCCAACTCAAATGTTCCTTTTGTGGAAAATCCCAAGACCAAGTTCGCAAACTTGTTGCAGGTCCGGGAGTTTACATTTGTGATGAATGTATAGAGCTTTGCACGGAGATTGTGGAAGAAGAATTAGGGCATGAAGAAGAGCTTGATCTGAAAGATGTTCCGAAACCAAAAGAAATTCGCAATATTTTGGATCAGTACGTGATCGGGCAGGATCAAGCGAAAAAATCGCTGGCTGTAGCGGTTTATAACCACTATAAGCGTATTAATTCGCAAAACAAATTGGAAGATGTTGAGCTTCAAAAAAGTAACATCGTGCTTCTAGGACCTACAGGAAGTGGTAAAACGTTGCTAGCGCAAACACTTGCCAAAATTCTGAATGTTCCTTTTGCAATCGCGGACGCCACTTCATTAACAGAAGCTGGTTATGTGGGCGAAGACGTTGAGAATATTTTGCTCAAACTGATTCAAGCTGCAGATTATGATGTAGAAAAAGCCGAACGCGGCATTATCTATATTGATGAGATCGATAAAGTGGCACGTAAATCCGAGAACCCATCCATTACAAGAGACGTTTCCGGAGAAGGTGTTCAACAAGCTTTGCTCAAAATTCTTGAAGGTACGGTTGCCTCTGTTCCTCCACAAGGTGGACGTAAGCATCCGCATCAAGAATTCATTCAAATTGATACAACCAACATTCTGTTTATTTGCGGCGGAGCTTTTGATGGCCTTGAGCAAATTATCAAACGCAGAATCGGTAAAAAAGTAATTGGCTTTAGCACAGATGGAGCTAAAGTTGATTTGAAACCAGGCGAGTACTTATCCATGGTGCTTCCGGAAGATCTCTTGCGATTCGGTTTAATCCCGGAATTCGTTGGTCGTTTACCGGTCATCTCTACACTAGAGCCGCTGGATGAACCAGCTCTTGTGCGTATTCTTTCGGAGCCTAAGAATGCACTCGTGAAACAATACCAGAAGATGCTCGAGATGGATAACGTCTCACTCGAATTTGATGCAGAGGCGCTTGATGCCATTGCTAAAGAAGCAATCAAACGTAATACTGGCGCGCGCGGTCTGAGAGCCATCATTGAAAGCATAATGCTTGATGTGATGTTCGAAGTCCCTTCGAGAACAGACGTTACAACATGTGTGGTATCTAAGGAAACGGTTCAAAACAAGATCACTCCTGTTTTGACGACCAAAGATGGCGCGCAGGCGACTGGTAAGAAGAAAGAAGAAAGCGCGTAACCCATAATTTCACAAATTACACACAGCCTCCAATCCGATCCCCTGTTAATGGGATTGGAGCGGAGGATGTTTGGTGTCATGGGGAGAGAAACCATAATGTTCCATAGAAAAGATACGCGGGCCGTTCGTGTAGGCGATTTGACGATCGGTGGCAGTAATGAAGTCATCATGCAAAGTATGTGTACAACGAAGACAGCGGATGTGAAGGCGACAGTAGCAGAAATCCTTCGTTTGGAAGAAGCAGGCTGCCAAATCGTTCGTGTCACCGTGAACAACAAGGAAGCTGCAGAGGCCATCAAAGAAATCAAGAAGCAAATTCATATTCCACTTGTGGCAGATATTCATTTTGACCATCGCTTAGCGCTTGCTGCTATTGAGAATGGCATCGATAAAGTGCGTATCAATCCAGGTAATATCGGCCGCCGCGAGAAGGTAGAAGCGGTTGTTAAAGCTTGTAAGGAACGTGGCATTCCAATTCGTATTGGGGTCAATGCCGGCTCACTTGAGAATCATCTTCTCGAAAAGTATGGATACCCAACGCCTGAGGCTATGGTAGAAAGTGCCTTATTCCACATTAACATTCTGGAAGAGCTTGATTTCCATGATATTATCGTTTCACTCAAAGCTTCCGATGTTCCTATGGCGATTGCAGCTTATTCTCAAGCGGCTAAAGCATTCAACTACCCACTTCACCTTGGGATTACTGAGGCTGGAACGCTCTTTACAGGTGCTGTAAAGAGTGCGGCAGGTATCGGAACGCTGCTCAATATGGGACTCGGTAACACACTCCGTATTTCACTTAGCGCGGATCCTGTTGAAGAGATTAAAGTAGCTCGTGAGCTGCTCAAAACGTTCGGATTGATTACTAACGCTGCAACTCTTGTTTCCTGTCCTACCTGTGGCCGCTTGGATATCGATTTGTTCTCGATCGCTAACGAGGTTGAGGATTATATTGCAAAGATCAAAGTGCCAATTAAGGTATCTGTACTTGGCTGTGCAGTAAATGGTCCAGGAGAAGCGCGTGAAGCTGATATTGGGATTGCAGGAGCTCGTGGCGAGGGAATGCTGTTCCGTTATGGAGAAATGATTCGCAAGGTTCCTGAAGCTGAACTGCTCGATGAATTAAAGAAAGAAATTGATATCATCGTAGATTCTTATGAAAAAACTGGTGTTATCCCAGGACGTAAGCACTAATAGCATATATTTAAAAAAGATAGCCGTTAAATGTGCCTAGGATGAGGTGCTTTTAACGGCTTTCTTTGTGTCTCGGAGACAATGAGCTCGTGATTGTAAGGAATTGTTACAGATCCCCAGTTATGGACGGATAAGCAGGTATATAACCATAAATCCTTTTTTAAAGGGAACTACAGTGCTCTATTTTGGGAAAATGCACTAGAAATTTGAATTAGCGGAACATGGATGCTTTATTTCTAAAAAAAGAGAGGTTTTCTAAGGAAAACAACGAAATAGCGAACTGTAGTTCCTCATACTCATGTATTTGAACGTTTTTGGCTCAAATAACGAATCGTAGTTCCCTTTGAGAACTTTTTTATCGGCATTGTTCTCTCTCACTTATTCCCTCGTTTCGCAACCACCTGCATCAGCTCTCCCATCCGACCCGGAACCTGCCCTTGTACTCCTACCCGTCCCACACTCTAATTCCACGCCTGTAGCCGCGCCCGGGACCCGCCCTTGCACTCCCACCCGTCCCACACTCTAAATCCACGCCCACAGCCGCCCTTGCACTCCCGCCCGCCCCACACTCTAAATCCCCGCCCACAGCCGCACCCGCCCTTGCAATCCCACTCCCACCAGCACTTACTTCTGAACCAGCTCCCCTAATGCCATTTAATTCCTTGTACGCATATTTGTAGCGCAAGAGAAGCATAATGAGTAAAACTGGAAAGCTTGTTCATTTGAAGTAAGTTTTTCTAACGATTACATGCAAACAAGGAGAATGATATGAATTTGCTAAGCAAGTATAGGACTGCTCGTCACATTACCCTTACAGTAATCGTAGGGATCTTTTTGCTTCTTTTACCTTGGCATACGGGTGCTTCAGATGTGGGAATGCCTTCACAGCAAGCAGCCGAGATCAAGTCGAAGAAGGTGGCCATTGTCATTGATGACTTTGGCAATAATATGGACGGCACTAAAGAGATGTTGGATCTACCTATCCCTTTCACTGTCGCTGTCATGCCTTTCCTGCCCTCCTCCAAACAAGATGCTCAATTAGCACACGATAGGGGGCATGAAGTCATTCTACACCTACCTATGGAGCCTGTGCGGGGCAAGAAGAGCTGGTTGGGTCCAGGAGCCATTACTACGGACTTATCGAATGATGAGATTCACAAACGGATCGTAGCGGCAATCGAAGATATTCCCTATGTAATAGGAATTAATAATCATATGGGATCCAAGGCTACTGCGGATGAGAGAGTAATGAAAATTCTCGTTGAACTCTGCAAAGAGAAAAATCTCATTTTATTAGATAGCCGTACTTCTCCAAAAAGCCTAATCGGCAAGCTAGCGGGGCAAAATGGAGTTCCATTTTCAGAGAATCAACTCTTCTTCGATGATCTTTACACGTACAGTCACATCAGCAAGCAAATGGTGAAGTTTAAAAAATTAATCCATCAACGGGATATGGTCATCGCGATCGGACATGTGGGTCCACCAGGGAAAAAAACAGCCCAAGTGATCAAAGAGGCCATTCCGATCATTCAAAAGGAAGCTACCTTTGTTCCGATTTCGCAAACTATGAAGCTAAATGCTAATTAGGATGAATCATAGCAAAGTATTGATCTACCGCTTGAGAAATGGCTTTTGCTAACTTGGCTTGATGATGAGAATCATTCAACAGCTTGCGGTCTGATTTGTTGGAAATAAATCCTAGTTCGACGATAACAGCAGGGCTTTTCGTGTGCTTGAGCACATAATACTTTTTACCGAGAACAGGCAGTTCTTCCGTGCCATAAAGACGATTCAGAGATTCTTGCAAAAGTTGAGCAAGCAAAATGCTGTCTGATTGATTTTGATAAATTACAAGTGGTCCTCTACGATCAGATTTACCTGACCAATTGATATGCATGCTTAGCATCATTTTGGGCTTAATTGTGTTGGCGAGTCCGGAACGTTGAGCTAAATCCTTGCGGTGTCTTCCACCGAAGGACCACTTGTTATCTTCACTTAAAGCGTAGTCCTCAGTCCTGTTGATGATAACGCGATAGCCCCTTTTCTTAAGTAACTTGTATGTTTTTTTGGATATGGCTAAATTCATATCTTTTTCTTGGTATTTACCGTGTAAAGCACCGCTATCTATGCCCCCGTGCCCTACGTCGATAATAATATCTGCATTAGGCAGTAGGGGATCATTAGCCAAAGCGGATGCATCTGACGTTTTACAAAGACAGAGGAAAACAAGTAGAATCATCAAGTTTTTCTTCAAGCGAACCACTTCCTTTTGCATGAATATCTACTCTTATCCTTCTTCTGTAAGGGGGCTATCATACGTCACGCAAAAGTTTGCATGAATTGGATTAACCTTCTTTTTCACGGGAATAATGGAAGCTATGACAAAAAACTGAGCTGTTTGACGAAGTTAGCATGACAGCTTACGAAGCAGTTTTCTTACGAAATCTAAGCATATGCTTACGATGACAGTTTGCTAAAGCAAAGCTCTTAGGAGGTATGACAAATGAGTTTAAGTATTATTCTTATGGTAATTCAAGTTTTCTTTGCGGTTGTGATTGGGTTGTATTTCTGGAATTTGCTGCGTAATCAACAGACGAACCGGTCTGCTGTAGATAGAGAGTCCAGGAAAGAATTGGAAAAATTGAGAAAGCTAAGATCCATTTCGCTAACAAAGCCACTCTCTGAGAAAACAAGACCGTCTTCCATGCAGGATATCGTTGGCCAGATTGAAGGATTGAAAGCTCTAAAAGCTGCACTATGCGGTCCCAATCCGCAGCATGTCATTATTTATGGTCCGCCTGGGGTTGGTAAAACGGCTGCGGCTCGTGTCGTCTTAGAAGAAGCTAAGAAAAATCAGGAGTCACCCTTCCGTCCGGATTCCAAATTTACAGAAATCGATGCAACGACAGCACGCTTTGACGAAAGAGGAATTGCCGATCCATTAATCGGTTCAGTTCATGATCCAATTTATCAAGGTGCAGGTGCAATGGGGGTCGCGGGGATTCCGCAACCTAAACCAGGTGCCGTGACGAAAGCGCATGGCGGCATATTGTTTATCGATGAGATCGGTGAATTACACCCCACACAAATGAACAAATTATTAAAGGTGCTGGAAGATCGTAAAGTATTTCTAGAGAGTGCGTATTATAGCTCTGAGGATACGAATATTCCAGGCTATATTCATGATATATTTCAAAATGGTCTGCCTGCTGATTTCCGTTTAGTAGGGGCTACAACACGTACACCTAGCGAGATTCCTCCAGCTATCCGTTCGCGCTGCTTGGAAATTTATTTCCGTCCTCTTTTACCAGGTGAGGTAGGGGAAATTGCTCGGAAAGCCTTGGATAAAATTGGCTTCAAGAAATGTGAAGCTGCTGTTCAAGTTGTAACGAAATATGCAACGAACGGCAGAGAGGCTGTGAATGTGATTCAGCTTGCCGCGGGTATTGCCTTAACGGATAAGCGAGATGAGATTACCGCAGCTGACATTGAGTGGGTTGTCAATTCATCGCAAATTCCACCTAGACCAGAGCGGAAAATACCTGCACAACCGCAAATTGGATTCGTCAATGGATTAGCGGTGTATGGTCCTAATTTGGGTACACTACTTGAGATCGAAGTGACCGCGATACCAATTGCCGTTGCAGGTACTGGGAAATTTAATATTACAGGTGTAGTAGATGAAGAGGAAATGGGAG
Source organism: Paenibacillus sp. Soil724D2 (assembly GCF_001427935.1). NCBI lineage: Bacteria > Bacillati > Bacillota > Bacilli > Caryophanales > Paenibacillaceae > Paenibacillus > Paenibacillus sp. Soil724D2. The sequence continues at coordinate 106,761 of NZ_LMRY01000011.1, forward strand.
GAGGCTCTCGAACCATCCGCAGGAAGAGTATGGCGCGCGGATCAGTGGAAAACGTTTTGACAGTCCTTCGCAAACTTGGATTTAATACGTCAGACTATGATTTGCATATTAATTTCCCTGGCGGAGTGCCTATCGATGGACCTTCTGCAGGTATTTCCATGGCGACAGCTATTGCATCTGCGATACATAAAATACCTGTGGATAATAAATTGGCTATGACGGGGGAAATGAGTATCCATGGTAAAGTTAAACCCGTTGGCGGCGTTGTAGCGAAGGTCGAAGCTGCATTCCAAGCGGGCGCTACCAAAGTCATTATCCCCAAAGAAAATTGGCAAGAAATGTTCGCTAATTTGCCTGGTGTAGAGGTGCTTGCTGCTGACTCGATCGAAGAAGTGCTGGAAGTTGCGTTAGGCTTAGAGCTTCATGATAATGTGATTCACTTGCCTTTTACTTCAGAAAGGACGATTCCAGCTTCAACTTTACCTATTTTACATGCTAATTCACAACATACAATTGACTCCTAAATCAGAGTTGAGATAACCTCACATGACGCGTCAGAGTGCCAGTTGGTGTTTTGTTTGCAGTTTTGATAAAATGTAAAGGGCAACGAGGGGTACAGAAATAAATGACTTTGAACATCGTTCAAAGATCTGAAACGGAGACAAATCGAACTTCGTTCGAAAATCCAAAACGGAGACAAATCGAACTCCGTTCGAAGATCCACAAAGCGGAGAGACTTCGAACTCCGTTCGAAGATCCATATATTAGGAGGTGCAGAGGATGGGACCCGGAAAAATCAAGGTGCGCAGATTGCCGCTATTGCCTCTAAGGGGACTGCTGGTTTATCCGAGCATGGTTCTACATCTGGATGTAGGGCGAGAAAAGTCGGTTAAAGCACTCGAGCGGGCAATGGTGGATGACAGCATGATTCTCCTCTGCTCTCAATCTGAGATCAACATAGAAGAACCTGCCAAAGAGGATATTTATCGCATTGGGACAATTGCTAAAGTAAGGCAAATGCTGAAACTACCGAATGGAACCATTCGTGTCTTGGTTGAAGGCGTTTTGCGTGCTGAGATTGTTGAATACCTTGTGAATGATGAATATTATGAAGTCACGGCTAAGGAACTACCGGAGCAAGAGATCACCGATCCTGAGATCGATGCGCTTATGCGAAGCGTACTGAGTCAATTCGAGCATTACATTAATTTGTCGAAAAAGGTTACACCAGAAACGCTTGCTGCCGTGTCTGACATTGATGAACCAGGCCGTTTAGCAGATGTTATATGCAGCCATTTATCGCTCAAAATTAAGGATAAACAAGAGATTCTGGAGACAGTAGATGTACGTGAGCGTCTCGAGAAAATGCTTAATATCTTGAACAATGAGCGAGAGGTGCTTGAGCTCGAACGTAAAATTAGTCAACGTGTTAAGAAACAAATGGAAAAAACGCAGAAGGAGTACTACCTTCGCGAACAGATGAAAGCCATCCAGAAGGAACTTGGCGATAAAGAAGGCCGCGCAGGCGAAGTGGATGACCTACGCAACCAGTTGACGGAAGCTGAATTGCCAGATAAAGTCCGCGAGAAGGTTGAGAAAGAAATCGACCGTCTAGAGAAGATGCCAGCGACTTCTGCCGAGGGAGGCGTCATCCGCAACTATATTGATTGGCTGCTAGGACTGCCTTGGTCCAAAAATACGGACGATGACTTGGATTTGGATAAGGCCGAAGAAATCTTGAATGAGGATCACTTCGGACTTGAAAAGCCAAAGGAGCGCGTACTCGAGTACCTAGCGGTACAGAAGCTGGTTAAGAAGCTGAAAGGACCTATCCTTTGTTTAGTTGGTCCTCCGGGCGTCGGCAAAACCTCGATTGCTCGTTCAATTGCTAGATCCATGGGAAGACAGTTCATTCGTATTTCGCTTGGCGGGGTCAGAGATGAAGCCGAAATTCGCGGTCATCGTCGTACGTATGTTGGGGCGATGCCGGGACGGATTATCCAGGGGATGAAGAACGCTGGAACGAATAATCCTGTTTTCTTGCTAGACGAAATTGATAAAATGGCAATGGATTTCCGCGGAGACCCAGCTTCGGCATTGCTTGAAGTTCTTGATCCCGAGCAGAATAGCACTTTTAGTGATCATTTCATTGAAGTTCCGTTTGACTTGTCCAATGTCATGTTCGTGACGACAGCAAATGCTGTTCACAATATTCCTCGCCCTCTGTTAGATCGGATGGAGGTTCTCTACATTCCTGGCTACACAGAGATTGAGAAGCTTCAAATTGCGAAAAAGTATTTGCTGCCTAAGCAGAAGCGTGACCATGGTCTAGAAGAAGACCAACTTATTGTAGATGAAGATGCCTTAATGAAAATCGTTCGTGAATATACACGTGAAGCGGGCGTTCGTAATTTAGAGCAGCAAGTCGCAGGTATGAATCGTAAAGCGGCTAAAAAGATCGTATCTGACCCAACTACACCGGTGCATGTAACGGAAGAAAACTTGAAGGACTACCTAGGACCGAGCAAGTTCCGCTATAATGTAGCAGAAGAGAAAGATCAAATAGGTGCTGTGACAGGCCTTGCTTGGACGGAAGTTGGCGGGGATACCTTAGTTATTGAGGTCACCGTTATGCCCGGAACAGGCAAATTGACTTTGACAGGTAAACTCGGTGATGTGATGAAGGAATCCGCTCAAGCAGCTTTCAGTTATACACGCACACGGGCTGATGTATTTGGCATTGCACCAGACTTTCATGAGAAGAACGACATCCATATTCACATCCCGGAAGGCGCCATTCCAAAGGATGGTCCGTCCGCAGGAATTACGATGGCAACGGCATTGATTTCGGCATTGACGAATATTCCTGTTTCTCGTGTGGTTGCGATGACAGGTGAAATTACACTGCGCGGCCGAGTACTTCCAATCGGAGGGCTCAAAGAAAAGGCGCTAGCTGCACATCGAGCTGGTATTCGTACCATCCTGCTGCCTCAGGATAATGAGAAAGACATCATTGAAATTCCAGAAAGTGTCCGCGCGGAGATGACCTTCATTCCAGTCAGCCATATGGATCAAGTGCTTGAACATGCGCTTGTCAAAGATAAGCCTCCCGTGCAAGTCGGATAACGATAGAAAGTAGTTGAACATCCATGAAAGTCAATCAAGCTGAGTTTATTATCAGTGCGGTTGGACCTAGCCAATATCCAGAGGATGCCTTGCCAGAGATTGCTCTGGCAGGGCGTTCTAATGTCGGGAAATCCTCACTCATCAACTGTTTGATCTCCCGCAAAAATTTGGCCAGAACCAGCTCACAGCCCGGCAAAACCCAAACGCTTAACTATTATAAAATCAACCAGGACTTATATTTCGTAGATCTTCCAGGTTATGGCTACGCCAAAGTTTCCAAAACGAAACGGGAGCAGTGGGGAAAATTCATTGAGAGCTACTTAATGAATCGAGAAACACTGCGCCTTGTCATGCAATTAGTTGATTTACGGCACCCCCCTTCCAAAGATGATCAAGCTATGTACGAGTGGCTAAGACATAATGATGTACCAGTCATCGTCGTTGCGACCAAGGCCGATAAGATCCCGAAAAGCAGATGGTCGAAGCATATCAAGATTGTGCGAGAAACACTGGGGATGGATAAGGGTGTTCAGCCGTTGATGTTTTCCTCGGAGCTTGGGCTCGGCAAAGATGAGCTGTGGGGGATTCTAGAGCAAGCTATTGCTTATGGAGAAACAGAGCCTGAGGAAGCAAATGAACTCGTGACCCAGCAAGAACAAGATAAAGAACAAGAACCGTCCTGATCATAGGGCGGTTTTTTGTGTATTAATAAGAAGGACGTCAAAAGACAGAGAAAATCAAGAAGAAGCACACGGGAAAGCGAGGTTTACTGGGGAAAATTTGCTGGCATTCCGTAATTCCTTGGTTTTTTCAGAATATTTGGCTGATTATAATGAATTGCACGCAGGAATATTAGAGACGCATGTAGTATAATAATAAACAAGGTAATAGTTAATGGCTTGTAAACAAAGAATCGAGGGATTTTTATGGCACAAAGGTTAGCGACTGAATATGTCAAAACCTGCCTCCAGTTAACAGAAGCCGAGATGTTCAGGTTTTTTCAAATGTTTGTGGATCATCAAGTGACATTGCAAGTGAAAGTCTTGGAAAATGGCAACCAAGAGGTTGTTTTTCAAGATGGAGCAGGTCAGGAAATCGTCCTTTCATTTGAGAAGAAATCGGGCCTATATGAATGCACAGGATCCTGCAGATTAAGTAACACCTTACTGGCTAATTTGATGCGTAAAGCAGTGTCAGAGTTTAAAGGAAGCGCAAAAGTAAACCGAATCTATCCAAGCTATACAATGGTTTACTACTACGAGCGTGGAACCGTCGTTAAAATTGAGGAAGTCAAAGGGCAATTGTTGACCGTTATCTATGAGTACAAAGACACTATTGGTCTCATGCAGCAAATGTTCCAAAAGAGAGAAGTCGAGCAAGAGATTGAAATGATCTACGATCAAATTAACCATCTACTTGATTTACGAAATATGCTGCAGGAACAGGAAGAACATCAGCAGATCGACACTCGCCTCAATGAGCTAACGCATCGTTTGTTTATATTGGAGGCTTAACCACACATATACCCACAATTACAATAGACCCTTTTTAGGGTCTTTTTTGTTTAAAGGCATTTGGTAAAAAAAACTATTGCATTTCTCGTCGATAGATGTTATTTTTATTCTCGTTGAAACAATATAGGAACCAGGATTCACTCAGGACATTGAATGTTGCGAGAGATTATACCCTCGGGAAGTGAATGACGTAGGTCCTAGCGGATGAAATTTTTTTCAGACATTTTATTCCTAGGAAGGGGGAACCGAAAGATGGAAACAGAATACTCAACTTTCGGAAGACACGTTGCTGTAGATACTTGGGGGGTAGATTTCGAACTTCTGAACAATGCAGATTGGCTGCAGGCTCAGATGGTAGAAGCTGCCGAGGTATGCGGAGCAACCGTACTATCTGTACAATCCAAGCAATTTGAACCACAAGGAGCAACTGTACTTGTTATGTTGTCCGAGAGTCATCTCTCCATTCATACTTATCCTGAGAGAGGTTTTGCCGCGCTTGATTGTTATACTTGCGGTGAGACAGTGGACCCTCAATTAGCAATTGACTTTATGGTATCCGTATTGAAACCAGAAACATTCTATGCGAAGAAATTAGTTCGCGGAATGGGTGAACTGCAAGTAGAAACTCCTGAAATGAAGCAAGCAGAGCTTGTTAAATAAGAATCTGCGCATAACAATAACGATAACCACGGAGAAATCCGTGGTTATTTGTTTGTCCAGATACCCATACAATGTTATTGCGACACATGTCCGAACATGAAGCAAACATGAACTGGGGGAACGGATTTGAAAAAGAAAATAGTAAGAAAAGCAGTAATTTACAGTATTGTACTCTTTCTCATCATCTGGCCTATTTATCAGCTCGTTCAAATACTTGGTCCTCATAAAGAGGAGCATGATGCTACCCATCTACTGTATCAAGTAGCTCTGTTTCAGATGGAACTTCTGAAGAGCTACCTGGAGGAAGCTGCTCAAAGCAAAGATACCGCAGGATTGGACGCTGTGGGGCAAGCCCTTTACTCGGCAAGTTATACGCATGAACGCATGGTGCTTGCTGTTGGAGGAAGCGAATATCTGACTTCACTGGACAGTATGACCCAGTTAACGCAGTACTTGAAGCGTCTGCAGGTGGGGGGAGAGCGAATGTTAAAGCCAGATGAGATCCAGACTTTGAAGGAAGTTTGGGTTCAGTACAAGAGTCTGTACGATCTGTATGAGAAACTCATGGCTTCGAATGGCGATATTGTTTCGTCCCAAAATACGAAGCTGACTGAGCTGGATCGAAATTTAACCTCTTTTATACGAAAAAAAGCACTTCAATAAAGGATATATAAGGATCTTTTTTGAATAGAGCTCAAAGATCCCAAAGCGGAGAGACTTTGAGCTACACTCAAAGATCCCAAAGCGGAGAGACTTTGAGCTACACTCAAAGATCCCTATATTAGGTATATAGAAACGAAATGCTGTTAAAACTAACGAGCAGTATGAAGCATTCATAAATTCTACAAAAAATTTGTCGGATTGCTTGTTTTGCTGTGCTATAATGGTTCATAGAAATAGACGGAAAGGCAGGTGGTACCTTTGCATATTATCGCACTTGGCTTGAATTATCGTACGGCCCCGGTAGAAATTCGGGAGAAGTTCGCTTTTTCCGATCAGGATTTGCCTAAGGCGTTGGCAGAATTGAAAGACACGAAAAGCATATTGGAGTGTGTAATCGTCGCCACCTGCAATCGCACGGAAATCTACGCTGTTGTGGATCGACCGCAGATGTGCAGCCATTACTTGACTCACTTCATTGAACGTTGGTTCCAAGTCAGTAAGGATCAATTCCAAAAGCATTTATATATGTATGAAAATGAAAAAGCGATTGAACATTTATTTCGCGTAACAAGCGGATTAGATTCTATGGTCATTGGGGAAACCCAAATTCTAGGACAAGTGCGGGATGCTTTTTTATCATCTCAAAATATGAAAGCAACCGGGGCTTATTTCAATACGTTGTTTAAGCAATCCGTGACACTTGCCAAAAAAGCACACTCCGAAACAGGCATTAGCAATAATCCAGTTTCCGTCAGCTACGCCGCGGTGGAACTTGGTAAACGAATATTCGGTACCTACATGAACAAGACTGTTATGATTATTGGTGCAGGTAAGATGAGCGAACTCACGGTGAAGCACCTTTACGCGAATGGCGCTAACAAAGTTATCGTGGTTAACCGCACGTTTGAACGTGCAGTTGAATTGGCTGAGAAATTTAACGGCATTCCATGTACCATCGGTAACATGCTGGAGCATTTAGCGGAAGTGGATATTATTATAAGCTCAACAGGCGCCCCAGGATATGTTCTTACGAAGAATGACATTCAGTCCTATGTTCAAAAGAGAAAATCACGTCCGCTTTTCATGATGGACATCGCGGTCCCTCGTGATCTAGATCCACAAATTAGCGGCTTACCAAATGTTTTTCTTTATGATATCGATGATTTGGAGAATATCGTAGATAAACATTTGCAAGAGAGAAAGAAAGAAGCAGCAAAGATTGAAACGATGATCGAGTCTGAAATAGGTGTTTTCGAACAATGGACGAAGACGCTAGGTGTAAGTCCAGTCATTAGTGCTCTTCAAACAAAAGCAAGCCAGATTCACGAAGAGACGATGGATAACATGTTAAAGAAGCTGCCTGACCTTGATGAACGTGAAATTAAAGTTATCCGTAAATTGACGAAAAGCATTGTGAATCAAGTGCTGCGCGACCCAATCCTTCGTATTAAGGAAATGGCTGGAGAGCGTCATGGTGATGAAGCGCTTGAGCTATTCACGAAACTGTTTGCCCTGGAAGAGACCCTTGAACAACAAGAGCAAGCCAATCAGTTAGCACAAGAACTAGAAGCCGGGCATAAAGCAGTTGAAGCTAAGCAGATGCTGGATGATAAGTTGTCCGTGCTTAGTTTACAGAACGCTGATGTTCTAGCCCAATCTTGAAGAAAAGGGCGCTAATCGCCTAGGAGAGGTGCCATGGTTACACGTAGCTGGTTGTTTGATGCGATGATTTATATGTATGCCCTGAGCCTATTGTTTTACTTTTCGGATTTCGCGAATGCGAACCGAAGCGCGAAACGGATGGGGACGGGGCTGCTTTTGTTTGTATGGGTTCTACAAACCGCTTACTTAGGCATTAACTTGTATGGTCATTTGACGGAATGGGCATTTGCTCGGTCGGACGTACTATTTATGTTTTCGTGGTTGATTGTCACGATTTCACTGTTGATTAACCGATTTTTCCGCATTGAATTGTTTGTATTTTTTGTGAATGTGCTCAGTTTTGCCATTTTGGCTTTGAATGTTTTCGGTAATCCGAATGTAACGCCAATTAAGCCTGATTGGGACATCAACGATGAGCTATTATTTATTCATATTACCTTAGCGATTGGCAGCTATGTGGCATTCTCGATTGCAGCTATTTTCTCAGGCATGTATGTGTTCTTACACAAAATGTTGAAAGCGAAGAAATTCTCTCAAACGGTTATGAGATTACCTTCACTTGAGAAAATTGAACATTACACCTATCTCTCCGTTATTATTGGTGCACCGTTGCTGCTTATGGCTTTAAGCCTGGGAGTGGTTTGGGTTGTACTGGAGGGAGATCGTAATTTACTTTATGATCCTAAGGTGATTAATTCATTCTTTGTATTGGCAGCGTACGCTTTCTATTTATTTCAGCAGCATTCTATGCGTATTTCGGGCAATAAGCTCGCAGCTTGGAACCTCGCGGCATTCCTGATTGTTGTTCTCAATTTTGTGGTTTCTAATCTGGTTTCAGGTTTTCACGGCTGGATATGGAGCTAACGACGATGAATCATCCCTATCCAATTATGATGAATCTGTCTGGACGCCGATGTTTAGTAGTTGGCGGCGGGGCTGTGGCTGAACGAAAGGTGAAATCACTGCTGCAAGCAGGTGCCCATGTAACGATCGTAAGCACAGAATTTACTGAGGGGCTTATGGAGATGGAGAACCATGCTGACGTGGTTCTATATAGGCAAACGTTTGATCCATTGATCATGATCGACAAAAGCTCGGATTTTACGGCCTACATCTTGGTTGTAGCTGCAACGAATGATGCGAAAGTAAATGCTCATGTGCATGAGATAGCATCACGTAATGGGCAGCTAGTAAACGTTGTTGATCAACCTCAATTGAGCTCCTTCATCGTCCCTTCTGTTGTTCGAAGAGGGAAGTTAGTTATTGCGGTTTCAACAGGTGGAGCAAGCCCTTCGGCTGCTCGTAAATTCGCTCAAGAATTAGACAACGCTTATGGTGAGGAGTATGAAACCTACCTCGATTTCCTAAGCGATTTACGGTTATTGATTCAGAGCAGGGTGGCTGATAAACAAGCCAGACAACGTGTGTTTAAAGAGATGCTTGAATGGGACGTGCTTGCCAAAATAAGGGACGGCACGTTTGAAAGTTGGAAAGAGAAGCTCTACATAACCTTAGAGAAAGAACCTTGGATGCAGGAGTAAGTTGGAGATAGAGGTAAGGATCTATCTGCTTGTTCAGCTATCAAGGATATCGGGCAGCAAGTACAGAGAGGCGGGTAGAGATGAGAACAATCATCGTAGGAACTAGGCAAAGCGCTTTGGCACTAACGCAGACAGGGCAAGTTGTGGAACTCTTAAAACAGCTTGCAGCTGAACATGGGATCGCTTGTCAATTTGAAATAAAGAAAATTGTCACGAAGGGCGACCGCATCTTGGATGTCACCTTGTCCAAGGTAGGCGGTAAGGGTCTGTTCGTCAAGGAAATCGAACAGGCACTCGTGGACGGCGACATCGACATGGCCGTCCACAGCATGAAAGATATGCCCTTCGAGCTACCCGAAGGGCTAGTCGTCGGAGCGGTGCCGAAGCGTGAGGATCCGCGCGATGCGCTGATCACACGCGGGCACCGCTCCCTGGACGAGCTGCCGCAAGGCGCGCTCGTCGGTACCAGCTCGCTGCGGCGCGCCAGCCAGCTGCAGCACCTCCGCCCGGACCTCCGCATCGAGTCGGTCCGCGGGAATATTGATTCGAGGCTGCGCAAGCTCGATGATGAGAACTTCGATGCGATTCTACTTGCCGCGGCCGGTTTGCACCGGATCGGCTGGCAGGATCGCATTAGCGCGTACTTGCCGCCCGAGATCTGCCTCCCTGCCGTAGGGCAGGGGGCGCTGTGCATCGAGTGCCGGGGCGGCGACGCCTTCATGCTGGACCTGCTGAGCAGGTTCCAGCATGAGCCAACCGCGCTCGCGGTGCGAGCGGAGCGGGCTTTCCTCGGCAGACTCAATGGAGGCTGCCAAGTGCCGCTCGGCGCTTACGCGAGCATAAGCGAAGACAACAGCGGATCAGAAGTGCCGCTGCTCACTTTAACGGGCATGGTTGGTACGCCGGACGGCGTCACCATGCTCAAGGAAACGGCTTCCGGGAGCGATCCGGAAGCGCTAGGTTTGCTTGTTGCTGATAAGCTTATCGCGCAAGGCGCAGAACGTATCCTGGCTGAGGTAAGGAAGTGAGCACCGTGAACAAAGGAAGAGTCTATCTCGTAGGTGCGGGTCCCGGAGATCCTAAACTCATCTCGGTACGCGGTATGGAAGCCATTCAGAAAGCCGATGTCATCGTTTATGACCGGCTGGCCAACCCTCGTCTACTTAAGCATCGTAGACCGGAAGCTGAACTGATCTTTGTCGGCAAGCTTCCGGACAAACATATACTAAAGCAAGAAGAAATTAATCAATTGCTCGTAGACCTGGCCCTACAGGGGAAAGTGGTGACTCGTCTCAAAGGCGGCGATCCCAGCGTCTTCGGTCGAGTAGGCGAGGAAGCAGAGCTGCTCGCAGATAACGATGTGATCTTCGATATTATACCGGGTATCACATCCTCAATTGCGGTTCCTGCCTATGCGGGTATTCCAGTCACCCATCGCGACTTCACTTCGTCTTTTGCGATTATTACCGGTCATGAATATCCGAATAAGACCTATTCCAGTTTGGACTGGGAGCATCTGGCCAAGGCGATTGGCACCATGGTTTTCTTAATGGGTGTAGCAAATCTTGAACAAATTTGCCGCGAATTGATTCGCTGCGGCAAACCGCCGGAAATGCCTGTTGCGCTCGTCAGATGGGGAACATGGGCGGATCAACAAACGATTACGGGAACTTTGGCTGATATTACGGAGAAGGTAAGAGAAGCTAATTTCAAATCCCCAGCCGTTATTATTGTTGGCGAAGTTGTTAAGCTGCGAGAGAAGCTGGCTTGGATTGAGAAGAAGCCGCTCTTTGGGCGTCGAGTACTGGTCACAAGAGCTAGAAGTCAAGCAAGTGAGCTCGTGGATTTAATCGATGACATGGGTGGAGAAGCGGTCGAATTCCCTGTTATTCGATTACAACCGCCAAGTCGCCCTGAGGCCATTCAAGCATTGGATCTGGCGCTAGACAAGCTTGATGAATTTGACTGGGTGTTACTGACAAGCGTAAACGGTGTGGAGTATTTTTTCCGCAGGCTACGTGAAAAAGGGATTGATGTTCGCAAAATGGGGAAAGCTCGCATTGCAGCCGTAGGCCCGAAGACCGCCGAAGCGCTAGCTGAGCGTGGCATCATTGCGGATGTACTCCCAGCCAAATATCAAGGCGAGGGTATCCTGGAAGCCATTCAAGCAGATTTGAAAGCCGGTCAGAAGGTTCTGTTACCTACAGCTGATCTGGCACGTGATTATTTGCCTGCTAAACTCAAAGAACTCGGTCTTGAAGTAACTGAAGTTGATGTCTACGAAAATGTACTCACAACAGACGATGGGGATGAAATCATTCATCTTCTGCAAAATCAAAGCATTCATATCATAACTTTTACAAGCTCATCTACGGTTACAAATTTACTTGAAGCCTTGCGCCAGCTGGGTGTGGAAGAACCGCTATCCTTGCTGCAAGGGGTTGAAATTGCCTGTATTGGACCGAAAACCGCAGAGACCGCAAGTCAATGTGGACTGCCGGTTACTTATATGGCGGAAGAGGCTACAGTTGCTTCATTGGTACAAAGTATTACTCAACATAAATAATAAAAATGTCTCAGATGCAGCTTCTTAAGGAGCTGCATCTGATCACCAATAAGGAGGCGGAATTCTTCATGAGTTTCCCTATCGTTCGTAATCGCCGCTTACGCGGCAATGCAGCTATTCGTAATCTGGTACGTGAAAATCAAGTGACTGTTCACGATGTTGTTCAACCGATTTTTGTTACACATGGTACGAACATCAAGTCAGAAATTGCTTCTATGCCAGGTGTTTATCATTTTTCTTTAGACAGAGTGCAAGAAGAAATCGAAGAAATTACAGAGCTCGGCATTCAAGCTATACTTTTGTTTGGTGTTCCGGATCATAAAGATGCACAAGGAACATCCGCTTTTATGGATGATGGCATTGTGCAGCAAGCGACTCGTTTAATTAAAGAATTGAACCCGAATTTGCTCATTATCGCCGATACGTGTTTATGTCAGTTTACGGATACAGGCCACTGTGGTGTTATTCATCATCATCCGGTGACAGGACAGGCGGATGTGGCAAATGATGCTTCCTTGGAGCTGTTGGTTCGTACGGCTGTCTCGCAAGCCAAAGCGGGTGCTGACATTATTGCTCCTTCCAATATGATGGACGGCTACGTATATGCGATTCGTTCAGGATTAGATGAAGCAGGCTACGAGAATACACCGATTATGGCATATTCCGTAAAATATGCATCGGCTTACTACGGTCCATTCCGGGATGCAGTAGATTCAACACCGCAATTCGGTGACCGTAAGACGTATCAAATGGATCCAGCGAACGGGCGCGAAGCTTTGCGTGAAGCGGAAAGTGACGTTGCAGAGGGTGCTGATTTCCTCATGGTGAAACCAGCTCTTGCTTATATGGACATCATTCGGATGCTGAAGGATAACTTCGATTTGCCAGTAGTCGCCTATAATGTGAGTGCGGAGTATTCGATGATTAAGGCTGCAGCCTTGCAGGGCTGGGTGAATGAAGAGGCCATCGTCATGGAAACAATGACAAGCTTCAAACGTGCCGGTGCTGATATCATCTTGACTTATTTTGCCAAAGATATTGCTAGATATTTGAAAAAATAGCTAATTTCCAATAAGAGCCATTCACCTAAGATGCAAAGGCGAGCAGTTTCCGCTGGAAACGATCAGCATGTAGTCTTAGTGCGGATGGTTCTTTTGTCATACTTTTGTCGCAAAACCTAAGCTTACTTCAGTTGTGACAAGGGTATAATTAGGGCATAATGAATGAGAATAGATGGAAACTAATCGGAGAGACTTTGGCTTAGGGCCGAAGATCCCTATATATGGAAGGTGCCTCATGACCTATAACGATAATTTTATTAAAGCATGCCGAAAAGAACAGGTGGATACACTGCCCGTTTGGTATATGCGCCAAGCTGGACGTTACGATCCGGATTATCGCAAAATCAAAGAAAAGTACTCACTGCTCGAAATTTGTCAGCAACCAGAGCTAGCTGCGGAAGTTACGATGATGCCCATTAAAAAGTTGGGTGTTGATGCGGCCATTTTATATTCGGACATTATGAATCCCGTTGCTTCTCTTGGGGTTGATTTTGATATTGTCAAAGATGTCGGTCCTGTGATTCATACCCCCGTTCGGACAGCGCAAGATGTTGAGCGCCTGCGTCCTATCGATGTGGAAAAAGATTTATCGCATATTATTCAAACGATCCGTATCTTAGACAAGGAGCTTGAGGTTCCCCTCATCTCATTTGCGGGTGCGCCATTTACGATTGCGAGCTATTTGATTGAAGGTAGGCCATCCAAAAGCTATATTCGTACGAAGCAGCTAATGTACTCCGAACCAACCGTTTGGTTTGCTTTAATGGAGAAGCTTGGCGATATGGTCATTACCTACTTACGAGCGCATATCGCAGCGGGTGCCAAAGCTGTTCAAGTATTTGATAGCTGGGTTGGCGCGCTTTCTCCTGCAGATTTTCAAATGTATGTACTGCCTACAATGATGAGAATTTTCAAAGAACTTGCGGACTTGAAGGAGCCAAAGATTTATTTCCCAGGCGTGAGTTCAGGGGAGTTACTTCCTTATCTCAAAGATATCCAAGCGGATGTCATTGGTCTAGATTGGCGGATTCCAATTTCTGTAGGCCGCGGGAGAGTTGGCGAACGCTTCGCCGTGCAAGGAAACTTGGATCCCTATATTTTAACAGCTCCGATGAGCGTTATTGAGCAGCAGGCGAAAGCAATTATTGATGAAGGCATCCAGCAACCAGGTTATATCTTTAACCTTGGCCATGGTTTATTCCCGGAAGCATCGCTTGAGAAGCTAAAGGATTTGACTACATTCATTCATACTTACTCACATTCCGTATTAACGCAGCAAGCAGAAAAGAGTGGTGTTTAGCATGGCAAGTCAGCGTATTGGTGTTTTAGTCATGTCTTATGGTACTCCGGAAAGTTTGGATCAAGTTGAAGCTTATTACACACATATTAGACGTGGGCATCCTCCAACGCCTGAGCAGCTGCATGAATTAACGGCTCGTTATGAGGCAATTGTAGGAGGGTTCTTCCCGCTGCGTGAAAATACGAACAAGCAGGTTAAAGGCTTGGAAGATACACTTCGTCAAGAACATCCAAACCTTGAATTCGTCTGTTATCAGGGTCTGAAGCATGCTCAGCCTTACGTAGAAGACGGTGTGGAGCAAATGGTTAAGGATGGTATTACGGAGGCTGTGGGAGTCGTTCTAGCCCCTCACTACTCCACGATGAGCGTTGGCGGCTATGTCAAAAGAGCGAAAGATAAGGCAGAGGCGCTTGGTCTGAAGATTGATTTCGTTCTTGATTACCATCTTCATCCTAAATTGGTGGATGCCCTTAGTGCACGTGTTGACAAAGCTTTGGAGAAATTCACAGGTAGTGATCGAAATGATGTGCGTGTTATCTTTACTGCGCACAGCTTGCCTGAGAAAATCCTTGAAATGAAAGATCCATATCCAGATCAGTTGCTTGCCACTTCCAAAGTCATTGCTGAACGTGTGGGGCTGACGAATTGGCAGTTTGGTTGGCAAAGCGCAGGCCAAACGGCGATGCCGTGGCTTGGTCCGGATATCTTGGATGTTTTACGTAAAATCAATCAAGAAGAAAGCGTCAAGAGTGTTCTCCTATGTCCGATTGGCTTTGTTTCGGATCATCTGGAGGTTCTCTACGATATCGATATCGAAGCACAGGCCCTGGCCAAGGAACTTGGACTGCATTTGGAACGAACAGAATCGCTAAATACAGACCCTCTGTACTTGGAAACATTGAGTGATGTTGTCTATAACAAATGGAAAGAGGTCACCCGTCTATCATGAGTACTAGGATTCCTCACTACATGATTGTTGGCGGGGGGATTACGGGGCTTAGCGCAGCTTTTTACTTAAAGAAAAGGTTGGAGTCTGCGGGAGCCCCTTTTCGTATTTCTGTGGTGGAGAAATCCCCGACATTTGGCGGGAAAATTCATACCATAGAGCGAGAGGGTTTCGTTATTGAAAAAGGTCCGGATTCCTTCCTTGCACGGAAGCGCCCTATTATTGATCTGGCTTATGATCTCGGGCTTGAACATGAGCTTACGGGTACCAACCCCGGGGCGAAAAAGACCTATATTGTACGTCAAGGCAAGCTGCACCGCATGCCGCCTGGCTTAGTGCTAGGCATACCAACGCAAATGACACCGTTCATGAAGACGGGCCTCATTTCCCCATTAGGTAAAATGCGAGCCGCATTGGATTTGATTCTACCTAAGCGAGATGTATCGACAGATGAATCTCTTGGGCATTTTCTGGAGCGCCGTTTAGGGAAAGAAGTGCTCCAGCGTATCGTGGAACCGCTTCTAGCGGGGATTTATGCAGGTGATACGTTTAAGCTTAGTTTGAAAGCAACGTTCCCGCAGTTTCGAGCGATGGAGCAGAAGCATCGAAGTTTAATTCTAGGGATGATGGCCAGCCGCAAAAACGTAAGTGAAGAGAGTGCTCACTTACCTTCTGCTGTTCGTAATTCGGTTTTCGTGACGTTCAAGAAGGGGCTGCAGACGTTGGTTTCGGGCTTAGAAGACGCCTTGAAGACTGTGGATCTACGAAATGGCGTTGGGGTTGTATCCGTTCGTAAAATGGGGCAGCAGCAAGCCGAGGTTATCTTTGAGGATGGGCATAGTGAAATGGTAGATGGCGTTATCCTAACTGCGCCTACTTATCAGGCAGCGCAGGTGTTAGCCGATTTTCCAGCAGCAAATCAGCTTAAGAAAATTGACTACATTTCCGTGGCGAATGTTATTATGGCTTTCGATCGCAAAGACATCCCATTTGAACTGGACGCCTCGGGTTTTCTGGTACCGAAAACCGAAGGCAGGACGATAACTGCGTGTACCTTAACATCTGCTAAATGGCTGCATACAGCCCCAGACGGGAAGGTGCTTCTGCGTTGTTATATCGGTCGTGCAGGTGAGCAAGAGTGGCCGGAGTGGTCGGATGAACAACTTGTTAGCAAAGCTCGTCATGATCTTCGGGAATTATTAGGACTAAAGGCGGAACCGCTCTTTACGGATGTAACTCGCCTCATGCATTCTATGCCGCAATATCCGGTGGGTCATCTGGAGCAGATTGCACAGTTCCGTGAAGAGCTTGCTGCAGCTATGCCTCAAGTCCTCATCGTGGGTGCGGGGTTCCATGGAGTGGGCCTCCCTGACTGTATAAGGCAAGGTAAAGAGGCAGCGTGGCAGCTTGCGGATCTGATCCAAAACCAGTCTCAGGAAGCCGTAGAAACAGCCAGTTCGATTTAACGAAGCTTGGCCAGATCTAATTTGAAATCTGATGATGAAATGGTCAAGATTTGCTTTTCTTCAAGATCACGAATCACTTGCATGAGCGTCACTTTTTGTACGCCGGCTAGTTGAGATATTTCGTCAAAGTTAAGCACGAGTTTAATCGTAATTGTCGTTCCGTTACGCAACCCATGCTTATTGGCCATTTTGATCAAGCTTTTGATGACACGCGTTCTCGCGTCTAAGAAGGTCAAGTCGAACACTTGTTGATTCGTATCGCGTAGTCGACTACTAAGCTCTTGCATAATGCCGAGGGTAATGTCAAAATGAGTGCGTAGCAGACCGAGGAAACTTTGTCCTGTCAATGTGAGCAGCACACTGTCCTCCAAAGTTTGGGCCGAAGCAGAGCGCGGCTTGCCATCAATCAGTGAAAGTTCACCAAAGCTTTCGCCTGATTTGCAGATGGACAATATTTTTTCCTCACCGGAGCTGCTTGTTGTGAAAATTTTGACAGAGCCACTGAGGACCATATAAAAGACGGAGCCGACCTCTTTTTCGGAGAATAAGACGGTACTCCTTTTAAAGGAACGTCTTGTACAAATTTGAGCTAGAGTGTTGAATTGTTCTTCATTCAATTGGGAGAATAAAGGTACTTTTTTGATGGTATCGATCATATGGGTACCGCCTTTATATGTAGTAAGTCAACTCATTTTATCATAGATAGATTACTGGGGGTATGAAATTATGGAAAATTCGAGTAGAATCGACACGCGCTCTTCGGCTGCCTTTCAAGAAGCTAAGAAGATCATTCCTGGTGGAGTAAACAGTCCTGTTCGCGCCTTCAAGTCGGTTGGTTTAACACCTTTGTTCATGGAGAAGGGCTCAGGTTCTCGCGTAACGGATATTGACGGCAATACCTTTATCGATTATGTAGGATCTTGGGGACCGTTAATTGTAGGACATGCTCACCCAGTCGTGCTGGAAGCCATTAAAAGTACTGCCGAAAAAGGGACGAGCTTCGGTGCTCCGACGCTTCTAGAAACGGAAATGGCGAAGTTGGTTATTGAACGCGTGCCGTCCATTGATATGGTTCGCATGGTGAATTCAGGGACAGAAGCGACGATGAGCGCCCTACGGTTAGCACGCGGGTTTACGAAGCGCGACAAAATTATGAAATTCGAAGGAAGCTATCATGGTCACGCAGATGCATTGCTGATCAAAGCTGGCTCCGGTGTAGCCACACTTGGCCTTCCAGACAGTCCAGGGGTCCCGAATAGCGTGGCTTCGAATACGCTCACCGTGCCTTACAATGATTTAGCATCCGTTAAATTAGTTTTTGAAAGGTTTGGGGAAGAAATCGCTGCTATCATCGTTGAGCCGATTGCTGGGAATATGGGAGTAGTGCCTCCAGCTGAAGGGTTTTTACAAGGATTACGATCCATTACTCAGCAATATGGCTCCCTGCTAATCTTCGATGAAGTGATGACAGGCTTTCGCGTGCATAAACACTGCGCTCAGGGCTTGTACGGCGTTACACCTGATTTAACATGTCTAGGTAAGGTCATTGGCGGAGGACTCCCTGTTGGCGCTTATGGAGGCCGACTGGACATCATGGAGCAGATTGCTCCTGCAGGTCCAATTTATCAGGCGGGAACCTTATCCGGCAATCCACTAGCGATGGCTGCAGGCTTCGCAACGTTATCCTTATTGGGTGAGCCCAATGCCTATGAGGAACTGGAACGCAAGTCTGCGATGCTGGAAGCTGGATTCGCTAGGAATGCTGCTGAACTTGGTGTTGCAAGCACAATTAACCGAGTAGGATCCATGATATGTCCATTCTTCACCGAGCAGGCTGTCACGAATTACGATTCAGCCAAAACGTCTGATCTAGCTAAGTTTAATGCTTATTTCGGCCACATGCTCGATTTGGGGGTTTCGGTTGCACCTTCGCAATTCGAAGGGATGTTTGTATCTATGGTTCATTCCGATGAAGATATTGCTGCTACAATCGATGCTCATCGTGAAGCGTTGAAGCAATTATAAATCTGTGAACATACAAAGACCTGGCCAATGCGGCCAGGTCTTTTGCTGTTTAGCGTGCCCAGAGGCACGCATTATCTAGTTGGTGCAAGTCCAACCACGGGAGGGACCAAGCCACCCTTGTAGCTAGGATGCTTGCGTATGGCGAAATC